>JAFDGW010000002.1 GCA_019309115.1 Deltaproteobacteria bacterium
GGTGTCCAAGTATTATCTGCTGTTCTTCTGTCAAGTTGTTTAATTCTAGGACTATTGCTCTTTTTGTTTTCATCTCTGCAGTTGTAGTTTACATTCACGGTTGTTTAGTTTCAATGTGCTAACGCACCTGCGGGCTTTCATCCCCTCCCTTACGGAAGGGGTCTTCCCGCCCGCAAAAGATAAAAAGGGGCAGATTTAAGACAAGCACACAATATAAATGGTGCCTGGGGCGGGAATCGAACCCGCACGGGGACGAAGCCCCAAGGGATTTTAAGTCCCTTGCGTCTGCCTATTCCGCCACCCAGGCATCCGAATACCTTCGCTATATTTACACGATAAAGAACCGCCAAACAAGATGAAAGAAACACTCTAATGGGATTTTACATCAATGCAACGCATGGCCTTCTCAATTCTAGTTATTGATTCCCCATGACGACGGCAAGCTTCTTTGTCTTGAGACACAAAATCCTTCAAAACTTCGTAAATCTCAGCAGCTCGATCGGTGCTATTACAAATCAGCAAACAATCAACACCTGCTAATAGTGTTCTTCTTGCCACTTCATCAATCGGAACGTGTTCGGTTATGGCCTTCATGTCCAGGTCATCAGAAATTATCAAACCTTGAAAGCCAAGCCTTTCACGCAACCAGTCCCTGCAAACAACGGTGGACATTAATGCAGGATAGTAGGGATCAAGCATTGGGTAACAGGCATGGGAAACCATCATACCCCACACACCGGCACGCACTGCTTCAACGAAGGGGGCAATGTCTTCCCACATGTCATCGAGAGAATTCCAAAGTATTTGCAAAGCGTCGTTATGCGGGTCTTTAGAAGCTTGGCCCAATCCCGGAAAGTGCTTTGCCACACATTGAACGCCATGTTTTTGATGAAGGGAAATCCAAAGGGCCCCAAAACGCCCCACTTTTTTGCTATCCCCGCCAAAAGACCTGGTGGAAAGAAAATGCTTTTTAACATCCGAAACCCTGTCCAGAACTGGTGCAAGGTTAACGTTTATACCGTAAGTACAAAGTGCTTTAGCAGTCTCCGAAGAGGCGGCAGACACACTTATCTCTCCACCACAGGCCATGTCATAAGCAGAAGGAGTTCCGAGAAAGCGAAGGCGCCTGACGGTACCTCCCTCTTGATCTACCGCGATAAAAGGAGTTCGACCATGCCGGTCTATATAATGTTTTTTGATTTCTGAGGTTAGGTGTTTGAGTTGCTTCAAAGACTCAATATTCCTACGAAACAACACAAAACCACCAACCCCTATTTCATTGATAAGCCAATCAATTTGTTCATTATAATCGGTCCCATTAAAACCAGCCCAGATTCTTAACCCAATGTCATTTGACGTTTGCATCTTCTTTCATACCCCTTTCTGGCTCACCCAATTTCTTTTCCAGCTTCCGCCGTTTGAGACGCATCAAAAAAATGTTCCTCATCTTCTCTACGAGTTTTTCCTTTTCTTCCGGGCTCAAGTTCTTGAATTCTTCGGGAGATGGAAATTCTTTTAATTTATCAACTTCCTCATCACTCACCACAGACACCTTAGGTAACGGTGGAGGTGGAGCCGCAATTTTCCCTGATTGATACAATGGTATCTCCTGCTCCTGACCCTTCCAGTTGACAATAATACTTGCCTTTCCAACTTTTGTAACCTTGTAAGGGCCAATGGATTCGCCTTCCTTAAGTACAACGTAATTACCCTTTTGATATTCCCCAATATTCCTACGAAGCCTCACCAAAGCTCGCTTTTCATGCTGAAAATAGATGATCCCGTCAAGCTGAATGTCGTCTGGATTAAAGGTTCCATGATCGACCGTTTTAGAATTTTCTTGAATAGCTGGTGGTTTACGATCCGGAGCAAATAGATTTTTCTCAACAACCACATTTTCTTGACTAAACAAAGGCGTCGCCAAAACAGCCAGGAAACAAGCCATCAATATAACCTTGCGGATCATCTTTTTGCCTCGCTAACGAACATGCGCATTTGATCATATAAAAAATTCGCAACTATTTGCGCAAACATCCTACCATTGGAAGCAAACCTGAGCTTTCTACCAAGCTCCAACTGTATTCCCATACCACTTCTGTTACGATTAACAACATTTTTCGGATGTGAGCCCTTTATGTCGTTCCGACGTTTTTCCAAAATTTTGAATCCCTTTGACCGCAACATAGATTCTAATAAGGTTGCTCCTTCCACATCCTTTCCACCAACTACCACAACCGCCTCTTGTTCCGATAACCCGTGAACACTGACCGTGTAATCTACCTGTTTTGCAATTCGACACCAAAACTCTTCGTTAAAACAAGTACTTGGTACATGGAGCTTGAGAAAATTTTCATTTTCCATAATACCTTCAAAAGCATAGAACCAAAATGAAGAACCGGCGATCATATCAGCAACTTCCGATGTCCCTGGTTCAATTCGACCACCATGTGGTGCCATAACAAGCACTGGGTACAACCCAACGCGCCATCGAATACGATAATCTATACCCAAACAGAAGGACAATTTTATCCCTCCCCTGTTGTTTAAAGAAACCTTAAGAGCCTTAACGGTACAGGGTCATCAGGAAGTTCCCTTAAATAAAAGCATTCCTCCTTTTCAAAACGACGACAGGCAATAGGCCTTTCATTGTAAATACCGCAAATGGCACATCCACTGGCCTTATCCTGCCACAAAAAAGGACAAAAAGTATGCCCCTTACCAATACCCTGGGAAAACATCTGCCGCCACCTCTGAGGAACCCGGGAATTTGGAGGAAAATCAGGTAACCCGCTTGCAAATTCACAACATCGTCCGCATCTTATACAGTATGACCCGCCTTTGTCGGTGCTACCTTTCGATCCCACATTTACATGAACCGTTTCAAATGCAATGGCTCGTTCAGTTAGATGCCTTCTTAAAAGAACAAGCCTCCACCTTCTAGGTCTATTTAACATGTTGGTGGTATTGTACAATTTTATTAAATTTCGGATCCAAAATTTTGCGGGAAACAGAGGATTAGCCACAACTCGAATAAGCCTTCTGCGGTTGGAAGGAAGCATGCGACTTACAATTCTAACAAAAGCTCTTAGGTAAATGTCCGACATTTAACCCGGAATTCGTATATTTGGATTTTTAATTTCTGCCCCAGATGGACGAATATAAAGGGGCACAAGGGTTAACGGATCGTCAACATTTCCTCTACGGAACCTGCGATAGCCAAGGAACGCGATGGACGAAGCTCTTACGGAATCAAAAATGGGCGGTGCTTCCCGGGCTAATTGAGAACCAGTTTTAATCAAAAAACTCCTGAAAACTTTCCGACCATCTCCACAAAAGATGGTTGGGCCATCCAGAATGCTGGTGTTAAAGATTTCCTCTGGAGGACTTACCATGTAATCGCATATCCTATTCAACGCTCCTGTTCCATTGCACTTAAAAACAGTCCAGTACACCTCCTTCTTTCTGGCATCAATCAGTGGACATACGGAAAGAGGAGACCAGGCAAACGGCACAGCCAGGGCGTCCAGTGAAGGTACACCTACTACTGGTTTGTTGAGAGACCATGCAAGGCATTTCACGGTTGTCACACTTATTCGCAATCCCGTAAAGCTTCCAGGGCCAATACCCACGCAGAAAAGATCCACATCCTTCAAATTCAGCCCTGTCGCTTTTAAGGCTCGGTCCACCTCTGGAAGCAATCTTTTGTTGTGAGTATCAACCCGCTGTATCACACTTTCGTACAATACCGCGTCGTGGTCATTATCATCATTGAAATAGACAATTCCCACAGTGCCGGACGTCATTGAAGTATCAACCGCTAGGACTATCATTTGCCTCTCAGAATGTCTGGAATCGAAGGGAACAACCTGACCAAGTCATTGTAAAAGACTGCAACCATCAACACTATAAGCAGCGCAAACCCAATCTTTTGAACCCACTCCACTGCCTTCTGGTGGAACCGCCTTCGCGTGATAGCTTCCAGCGTAAAAACCACAAGATAGCCGCCATCAAGCGCAGGAAAAGGCAAAAGGTTCAGAATACCGAGGTTCAGGCTTATCAAAGCTATGAAGTGGATGAAGGGGAAAAAACCTGCTTGCGCCTGTTGTTTTGCCATCTGAGCAATAAGTATTGGCCCACCTACTGTTTTAAAAGGCACAATCCTTTGAATTAGTTTTACCAGGGTCAGGAAAAACAGCTTGGTTATATACACCATCTGAACAAAACTCTGGACAAAGGCATCCAAAAGGCTAACTTTTCTCAGCTCCACCCTACCTGAAGCTGTGATACCAATTATCGGCCTTTTGACTACTTCACCAAAGATATTTTTAACTTCGCGAATTTCTGGGGCTACAGTCAGTACAATCAACTCCCCAGCTCGATCAACTACTATTTTCAATGGTGGGTCTCCCGGCCTCCATTGTTTGATGGCCTGTGAAAGGTTATCCCATTGGGCTATTTTTCTTTCGTTGATTTGGATAATCAGATCACCGGACTTAAAGCCAGCCAGTTCAGCCGGAGAGCCAGGCTCAACACTACCCACTTCAGGAAGCAACGTAGGAATTCCTGAAAAAACAAAAACCACAAAAAACAAAACTAGCGCAAGAAAGAAGTTACACAAAGGTCCTGCCGCTACAATTAGCGCTCTTCGACCAGATGACTGATATTGAAAACTGCGGTGGTAATCCGATGGATTAACTTCATCAAGGCTTTCTTCACCCAGCATCTTTACATACCCACCAAAGGGAATAGCGGCGATACAATATTCGGTCTCACCTCTCGTCCACTCAAATATAGGAGGGCCGAAACCGATGGAAAACCTTTCGACATGTACTCCACACCATCGGGCTACAAGAAAATGACCTAACTCGTGAACGAAAATGAGAACACCCAGGACAATAATTGCATATATGATGGTCATCATGGTTTCTAATATTTCCTTTTTACTTCCCATTCTTTCAGAATTTCCTGAGCCCTTTTTCTAGCCCAGGCATCCACACTGAGGACCTGCTCAACGCTTCCCGTCTGTTCAATTCTGTGTTCGTTCATAACAGACTCTATTAGCCGCGGTATGTCATAAAATCCTATACGGTGATTGAGAAAAGCATAAACTGCTTCCTCGTTTGCAGCATTAAGGACGGTGGGCATGGTATGCCCGACACGGCAGGCTTCCTTAGCCAGTTTGAGGCACGGAAATTTTTGTTCGTCAGGGGGCAGAAAGGTAAGCCTACCAACCTGCAGCAGATCCAGAGGTTTTACACCGACATTTAGCCTCTCTGGATAGCTTAATGCGTAAGCAATTGGAATGCGCATATCCGGTACAGCCATTTCGGCAAGAATCGATCCATCGACGAATTCAACCATTGAATGGATAATGCTTTCCGGATGCACAACAATGTCAATCATTTCCATAGGCACGTCAAAAAGCCATTTAGCTTCTATCAACTCTAACCCTTTGTTCATTAATGTAGCCGAATCAATAGTTATTTTGCTTCCCATGGACCAATTCGGATGTTTCAAGGCAACCTCAGGAGAAACCGACTCAATCTCTGACTTGCTCTTGCCAAAAAACGGTCCTCCGGAAGCGGTTAAAATAATTCGTTTTAGATGTAATGAATCATGCCCCTGCAATACCTGGAACACCGCATTGTGTTCACTATCCACAGGAAGGATTGTTGCTCCCGTTTTCTTGGCCAGTCGCGTTATTATCTCACCAGCTATCACCATAGATTCCTTATTGGCCAAGGCCACAACTTTTCCAGCCTTTACAGCTTCATAAGTCGGAAGAAGGCCAACCGCTCCTACGATAGCAGAAACGACAATGTCTGCATCTGATAGGGAAGCAGCTGTACAATATCCTTTCTCGCCAAACCAGATTTCAATACCCGACAGAGCCTCCGGAAGCTTGCTTTCTAGATTCTTGACCTCCCGCTCAGACTTAACAACCACTAACCTGGGTTTAAACTCTTCAATCTGCGAAAGTAAAAGATCAACATTCTTCGCCGCAGTAAGGGCCAGCACTTCAAACCTGTCTGGATATTTTCGAATAATGTCTAGCGTTGACGATCCAACAGAGCCAGTAGAACCAAGCACAACAACTCGCTTTCTAGCAAAATTGTCCATCACAAAATCTCCAACAATCTCCAAAATATCCACGTCATAGGAAAGGCAAAAAGCAAGCTATCCAACCTATCGAGGACCCCTCCATGACCGGGAAGAATGGTTCCAGAATCCTTAACACCCTTGCGCCTTTTCAAAGCTGATTCAAAAAGGTCCCCGACCTGCGCGGCAAAAGATATAGAGAAAGCACCACACAAAGCTTTTAGGATAGTGAATCCATCAACAAGTAACCAACCTGAAAAGGTGCCAAATAAAACAGCTGCTCCAAAGCCACCAAACATCCCTTCGACCGTCTTTTTAGGACTCACCGATGGACAAAGAGGACGCTTACCGAAGCGCCTACCAATGAAGAAGGCCCCAGCGTCTGTAGCAGCAACTGTGATGAGCACGAACAAAAGTAGCCCACGATGAGGTTCTCCATTTGGCAACCTGAAAAGAGTTACAAAGCCCAGAAAATATCCCACATAGATACTGCCACCAAGCAAAGAGAAAATTTCGCTTAAACGAAATATCCCCTTTGAATACAGGTAAAGATACGCCACAAAATGACATAACGTCACTGCTATTAGGGCTATGTGTAATCCAAGTTCGCCAGCCAAGAACCCACCAATGGGAAAGCAAAGGGCAGCGCCACAAAGGATCACCGTATCCTTTAGCGTTGGTTCGGAGGGTAGGACAAGATTACAGGCTTCAATTACACTCATAATAACTGCCAGCACGACGACGAGCATTATCACCCATTCGGGTGCGGTAACTACCAGAACAACGAGAGGAATAGCAATGGCCAGAGAGGTTATCCACCGTTTCTGCAGTTCCGTGAGTTGAATCATCACAACTTTTGATCAGTTATTAAAATGCCGAACAGTTTTCTGCAACAGTGAGCTGTTCGCTTATTTTTCCAAACCGTCTTTCCCTGGTCTGAAATGCCTCAAGAGCCGCATAGAACTCTTTTTCGCCGAAATCCGGCCAAAGGGTGTCGATGATGTAAAGTTCAGTGTAGGCAATTTGCCAGAGAAGAAAATTACTGACTCTGCATTCTCCGCTGGTACGAATTAGCAAATCTGGATCGGGCACGCCAGCGGTAAAGAGATGAGCTGCAAAAGTATCCAAATTGATATCATCTGGTTTCATTTCGCCGCGCTTCACTTTCTCTGCTATGCGGCGTGTAGCTTCCACTATTTCATGTCTGCCCCCGTAATTCAGGGCGACTTGCACGATCAGGTTTTCACCATTCTTCGTCTTTTCAACGACATTGTCGAGCATAGCCAAAACGTCCGATGGAAGACTTTCACGGTCTCCTATATGCAAAATCTTGATTCCCTTCTCAATTAAACCGGACAACTCCTTTTGCAAAAACTTTTTCATAATACGCCACAGTGAATCAATCTCCGCTTTAGGACGCTGCCAGTTTTCTTTGGAAAAAGCATATAGAGTCAAGTAAGGTATTCCACAGTCCACGCAACAACGGATTACCGTTTTTACCGCCTCGATCCCTGCTTCATGTCCATAAACACGATTTTTAAGGCGTCTCCTTGCCCATCTCCCGTTACCGTCCATAATGACGGCAACGTGCTTGGGTAATTTTTTAAAGTAATGCCTGCGGCTCTCAGGATCAGACCTCAAGAATTTCCTTCTCCTTCTTTTCTAGAAGTTCATCCACCTTTTTAACGAATTCATCGGTGAGCTTTTGAATTTTTTCCTGTCCTCGAAACTGATCATCTTCAGAAATTTGCTTTTCCTTTTTCATTTCTTTTATCATTTCGTTTGCATCACGGCGGATGTTGCGCAGAGCAACCTTTGCTTCTTCTGCCATCTTTTTGACAACCTTCACCAGCTCCTGACGCCTTTCTTCTGTTAGTGGAGGAATGTTTATCCTGATAATTTTTCCATCGTTGTTTGGAGTTAACCCAAGATCGGACTTCAAAATTGCCTTTTCTACCTCAGCAACGACACTCAGATCCCACGGCTGTATCATTATAGTTCGCGGTTCTGGAACGGTGATCGTAGCAAGTTGGTTAAGGGGTGTTGGCGTACCATAATATTCCACTCTTATATGCTCTACTAGTGCTGTGGAAGCTCTACCAGTTCTGAGCCGCTTGTATTCACTTTCCAGATTTTTCAAGGTTTTCGTCATTCGTTCTCGAGCGTCATCGTAAATCTCGTTTAACATCATTCACCTCCTGCCACCACCGTTCCGATAGGTTCACCTCTTACAACACGCTCCATATTTCCCGGTACCCTCACATTGAACACAACTATTTTCATGCCCTGATCCCTGGCCAGAGAAATAGCCGTAGCATCCATAACCTTCAGGTTTCTAGCCAAAACTTCAGTATAAGTAAGTCTATCATATTTATGGGCATTAGCATTTCTTTCAGGGTCTGAATCGTAAACTCCATCTACCTTGGTACCCTTAAGCAACGCTTCGGCTCCTATTTCTATCGCCCGAAGGGCAGCAGCCGTATCCGTTGTAAAAAAGGGTAATCCGGTTCCAGCGGCAAAGATGACGATTCTTCCCTTTTCCAAATGCCTGATCGCCCTTCTACGTATATACGGTTCCGCAACTTCCCTCATGGTAATGGCTGATTGAACCCTGGTAGCCACACCATGTTTTTCCAGCGATTGTTGCAGGGCCAATGCGTTTATTACTGTGGCGAGCATTCCCATATAATCAGCGGTGGAACGGTCCATCCCCTGAGCAGCGCCGGAAACTCCCCGAAAGATGTTGCCTCCACCTATCACCAACGCAATTTCCACTCCCATTCCGTGTACTACTGCAATCTCCTGAGCCATGCGATCTATTGTTACGGTGTCAATTCCATACGGTTGATCCCCCATTAGAGCTTCTCCGCTCAGTTTCAATAAAACTCGCTTATAAATGGGAGATTCCGGCATTGCTTTTTGACCCCTCACTCTTCGCCAAGTTGATACCTGGTGAAACGCCGAATTATTACCTTTTCGCCAATTTGCGCGACAAGCTCGTTTAGATAATCTCGCACGGTCTTATCGGTATCACGTATAAAAGCCTGCTCCATTAGAGCGGCTTCTGAATAAAATTTCTTCAACTTACCTTCGACTATTTTGTCGATTATGTGCTCGGGTTTACCGGACTCTCGGGCTTGCGCTTCGTATATTGCCTTTTCTCTCTCAACGATTTCTTGAGGAATATCCTCTTTTTCAATTCCCAGAGGATTCGTAGCAGCTATCTGCATTGCAATGTTCTTGGCAAATTCCTGAAAGGCATCACTTCGCGCAGCAAAGTCTGTTTCACAATTTATTTCGACAAGAACCCCTATGCGACCACCACCGTGAATGTAAGCCTGAACCACACCTTCTTTCGCTTCCTTACCCGCCCTTTTGAGAGCCGTGGCAAGACCTTTTTGCCTCAATATATCAATTGCTTTCTCAATATCGCCGTTGGTTTCTTCCAGTGCTCGTTTGCAGTCCATCATGCCCGCATTCGTTTTAGCACGTAGTTCCTTTACCAATTCAAGTGACACAGCCAACGTCATCCCTCCTTTCTTTTATTCCTCTTTTCCTTCGCTATTTTCTCGCCTTTCCTCGACCACTTTTTCTGACTCTTCTGTCTCTTCTTCTACCGGTTCTACCGGATTGACTATTTCAACTTCCAGCCCTTCTTCTTCCTTTAACAAGCTTCCGGGTGATACCTCAGCTTCCAGTTCCTTATCAGTTTCAGCCTGCATGGATTCCTCAAAACGTTTTTTCCCCTCAATGCAAGCATCGGCGATCCTTGAGGTAATAAGTCGAATTGCCCTTATAGCGTCATCATTTCCGGGTATGGGATAATCAATAACATCCGGATCACTATTGGTATCCACAATGGCAACTACAGGAATACCCAGCCTGTTGGCTTCTGCCACGGCTATTTTTTCTTTAGGTGTGTCGACGACATAAAGGACACCCGGTAGGTGCCCCATTTCTTTTATACCTCCAAGGTTTCGCTCCAATTTCTCACGTTGCCTGGCCAACCTCAGAGCTTCTTTCTTCGGAAACTTGGAAATACTTCCATCTTCGAACATAGCATCCAGTTCTTTCAGGCGATCCACACGTTGTTTAATGGTTTTGAAATTCGTAAGCATACCCCCGAGCCAGCGGTGATTGACATAATACATTCCGCACCGTTCGGCTTCTTCACGAATAATGTCCTGAGCTTGAGGTTTGGTTCCCACAAACAGAACTGTTTCGCCTTTCGATGTAGCTTCCACGACAAAATTGTAGGCTTCTTGGAACATTCTGACCGTTTTTTGAAGATCTATAATGTAAATACCGTTGCGAGACCCAAAGATAAAGGGCTTCATTTTGGGATTCCACCGCCGGGTCTGGTGCCCGAAGTGTACTCCCGATTCAAGAAGTTCTTTCATGGTTACCAATGCCATACTGTTCTACCTCCTCCTTTGGTTATCCCTCCACCCCCGTCGCACCACTAATGGGCACCAAAAGGAATCAAAGGGGTGTGCGGTTTGAAAGCCGTGTATATCTAGCACGCTACCAGTAGGGCTGCAATAAAAATGTTCAGCTTTGCAAGGGGTTACAACAAATTGACTCTAGCACACATACCGATTAGAGTGATAGTGATCGAAGATACCGTACTCAACAAATTCCAAATGGGCTGCAAATAGGGAGCAATACAATGAATCATAGATTGAGAATGTGCATTAGAACTGCAATATTTTACCCCGTGCTGGTCGCGACTTCGGGGTTACTTGGAACCATGGCTATCCTGACTCTGTTCATTACCAGAAACTCGAACATAGGACACTGGTACGCTCGGCTATGGGGTTATATCCAGGTTAAAGTAGGGGGGGTAAAGGTTATTGTTCGAGGCATTGATAAGATCAACACGAAGCAGGCCTACGTATACATGGCAAACCATCAAAGCTGGTTTGATATATTCGTGTTGCTAGCTTACATTCCAGGCCAATTTCGCTGGCTTGCAAAAGAAGAACTTTATCGAATTCCGATCGTGGGTAAGGCCATGAAGCTTATTGGCTATATCCCAATAGATAGAAGTAATAGAACTAAGGCCTTTGAAAGTTTGACTAAAGCCGCTGAGCAAATCCGCATGGGAACTTCGGTCATGATTTTCCCGGAAGGAACCCGAAGTAAGGACGGAGTACTTCAGGCTTTCAAAAAAGGCGGATTTATTCTGGCCATCCAAAGCCAGCAACCTATTCTGCCAATAAGCATAAGCGGCACCCACAAAGTTATGCCTAAAGGAAAATGGATGATAACACCCGGCCAGGTAATAATTACAATACACGATCCTGTTTCCACCGAGGCCATTGGACTCAAGGACAGGCAGCAATTAATAGAAATTGTCAGATCAAGGATCCTTCAGGGTCTGTCCCCAGAAGAGCAGGGAATCGCAAGAGCTGCCTGAGGAGGTCTAAGCGGTGGCTGAAAACAACCAGCCTGTCTATGTTGTACCCCTTGGAGGTCTTGGTGAAATAGGGCTTAATATGATGGTCTTCTCATGTGGAGACTCAGCTATCGTTGTGGACGCAGGATTGATGTTTCCAGAAGAGGAAATGTTCGGAATTGATGCGGTAATACCCGATTTCACATATTTGCGCGAAAATGCATCGAAAATCAAAGCACTGATACTAACCCACGGCCATGAAGATCACATAGGAGCCATTCCATTTTTTTCCCCGGAATTTAATGTGCCTATTTATGGAACTCGCTTCACCTTGGCGCTGGTAAGGGAAAAACTGAGAGAACATAAGCTCGTAAATCGAGTTAGCCTCGTGGAAATGACGCCGGGCAGTTGCATAAAGTTCGGGGTAATCGAGGTTGAGCCTTTCTCAGTGTGTCATAGCATTCCTGACGGAGTGGGTCTAATCATCAGGACCCCACAGGGTACTATAGTGCACTCGGGTGATTTTAAGATAGATCACCAACCTGTTGACGGCATCTCCTTTGACTACGGAAAACTGAGTAACCTTCAAAGTGAAGAAGTTTTGCTTCTATTGTCAGACTCAACAAACGCAGAACACGAAGGCTATACCCTGTCAGAGCGAGAAATCAAAAAGACTTTTACTCAAATCTTCAGGGAAGCACCTGGTCGCATAATCGTCGCCGTTTTTGCCAGCAATATCCATCGTATTCAACAGATAATAGATACCGCCGTCCAGCTGGGAAGAAAGGTCCTTTTCCATGGCAAGTCCATCCAGACAAACATCCGAATAGCTGAAGAACTGGGTTATCTCAACATAAACCCGCTGGATAAAATTACTCTAAAAGACCTGTCTCGCCTGCCTGATGAAAAAGTTGTTATCGTAACCACCGGAAGCCAGGGCGAGCCTATGAGTGCCCTTACCAGAATAGCCTTCGATGACCATAAGTGGATTAAGCTGAAGAAAGGCGACACCGTCATATTGTCGTCGAAATTCATTCCCGGGAACGAACGAACCATACATAACGTCATTAATCACCTATACCGCCATGGCGCTGAAGTAATCTACGAAAGTGTCAGGAATATTCACGTATCAGGACATGCCTATCAGGAAGAGTTGAAATGGCTTATAAACATGGTGCGACCTCGATATTTCGTACCAATCCACGGAGAATATCGACATCTGGTAAAACACTGCCAGCTGGCCGAAGAAGTCGGAATTCCAAGGAACCGCTGCCTGCTAATTGAAAACGGTCAGAGTCTTGAGATAAGGTCAAAGAAGGTAATGCTTGGTCATCGAGTGTCCGTGGGTAGGGTCTTTGTCGATGGTAAGGGAGTGGGAGATATAGGCAAACCAGTCCTAAGAGACCGAAAACACCTCGCCGAAGACGGGCTTGTTATAGTTTCTGTGGTCATAGATCAGGAATATGGTGATATTCTCAACGGTCCAGATGTATTCAGCAGGGGTTTCGTTTCTGAGGAGCTTAATACAGAAATTCTATACTGTGCTCAGTGTTTGATTCTTGAAATATTCGATCGATTTATGGAAGAAGGAATTCGACCTGAAACTGGTGAAATACAGAGACGGATACGTAAGGAACTGAAAAGTTTTTTTTACAAGGTCTTAGGACGGAGACCTGTGATTTATCCAGTCGTAATGGAGGTTTAAGCCCGGTTGTGGAAAGAAAAAAAAGTGAGCTATTAGGGTTAATTTTCTTTTTTCTAGCGACCCTTTCATTGATAAGCTTGTTATCCTTTGATCCCACTGATCCAACCATATTTAACGCATCTTCGCTGAACTCAACGGTACATAATTTGTTGGGTCTTTTCGGCGCACACTTGGCCTGGCTCCTCTACACGGTTATCGGAATTGCCAGCTTTTTTATTCCCGGTCTGTTGTACCTAATAGGATACAGGCAACTAAAAAGGACAAACAAAGGCTCTGCCAGAAATCAGTCAATAATTGCCCTAGGCCTAGCATTAATCTTCATAAGCTTAGTCGTGATACCACCTATTATAACACCTGTTGTAAAAATACGTGGAACTTCCTTTCCAGTCTGCGGTCATGCAGGAAAAGTCATTGCTAACCTTTTGATCAAAACATTTTCACGAACAGGAGCGCTCTTTGTAACTTTTGGACTGGTTATTCTGGGATTTGTCGCATTGCTGCCCTGGACACTTTCGGAAACAGGGCCAAGACTGGCTCAAATGACAAGCGTTGTTACTATGTCACTTGTCAGATTCTGTAAAAGTCTTTCTGAAAACATCAGAGCCAAATTAAATAAAGCAAGACCGTCAAGCAACTCTGCAGCTCACAGCAACTCGAATTCACATATATCTGAAGAGGCGCTCCTAGACATAGAGGTGCTGGACTACGATGAAGAACCAGTAACTATGTCCTCCAAAAGCAAAGTAACGCCGCAGGAAGTGGAAGAAACTTTATTCTCCGTAGAAGACCAGTCGTTCTCCCACGTGACGATCCAAGAAAGTTTCCCTAAGAAATTGCCCGATACGAAAAATCCCAAAAAACAAAAAGCTCATAAATTAAACCGGTCGGAAAACGACTTTTACCTACCCGACATCGGGCTTCTGAATCGATACAGCGAAGAGCAACAAATGGAAGATATCCATTTCCTGAAAAGAAAGGCCGAAATACTCACTCAAAAACTAGCCGATTTCGGCATCAAGGGCGAGGTGGTGGATATTCACCCTGGTCCCGTTATCACCATGTTTGAGTATGTTCCGGCACCTGGAATTAAAATAAACCGAATTGTGAATCTTGCCAATGATCTAACCATGGCCCTCAAAGCCATGAGTATTCGTATAGTGGCTCCGATTCCAGGCAAAGCGGCAGTTGGAATTGAAATACCCAATAAAAGACGTCAACTCGTACCGATACGATCGATCATAGAATCGAATGAATTTCAAAAAGCTACACAGCCACTCACTATTGCCCTTGGTAAAGACACCGTGGGAAGGCCTGTAGTAACTAATCTGGCTCGCATGCCACATTTGCTTATCGCCGGAGCAACCGGTACCGGCAAGAGCGTATGTTTGAACAGCATACTTTGTAGTCTTCTTTTCCGAAATAAGCCGAATTGCTTAAAATTGCTGCTTATAGATCCAAAGCGCATTGAACTTAGTTTTTACGAAGGGATCCCTCACTTGATTCACCCTGTTGTTACTGACGTAAAAAAAGCCACCCAGGCGTTACGCTGGGCTGTATCGGAAATGGAAAACCGTTACGAATTGATAGCGGAAACGAACGCAAGGAATATAGAAGGTTATAATAAAGCCATTGCTAAGATGGGGGAAAACGGAGAATATCCTCATATGCCCTATGTTGTCATCATAATTGATGAACTTGCAGATCTCATGATGGTAGCATCTCGTGATGTTGAAGAATCCATTACCAGACTAGCCCAGATGGCCCGCGCCGCGGGCATTCATCTAATTCTGGCCACACAGAGACCTTCCGTCGATGTTATCACTGGACTGATAAAAGCAAACATCCCATCGAGAATATCCTTTCAGGTATCGTCTAAGGTAGATTCCAGGACCATTTTAGACACACCAGGTGCTGAAACTCTTTTGGGCGCGGGGGATATGCTTTTTTTGCCTCCTGGAACGGCCAAGCTGCAGAGGATTCATGGTGCATATATTTCTGAGGAAGAAGTAAGGCGAGTAACCAACTTCTGGAGGCAGCAAGCAGAAGCAATGCAATGGGAACATGAACACGTGTCGCTGGAGGATTCGTCGAACAAAGGTATTGACTTTGATGAAATGGAGCGAGACGAAAAGTACGAAGAGGCTGTTCGAATTGTGCTACAAACTCGCCAGGCATCAATTTCCATGTTGCAAAGAAGGTTGAGGGTCGGATACAACAGAGCGGCTAGAATGATAGAAATGATGGAACAGGAAGGAATTGTTGGACCATCAGATGGTGTCAAACCCAGACAGGTTCTTTTACCACCTCCGGAAGACAACTGAAATTCACTTGAATAAATATTGCACCACGCCTACATTGCTAGCCTTGTTTGCAATTTGGTCGTTCTGTCTGTTTCCCTCGCGAACTTACGCAATCGGCGAATGGTTGCTAAACCGTTTGGAAAATCATTACCGCAAACTTAGGCCATTTGAAGCCACTTTTATCCAGGAAATTTATGCTCCCCAATCCCTGGTGCCTTCCACCACGGCTTCCGGCAAGTTCATCTTTGTAAACCCATGCCACATAAAATGGAGATACGATGAGCCGGAAAAACAAATATTTGTGATTTTGCCAGCGTTAGCATGGGTATACGCACCAGAAGATAACCAAGTTCAGATACTTGATACAACTCGCTTTGAAAAATCAATTATAGTCAGGGCTTTCTCGGATGGCATTATAAAAACCTTTTTTGTCACTTCTCTTCAGACTGTGCGAGAAGATAAAAACCTTTACAAGGCCGTGGTACTGAAGCCAAGAAAGGCCGAGGAAGAAGTACAGGAAATTACTATGGTTGTGAACGAGCAAATCCCGAAGATCGCAAAAATTATTACGATAGACATCGTCGGTCGTAAAAATATTTTAATTTTTGACAAAGAAAAACCGCTTAAAAAAGTTCCGTCATCGGAGTTCGCTCCGCCAAATCTGAAAAGCGTCACAGTTATTGATGTTAGCGGAAATATAGTTTCTGCAGAATCTTTCGAAAATCTGCTAAAAAATTCAATGAAAAAGGAGTCGTGTAATCCATGACAAATAAAGAGCTGATTCGTCGCATTGGAGAACTCAAGGCAAAAAGAAACGCTATAATACTGGCTCATAATTATCAGGTCCCAGAGGTCCAAGACATAGCGGACATTACGGGAGATTCTCTTGAACTAAGCCGCAAAGCTGCAGAAACAGAAGCTTCAGTAATTGTTTTTTGCGGTGTCCATTTCATGGCCGAAACGGCCGCCATCCTGAACCCCGATAAGGTGGTTTTGCTACCACGGAAAGATGCCGGCTGCCTGATGGCTGATATGATAACCCCACAAGATATGGAATGGATTCGCCGTGAATTTACGGACACTCCTATAATAACCTACGTTAATTCAACAGCCGAAGTTAAGGCCATGAGCACTATCTGCTGCACATCTGCAAATGCTGTATCTATAGCCAGGAGGTTCGCAGAATACCCTCTTATTTACATGACACCTGATAGAAATCTTGCGATGTACGTCGCAAAATTTGTAGAAAACAAAGTCCAGTTCTGGAATGGATATTGTCCTGTGCATGACTCACTGACACCAGAGCATGTTTTGAAGCAAAAAGAAAAGCATCCAGAGGCTGTATTTATCGCGCATCCTGAATGTCGTCCCGAAGTTATTGAATTGGCCGATCAGGTTTTCAGCACATCTGGTATGCTGAAGTTTGTGGAGGAATCTGACAATGAAGAATTCATCGTTGGCACGGAGATTGGGATACTCCATACTATGAAAAAAAGGGCCCCCAATAAGAAATTTTACCCAGCATGGGACCTCATGATCTGCAACGACATGAAAAAAACCAGCCTGATGGATGTGTTAAAGGCCCTTGAAACCATGAAGCCGAGAATCACGGTGCCAGAAAGTGTTCGCATAAGGGCGTTGGACGCGATAATGGGAATGTTGCAAGGACAATGAACGTCATGAAGGATCTTCCAAAGATTGCAATTACCCTTGGCGATCCGTGCGGTGTGGGTCCGGAGGTGATAATAAAAGCCTTATCGGCTATGGGGCCTCCTTGGGATTTTATTCCCATTGTAATAGGAGAACCCAAGGCCTGCATCAGAGAAATCCGCCGTCAGGGGGTAAATCTTCCTATAGTGGAAACAGACAACATTGACATGATAAGTCCCTCACATTCCTTAATAGTACACAACCCATCCAACTCCTTGGATGAGCGTGATCTAGAGCCAGCCAAGCCAACAGCCCAAACAGCTAGAGCGGTTATCAGGTGGATCGAAAAAGCCGTAGCATTTGCCATGGACGGACATGTGCATGCTATCTGTACAGCGCCAATCAACAAAGACGTACTGGCCGCACATGGCTTTAACTTCCCCGGCCACACTGAATTTTTACAGTCACTGACGGGAGCAAACAACGCTGTGATGATGCTAGCCGGTCCGAAGCTAAAAGTCACCCTTGTGACGATTCATCTGCCACTTGCCCAAGTCCCCAGTGTACTATCGTCTGAAAAGATAATCCAAGTAATTCAGACGACATCGGACAGCCTGATTCAATTTTTCGGGATCGAACATCCAAAAATAGCCGTGTGTGGCTTGAATCCTCATGCGGGAGAAGCCGGGCGATTTGGCCGAGAAGAAGCCGAAATCATTACTCCTGCCGTGGCTACCTTTGAAAGTGTTGGGGGATCGAATGTTTACGGACCGTTTCCTGCAGACACCGTGTTTTTCAGGGCAGTTGCAGGAGATTTCGATGCGGTAGTTGCAATGTACCATGATCAAGGCTTAATTCCTGTAAAACTCCTTCACTTTCATGAAGCCGTCAATGTAACACTAGGTCTTCCAATAATCAGAACATCCGTTGACCATGGAACGGCTTACGACATTGCGGGAAAAGGTATAGCTCATCCAGGCAGCATGATTTCCGCATTGAAAATGGCTGCAGAAATGTCCGTTCGAAAAAAGCGCTCATGACTACAGAAAGTATCAAAGTCACCGGAGCTAGAACTAGAAATCTAAAAAATATAAACGTTGAAATACCATTGCACAGCATAACAGCCATTACGGGGCCAAGGGGTTCTGGAAAAACTGCCCTGGCAGTACACACCATCATATCGTTTTTCTTGCGGACATTCGACAAGGTATTCCAAGGCTATCGATCGGCCTTAAATACTGACGATCCGGATGTAGATTCAATTGCCCCAATTTTGGCTCCAATTATGCCATTAACCCCATCTTCTGCCATGATTCGTCAGCACACAATCGCATCTTTCACAGAATTGGAGCACCTTTTAGCTCAGGTGTTTTCGCGGTACGGAGAGCTGCGCTGTCTCAGATGCGATACCCCTGTCGAAACCTTTTCGCCATCTCGGGCAGCATCTAGGATCTTCACCCTCCCAGAAGACACCCGTTTTTACCTCCTGGCAGAGATAGGGCAGATACCTCATTCCAGGTTGCCTCACTCACTCAAAAGACTCCAGCGACAGGGGTTTCTTCGGGTGATAATAGATGATCAACTAGCGGAGTTGGAAAATCTTCGTCCTGTTCCCTGGAAAAAACGCCACAACCTGTGGGTTGTTGTTGATCGCCTTATGGTAAAAAAACGGTATTACGATAGACTACAGGAGTCCCTGGAAACGGCATTCAAGACGACAACGACAGGAAAGGTGCAAATTCTGACCAGCGACAACCGTCTGTTTTATTTTTCTGATCGTCCCATATGTTTTAGATGCAACATGGAATACGAAAAGCCTACCCCACAACATTTTATGAAAGCTTCTGGCAAACATCTGTGTCATAAATGCGCCAGATCACCAAAATCGGAATGCCCGTATTGCCGTGGAACGGGTCTGCACTATGCCAATCTAAATGTGAGGTGGGCAACACTGACATTTTACGAAATAGTCAAACTATCTCCATCTGAGCTCAGGGAATTGGTAATGGGGCAGACAGGAAAAAGCCAGGACGTGCCATTATTGCTCCATCATATATCCGAATGGTGCGATATTCTCGAGAAATTAGAACTAGGACGCCATTCGATAAGCACTCAACTTGCAAATCTATCTACCGGCGAAATCACACGTCTTGCTCTTTCCAGATTTCTGATGGCTCCTTTTTCCGGAACCTTATGCGTGCTTGATGAAGTCCTTAGCGAGTTGGACGACCTTGATATGGCCTTCGTGGTTGACCGGCTTAGAGATATGACCAAAAATGCAAATACTGTAGTGATTGTAACTTCCAATCCCAACCTGTTAAAATTTGCCGATCATGTTATCGAAATAGGACCATCGTATGGACCCAATGGCGGAAATCTCATTAGGGTATCTGATTCCTCAGAATTCCTTAAAAATCTAGAGAATCACGTAGAACCCAATTACCATTTATTTAAAGAATTCACACCAGGCCTACAAAAAGGTTATGTCCGTCTAAAAGGCATGAACTCCGTTAACCTGAAAAACATATCTTTAGAAATACCCATCAATTCCTTTGTCTGCCTGCAAGGTCCAACCGGTTCGGGGAAAACGTCTTTACTAAAGTCCCTAAGCAAAGCTCTCTCGCACACGCAGGAGCATAAAAGAGTGATTTTTATACCTTGTTCGAAGCAGAACGTCACTAGCAAATCAACTATCGCAACGTTACTCAATATTCTCACTCCTATTCGTACCTTTTTCGCGAAACTTCCGGCTGCAAAAAAACGCGGATACAAGCCCAGTTATTTTTCTTACATAAGCCCCGAAGGACAGTGCCCACGTTGCAAAGGAAGAGGGCAGGAACAAATCCCTTGTGGTTCTGTGCATACCAGAGTTATTTGTGAAACCTGTGGGGGAAGCCGTTATAAACCTGAGATCTTGGAGGTAAGATATAAAGGTTTCTCAATAGCCGATGTTCTGCAGATGCCTGTTTACAGGACAGTGGAGTTATTCAACTTCATACCCACGGTAAAAAACGCCTTACAGCTTTTAACAGATCTCCAGATTGACTATCTTCATTTGGGCATGACTATGGCTTCTCTGTCTCATACGGAGCGCAAACTTTTGACAATAGCCCGCCAGATAGCCCCTCTGGAAAACCCTTCATTTTCCGAAACTCCCTGTTTTCTTCTTTTTGATGACCCCGTGTCGGGCCTCAGAGTTGATGATGTTCACGGCCTATTGCTTCTTTTTAGAAAGCTTCTCCAGAAAGGTCACACCATTATTGCAACAGATAGAAACCACATTTTGGAAAAAGCCTGCAATTGGCTCATTCTACTTGGTCCATCAAGGAACAAAAAAATCAATGATGTGCTTTATTGTGGTTTACCCGAAAGAAGTAAAATCTAGAAGTTTGTGGACAGATGATAGGCTATGCTGTCCAGCTTTATAGTGAAGTCTATGTTTTCAACGTGACAGCAATCGGGTACTTGTATTTGTACAGGCGCAAAATTGAGAATCCCGTTGATACCCGCAAGAATCAACTGATTTGCAACACTCTGAGCGGCATTTGCGGGAGTAGCTATAACACCAATATGTATGTCCCGTTCCTTGACCACCTCCTCTAAGTCATCAATGTGATTAATAATCAGACCATTCGGCAATTTCGTTCCCACTTTTTCAGGGTCAACATCGAAAGCTGCGGCAAATATGTAACCATACCTCATGAAATTGGCATGACGAATAAGAGCAGATCCCAAACTTCCAACACCAACCATAGCCAAGTTCCACGTGCGATTAAGCCCGAGTATTTCTTTTATTTGCGATATTAAATCAGTTACGCGATATCCTACACCTCTAACACCAAACTCTCCGAAGTATGCCAGATCCTTCCGTATCTGCGCAGGATTTATACCACAGTGCTTTGCCAGCTTCTCAGAAGATATGACATCAAGGTCCTCTTCCTCCAAACCTTCCAAGACCCTTAGATACACCGACAAACGATTTATGGTCGCCAAAGGTATTTTCGTAAATTTCATAAGTGGCCCACTCTTACTCAGAAATCAAAGATAGCGGTGAGGTCACCCTCAATCCTCACCGCTATATTACTCTTTTGAACCGCCTCTTACAACCTTTTGAACTAATGACCTGCCAAGCCGATGAATCCCTGAATGAGCTTGCTGACAGGGTTCGCGTAAATAAGAATCAAAGCCACAACGAGAGCATAGATCGTGAGGGACTCAATCATAGCGAGACCGATCAGCATGGTAACTGTGATCTTACCGGACGCTTCTGGATTCCTCGCAACCCCTTCAACAGAACCCTTAACCGCCAAACCCTGACCAACACCACAACCAGCAGCAGCAAAGGTAATAGCGAGAGCCGCAGCCAAAGCAGACCAGGAGAAGAACTTCAGTCCGGTAACCGTCACGCTAGCACCAGCCTCTTCAGCGGCAAACGCCAGAGCGGTAAAACCGAGTAAGAACAGCACCGTCAGCAAACCAGTCCTTCGAAGCATACTCCTATACCTCCTTTAAACTTAAAAATGTGTTGTGTAACGATTCATAAAACAAGCCGTAAACCACCCGGCCTTCCTCCCAATACCTTAATGAGCTTCCTCAATAGCCCCTGCAAAATACATCATGGAAAGAACACAGAAGATAAAAGCCTGTATAAACCCGGTGAACAATCCAAGCACCATCATTGGTAAAGGCGCAAGGTACATCCCAGCAAGAAAGAACAAAATGGCAAGCACTAGCTCTTCACCAAAAATATTACCAAAAAGACGTATGGACAAGCTCATCACACGTGCCAGATGGCCGATCACTTCAATCGGGAACATAAGAGGGGCTAACCACAACACCGGACCCGTAAAATGCTTGATATACTTAATACCGTGAAATTTAATGCCTACAAGCTCACTATAAGCAACCACTATTATGGCACACGCCAAGGTAGTATTAAGATTCGACGTTGGAGCGTAAAACCCCGGAATCATACCCATATAGTTACTGCAAAGTATAAAGATACCCAACGTTGCAATAAGCGGAAAGATAAAACGACCTTCCTCCCCAACAATACCAATCATGAAGTCCTCTATTCCACCTAAAACTGTTTCAAAAAAGTTCTGACCTTTCGCCGGAACCACCTCAATCTTTTTTCCAACCTTCCACCCGATTAAGATAAACACCAACATTAACAACCATGCGTAAATCACATGAGGCAAAAGAAGCTTCTGCAAAAAGGTGTGAGCCTCATCGGCACTCAACACCACCGGCAATCCAAGCTTTTTCAATAACATCGGCAGAAAAAGAACCGGATGCTCCATTTGGTTACCCCTCTCTTTTTAATGCCTGTTTTATACACAACTGACCCGCTACACCTATAAAACTCAACCCTATCAACAATAATCCCCCAGCAAAAGCCAGAGGGTTAACCCATTTATTAGCCACGATAATCCCAACAATCACTATGAGTACTAAAAAACGAGCATAATACTTCAAAAGCACAACAACCTTTTTCCTTGGTTTCTGAGCCCGATTAAAAATCCTATTCAATTGCCATTCAAGGAGTTCGAAATTAACAGCCATCAAAACCCACCCGACAAAAATGCTCAACGCAACCTGATACGAATAACTGCTTGCAATCAACACCGCCAACGACCCCAACAACCCATGTACCAGCTTAATTCGCCTGACGACCTCTTTCTCACCGATCATTAATAATACTTCTTTCTTCCCTCTTCTTCTCGCTGTTGCTTCTTGGCAAAGCGATAATAATTTTTAAAGCCAGCAACAATACCGAAAATCATAAAAACTATTGTCAACCACGGCCAGGTACCAAATTGGGTATCCAGAAAAAACCCAATTCCCACACCAATGAAGATGGCAAAGGCTACAGAAAAACCTACCGTGGATGCCTTCACCAACTGCCTAACATATTGCTTCGTTTCTTCCTTCATCCTGGCCACTTCGTGTAATTGTTCACAACGCTAACTAGCACAGCCATCTTTCTCAAGTCAATGTTTTTTTAGGGCTGTTCGAAAAAGAACAGATATCCCGTCTAAGAAAACAACTTATCCAATACCCGACCGGCAGCCTCAATAGTACGGTCCAGATCTTCAACAGTGTGAGCAGTACTTATGAAAAAGGCTTCGAATTGAGACGGAGCAAGATATACACCCTCATCAAGCATACCCTTCCAGAATCTGGCATACAGCTCGGTATCGCATTTTTTAACATCATCAAAGTTTTTTATGGGACCCTTTCCGAAAAAACCACATCCCATAGAACCAACTCGTTGTACCGTAACTTCCACTCCAGCGTGTTTTGCTACTTCTCTAAGCCCCCGCTCCAGATAGGCTCCCTTTTTCTCAAGTTCTGAATAAATTTCTGGTTTTTCCTTCAAAATGCTCAGAGTTGCTATTCCTGCCGCCATGGCAAGCGGATTTCCTGATAGAGTCCCCGCCTGATAGATATTTCCTTCAGGTGCAACCTGGGCCATTATGTCCCGACCACCTCCGTAAGCACCAACCGGCAAGCCACCACCTATGATCTTCCCCAAGCAGGTTATATCGGGCTTCACACTGTAAAACTCCTGTGCCCCTCCAGATGCCAGACGAAAACCGGTAATGACTTCATCGAAAATCAGAAGGGCACCGTACTTATCACAGATATTCCGCAATCCTTCCAAAAAATCCGGCTCCGGCGGGATTACCCCCATGTTTCCGGCCACAGGCTCAACGATAATGGCCGCAACTTCCCGTCCAACTTCATCCATAACTTTTTCTACCACTGCCCCATCATTGTAAGGCAGTGTAATGGTATGCAACACGACTTCTTTTGGAACACCAGGACTACCTGGTATACCCAACGTAGCTATGCCGGACCCTGCTTCAACCAGCAGGCAATCACTATGTCCGTGGTAGCATCCCGTAAATTTCACGATTTTCGAACGTCCCGTAACCCCTCGGGCAAGCCTCAAAGCAGACATGGTTGCTTCCGTGCCCGAATTTACAAACCTAACCATTTCAATAGAGGGAACCATTTCTACCACGAGTTCCGCCATTTGAACTTCTAGTCTGGTGGGAATTCCATATGACGTGCCCTTTTCACTCGCGCCCTTGACAGCCTTCACCACTTCCGGATGAGCGTGCCCTAAAATCAACGGTCCCCAGGAACACACATAATCAATGTAGCGATTCCCATCTTCATCCCAAATATGCGCCCCGCTGGCATTAGCAACAAATATCGGCTCCGCCCCAACCGCTCTACCGGACCTTACCGGGCTATTAACCCCGCCAGGCATAACCTTGCAAGCTCGGCCGTAAAGTTCATAGGATTTTCTTCTATCCATATTCAACTCCCAACCTTTAGAAAGTTTCCTCTCCCTTTATTCGTTCCATCTCTTCATGATATGCCGATACAAGTTCATCCAGTTTTAACACGCCTTCAACCTCGCCCTCGTCATTCACTACAGGCAGATGATAGTATCCAGAACGAAGGAATTTTACCAGTGCCTGATCGAGCGTTTCATTCCACTTAACACTCACGGGCGGGGACACTAATTCAGCCACAACCAGCAAATCCGACAAATCATCTTCAAAAATAAGATTCCTAACAGAAGGTACCGCCAGTACGCCCCTTAGACGAAAATCCTGATCCACTACGGGGAAAAATGAATCTCTGGTCCTGGCCACAAGTCGCTTTAACTCTCCAAGCGTCATATCCATCGGCAAAATGGTAACCGCTCTACCCTTCGGACAGACATCACCTACGTGAAGACCATGAAGCACATTGACCACCGTTTCTGCTCGGTGTGCTGGAGAATGAAATTTGTTGAGCACTTGTTTTTCATAGAGGTGCCATTTTTGCGACAGAATAATAGCTATAGTTGATGTGAACATGAGAGGGACAAGCAAGCCATAACCTTGCGTCATTTCGCTGACCATCATAAGAGCCCCCAAGGGTGCCTTTGCAACTCCGGCAAAGAAAGCACCCATACCTACCAGGGAAAAAGCTCCAGGATGAGTTACAACATTCGGAAAAAACTGCTGCCCCAGTTGTCCGACCACACCGCCGACCATTGCACCAATGTAAAGTGAAGGTCCAAAAACACCGCCACTCCCGCCGGAAGAAATGGTGCAAGAAGTGGCCACTATCTTCAGCAGAGCCAACACGACCATAAAACCGGCAGTGAGGTGTCCGCAAAGAGCCTTCTGAATAGTGCCGTAACCACCGCTCAGTACCTGAGGAAACCACAAGCCAATTAAGCCAACAAAAACTCCTCCCAGAGCTGGCTTCAAGTGTCTTTTAAGCGGCATAAGCCGAAACACTCTGTCTCTGAGCCCGTAGAAGGTTTTCACGTAAATGTAACCAAAAGGAACGCAGGCGAGACCGAGAACTAAATATGTTAACAATTCCAGAGGGTTTGTGAAATACACAGGAGGTGTCTCAAATATTGGCTTATGGCCGAATATAATGGTAAAAATGGAATAAGCCACTACCGACGAAATCACACATGGTACGATAGCTTCGGATTCGAAATCCTCTCGATATAGAACTTCCACAGCCGTCAATGCGCCACCGAGAGGGGCGCGGAAGATTGCACCGAGTCCCCCAGCACACCCGGCAAGAAGAAGAATCCTGCGGTCTTTAATGCTCAGCCCAAGCACTTGAGCAAGCCATGATCCAAAACCTGAACCGATTTGAGCAATGGGCCCTTCACGACCGGCGCTCCCTCCCGTCGCAAGAGTTATGACCGATGCGAGACTTTTAACATAGGGAACCCTCCACCGCACATAACCGTTGCGGTTATGAAAGGAGTCAATCATGGCATCTGTACCATGCCCCTCAGCTTCAGGAGCCCATGTGTAAACGATCAACCCAGAAAGTAAACCTCCCACCACCGGTAAAACGAACAAAAGCCACCGTTTAAAGGGACGAACCACCTCAATGTTTACCAGATGTTCACCTGCCGGATGAGTGAGCTTATAACCGGCAAGGTACTCAAAAAGATAGAACTTGCCCCACTCAAGACAGTAAAAAAAAGTGACAGCCCCTAAGCCACTCACAATTCCCACTATTGTCCCGTAAATAACCCACTTCAAAGCGGCCTGACGGTTCAGACGATCGCGCAATTTGAATATTAACCCCATGCGTCACAACCTCCGCTTCATTTCTGCTTATCGTCGTGCACAAATGGAACCACCTCGAATTGCTCCACATGCAAGGATTCATCAGCTTGCAGGTATATTCTGGCATGAAGTTTCTCCTCAGCGCTTTCGAAAGCACCTCGCTCTTCGTCGTAGAATAAATCAATCACTTCTGGATGCGCTTTGACAAGAATATCTCTTCCAAAAAGCTCTTTTTTGTCTCGTTCTATTGTCCTGAGGATTTCATAACACACTGTTTGTCGCGATTTGACAAAACCGGTTCCATCACAGTAGGGACACGGCTCCTGCAAAAGCCTTGATATACTTTCCCGTGTTCGCTTTCTCGTCATTTCAACTAGGCCAAACTCAGACATCCGCAAAACCTTTGTCTTGTTCCTGTCCCGTTTGAACGCTTCTACCAGTGCTTCAAATACCCTTTCCCGATCTCCTGCCCTTTCCATGTCGATGAAGTCTATGATTATAATCCCGCCGATATTTCTCAACCTAAGCTGACAAGCAATTTCCTTTATGGCTTCCAGATTTGTCTTTAAAATGGTGTCATCAAGATTTCTCTTACCAACATAGCGGCCTGTGTTCACATCTATCGCAGTCAGTGCTTCGGTGGTTTCAATGACAATGTAACCGCCGGATTTGAGCCACACCTTTTTATTGAGTGCCCTCTGAAGTTCCATTTCTATTCCATAAGCGTCGAAAATGGGCTGATTTCCTCGATATAATTCCACGTTGTATTTGAGAGAAGGCATGTAAGCTTCTACGAATTCTATGATTTTTTCATACTCCTCCTCAGAATCTACAACCAACCGCTCAACTTCCTTAGTAAACAAGTCCCTTGCAGCCCGCAGAGTGATGTCCAGTTCCCTGTACACAAGTGAAGGTACAGGCATTTTTTCGGCTCTGGCACATATCCTTTCCCAGAGCTTTATTAAAAACCTCATCTCGGCTTCCAGTTTCTCAGGTCCAGCTCCTTCAGCCGCCGTGCGCACTATAAAGCCGTAATCGGGGGGCTTTATAGAGAGCATGATTTCCCTGAGCTTCTCACGCTCATTTTCATCGTCAATGCGGCGAGACACCCCAACATGCTTAACCATAGGCATAAGAACTAGATTTCTACCTGGAATTGTAATCTGCGTGGTTACCCTGGCACCCTTGGACCCTAGAGGTTCCTTGGCAACCTGAACTAGGATGTCTTGCCCTTCCCGTAAACGATCTTCTATTGGAACATCGGCGGCAGATGGAACCTGGGGGTCAAGGTCGGTCTGATCCAGATCGTCACCAAACGCTCGGGCGAGTGACTCATCCACCTTGACACAAACATCACCTACATAAAGAAAAGCCGCCTTTGGAAGCCCAATATCCACAAAGGCGGACTGCATACCGGGCAGCACCTTCACTACTTTGCCCTTGTAAATATTGCCCACAATGGTTCTGTCTGTGTGTCTCTCAATGAAGAGTTCAACAACATGACCGTTTTCCACCAACGCAACCCTAGTCTCATAGGACGCAGCATTTATGATCAGTTCCCCCGGCATACAAACACCCCATAATACATTTCTCTCATTTCACGCATCACGCACTCAAAAAGCTCACAAGTTTTGTACTATCATTAACCCCATATTTTTTCTTCTCAGCTACATCAAACTCACCAAGGATTCCACCCCTTAACAATTCACAGCGGCGCCGAAATTTTTACAATACTCATTTGAGCAATCTCTTCTTGGCTCAAACCTATGGAAGATAATATGTCTGCTGGTCTTACAACGGGTGCATCTCCGCCCCGCACGGTTACATCCACTATATCGTCGTCAATTTGAATAATCTCCATTATAACACGATCGGCTGAAACTTCCTTAACTCCCTTCTTTCTCTTCAAAATAATGTTCCACCGTTCACGATTTTTAAAAGCATCCATCAAACGTAGCACCTCATTCCTTTTTATGCCTTCTATTCTATAAACAATCCATTGTGGCGGTGCTTTCACTGGTTTTCCCACATAAGCAATCATTTCCACAATACGCAATTCCTCCGGTATCGTTCGATTCCACTTTTCAACAAACTCCGAAGCTTCCACTGGCTCCACAAGTGCAACCCAACCCCGCTCACATAAGCTCTCCATCCCAACAGGCAAGGCATCGTCAAAGGAAATTCGGGGAAGGGGGTGAAACCCTTGGCTATAAGCCACGGGGACTGATGTCCGACGAAGTGCTCGAGAAAAAACACGCTGTATATCCGTCTGGGAATAAAACCTGGCGCGTCCTAGTTTCCTGTAAACAAAGGTGTACCAGTAAAGTTGTGTCGTAGCGGAGCAATTTGCAGATTTAGCAGAATCAACGATTACGGTTTCGGGGTACTCCAAAGATTGCCATACTTCAGGGCTAACCTTCTCAAGATCGCAAACCCCACAGCCAGTGCAATGCCCCCAGCGACAATCTTCGGTATATTCTTCCATCTTTGCCTTTTCATATTCCCTGATCAGGTACTTTTTTGAAACGCCGGAACTGAGATGATCCCAAGGAAGAGGATCGCCCAGGTCGTAAATCCTAGTAGCCAGTGCATGCGGATCCATACCCTCTTCACGTATTGCTTCTTTCCACACTTCCTCCTTGAAGAGTTCCGTCCACCCGTCCAGTCTTGCCCCCTTTTTCCATGCTTTTAGAACAACCCGGGCCAGACGTCTGTCTCCACGCGAAAGTACCGCTTCCCATAGGCTTTGCCCCGGATGATGCCACTTAACCTTAACGCCCCTAAAACGACGTAGTCGCCCCTTCAAATAATCGAGTTTCCTTTCCACCTCATCACGAGAAATCTGACCACACCATTGAAAAGGGGTATGGGGTTTGGGAACAAAGGTGGAAACCGATACGTTAAGGCGACCCTGCACTTTTTTCCCTAGTTTCCATAACTCAGAACAAAGAAACACTATGGCATCAAGGTCTTCATCTGTCTCGGTGGGAAGACCTATCATGAAGTAAAGTTTGAGCAGTTTCCATCCGGCTTCGTAAGCATATCTTGCTGTTTCCATAAGATCGCTGGTGGATATGTTCTTGTTGATAACTCTTCTCAATCTCTCACTTCCCGCTTCAGGAGCTAGGGTAAATCCGGTCTTGCGCACAGAGCGAATCGCTTTGATCATTTCATGGGACAAGGTTCCGACCCGAAGTGAAGGAAGTGAAACCGCAACTCTGTGCGGTGCCAGTTCTTTCATGGCGAGAGGCAGTAGTGAATTAATCTGGCTGTAATCACCGGTACTTAACGATAATAGCGACACCTCTTCATAACCAGTTTTCAAAACACCTTGCCGAAGAGCCTCCAATACCTGCTCAGGATGTCTTTCCCTAACAGGGCGATAAATAAACCCAGCCTGACAGAAACGACACCCTCTTGTACAACCACGAGCTATCTCAATACTAAGCCGGTCGTGTACTATCTCCAGAACAGGCACTATTTCATCAATAGCGGCCGTGCAAGGAAAGGCATTCAAAGACCTTACTATACGCTTAGAGACGCTTGTGTAGTCGTCATAAAGAGCCTTAATCCCCATAAACTTGCCGTTAGATGAATAATGCGGCTCAAAAAAAGAAGGCACATAAATACCTTCTATGTGTCTGATTATCTCAAGAAAACCAAAACGATCTGTGCCACCTTTTCTTTTCCATTCACGATAGGCAGACACTACATCGAGAATCACCTCTTCTCCATCACCAAGCACCATGAAGTCGAAAAAGTCTGCGACCGGCTCGGCGTGGAAGGTACATGGCCCCCCGGCGACAACGAAGGGATCTTCTTCCGTACGGTCCTTTGCAAAAAACGGAACCCCGCTCAGGTCTAATACCGTTAACACGCTGGTGTAAGAAAGTTCATATTGAAGGCTGAAACCAAGAAAATTGAATTGTTTTAGTGGTCTAGCAAATTCAATGGAACAAAGGGGAACACCGTTGCTACGCAACCAATCTTCTCTATCGGGCCAGGGAGTATAAGCCCGATCAGCGACCACACCTTCGCAACTGTTTAGGATTCGGTAAAGTATCCTCAGACCAAGATGACTCAGGCCGACTTCGTAAACATCAGGAAACACCAAGACCCATCTGACGTCTGCCCTGTTCCAGTTCTTTTCTGAGCGGATGGTTTCCAAACCAGCGTATCTCCCTGGCTTTTCCACAAGGAGGAGCTCATTCCCGAGGCCGCAATCCATCCTCCAATCCTCCCTTCGTCACATTTTAGCGAAAGGCTTTTTAGCACGCGAAAAAGCATCTGTGTATGAATTTGCAGAACAGACAAAGTGCTCAAGTACTGAAAGTGCATATTATCACATTTATGGCTTGCAATGCAGGCGATGCCGTGCTAGATGATGCGTGATTTGGCTTGATGCTGGTTCTCAACCATTTTTCATCAGATAACGAACGGACAAGGTAAAGGAGAGGAGGAAAAGGAATGAAGGTGTTCGTTGGCGGCTTGGTTGCGGCTTTTTTGGGTATTATTGGAATTTTCATGTTTTTTGGCGATTTTCTTCGCCTGCTGGCCGGTGCCTTACCCCTTGCGTTGCTTCTGGGTGGAGCAATGGCTGCATATCTTGGTTATGATGAAGTAAGAGATCAGGTTAACTTGCCGTTCATTAAAAAGAAAGAAGCTGAAGATGTAGCAGAAACCGGTGACGATATCAGCAAATACAAAGAGGAACTTGAAAAATATAAGGCGGAAGTTGAAAAACTGAAAGCTGAGCTTGAAAAGAAGGGACAGGAGGAATCGTAAGAGTTTTTCTTTGTTTTGTTTTTTGAAGTCATACGAAAAAGCACCCGGCGTGGGTGCTTTTTTGTTTCAGGAGTGTGCTTCCGCCCAGTTTTTTCCTATTCCAACATCAACAACGAGAGGAACCTTTAAATCCACAACGTTTTCCATTTCTTCTTTTACCAAGCTCTTTATCTCCTCCAGTTCGTTGTCGGCCACTTCCAGAACCAGTTCATCATGGACCTGTAGTACCATTCTGGCAGACGGTCGTCGATCGGACAGTTTCTTGAAAATGCTTATCATTGCTTTTTTAATTATGTCCGCCGCCGAACCCTGAATGGTAGTGTTTACGGCAAGGCGCTCCCCCTGCTGGCGAATCGTTCTAGATCTGTCTTGAAGTTCCGGAATGTGACGAATCCTACCCATAAGCGTTCTGCAAAACCCCCTTTCGGTGGCCTCTTCAATGGTTTTCTCAATAAACCGTCTAACCCCCGAATACCGATTAAAATACCTGTCAATGATTTCTTTTGCTTCCCTCTTGCTAACTCCAAGTGCCTTGGATAATCCATAGGGACCCATGCCGTAAATAATTCCGAAATTTATTGTTTTCGCGAATCTACGCATATCCGGGGTAACCTTATCAAGAGGAACATGAAAAATTTCTGAAGCCGTTCGGCTGTGGATGTCCTCTCCGCGCCTGAACGCCTCAATGAGACCTTCATCTTCGCTGTAATGCGCAAGAATGCGGAGTTCTATCTGGGAATAATCGGCCGACAGAAAAATCATGCCCTCTTCAGGAATGAAGGCTTCGCGAATGCGCTTCCCCTCCCCCGTCCTAATTGGAATATTTTGCAGGTTCGGATCGGAGCTGCTCAGCCTGCCCGTTGCCGTAACGGTCTGGTTGTAGGATGTGTGAATCCTACCGGTACGTTGATTTACCATCTTGGGAAGGGCATCAACGTAAGTGTTTTTCAGCTTTGCCAGACTTCGGTAGGCAAGAATCTCCTGAACAATCGGGTGCATTGGAGCCAGTGTTTCCAGTACACTCATGTCAGTGGAAGGGCCTGTTTTTGTTTTCTTGACGACAGGAAGCCCCAGCTTATCGAAAAGGATCTCCGCAAGTTGTTTCGGTGATTGAATGTTAAACTCAATCCCCGCCAGTTCATAAATCTTTTGTTCACAATCCCTTAGACGCTCATCAAGCTCTTTCGAGAGGTTCTTCAACACCTTAGTGTCCACACGTACACCACACCGCTCCATATCTGCAAGAACCTCAACAAGTGGCATTTCTAACTCATAAAAGAGGGAAATAAGCCCCTCCTGTTCCAGCCTTTCTTTAAGAAGCGGCACTAGCCTGACCACAACCTCAGCATCTGCCCCGGCATATTCCGCAGCTTTATCAACGGGCACCTCAGCGAAAGACAGAACTTTTTTTCCTCCTATGCCGGTAGATGTTAGTTCCTTGTAGGACAACATCCGCTCCCCAAGATAGCGCTCAACAATCCATTCCAGGCGGTGAGCATGCTGGCCGGGTTCAAGCAGATAACTTGCTATCATGGTATCGAATTGGATACCCCTGAGATTCACCCCGTAATGGCTCAAAACAACCCGTTCATATTTAAGATTCTGACCATATTTCGGGAAACCATCATCTTCCAGCAAAGCCTTGAACTCACTCAAAATGCTGTTTACAGAAAGCTGAGAGCGACCACTTCCAATGTTGGTGTGTTCTGCGGGAATGTAGTAGGCTTTATGAGGTTCCGAGGAAACGGCCATGCCAACAATTCGGGCATCCATCGGGTTTTCTGATGTGGTCTCAAGATCAACAGATACGAAACCGGCCTTGCGAATCTGGTCAACCACGTTCTTCAAGTCTTCCACTCTGAAGATCAGATCAACCCGTCTCTCATGTGCTTGCATCTGAATATCTTTGCTTTCAATGTTCAAGTCTTGCAAAAATTTCCTGAAACCAAGGCGATGGTAGATTTCTCGGAGCCTTTGCTTGTCGGCTTCCGTTGGGCTGAAGAAATCAGGCGTTATATCAGGCAAAAGATCTTTTCTGAGCAAGACCAGCTTTTTCGACAGGAAAGCCTGCTCTCTGTATTCGATCAGTTTTTTTCTCAAGCTTTCCGGTTTCACATCGTTTATTCGATCATACAGCTCCTCAATGGACGAAACCTTTTTCAGGAGGGCCGATGCTCGCTTGGGTCCTATCCCGGGAACTCCAGGTACATTGTCGGACTTGTCTCCAACCAACCCAAGGAAGTCCGCCATCTTTCCAGGAGGTACACCAAATTTCTCCTCCACTTTTTTATCGTCATACACAGTATCTCTCTGAGGGTCCCACTGAATTATGCTCTGATTCTCAACCAGTTGATGAAGATCCTTGTCGCCACTGACGATTACAACACTGAAACCCCAAGTCTTTGCCCATTCACAAATGGACGCAATTAGATCGTCGGCTTCGTAGCCCTCCTTCTCCAGCCTTGGAATGCCGTAAGCATCGCAAAGCTCTTTCACATACCCCAGCTGAGCCATCAGTTCATCCGGCATCGCTTCCCTTGTTTCTTTGTACTTGGGATAAATTTCGTGGCGAAATTTGGGACCGAAAGCGTCAAAAAGAACGGCAATGTACTGGGGTTTTTTCTCCTTTAACACCTTATGCAGCATCTGGGCAAAGCCGAATATAGCCTGAGTTGGTGTTCCGTCAGGAGCTGTAAGGTGGCTTTTTATAGCAAAAAAGGCCCGATATACATAAGAACTACCATCAATCAGATAAATGGTCTTTCTTTGCATTTCCCACGTCCTTTTTTTCACTTTCCAGCGGAGGTGGTAAATACTCAAGGTTTACATGGCTCATTGCTCTGAAAATATTTCCTCGTACTTTATCGTTAACACGATAAAGACTCCCCAAAAACCGGCGAATATGGGTGCGGGTGCTTTTCCCAGCTGACGGACAGGGATTTGGAAAGTGAGGCAAACCAGTTTGCTCAACGAACCTTGCTATTTTATGAGAAGGAACCAGTGCTAGCGGACGAATAACCACAATTTCACCATCAAAAAAGGTTTGTTTTGGAACAATCGAAGACGTCTGGCCGCTAAAACAGATATTCATAAAAAATGTTTCAATAAAATCGTCCTGATTATGTCCGAAAGCTATCTTGCGAAATCCAATTTTCCAGGCATGTCTGAACAGAGTCATACGCCGTAAACGGGAACACAGAAAGCAGGGATGTTCCAGGTTTGCCTTGCTATGGGCTTTGATGCCATGATCGGTTTTTATAATGTCATAGGGAACATCGATTTTTTCAAAAAATTTTCTTAGCTCATCGGCAATCGTTGCATCAAAACCAAGATCAACATAGATGGCCCGTAATTCATAATGTATCGGAACATGGCGCAGCCTTTCCTGCAAGAGCGTTAGCAAAGTGATGCTATCCTTTCCTCCGGACACAGCTACGGCTATATGGTCACCATCCTCAATCAGGCCGTAACAATGCACTGCCTTGCCGAAAAGATGGCGCACTTCTTTTTCCAAGTAACTCATGAGGTCATCTCGGTATGGCTGAATCCTGAGCATTAAGGTAAGCCACGGCGCTTTTAAGACTACCTATGGTTAGGTCTTCCATGTGAAATATCGACGCAACCCGCCTAATGGTTATGCTTTCATATTTCCACATTTTCTTCGGAATCGGGTTCAACCATACGCTTGCTGGGAAAGCTTTCCTGAGTTCCTGCAGCCATTGATAGCCAGGTCTTCTTACCATAGAAAACATGTCGATAGCACCAAACGAGGCCATGAGTTCTGAAGGGGCCATATTGGCATCGCCTATGATTATGAGCCTTGCATAAGGGCTATGACTCAAGAGATCTTCCCACTTGACCGGTTTTGTACGGGGCGGATCAGCATAAACAGTTCCGTAGATGCAGTTATGAAAATAATAATACTTTACATCATCGAAAGTATCCCTGATTCTGCGAAAAATCAGTTTCACTAGCGGTATGTATGGCGTCATTGAATATCCACCGTTGTCCAGAAGAACGACCACAGAAACTTTGTTTCTTAGTTCTCGACGAAAAACCAATTCCAATTCGCCGCCATTTCTAGCCGTCCTGGCAATAGTTTCGTCAATATCCAGCTCACTCAATGGCCCAACGGGCCTGAGACTTTTCATGGAAGATAGAATTTGCCGTATGTTTTCCCTCGTTAGAGGAGCATCATCGCTGTAATCAACATACCTTCGTTCATCAATCACCTTGCTTGCAGTCCCGTGCATTCCGGAACCGTAAACCCTAACCCCACTCTCTGAAAACCCGCTGTGACCGTAAGGCGGTCTACCCCCTGTCCCTATCCAGCGATTACCGCCTTGATGACGGCCTCGCTGCTTCTGAACCGTTTCCCAGAACCGCTTAATTAGATCCTCAAGGGGTATCGAATGTACGACATCAGGAGGCAAATTTCCCTTGCGGATTTCTTCAGAAAGCCATTCCCTAAAAGGCTTATAAGTCAGGAGTCTTTCCCATTCTTCGGCAGTTATGCCACCAGAGCCGTCCAGAAAGTAACTCTTAAAAATCCTCTCGAAGATATCATAATGCTCCACTCGTTTTACCGTTACAAGCCGAAGCACCACGAAAAGTGTGTCTAGGTTCGTAACAAGCCCCTTGCTTAAAGCCCTGTAAAAGTCCATGATGGCATGCACACTTACAGGAACGCCTGCTTTCCTGAGTTCGTAGAAAAAAGTCAGCATTTCAGTACCGTCCCCGGCTGGAAATTCCTTTGAAACGCAATATATCTTCTGTTCTCTTAAGAAGCGTTCCGATGAATGGAATATTCTTACCTCCGCCGGGGCCCTTTACCCCCGCTCTGCGCATTGCTCCTATCCAATCCAGTAACTCCGCCGTTGCGGGAGGCTTCTCAAAGTCCTGCTCACGCAATCGGTAAAACACCGTAAGGCATGCTTCAATAAACGGCTCGGGTATATCTGGATAATGCAACCGCACTATAATGGCCATCTCTTCTGGTGACGGAAAGGGAATATAATGACAGAAACAGCGTCTCAAAAACGGATCAGAAAGTTCTCGTTTGGCATTACTTGTAATAACGATTATGGGCCTGTGCTTGGCCACCACCTTGTAGTTGATTTCACGAATTATGAATGAACCATCCTCCAGCACATCTAAAAGGTTATCTTGAGTATCTGAATCGGTTTTATCTATTTCGTCGAGCAACAGTACTCGTCTGTCATCGGCGGTAAAAGCTCTACCGATGGGGCCAAAACGAATGTAGTCCCAGATGTTGTTTACATCGCGGCCACTATCCCCACTACCGAAACGGGAATCGTTAAGACGCAAAACCGTGTCGTAAACATAGCAAAGTTCTTCTCCTTTGAATGTAGATTTACATCGGGCTTCTTCCATGCGAAGGCCCAGCGCTCTAGCAATTTCAAAGGCAAGCTGCGTTTTGCCCGTCCCTGCTTCACCTGTGAGAAGCAATGGTTTTTCCATGGCAATGGCGATGTTCACGATCTCTTTGAGTTCGGGGTTTAGATAATATCTGTCGGTGCCATCAAATCTGAGTTCATAACAATCTCTCATTTTCGATTTTACTCCCATTCTTTAGCATCTGACTCGGACGGTCAACAATACCACATAAGAGAGTATCAGGGAACACTCGAAAATCCATCGTTTCGTCAAATGACGAAGGTAGGAAGAACTCCTTAACGAGTCTTGGTCTCAGCTGATTTTCTTCCGATCACCTTCCACAAACTTCTTGACACATTGCCGTACTCTCGTGCAAAGGCATCTTGGTCCGGCTACTGAGGAGGAATATTAACCTTATGTCTCGAACTCCAGATGCCTTAAGAATTTACAGAAAATCGCCCTTGATCAGAAAAGGTTCGTTTTGCCTTGTCTGTTCAACTTTGCTCGATCAAATCCCTGGACTTGCTTACGGCTTTTTCACCAGACATGGTGGAATCAGCAAGGGATATTATAAATCCCTTAACGTCGCTTATTCCGTAGGCGACGATCCGGAAAACGTCAGTAGGAACATAGAATTTATACGTAAATTCCTGGGATTTAAGTCCATAGTGTGGGGGCGCCAGGTCCACGGAACGAAAATCGTCTTTGTCAATGATGAGAAAAAGTGGCATTACCCGGAAGCCGATGCTTTTATTGTAAAGAGCGCTGGTGTGGGTATTATGATAAAAACCGGAGACTGTCAGGCAATATTGATTGTGGATCCGGAATTGAAAATAACGGCTGCGGTACACTGCGGTTGGCGAGGTTCTGTGAAAAACATTGTTGAGAAAGTGGTAAACATGCTGTGCTTAGAATTCGGTAGCAAACCTGCTAATCTTGTCGCTGCCGTAGGGCCTTCATTGGGTCCTTGTTGTGCCGAGTTTGTAAACTTCAAAAGGGAATTGCCCAAGCCCTTTTGGAAATACCAGGTGAGACCAAAGTTTTTCGATTTCTGGGCCATCACTAAAAACCAATTAATTCAGGCGGGATTGACTTCAGAAAATATTGACATAACCGGCTGGTGTACTTTCTGTAATCCAGATCTGTTTTTTTCGTACAGACGCAGGAAAAAAAGCGGTCGCATGGCGGCGGTAATAGGCTTTCGCAATATCGCTTGAAGGAGAAAAAAGTGAAAAAGCATCAGGAAGAAGCCGTTATTCTGGACAACATTCCAATAATCGGACAGGACACATATCGTCTTATTTTGCAGGCGCCGATGATAGCTCGCGAAGCCCGTCCCGGTCAGTTTGTCATGGTCCGTGTAGATAAATCCTACGATCCATTTCTCAGGCGACCATTTTCATTCTTTCGCATAGACAAAGAAGAAGGCATAATAGAAATTGGCTACAAGGTGGTTGGTCGCGGAACCACATTGTTATCCCAGAAAAAGCGAGGGCAAACGGTTGACCTACTTGGCCCTCTCGGCAACGGCTTTAGGTTACCTCCGGAAGATACGAGCGATATATGGGTAATCGCAGGAGGTGTCGGAATAACGGCCCTGATACCGTGCTTGGAAGACCTAAGAATCAAACGTCCCAAAGCAAAAAGAGTGCTTTTTTACGGAGTAAAAACGGCATCCGAACTCATTCCATCGTCATTTTTTAAATCACTTTGCCACGAAGTACTTTATTCAACCGACGATGGGACGATGGGTTTCCGTGGAGTTATTACTGAGTGCATAGACTATCACGTTCAAAAGGGCGAGAAACTACCTTCCGTGATTTACGCTTGTGGGCCACTGATCATGCTAAAACACATCGCCCGATGGGCTCTGGCTCATTCTATACCAGGACAGTTTTGTCTGGAATCGATCATGGGTTGCGGGTTGGGTGCATGCCTTGGCTGTGCCGTGCCCGGCAATATACGTCATGGCAACTCTGAAAAGGGATATGTTCACGTCTGTTTTGAAGGACCAGTATTTCCGGTAGAAAACATAAGATGGGACGAGTTGTAAAAATGAAGGATGTAAACCTTTCGGTTACTCTGGGCCCTATTAAGCTTAAAAACCCAGTCATGACAGCTTCTGGAACATTTGGGTATGGCAGGGAATTTGCCGATTTAGTACCCCTTGAAGAACTTGGGGCAGTGGTGGTAAAAGGTATATCTCTCAAACCACGACCCGGTAATCCACCACCCCGAATTGTTGAAGCTTGTGCAGGACTCATAAATTCGGTAGGGCTTGAAAACCCTGGTGTAGAAGTCTTCGTAAAGGATAAGCTTCCTTACTTACAGAAACGCAATGTCCCGGTTGTGGTCAACATATTTGGCGAAAGTGTGGAAGAGTATGCCGAGGTCGCCTCGATTTTAGACGATCAGCCAGGAGTTATTGCTCTGGAAATTAACATTAGTTGCCCCAATGTGGAAGCAGGAGGAATGGTTTTTGGGAGCAATTCATCGACGGCTGGTCGGGTTGTGGAAGCCGTCAAAAGGACTACGTCGAAACCAATCATTACAAAATTATCCCCGCAGGTAACGTCAATTGCCGAAATTGCTCAGGCAGTGGAGCAGGCGGGATCAGATATAGTAGCCTGTATAAATACCATTCCCGCAATGGCCGTGGATATTTATACTCGAACACCCAGGTTGGGTAACGTAATAGGTGGATTGTCCGGCCCGGCCATAAAGCCCATTGCCCTGAAATGCGTATTTGACGTCGTGCAGGCCGTTGATATTCCGGTTATAGGAATTGGTGGAATTGCCACCGCCGAGGATGCACTAGAATTTTTGCTGGTGGGAGCAAAGGCAGTTCAAGTGGGATCGGTAAACCTCACCAATCCACGAGCTTCCATAGAAATTCTTGAAGGAATACGAAACTTTCTAATCGAGCAGGGAATCAGCAACGTAGAAGATTATATCGGCACCTTAAAAGTTCTTAGCCACGGTGAGAACTGACCACCCACACAGCACGATAATGGACCATATTCAAAACCTTGTTGCTCACTCTCCCGATGAAGAATTCCTTAAACCTGGAAAGCCCTCTACGACCAAGAACGATGGTACCATATCCTTCTTGTCGGGCATATTCTACTATGGTCGCCGCCCGGCTTTTTACGCCACACACGACCTTGGTGACGATGCGGTTTGAGGGAACTCCCTTCTTCTCCAAACAATTCCTGGCCGTTTCAAACACCTTTTCTATTTCTTCCTTGACCCTTTGAATTTCACCTGTTGCTCGACTCATCCATTGTTTTTGTTCGACCGGTGCAAAAGACCGTGCAATCCGTCCTCTTTCTGGAGCAATTCCACGAATTGCGTGAAACAGGCAGATAGATTCCAGAGGTAGGCCACAGGAAAAGGTATGCGCCACATGTTCTACGGCCTTCATGGCTCCTTCGGATAAATCCACACCGATAAGAAGCTTATCGCTATCTACGGTTTTACCAACAATCCAGAGCGGTACATCCGTAAGACAGGCAATAAGCCTCTGAGTTACTGTACCTATAACGAAATCCGAAAGATTGCTCAGGCCTCGACGCCCCAACACAACAGCATGGTACCCTCCTTTCCTAGCTTCTGCCGCGATGTCTCTCTCCACCCCCTTCGACTGTTCGCGAATCTGAATGCGAACACTCACTTGCTCATTATCGAAACCATTCGTTATCAGATAATCTTGCGCCCGCCCCAGAAACTCCTCTATGTTGCGTCTAACTCGAACCCGCCACGCCCTGATAGCCTCACTTTGGGCCCTTCCTAAAGGATTTATCTCAAAATCCCAAAATCCCTCCGGAACGGGATCCCACACATGGAACAAATGAATATCCCAGTTACAAGGAGAAACAACAGACGCAACGTAACGAACCGCCTCAAAGGAAGTTTCAGAACCATCCAGAGCCACCAAAAGCTTATTCTTGGTACCCATGGCCTCCTCCTTGGTTTCTAATGTTTAATTTACAGTACCCCGAAACACTTATCATTTCAATAAAACCACGAGCCTGCTCGAAAAATAGAATCATGGTGCAGGGTAAGGGTTATTCAGAGGAGTATATGAAAGCCACAACACGCGGGACAGTCGATGTCGATTCACCAGTCTCATGCTTTCTCCTTTTCTTCCTTTTCGGTCCGAGGACGTTGCTCCTTGCCGTCCTTGATGGCAGTTTCAAAGCCCGATACCACCGACTTGATGTGAATGTCCCTTTGCGGGAAGGGGATCTCGATCCCCCGTTCCCGAAAGAGCCGGTCGATTTCGAAGCGAATGTCCGTTTCCACCTGGATGCAGTCATAGACCGTGACCCAGACCCGCAACCGAAAGATGAGCGCACTGTCTCCAAAATCGAGAAAGAGAACGCTGGGTTCGGGTTTCTTGAAGACGCCCGGGTGCCTGTCGGCTATTTCCAGGAGCGTTTGTCTTACCAGTTCCACGTCGGAACCATAAGCCACGCCCACGTCGATGTTTCGCCTCAGCCTCATATCTTTGAAACTCCAGTTGGTCACTCGGCCGCTGATGAACTCCGAGTTGGGAATGATGAGCGAAGCGTTGTCCCATGTCTGAACAACGGTGGAGCGTACGTTGATCTTCTTCACCTCCCCCCAAATGCCACCCATCTCGATGACGTCCCCCACCTGGATGGGGCGTTCGAAGAGCAGAATCAGGCCGCTGACGAAGTTGTTGAAGATGTTCTGAAGGCCGAAGCCCAGCCCCACGCCCAAGGCGCCGAAAGCCACTGTAAGTGATGTGCCGCTGAAACCAAGCGCGTTCAGAGCCGCCAGCACTCCCAGAAACCAGAGCACATAGGCGCTTATGGTGGTTATGGATTCCTGGAGGCCCACCTCCAGGCCGCTATTGCGTAAGACACGGTTTCGAAGCAGCTTCTTGAAAAAGCGCGACCCCACATGGGTTACTGCCAGAATGAGCAACGCGTAGCCCAGGCCGATCAACCGGAGGGTGACTCCTCCGATGGGAACCGGGGTATTGAGCATACGGAAAAATGTGACAATCACGGTCTGTTTGGCCCCCCAGGCGACCGGGATTCCCACGACGCCCGCAAAGCCCCAGAGCACCCACAAGAGCCGTACCATAAGCCACTGAAAGGAGCGCCGGGTGTCTTCGTCCTCAGCGACGGCGAAAGTAGACGCCATCCTGGAGCCCTCTTCCCATTCTCTCAGGGTCTTGTAGCAGATGAAGAGCCAGAGAGCCACGGCGGCCGTGCGTCCCCAGCTGGCATACCAAACGGTCGCCAGCAGCCCGTAGCCGGCCAGCTCCAGTAAAATGCCTATTCCCGCCACCGCATAGAGCCCCGCAGCGAAAACGGTGGCCCTGCGACGGGCCCATGAAGATCCTTCGGCGGCCGAGCCCTTTGCCCGCCGAACCATGCCGCGGCCGAGGGTTAGAGTCCAGATGAGGAGAAGCACTTCCAATGAGAGTCGGTAAAGGAGCAGCAGGGTGCTGGAAGCGCCCAGGATCGCTTGGAGGCACAAATAGGCCAGGATCAGCCACCGGCCCAGGGAGAGGGCCAGCCGGACACGGAGGCGCACGAACGTTGCCAGGGGTGAATCGTAGCGTTCCTTCACAAGGGCCAGGAAGTGAATGCCCCAGGAGGTAAAGAGCCACAGCATCAGAACCTGCACCAAGAGCCGCAGTGGCGGAAAGGTGGTGTAGAGGCCGCGGGCGAGGCCGTAGCCGTAGGTGAAGATCACTGCCCCTGCCAGCGGAAGGGAGCGGGCCATGAGACTCACGGCCAGGCAATACCATCTCTTTTCGCGTTGGATCGACTTCGTGATGTATGCATGACACAGGTATCTGAATCGAAACAGGGTCATTTCCACCACGGCGAAAACCAAAAGGGACGTGATCAGGAGAATCCCGCCTGTATTCCACAGGAACTGGATCTGTTCCACCCAGAAGCCGGGGGAAAGGAGACGGGCAGTGAGGATGGCCAGTTCACCCAGTTCCCCTCGGACAGCTTCCACGCTCAGGGCACTCAGAGGGTTTCGACTTCTTCGGAAGAGCTCTTCCTTCTTTAGCTCCGCCAAGCGCACCGCCAGCTTCTTCTGGAGGACTCCCGCTTCCCGCTGAATCTGGGACCAGTCGGTGGTAAGCTTTTCCACCTTCTCCCGGAGCCTCTGAAGGAGCTTTTCCTTCTGTTGCAGCAGGCCGTTGATTTCCTTCAATTGGACCAGCAGGGTGCGCATGACGGGTAAGGCCGCACCTTGCGTTTTGAGATCCTGGCTCTGTTTTTCGATGAGGGATCTCCGGTCCGCCAGTGCCTTAAGGCGCTGATCCAGGTCGGCTTTTCGCTCGGAAAGTTCCTTGAGGCGTTGAGCCGCCGTCTCCCCGATCTGCTTGAGGGCATCTTGTGCTTTGCTCAGGTTTTCCAGGGAAGCGACATTGGAAAGTGAGAGCAGGTTGCCAAAGGCCGAAAGCTGAAGCCGGATGGCGCTTATCTCCCGGGAAAAGGAACTTTCCAGTTGTTCCAACTCTTCCCGCCTCCGGGTCAGCTCTTCCAGGATAGCCTTTTCGGCGGCGATGGCTTTGGTGAACGATTCGGACAGTTGTTCGTACCGGGTTTGGGCGTCCTGCGTAGGCAATGTCTGATCGCTGGGGGCCTGGGCTCGGACGGGCATAGACCCCGGGCAGATCAGCATTACCGCCAGGAGGCTCATGAGGAAAATGCCGACGAAATGTTTAGCCTGGGATGTGGGAGCAGATGTCATGTGTTTAACAGCCATCTCCTTTTCCTTGGAGTAGAAAAGCATCAGCACGGCCACGTCGATAATGACGAACCACCCGGCCATAGGCCCGCGGCCATTTAAGTTCCAGCACGTGTCCGAAGTTTATCTCATAGACCCCCGCAATGAAGGTTAGGGGAATGAAAGCGATGGTCAGGACCTTGGTTTTCTCGCTCATGTGATTGCTCACGGGCGAGAGATAAACGTTCAGAAGGGACGTGCCCATTTCTCCCTTTGATTTTCCAGCGTGTCCAGCACCAGGAAGACGTGATCTTGCAGGTCTCTTCAGGTACGGCTGGATTTCCCGGCTCATGAAGGCCCCTTCCTCATGGCGCAGGAGTCTCACAACATTCCACAGGGGAACCACGGCCTTACGCGTGAAAAGGCATTGCCTGCGGATGTAGTGGATCGGATCCAACAGATCGTCTCCTTCGTCACGAAACAGCATATCCTCCCTTACTTTCAATACCACGAAACATTGGTCCACCACCAGATCCATGAGGCAATAGAGCAGGTTATACTGCTTCCAGTGCCTTGCAACAGTGGTGTGGATACAATGGAGCTCGGCTTGGCCGATGCAGTGACCTTGTATGACGCAGGATTGTTTCGGCAACGGTTTCCTTTCGCTTGATGACGTAGGAACCCTACCAAAAATCAGCTCACGTCGACAGCAAAAATCTATCCTGTGAGAGCTTACACACGACGAGTAAATCTAACGCTTTCGTTGCGATCCACCACAGTACCGAATACCCACTTGACGAATTTCTGTTCAGAATGCACCTTCAACACTGTCGCTTATCCAGCCGTTAGCTTGTCAACTCAAACAAAGGAGGAAGCCATGCGAAAGCTACTTACAACTATTACCTTGCTAACTTTTGCCCTTTTTATCCATCCTATCGGAGCACATGCTAAAACCATTATAAAGCTCGGAGTTGTAACCAAACCTGGTTCGGCTCAAAATGTCTGTGCAGAAAAGTTTAAAGAGTTACTGGAAAGCAGATCAGACAAGTATGAAGTTAAGATTTACCACAGCGCATCGCTTGGAACAGAAACTGAGATACTGCAGCAAATCCAAATGAATACGGTTCACATGGGAATCATAACGTCCGGTCCATTTGATGTTTTTCTACCAGAAGTAAGGGTAATAGATTACCCTTTTCTCTTTGCCAACTATGAACAGGTGGATTCTGTGCTGGACGGAAAACCGGGGCAGTTGCTTCTCAAGAAGCTCGAAAAAGTAGGATTTAAAGGGCTGGCTTTTTCAGAAAATGGATTCAGGCATCTCACCAATAACAAAAGGCCTGTTCACACAGCAGATGACGTAAAAGGCCTTAAAATTCGCGTTATGGAATCGGTGCTTCACAAAGAATTATGGAGGCTACTCGGAGCAAACCCAACACCTATGGGGTGGCCTATATATACGGAACTTCAGCAAGGAACAATTGATGCTCAGGAAAATCCTCTGTGGGTAATCTGGACTTATAAACTTTATGAGGTGCAAAAATATCTAACCTTGACTCATCACGTCTATTCCGCACACATAGACATTGCGAACCTAAAATGGTTCAGTAGCTTGCCCAAAGAAGATCAGCAACTGATAAAAAGTTGCATGCTGGAGGCCGCTCACTATCAGCGAAGATGGAACCGGGAAAATGAAGCGAACTTCTTGAAAAAACTTAAAGAAGCCGGAATGATTGTAGACGAGCATCCTGATCTCAAATCCTTTAGAGAAAAGGTAAAAGACATTCAGAAACTTTCTATTTTTCAGGCAAAGGGAGTAAAAGAACTCCTTCCAATTTTCCTCGAAGCAGTAAAACAGCAGTAAGACACAAGCTGTGTCGGTGGCGGCCATAACGTGAACTACCGACACAGCTTTAATTTTCGCTGAGTTGGTCATGGACAAGAAATCTTCTGCAACAGGGTTAATAGCGAAAGTTAGTGACAAATTAAACTACGTCGTAGAATGGCTTCTCTGTTTTCTCGGAATCGTCATGGCAGTTGTCATGACGATACAGGTATTTTGCAGATACGTGCTTAACCACTCCCTATTCTGGTCCGAAGAGTTTGGAAGAATATGTCTTGTATGGTTATCCTTTCTTGGGGCAACTTCAGCCTATAAACGGCATCTGCACATAGGCATAGATTTCCTCACAAGGAAACTACCCTTGTATCAACAGAAAATTTGCTCGCTGCTCACAATAATAGCTTCCTGCTACTTCTACGGCGTGTTGGTTTATTTCGGGATAAAATTTGTCGGATTTGTGTCTTTTCAGAAAACAGCCGCTATCGGGTTGCCAATGAGCGTTACTTATCTGGTCATACCGATCAGCGGGTTCATTTTTTTTATCCATGCCTTTGATCACTTTCTCAAAATAGCCATGGAGTTAAAGTCAGGTAGGAAATCAAGCGATGATGCTGGTGTTATTAATTAGTCTTTTTGTGTTCTTCCTGCTTAATGTTCCAATTGCACTGTCTATAGCTTTGGCATCTCTCCTCGCCTTTCACGCTCACGGGGACCTTCCCTTAATGATGGTTATACAGCGTCTCTATGCTGGCGTTGACTCCTTTCCTCTCATGGCCGTTCCCTTGTTCATGTACGCAGGGCTCCTGATGGAAGCAGGGGGCATATCAAGAAGGGTTGTGGATCTGGCGGAAGCAACAGTGGGTTGGCTACCTGGCGGGCTTACGGCCGTTACAATTGTGTCGGCAATGTTTTTTGCCGGAATATCGGGATCTGCCGCTGCGGACGCCGCTGCTGTTGGCAGCATCCTAATACCTGCAATGATTCAGCGTGGCTATGATCCAAAACTAGCCAGTGCCGTAATGGCGTCAGGGGGCTCTCTGGGCGTCGTAATTCCACCGAGCATTCCAATGATAATCTTCGGATTCCTCACCGGAGCATCCATCGGAAAACTCTTTGCGGCTGGTATACTTCCGGGAATCGTCATAGGCATCAGTCTCATCGCTCTGTCGGTTTTCATAGCATGGCGCGGAGGCATGAAAGACATCACATCTTTCTCGGTGTCCAAATTCGTACGGGCCCTATGGGAAGCCAAATGGGCGCTTGGAGCACCGGTGGTAATTCTAGGAGGAATTCTCGGAGGAATTTTCACGGCAACAGAAGCAGCAGCTGTAGCAACCGCTTATGCTTTGATTGTTGGTTTGTTCATACATAGAGAATTAAAAATCGAGCAATTACCTGGAATCTTCATTAAAGCAACCCTCACTGCCAGCACCATTCTTTTCATAATATCGACGGCATCTGTTTTTAGCTGGTTGATGGCTATAGAGGACATACCCGGAAAGATTGCTGTCCACATCCTAGGCATCACCAGGAATCCAATCGTTCTCATTCTCATCGTGAATGCCATACTCTTGCTTGCCGGGACATTCGTTGAAACAACGGCTGCCCTTATCCTTTTCGTGCCCGTCATCATGCCTCTTGTGCCAGATCTTGGGGTTGACATGATCCAGCTTGGGGTCATAGTCGTGGTAAACCTTGCAATCGGAATGCTAACACCTCCACTGGGAATATGCCTGCTGGTTTCATGCAGTATAGCTGGTATACGCCTGGAAGAAATAATCCGGCGAATATGGGCATTTCTCATGGTCTTAATCCTGAATTTGTTACTTATAACCTTTTGGAAACCTTTGACAATGTGGATACCCGGATTTATGAAGTGAACTACTCCGCCCTAACGGACGGAGCTTCTAAGGGAGTTTGATAGGTCACTCCTACCCTTATCCCCTCCGGGCGGGTTCACACCACCCCCTACTCCTATCCCCGCAAAAAGCAGGGACTCGGAGATACCTTTACCCAGCTTGTAGATTCTTATCCTGACCACTTTTTTGAGTCCCGTTACAAGGTCAAACCACTTCCTCTTGAATTTCCTTAAGATATTCCCTGCTCCATTAACGTCTGCATTGATGTATCCCTTAATCGGTGAGTAGAACAACCCTCTCTTTTTCCTCCTTCCGTTACCTTTGCTCGCCTTTGTTACTCCTGCTCCTTCATCGCACGAGTCGGTAACGGAAGTGTAGCTCTCATCTATTAGCTTAACTTCTATCCCTACTTCTTTGAGTTTGTAGGTCAGGTATTCTGTTACTTTTCCGTGTGGCAGCAGTTTGAACATCTGATTTACAAGGTCCGGTAGGCTGGTCTCTCTGTTTTTTGACTCTTGAACTTTTCCTATTGCTACCGTTCTTACTCCGTTCCTAAGTGCAAGCTTTCTTATCAGGTTGCTCACCTTGTGAGCATAGTCTCTCAATAGGTTCTTGATGCTTTTCCAAAGTTTGTGGAGTCTCTTTTCCACTTGAATAGTCGGCAGTCCTTTATTTTTGAGGTTGTCAAGCCTTCTTTGCAGGTTAGCTATCTTTTTGAGCTTCTTCCTGAGTAGTGTCTTTAGCCCCCTTCCATCTATGATGTAGGAGACTGGATTTCCCTCTACTACACAAGTTGCAAAGTTTGTGATTCCGTAGTCTATCGCCAATATTTTGTTCCCTATGGGTTTAACTTCAGGAACTTCCTTTTCATACACTACTACCATTTTAAAGCTTATATGCCCATAGGATTTATACGGAACTATCTGAATGTTGAGAGGTTTAAGCTTTTTCAGGTCTTTGTATCCTGTTTCTATCCACAGGTACTCAGGTGAAAATCCAAACTTTTTGAGCAGGTACCCCTTTAAGCTCTTTGAAATGGATAGCCTTATCCTGCTTCCTTCTATTTTGAACCCCGTTTTATCCCAAGTTACTACTCTGTGGGGTGTTTTGGGATTTACGTAACCCGGTGGTCTAACAGTCTCTATCCCTTTCTTCTTGAACCTTTCAGGATTTTCTAGGAATTTAAAAAAGTTACTCCACCCTCTTGACAGTTCGTCAAGGACTATTTGAGCTGAACGCGACTGTAAGGAACGAAGATGAAGAGATGTATCTTTGAGTTTGTTATACAGGTCTCTATAGTCAGGTTTTGCTAATCTGTTCTTTACGAGGTAGTTTGCTTGATTCCAGAGCTTTCCAGCGTGGTAGGTGAGGTGTCCAAGTATTATCCGCTGTTCTTCTGTCAAGTTGTTTAATTCCAAGACTATTGCTCTTTTTGTTTTCATCTCTGCGGTTGTAATTTACATTCACGGTTGTTTAGTTTCAAGGTGCTAACGCACCTGCGGGCTTTCATCCCATCTCTTACGAAAGGGGTCTTCCCGCCCGCAAAAGATAAAAAGCATTAAAAATAGGAAAGAATTGCCTGTACGAGCCCATTGATCGTATATTCCTTAGCTACAATGTGGACATTTATTCCAAAATTCCTGGCAGTTTCCGCCGTGACAGGCCCTATACAGGCAACGATCGTTTTATTCAGCAAATCTGCTGGCCTGTCCGTTTTCATGATGTGGCAAAAATTTCTAACCGTCGACGAAGATGTAAAGGTTATACAATGAACACCTTCTTTCAGAAGCTCGGTCATTATATTGCGATCTTCCTCACTGACCCGAGCAGGCACCGTGGCATAAACGGGCGCAACCGTCACATTCGCCCCCATTTTTCTAAGAGACTCCGGCAGGATATCTCTTGCTTTCAGTGCTCTTGGAATAAGTACATTTTTCCCATACACCATTTCTTTGCTGAAAGACGCTGCTAGATCTTCAGCCCTATAACTTTGCGGTACTACATCGACCCGAATTCCTCGATTTTCTATTGCTGTAGCTGTCGCAGGGCCTATCGCTCCAATTCTGCATCCCATCAAAACCCGAAGATCTTTGCCAAGATCCCATAACCTTTTAAAAAACTGTTGCACGCCGTTAACGCTGGTAAAAATAACCCATGAATAATTCGATATGTCCTGTATGGCCTGATCGCATGCGTCCCACGACGGTGGAGGCACAATCTCAATAGACGGAAATTCGATACAATTGGCACCCAGTTCTTCAAGTTTTTGCTTCAGGTGGCTCGCCTGAGCCCGTGCTCTGGTAATCACAATTCTCTTCCCAAAAAGCGGCTTGGTTTCAAACCAGTTTAGCGCGGGTCTCAGCGACACCACGTTTCCTACCACTATGACGGCAGGAGGCTTGACATTTTCTCTTTCCGCCAGAGAAGCTATCGAATCCAGTGTGCCCGTTACGGTTCGCTGACGTAGCGTGGTACCCCATTCGATAACAGCAACGGGAGTATCGCTAGGCATGCCATGTGCCATAAGACAATCACTTATGTAATGAAGGTTTTTGACACCCATGAGGAATACCAGGGTACCCCCAAGTTTTGCTAAGGCTTCCCAGTTTATCTTCGAACGCTCGTCATCTTCTCGTTCGTGCCCTGTAATAAAAGCTATAGAAGCGGTAAAATCGCGGTGAGAAAGTGGAATACCCGCATAGGCAGGCACAGCTATGGCTGAAGTCACCCCAGGCACAACTTCGAAAGGAATACCAGCTTTTCTCAGGGCCTGCGCTTCTTCACCTCCTCTTCCAAAGATGAATGGATCACCACCTTTCAGACGAACCACCACCAAGTTTCTTGCTTTTTCGATCAAAAGACGATTAATCTCTTCCTGGCTTTTCGTATGATGCCCCCCCTTCTTGCCAACGTAAATCTTCTCAGCGTTTTCCCTAGTTTGTTCAAGTAAGGCTTCATTTGCCAGATAATCGTAGATTATGACATCCGCTTGTTTGAGAATCTCACGTCCTTTCAACGTAAAAAGCCCTGGATCCCCTGGACCCGCTCCAACCAGATAAACCTTCCCACCTGCCATAATCTTTTTACCCGGAAGAATAAATTTCCTCTAGGATCTCCCTACCGCCAGCGTTCAACAGCTTGCGGGCAAGCTCTCTACCAAGCTTTTCAACATCACTCGCCGGCCCGGCCATTTCGTCTCTTATCAACACTTGACCATCTACGGATGCAATCATCCCAAATATTCGTGCATGACCGTCCTTAACCACGCAGTGCCCGCCTATCGGAACCTGACATCCACCTTCCAGTTCGGCCAAAAAACTTCTTTCGGCTTCCACCTCAGCGGCCGACGTCTCGTTGTGAATGGGAGCAAGGAGTTCTCTCATTCGTTCATCGTCTTCTCTTATCTCTATCCCCAGAGCACCCTGAGCTACAGCCGGCAGGAAGTATTCAGGTTCCAGAAACTCTGTAATAACATCATTCCATCCCATGCGAATCAGACCTGCAGCAGCAAGTATTACGGCATCGTACATCCCATCTCGCAGTTTTTTAAGGCGTGTGTCCAGATTCCCTCGTAAGGTCTTTACCTTTAGGTCTGGTCTAATATGTAAAATCTGAGCGGTCCTCCTCAAACTACTGGTGCCCACCACTCCGCCCAAGGGAAGATCGGAAATCCTCTTCCAGTCAACCGCTACCATAACATCTCTTGGATCTTCCCGCTTGGGCACCGCGCCAATTACCAAACCATCCGGAAGTTGGGATGGAACATCTTTCATACTGTGTACCGCAAGATCAATTTCTCCCCGAAGCAGTGCATCCTCTATTTCCTTAACAAAAAGCCCCTTACCCCCTATCTTGGCAAGGGGCACATCGGTAATCTTATCACCTGTTGTCTTGATTATTCTGATTTCTACTTCAACGTCAGGCCATTGTTGCTCAATCAACTCTTTAACGAAGTTGCTTTGCTTTAAGGCCAGAACACTTCCCCGACTTCCCAGCAGCACGTGCTTTTTCACTCTTTAAAATTCCTCCATTACTTGCACGAGGCACAGGAAGTGGCCGTACAACCGCTGCAACCGGACGATGAAGAACCTACGCGGCTGCTCGCCGCACCTTTATCTCCCCCGCTTTTAAAACCGAAAACGGACATCCGCCTGGTCACTTCATTTGACCCACAAGCAGGGCAGTTTATCGATTCACTATTGCTGAACACTAGCCTTTCAAACTGCCTATGACAACTGTTGCATTCATACTCGTAAATTGGCACGGTTTTCTACCTCCTAAAAATAATTTTTCACTACGAGGCACATCCATCCCGCCAGAAACTAATCCTTTTTTTCAATCCGGACAACCTCTCCGTCACGCACCTCTTTTAAAATCTCAACATCCTCTTCAACCTGCCCGACAATGTTCACAGCACTGGCAGGCCTGATCTCACCAGGACCACTCACCGGAGTCGGCCCAAAAAATATGCAAAAGGCCTTTCCGGTAGGCCAGTAACCTATATCGCCTTTTGAAACAACCTCTTTTGCTGTTTCATCCAGAGGCATATCCACCGGTATAGGAAAGTAAATCTCATCACCCCAAGTTTGAACCACCCCTTCGATGGGAATAGCACCTTCTATGGCCTTTGCAGTGGGCGAATCGTTCAATCGAGCCGTCAGAACCGCCTGCCCCGCCCTGATTTCTATTCTGCAGCCCATGGACACAAAACCTCCTGGCTTTACTCGACAGAATCGCCATTATGTTTAACCATTTCCTCCATCACCGCGCATAAAAACAGTGGAAACATTATTTCATGATGTCCGACCAAATTGTACCCTTTACCCTTCGGGGCTACTGGCCTTTCAACAACGTTTTTCAAAGGCCTGTAATGAACCTGAAAGTCGAAATTAACAGTAGCGAAATCTTCAAGAGTGTAACCCAAGTTGCGAACCAAACTCACGGCTTTCAAAAATACTTCGGGCATTACAACCGCCGATCCAAGGTTTATGTAAATCCCTTGATCCAGCGTGCTGACCACGTGGGAAAAGATTCGAAAATCCGTGTGAGAAAGAGCCCCCATAGCAGCTCCATCCATCTTCGGGTGCATGTGAACAATGTCAGTGCCAATTGCCACGTGCACCGTAGCCGGAATATCCAGCTCGTAAGCCGTAGCGAAGATACTGTAACGACGATAAGGCAGATCATAATCGAATACAAATCTGCCCACATTCCAGCCTAGCCCCTTTTCGGGAAAACGCTTTAATCCATCTGCAATAGCTCCGTGAATAAATTCAGCCGTCTCCCGCACAGCTCCGAAAGAACCATTGCGAACATGCTCGGCCACATTTTCAGAAGTACCCCCGCACAGAGCTACTTCAACATCGTGAATCAACCCCGCGCCATTAGTCGCAAAACCTGTAAAAACGCCATTTCTTAGGGCCTGAATCAGGATGGGACTTAATCCCACCTTTATCGGATGCGCCCCCATTCCGAGCAGAACTGTTCTGTCATGCGTAATCGCATCAACCGTATGTTTTATGACCTCCCTCAGATCGTCAGCCGCAAAGCTTTCCGGCAAAATATTGATAAACTCTGAAATTTTAATATTCCGACTCCACAACTTAGAAAACTGTTCAACTCGAGCTTTATTTATCCTGTCGTAAATGGAATAGGTCTTAAAGTTTTCAAGGTTCAGTGGTGTCCATTCCATGGGTTCTGTCCATAAAGAGTTTGCGTTCAATGAGTCCACAAATAATATGAATTAGCAAAATATGACATTCTTGAATCCTAGGCGTCGAATCACTAGGAACGTGAATAATTCTGTCACAATAAACGTCCATTTCGGTAGTATCTTTACCGGACAATCCGAAGGTATGGAGTCCATGTTCTCGTGCCCACCGTAAGGCTTTCACTACATTGGGCGACTTTCCGCTGGTGCTAATGCCGAAAGCCACATCACCCTGCTCGGCCAGAGCACTAAGCTGCCTTACAAAGACCATGTCAAAGTTATCATCGTTGGAAATGGACGTGAGAATGGAGGTGTCCGTCGTGAGTGCAATCGCTGGCAAAGGCGGTCTTTTCAGTTCAAAGCGATTAACCAGTTCAGCCGCAAAATGCTGGGCATCGGCTGCACTGCCTCCATTGCCGAATACAAAGAGCCTGTGATGCCCTCGAAAGGCAGCAGCAATTACTTCAACCATATCCTCGATCCAGCTGGTAGTCTGATCTTTAAGTAAACCGACGAGGCGCAGTAAATCATCGAAGGAATTACTTATGTATTGTCTGCCTCTATTATCCAAACCCATAGCAGTTATTAGTCATAAATCTTGAGCGTAACTTCTGAATCAGTGCTCATATCCTCTCGCAACAATTTTAAAAATTTCTTGTAAAAAGGACCCGGTTGCCCGTTCCCTATTTTCTTATTATTGAACATGACAACAGGCAGAACATCGAAGGTGGTACCAAACATCATAACTTCCTGTGCTCTATATGCTTCTTCCAATGGTATATCCGCTTCTCCTATGTGAGACAGCACTTTTGCTTTTATGAGCTCACCAGCCAGCTCCATCATGCGAGATATGGTTATCCCCCTGAGCACCTTATTAAACCTGGGCACTAGAAATGCGTAATCGGTCGTTATGATCCCTATATTTTCTGTCGGACCCTCTCCGATATTCCCACGTTCATCAACTGATATCGTGAATTCTACCCCTTCCTCCTCAGCTTCTTTGCTCATAAGAACATTTGGCAGATAATTACAGCTTTTAACAGACGCAAAAAATGGCGGTTTCATAGGAATGCGACTGGTTTTGACCTTTACACCCTTGGCATAGTGTTCTTTTGGGTGCTGAGGAATTGTGGTAACAACAATGTAAACCTGACTGCCTATTGACTCAGATGGACGTGCAGAAAATCCACCTGGGCCTCGAGACACAAACAGCCTAATAAGACAATCTTTTTCTCCGGCGGAAAGTACTGTTTGCTTAACCACTTCCAGGAGTTCTTGTCGAGACATGGGAATTTTCAGCTCTGCTACCGCAGCAGATCTTTCCAGGCGATCAAGGTGCTGATTCACCAAATACAACCTCCCACCAACACATTTGAAAACTTCGAACACACCATCTCCTCGGTGTACCATGTGATCGTCGATGGGCATGAGCATAAAAGATGGATCTCGTACAATCCCACCAAACCAGCTGGAGTACATTGCAAGATATTTGCTGTGGTAATTGTACGATTGTTCACACAGTCTTCGATATATTTCTTCAGGCGAGAGAATTAATGGTCGATCCATAGAACACCCCTTCCGTATCGAATAAACTTAGGCGACTTTTCCCTTGTGAAATAGCTAGCACACGATAAAAGTAATATGACTGTTTAGCAAGTCTAAAAAGCGCTCCCATTAAGGACGAACGTTACATGGGAAAGGATTTTGGATAACCTAAACAATCCAAAATCAAAGGCGAAAATGCCAAAGCTCAGCGGTTTTGTATTTGATTTTGATGGCACATTGGCGGTGTTGAATATAGACTTCGTCGGACTGAAACGCACAGTCGTTGCAATGGCCAAGGCTTTCGATGTTTTCATAGAAGATAAAATTCTGGACCTACCACTACTTGAACTTATCAGCACCCTTGAGAACAGAATACCATCTTCAAGAGATTTCAACATCTTCAAAATCAGCGCGCTCAGGTTGATAAAAGACGCCGAGATAAAGGCAGCAAAGAAAGGTAAACTTTTTCATTTTACAAAACCCCTTCTCAACAAACTAAAAAGGCTCGGCTTTTTTACGGCGATTATTACACGGAATTGTGATACAGCCGTAAGAATTGTTTTCCCGGATATCGAACACTATTGTCATGTCTTTCTTCCCAGGGAATCGGTGAAAAGGGTAAAGCCTCATCCGGAACACATCAATGCCGCCTTGACGAAATTTGGTAAGTCAAAAGATTCGTGTCTCATAATCGGAGACCACCCGCTGGACATAGTTGCAGGTTGTGAAGTAGGTATAATGACCGCGGGAGTTGGTAGCGGCAGGATCACCGAAGTCAAGTTAAAGGAAGCAGGGGCCGATTTTGTGGCACCTGACTGTCTTGAACTCTTTAGACGTTTGCAACGAGAAGGTTTAATAAACGGGTTTGATCTATGAAAAAGGACACAAAAACGGTGCAACTTAGGAAATGGTTGATAGGCTTCACTGGCTGGTGTGATGCTGGCAATGTTGTCAACAATATGGTGGAACACATATTGTCTGTGACGGAGGCACAAAAGTTGGACGAATGGGACCTTGAATCGTATTGGCATATTGAGTCAGAGAGGCCCTACGTGGTTATAAAACACGGTTTGATACGGAACTTTGCGTGGCCGGCTATGAGCTTTTACCGCTTGGAATCGAAAGGCAAAGAAATCGGACTCGCCCTGAGTGCCGAACCGTCACGAAACTGGAAACATTTCGCAAAAGAACTGATCGAGAGAATAGAAGCTTATGGTGGCAAACAGGTCATTATGGCAGGTAGTCTGTATGATAAGATTTTCCATGATGAAACAATCATATCTGGCGTTGTACTAGATCCAGAGAGTTTGAATCTGGTTTTGTCGGCGGGATGTAAATTGGTGGAGTACGAAGGTCCGGCGGCGGTTCACACGGCTGTGATGGAAGAAGCTAGACGCAGAGGAATTGTGGCTATTAGTTTATGGATCCACGTGCCCTTCTATCTAAAGGGACCTCACGAAAAAGCAATGGCTCAATTGTTGGATGTATTGGGACGCATCAGTGGAGTGTTCTTTGACACGGGCGATTTACTGGACAGATGGGCTGTTAGGGTAAAAAACATTGAGAAAATATTGGAAGAAGACGAAGAATTGCGAAGTGTACTGGAAGCTCTTAAAGAAAAAGAAAAGGAGGAAAAATCACCTTCCAAAGCTCTACCAGCCACTTCGTCCATGACCACCACACCTGCTAAACCTAAGGTAATCCGAATAGATGAGTTCATCCGCAGGCGTAAAGGCCCATCGGAAGGAGACTTCTACAATGAGTAGTAACACAACAATGCACTTTTTTGACATAACCGTCGAGATGGATCGAGGGGTGGACATTAGAGACATTACCTCCGCAATCCAAAATCTGGTCGGGAAATCGGGGGTCAGAAACGGTGTAGTGCATATTACGTCCGTTGGTTCAACCGGTTCTGTAACGACGATAGAATTTGAGCCCGGGGCTGTGGAAGATCTGAAGAGAGCAATCAACGAATTGGCTCCGCCAGACAGAACGTACGAGCATGAAAAGGCATGGCATGACGGAAATGGCCACAGCCACGTGCAGTCGGCTTTGCTAGGCCCTTCTCTAAGCGTCTCAATTCGCGATGGTAGGTTGGCCCTGGGCACATGGCAACAGATCGTGCTGATAAACCACGACATTCGCAGGAGGAATCGCAGGGTTACGGTAACAATAGTTGGCATCACCTGAAACAGCTGGCGACAAGAGTGTACGCTTGAGTGCAGAAAAGGGCGATAAAATCAGAGCAGTGGAGGAGTAATTCATGAAAGCCCTGGCAATCAACGGAAGTCACAGGAAAGGTAAAAATACGGCAATCCTGCTAAAAGCTGTTCTGTCGGAACTAGAAAAGGGCGGAATCGAGACGGAATTGATAGAACTTTCGGATTTTCGCATAGAAAGCTGCCGTGCCTGTAACAAATGCCTTTTCAAACCCGAATGCTCTATAAAAGACGACGACATGGCCACAATCGCCCAGAAGATGATTGAAGCCGACGTGATCATAATGGGATCCCCTGTTTACAACGGTAATGTAACATCAAAACTAAAAACCCTGCTGGACAGAACGCGGTGGATGCACATGACCAAAGAGATGCTCGCCGGAAAGTTGGGAGCGGTGGTTACGGTTGCGGGTCTCAGAAACGGAGGGCAAGAACTTGCCAACGAAATTCTGGAACGGTTCCTCGCTTCGCGACAGATAGAGGTAGTTCACCCGCGTGATCCTGATGGTAACATTTTCAACATGGGGGTTATGGGAACACTGTTTGACGAAATCACAGAAAACGATGGTAAGCTGACTGTACGATGGAAAAAAAGTGTTCAAGATGACAAACTTGCCATGGCTATGTGCAAGATCCTTGCCGACCGTATCATCCACGAATTGCGAAAAAGACATGGTCAGCTTGCCTGAGTTGCCGAATTCCGTTAGAACCTGGAGTGATTCTTTGGCACATGCTTATGATCAGGAGAAAGGATAAATGTATGCAAAGGTGCTGGTGCTCAGATTTCCTCCGGAAATCGTGGATAAACCAATCATTACGAATCTGGTGAGAAGTTACAATCTAACTTTCAACATACTGAAAGCTCAGATATTTCCTCGCAAGGAAGGCCTGATGGTTCTCGAGCTTCGGGGAAATAAGCTGGACTACGATCGTGGGATAGAGTATCTAAAGCGGATAGGTGTGCGGATCGAGCCCATAGATCAGAGCATAAAAAGAGACGACGAGGCTTGCTTTCAGTGTGGTGCCTGTACTGCCGTGTGTCCTACCGGTGCATTATACATAAAACGCCCTGAAATGGAGGTTATATTCGATTCCGAACGATGTAGTGGATGTGAATGGTGCGTCAAGGTATGTCCTGCACATGCCATGACGGTAACTCTGTCTGAAGCGGAATGAATCGGTATCAGGTGCAAAACTCTAGGATATGCGTTGCTGTAAGTGGCGGCATAGACAGCCTGCGAACTGCGGCGTTGCTTAAAGAACAGGGTTGCGATGTTGTAGCAATCCACATGAAGCTTTTTCAAGAAGATACAATCCCTTCTCAGAGACTGGAAAGGATCAAAAGAATACTTGAAACGTTCGGTATTGACCGGATACACCTGGTTGACTTCAGCAATCACTTCGAAAAGCTGGTAATTCAGCCCTTTATCCAGTCTTACATAAGCGGTATGACCCCAAATCCGTGCACAATTTGCAATCCTACTGTGAAGTTTGGCCTACTTTTAAACTATGCCACCAGAGTAATGGGCTGTTCATACTTGGCTACAGGCCACTATGCCCGCATCGAAAAATCGCCGTACGACACGGCTCGCTTTGCAATACGAAAAGCCAAGGATCAGAAAAAAGACCAATCGTATTTCCTCTTTGCTCTAGCTCAAGATCAGTTAAGAAAGGTGATTTTTCCCCTTGGGAACATATCTAAAAGAGAGGTTCTTAAGTGGGCCAGAAATCGGCGTCTGGAAGAAATGGTTCAAATTGAAAGTCAGGAAATATGTTTCATATCGGCTGGTCGCTATTCCGACTTTCTCGAAAATCGGGTACCACCAGCATTACTTAAGGCTGGACCCATTAAGGATCTGAACGGCCGTGTACTCGGATACCACGGCGGTGTTCACCTGTACACCGTCGGGCAACGGCGAGGCCTTGGAATCCCATCGCACGCCCCTTACTATGTGGTCAAAATAGAACCCGAAACCGCCACCATTTATGTCGGAAGAAAAAAGGATATCTTTTCGGAAAGTGCCACAGTGCAATCGGTTGTATGGGGTGCAATTGAACCACCATCGGCCGGCTCGGAATTCAGGGCTTTTGTGAAAATCAGACAACAACATACCCCTCAGCCTGCAATAATTTCCGTGCACTCTTTTACAGAGGCAAAAGTAGTATTCGACGAACCTCAACCGGCCATAACCCCCGGACAGGCTGCCGTTTTTTACGATGAAGATGGTTTTGTCCTCGGTGGTGGATTTATAAAGAGGGAGGCATCCTTAGATGAAAAAACATCAAAACCCTGCGGAATGGAATACCAACCAGCTTAAGGATAATTGGCTTTACTGGGTAGAAGAATTATCAGAGGAAACCGGTCATGTTGTACCAGCAAAACGAATAATCCTCCAGACGGAAAGTGACCCGGAAGCAATGTTCATATTCCAGTCCTGGCAAAATATGAGGCCGGAAGAACGTGTCAAATCCTGGAAAAAACTCCTGTCCATCACTCAGAGAGAAGCGGAAAATCCTTTGCCTGCCTGTGTGCAGTGCGGAGAATGCTGCCGCCGGGGAAGCCCGACTTTGTATATGGAAGACTTGGAATTATTGAAAACCGAGAAAATACCCTGGAATCAGCTGGTAACTCTAAGGCGAGGCGAACCTGTCCGACACCCAGCAAGTGGGAAGACCTTTTTTCTTGTAGACGAAAGAATAAAGCTTCGAGAAAAACCGGGAACCAACACCTGTGTTTTTCTGAATGAAACAAGTGATGTATGTACCTGTACCATCTACGAAAATAGACCCCTTCAATGCCGTGCACAGGCCTGCTGGGATTTGACTGCTTATGAACAACTTAAAGATCAAGTTTACCTCACTAGACGAGACATATTTGCCGAAGTAGATGTACTCCTTGACATAATCATCGAACATGACAAACGATGTGGTTTTGAAAAACTGCATTTTCTTTTCCAACAACTTGAACGGAACAGGGACGTAGCAAACCAGATTCTAGATCTGGTAGCCTATGAAAGCCACTTTAGAAACTTTGTCGGTCAACAGCTGAATATACCAGAAGAAATCTATGATCTCGTGTTTGGCCGTTCCTTTGAAACCTTGATCTCACTCTTCGGCTGTAAAATAAAAATCTCGGGCGACACAAGGTATTTGGAAGTCATCGGCACCGTAGAAGAGGATCCCAAAAAGCGCTAGGATTCATGAAGCCCGGCGAGGACAATCACCGGATCTCAAGAATTGTTCCACTGCCTCCCTCAGGTCGTTCGGCAAAGAGCGGGCTCTCCAGTCCCGACCAATGGCAACAATTGTGGCTTCACCTTCGGCTACCTGCTCACTGGTTCCTGCGCGATAAAACTGAAACCCAAAGGTGATCGATTTTTCTTTAAGTGAATTGATCAAAACTCTGAGCTCCAGCTCCTCGCCGTACCATACCGGCCTTGTAAACTTGCAGGAGGCGTCGACGACGGGAAGCCCGAATCCTTTGTCGGTGTTACGAAAGTACCTGTGTGGAGGCAACCCTAGGGCCTTAAAGAACGCCTCAATGCCGTGATGACAGTATCTGAAGTAAGAAGCAAAGTACACGACCCCGTAAGGGTCTGTGTCCCCAAAGTGTATTATTATAGGCACCGATATAAAGGTTTTTTGGTTAGTCATGATAACAACCTCTTTTTTTAGCTATAACCAGGTCTACCATCCAACACCACCAATCCAGCCTAAGCCTATTCTGCCAGCTCAATAAGCAGCCTGCTGGTATGTTCAGCCAGATCAGCGAGCACATCCGAGGGCATGAAAGAATCCACGCCGGCAGGAAAAAGACATTTAGCTTCGGCGGGAAATTCATCATCGGCCAGGTAAAAAATGTAAAGGAGCGGCACTTTGGGTAAGGGGAAAACCACAACGGCAACATCGCCAGGTGTGTTGTTTGTTATATAACCATCCAGCTTTGATACAATGCTGTCCAGTGAGTCTCGTATTCGATGAACATGGGGGATGAGAATCTCTTCGGCATTAGCCCGAAAAGCTCCCCAGTAAGGCATTGTGTTAGGTAACTCCCTGAAAGATATCCACTTCTGAACCGACGCCCAAGGTTCTGATGGAACATTTAACGCATACATGCTGATAATAATTGACTTCGGCCCAGTCTCAAGCTTCCCGTCAAGGGTTATACCCTCTGGCGCTAATCGACATTCGGAAGCAAATGCCTTAAAGACAACTTTATCCTCATGTTTCCTTCCGGGTAATGCTGCAGCAAGTTCTTCAAGATCCCTTGCCAAGGCCCTGCTCAAATAATGAAGCGAAATTTCGAAGTAATTTTCATTTTCTCTGCTCATGTCATTATCTCCTTTTCATTGCGCCACATTTCACATAAGATTTATAAACGATTTTTGGAAGAATTGAAAAGCAAAGCACAAAGAGGAGACCGAAAATGACAGACAGACAGCCCAGTGCTAAGGATCTGGCACAGGCAACACCCCTGGCCATGAAAAATCCTTACATCCTTAATTTTTGTAAGGTTCTTGTTGAGAAAAAAGGCGAAAAGCATACACCGGCGGCTTTGAAAAAATTGCTGGACGATATGTACAGGCTCTTTGAAAACCTGCTGGGTCAAAATATGGTAAAAGCGCTACCGGAAGACAAGCGAAAAGAATACCTTCAATTGTGCGACGACCTGAATCAGATTTCATACGAGAAGATAGCAGAAATTTTCGACAAGCATGTACCCAACTACCGAGAAATAATGAAAAAAACAATGATTCAATTTACGGAACTTTTCATGAAAAATCGTGGTTTTAATCCTGAACAGATCAAAAAAGAGTTTGCTTCAATGAACGACTGACAGGAGTGACACTACCATGAGCCATGACGACAAAACCATTTGCCCACACTGCGGCGAAAAGATGAAAAAATGGAAGGTTCCTCTATTCTCATCGTGGACTTCGGAATTCTTTTATGTTTGTTTCAATGACGACTGTCCATACTTCCAGAGAGGCTGGAAACATATGTTCGAAACTTACCGGAATCCTTGCTCATATCGGTATTTCCACGATCCGGAAACAGGTCAATGCGGACCGTTACCGGTGTGGTCTTTGGATGATCTGAAATCTGGCATCATGGAAGAATAAGCGGTCTGATGGTCCATACTACCTACCCTGCATGTCTGAAAAGGCGAGGTAGGGACATTTGTTATTCCAGCTCGTAAGACCAGATGGGCAGGATGTTACGTTCTTTCAAATAGGCTTCGATTGCCGGAGGGAAATCGTGGGCTACGAAAATTTTGAACACCGGAATTTCAAATTCATCGGAAAGAACCTCGCACAGATTCTCGAAACGTGAAATCTCCTTTTTCGACGGCCTGACTTTCACCTCACCGATGATGAGCATTCTCTCACCGTCCCTCCGTGCATAACCGAAGATATTAACCTGGCGCTCTTTGCCTCTCACTTTGAAGTAACGCCTTACAAGCCGATCTTCTACTTCAAGGTTGTATTGAGCCAAAATCCGGGGCAAAGCCTTATAGGATCTGTTCTCCAGGGTATATCCCACAGTGTCGGAAAGGCCTTCAAGGCGTTCCTTCACCCCACTCATTTCTCCCGTAAGACGCTCAATTTCTTTCTCGGTGCGTTTCTGAGCCTCAGCAAGCTCCTGAACCGTTTCTTCCAGCCTTGTAAGCCGTTCCTCCGAACGTTCCTGAGCTTCAGCAAGCCCTTGAACTGTGACCTCCAGCCTCGTTAGCCGCTCCTCCGAACGCCTCTGAGCCTCAGCAAGCTCCTGAACCGTTTCTTCCAGCCTTGTAAGCCGTTCCTCCGAACGTTCCTGAGCCTCAGCAAGCCCCTGAACTGTGACTTCTAGTCTTGTTAACTGCCCTTCCGAACGCCTCTGAGCTTCAGCAAGTTCCCTGGTGGCTTCTCCGAGCTCACGAACTATTTTCTTAAGCTCGTTAAATTCGCTTTTGGTAACTGACTCCTCTCGCTGTCGTTCTATTTCTTCCAGCAGGCTCAGAAGCACAAGCCTCAGCTGTGGATCAACATTCTCTAGTTGTTTAATAAAACCAACACTTACGGGCATAACCACCTCTGTAAGAATTTCAATTTTAGTCCTGAATACCCCGTTTTTTCTAAAAGTACTATTCCAACCTCACAAATCAAGGCAAATCTGGGAGAGAAAACCAATATTTCGCCTATCACCCACCGCTGATGACGCCACGAAACAGCAGCTCAGGCTTGCAATTTCGAATGTGACAAAATGGTACCTTTTCAAATACCCAAATAGTCCTTCGCTAAAAGTTGACGAAACAATCTCTTTTTGTTAGCTATTTTGCCTTGGACTGGGCGACTAGCTCAGTGGATAGAGCGTTGGTCTCCGGAACCAAAGGTCCCGGGTTCGATCCCCGGGTCGCCCTCCAGAAAAATTCCCCTTTTCTGTAAAACTCGGCTCGTAAGCATTTATGCAACAATGACAGGTTCTTTTCTCAATGTAGAGTGATTGTCTCCTGCTACTTTTTACAGGAAAGTACACCAACTACCGGACGAGGTTCAAAAATTTATTTAATTAACCCAAAATTCCAGAAAATCATTCGTACAAGATCTTTTCCTTTCAGCGTTCTTACGATAGTCGGTTCATATCCACAGTGGACCATACATTGCTGGCATCTAGGGTCTTTGCCAGAAACATAGTAGTCCCAGTTGGTTTTTTCCATGAGTTCCCGGAAGGTGGGATAGTGAGCATCCGTTATCAAGTAACATGGTGATTTCCAGCCCACGGGGTTCCGGGTTGGGTTTCCCCAAGGAGTGCAATTGAAAGTCCTCAGACCAGCACAAAAGTCCAGGTAAATAGGATTGCTCATTATGGGAAAACGCCCAATCCATTTTCTTATGACTTTGAACTTTTCCGTGATCTCTTTGCGATTAAGGAATATTTCATCTTCAACCTCGGTGTAACTGAAACCGGGTGCTACCAAAATACCGTTAACATCGGCAGCCGTAAGAATTTCGAAAAGCTTTTCCAAATCACTTATGTCCGTTTCTCTGTAAACAGTGGTGTTCGTGGTAACCTGAAACCCAACCTTTCTCGCTTTCTTAACAGCCTTTAAAGCTTTATCAAAACCGCCATCCCTGCCGATTATGCTATCGTGAACGCGAGCAGTACCATCAAAATGAACATTCCAGAAAAAGCGTTTGCTCGGCTTGAAATCTTCCAGTGCGTCCTCAAGGAGCATACCATTAGTGCAAAAGAAAATGTGCCTACCTTTGTCCAAAACACTTCTAACAAGTTCTTTAACCCTGCTGTAAAGCAAAGGTTCCCCACCCGTTATAGTGACCACCGGCGTGCCAGTAACGTCAACGGCTTCTAGGCATTCTTCCAGCGTCAGTTCCTTATCAAGTGTGTTTTTGTACTCCCGTATGCGACCACATCCCTTACACTGCAAATTGCACTTGTGTGTGGGCTCCAGCATGAGAACCAGCGGGAACTTTTCCCGACCTGAAATTCTTTGTCCCACGAGATAATGAGCCATCGAAAGGTTAAGACTTAGAGGGAATCGCATTTCCAGTCTCCTTGAACAAATTTTCAACAGTAGCCGTGTTCAATATACCAGTGCACAGCGTCTTTTATCGCAACGTCGATGGGGGACTGAGGCAGTCCAAGCTCTCTCACGGCCTTGGATACATCGAAATACATAAAATGCTCACTCATTCGCACACCTTCCAGCGGAACGGCAGGTGGAATCCCCGTAAATCTAGACATTGCTTCGCAAATTAAAGCAGCAGTTTTAACTATTGGTAAAGGAATCCTGTACTTCGGTGTTGGAATGCCGCACACTTCTGAAAGTTTGTCGAGAAATTCCTTGAGACTCATGTTACAGCAACCAAGAATATACTTTTCCCCTGTTCTGCCCTTCTCGTATGCAAGCAAATGCCCTTCAGCCACATCCCTTACATCAACAAAATTAAGCCCGGTATTCACATAGGCCGGCATCCTGCCGTTCATAAAATCTACAATTATCTTTCCAGTCGGAGTGGGCTTATAATCTCCAGGACCTATAGGCGTGCTCGGGTTCACAATAACTACATCCAAGCCTTCGCGGGCAAACCGCTCGGCTTCTCGCTCTGCGAGGTACTTTGATCTTTTATAATGCCCTACCATATCATGAATGGTAACGGGAGTTGTCTCATTGGCAGGCGTGCCGTCATCGTTCAAGCCAAGCGCACCAACGCTGCTGGTGTAAACTACTCTGCCGATCTTCACCTCTGTAGCTACTTTCAACACACATCGAGTTCCGTCCACGTTGTTAAAGTATATTTCGGCAGGATTCCGAGCCCACAGCCGGTAGTCGGCTGCAACGTGAAAAAGGGCATCACAGCCCTTCATTGCTTGCCTGAGCAAGTCGGAATTATGAAGCGTACCGTAAATCCATGACACTTCTGGCAAATGCAAAAAACAAGGAAGTCTTTTCCTCCTGGTGAGAGTCCTTACCTTCCAGCCTCTGCGAATTAAACATCTCAACACATGGCTACCAATGAAACCGCTTCCACCTGTAACAAAGGCAAGAGGCATGAGAAAATTACCTTTCATGTTTTTTCATTGTAATCAAAAGACGGATTTTCTATATCAAATCACCACGCAACTGGCAAACTGAAAGGATGAATTCAATGCTTACGAGAAAACTGGGATTGAAGGAAATAATTCGGGGTTCCAAGAAGTACCTGTCAATGATAAGGGGAAAAAGCCTTTTTAGTCTCCACATAGAGGTTACCAGAAAATGCAACGCTCGCTGTCGTTTCTGCGACTACTGGAAAAACAAAAACGAAGAAAATCGGCTTGATGACTACAGCCAGATAGTTCGTAGATTTCAGCCTCTTCATATCACCATTACAGGTGGCGAACCTTTGCTCAGGCCAGATCTGGACCGTATCATAAGCCGGATTGTGACAATCAATAGTTTTGTCTATGTAAACTGCATAACTAACGGAATACTGCTTAACGCTGATAGAGCTAGAAAGCTTTGGGACGCTGGTTTGCATCAGCTTTCGATATCTCTGGATTTCCCGGACGAAAGGCATGACGTAACTCGCAATGTACCGGGCCTGTGGACACATATACGCCAGCTTTTGTCAGAGCTCCCGACTGCTGGACTAGACAACCTCTGCTTTAACACCGTGATTACAAAGGAAAATCTCAATTCCGTAACCGAAATGGTAAGACTTGCCTACAACAACGGCTGGAAAATATCCTTCAGTACTTACAATCCCTATAAAAATCGAAACTTTGATTACCGGCTGGATAAGGACACAACAGGAAGACTTGAAGAACTCGTCGAAGAACTGCTCGTGCTCAAGCGAAAGTATCGCTGCATAACTAATTCCGACTTTTATCTTCGTAAAATCCCGGAATACGTAAAATCAGGTGGCATTTCTGGATGCACGGCGGGTATAAAGTGGGCCCATGTGAGTCCCGACGGTCGAATAAGACGCTGTTCCGAGAAGGAATTTCTCGGACACTGGACCAAGTACAACCCCAGAGAAACCCCTCCCACGTCGTGTACCGAATGCTGGTATGCCTGTCGTGGAGAGTCTGAAGCACCGTTGGGGCTGAAACGAATCCTGGAGCTGTTACTTTAGCGGCGCAAACGAGGAGTACTCATGAAAAAAGCCTTGAACTTCGGTTATGATTGTCTTTATCGCTTGGCAATGTGGTCAGCTCATCATCCCAAGCGGGTAATAGCTGTGTCAATCGCGTTATTTCTTCTTTCGGTGGCGTACACCGTTGCCAAACTGGATTTTAAAACAAGCCGGAACGATCTGGTACAGCAGAATGAGCCAGTTGTTCAAAGATTTAAAGAAATTTCTGAAGATTTTGGCAGGATAACCAACGTTATTGTGGTGGTCGAAGGAAATGATCTCGATAGAATGAAGGATTTTGCTGTCCAGCTCGCCAAGCGCCTGAAGCAAGAACCACAATACTTCGGAAACATTTTTTACCGCTTGGATACATCAAGCCTCGAAGGGAAAAAACTCTTATTCTTATCACCCAAAGAACTGGAAGACCTCAGGGATAAACTAAAAGACTACAACGAACTCATAGAAGAACTAGCCTTCGAACCTTCCCTTGCGACCATACTTCGCTATGTCAACCAAAAGATAAGCGAAGCAACGGTTAGCCACATAGTAAAGGGTTTTCTCGGCCAAGAATCGGATGACAAAAAAAAGGATGGGAAAAAAGAGCGAGATCCTGTGGATCTGAGCTTCCTCAGGTCTCTGCTTACGGAACTAAAAGCATCGCTTGAGCCTAACTACCGCTTCCACAGCCCGTGGGACACCTTTTTCAAAGCCAGCAAGAGGTTTTCATATGATGGCTTTTTAGTGTCCGACGATGAACGATTTCTCTACATCACCCTCGAAGCAAAGAGCCAAAAAAAGGGATTCACTAAGAAAAAAGCCCCTCTTGACAGGTTAAGAGCTCATATAAAGGAACTCAGGGCTCAATCATTTGCCGATATTTCCGCGGGTGTCACTGGTGGCGTGGCTCTTGCGACCGATGAAATGAGCCGGGCCATGACGGACACTAAGATTGCAACGATCGTGGCCATCATTGGCATTACACTACTTTTTATTGTAGTGTTCAGGCAGGTGCATAACCCCTTTTTGGTTATGGTCACTCTTATAATGTCCTTAGGTTGGACCTTCGGCTGGCTGACGCTTACTGTGGGCTACTTAAACATACTGTCCGTTACATTTACGCCGATACTTTTGGGGCTGGGTGTTGACTTTGGAATCCACATACTGGCGAGGTTCATCGAGGAAAGGGAACGTGGTCTGGAATGTATTGATTCACTCCACCATTCCGTAGCCTTTACCGGCAAAGCTGTAATTCTGGGGGCATTGACCACGGCATTTGCTTTTTTTGCCCTTATGCTGGCTCGGTTTCGAGGAATTCAGGAGCTCGGTTTCATAGTTGGTTGTGGTGTGCTGTTTTCACTTCTTGCCACCTTCACGGTCCTGCCTGCTCTCATGTCCATGATGGAAAAGTGCCTACATTCGCAAAATCAGAAGAAGCGGTTAGCCATAAATCTGGACTTTCCTTTCCTGACGTCAATGCTAAGGCATTACCGCATAATTGAAGGGGCAACGCTTATCGTAACAGCCTTTGCTCTTTTTTGGATTCCCAGGGTTCATTTCGATTACAACCTACTAAAGCTTCAGGCAAGAGGCACGGAATCGGTCGTTTGGGAAGAAAAAATCATCGGTGAATCTGGACGTTCATCGTGGTTTGCGGTAACCACGGCAGACAACATCGATGAACTCAGGCTCAAACATGCCGCTTTTGAAAAACTTCCGGCTGTAAGGAAGGTTGACAGCTTAGCCGATCTTTTGCCAGAGGATCAGCAAAGGCGTATTGATCTGGTCCATAGCATCAAACCCTACGTGCCGGACATGGACCTTGGCAACATTGAACCGGAATCGGTTGATTTGGAAGAGCTTATAGACCTTCTCGAAAAGATAAAGTTCAAGTTGAGATCCGATACCAAGTGGGATCCGGCAAAAAAGCCGAGTGAGCAGGAAATCGCCGCAACCAGAAAGGCATTGCTGGAGGCTTTGGACACTCTTAAATCGGCGCCGCAAAATGAAAATATTCGATCAAAGCTAAGGCTCTTCGAAAAAAAACTCTTTGAGGACTTTGGTAGCAAATTCGATCTGCTGAGAAACAATGTTGACCCCCCTGGACCGATTAGGGAATCTGATATTCCGGTCCAGCTTTTATCTCGCTTTAAGGGTAAGAGCGGGCGGTATCTGATCCAAATTTACTCAAGGAAAAACATTTGGGAAAAGGAAAACATGGAAGAATTCGTGCGTGAGCTTAGATCGGTAGACCCACAAGTTACGGGTTCACCGGTAGTCGGTTATATTGCCATACGGGCAATGCAAAAGGGTTACCTAGAAGGAAGTATCTATGCCTTCTCTGTCATTTTACTGGTTTTGATTTTATCCTTCCGACGCCCTTCACACGTACTTTACGCTGTGACACCTCTGGCCATCACCGTCATCTGGACACTCGGGTTCATGGGACTTTTTGATATACCTTTTAATTTGGCCAATGTTATAGCCATGCCGCTCGTTCTTGGCATCGTGGTCGATGACGGAATCCACATAACTCACCGTTATCTTGAAAGGGACGAAAACCCCTATCTGGCAGTGAAAGGCGGAATAGGACGAGCAATTTCTCTTACTTCATGGACAACAATGATCGGTTTTGGAAGCCTTATGCTCGCACGGCACTACGGCATTTTTACTCTTGGTGTTCTCGTAACCGTTTCGGTTGGTATCGCCTGGTTTATATCTTTAATTGGATTGCCATCGATGCTGGTTCATATCAACGTAGCGAGGAAGAAAGCCTATTCTGGTCATAATTAACGCCTCCTAGGAATTTTAGCCCTATTTGGAATTTCTAAACAGGCTAAAATTGTGTATGTTAACGAAGTTTGGGGCTTCCGAAAGATCGTAAACCAGATAAGATCGGAGGGTTGCAAATGTCCGGGAAAATCGTCCGAACTGTCGGTTTGATGGTTTTAGTCTTTTTATTGCTCGTCAGCCCCGGGCTGGCAAAGAAGGTTTCCCTCGAGGAATGTGTGAAACTTGCAGTTAAAAACTATCCGGCAGTGCAAAAAGGATTGTACGACATAGAAGGCGCCCGATGGGAGTTAACGAAAGCAAAACTCAACAGATGGCCCAGCATGGAATTATTTAACCTAATGGGCGTTGTCCCCGATGCGGAAGGTGATGCCATAACAGGTGATACGAAGGGCGGTGAATACGGCTTCTTTAACAAGCTTGACCTGAAGATATCTCTGCCCCTTATAACTTTCGGTCGTATAAAACACGGTATTAAAGCAGCGGAAAAGGGCGTTGAAATGGAACAAGCTGCACATTCGGCCACCCTCAACGACGTCGTTTACAGGGTTCACAAGCTCTATTACGGCCTGGTTCTTGCCGCACAGCTTCGGAAATCCATTGTAGACTTAAGGGATCGTTTCGAAGAAGCTTACGACATAGCCGAAGAAAGGCTTAATAAGGGCGAAGGCAATGTTACGGAAGCAGACGTCTTGAAGTTGAAGATAGGTCTTGCTGGAATGGAAGAAGGCGTTCGCAAACTTGACAGACAAATAAACACCGCCCGAGAAGCCTTGATGAAGCTAATCGGCTGGAAAGAATCATCGCCCGTGGAACCCCAAGACAAACGGGTAAAACCGGTAAAACTCGATCTCGAACCTGTTGAAAAGTACGTGAACCTAGCTCTGAAGAACAACCCGGAAGTCAAACGACTTGAAGCTGCTGTTCGTGCCGCAAGGGAGGAATATTTATCGGAAAAGGCAAAATATTATCCGATGCTACTAGCAGTTGGCGGAGTAAAATACGCAGTGGCACCGGGAAGAGAGGATCAGGACAATCCTTTCCTGTGTGATGAATATAACTACTTCGATGTTGGAGCAGCCCTGGCGGTAAAGTGGAACATGAATCTATTCGAAACGAGGGCCGATGTTCTTAAAAAACGAGCCCGCTTTATGAGCCTTCAAAAGCAGTTGGAAGAACTAAAACAAGGAATCACCGTTAAGGTACACGAAGCCTACGAGAAAGTTATTGAAAGAAAAGGCAACCTGAATTCCAGCTGGGAATCTCGCAAAGCGGGCCGAGCACTTTTGATTCTCAGCGTTACCAACTTCAAGTTCGGAATCGGTTCGGGTAAAGACGTTTTCGATGGTCTGAGCATTTATGCCCGCACTGCGGATGATTATTACAGGGCTGTGTTTGAATACAACATGGCTGTTGCCAAACTGAAGAACCTGACGGGAACCCTGATCCCTACTGAAGGCGGGAGATGATTTTAGAGATAGCTGATATCGGAAAAGCTTGTCGGATTAAACCGCATGAAAAGAACGTTTGCCATTGAAACTCTTGGTTGCAAGGTAAATCAATGTGAATCTTCCTACTTGATAGAACTCCTGATAAACGCCGGTTACAGTAAGGTCGGATTTTCAGAAAAGGCTGATATTTACATTGTCCATGGATGTGCCGTAACAGCACGGGCTTCTTATGAAACTCGGCAGCTTCTTAATAGGGCCCACAGGACTAACCCTAATGCCATGGCCTACGTAGTGTTGGGATGTGCCGCCCAGTTCGAAGGGGAAAAACTGGCACAACGAGGCCTTGTTACGCACGCTCTGGGCAATATGGAAAAGTACGAAATAGTATCATTTATGAGAAATGCAGAAGCGTTGCATGACGTCCCTTGCATTGCTCTGTCTGATCCTCGAAAATACGACCGCATGATCCCACTTGAAAACCGTTCCATGCTTGAAGATCGCTCCAGGGCCTATTTGAAGATCCAGGACGGCTGCAACGCTTTTTGTTCTTATTGCATCGTACCTTACCTGCGTGGTCAAAGCCGTAGCTTGCCTCTACAACAAGTACTGGAACAAATGCAACGCCTCCTTGAACAGGGCTTTCGAGAAGTAGTCCTAACGGGAATTCACCTCGGGAAATGGGGACACGAATTCTCCCTCGCCCTGGTCGATCTCTTGCGAGAGCTGAGTCGCAAAAGAGTTGTTCCACCTAGGTTGCGCCTGAGTTCACTGGAACCCATGGAATGTACCAACGAGCTGCTAGGATTTCTCGAAACTAAGGAATGGTTCTGTCATCACTTCCATATTCCCCTTCAGAGCGGTTCTGACAAAATTTTAAAACGAATGAACCGGCATTACACGACCGAGTTCTACAGCGAGACTGTGCACAAAGTCCGCCATGTGTTTCCGAATGCTGCCATAGGAGCCGATGTCATGGTGGGCTTTCCCGGCGAAACAGACGAAGATTTCAAAAGAACCTGCAATCTTATCGAAAGACTTCCCTTAACCTATCTCCACGTTTTTCCTTTTTCTCCGCGAGCAGGAACGCGATGTTATGAATGGTCCGGAGATCAGGTTCCACGATCAGTCCGCAAAGAACGGGCCCGTTATCTGAGGCAGATTGCCCGCCGGAAAAAGCTCGCATTTCTCGAATCGCAAGTTGGGAAGGTGCTGGAAGTAATCCTGGAGCGGAAAGAACAGAGTACCTGGTGGCGAGGGACATCGAGAAATTACGTTTCTACTCGGGTACAAGTTGGGAAAGATGATGAATTCCTTAAGGGACAACAGGCCCTAGTCAAGGTTGAAAGAATCGATGCTCACAATGAAATTGCCGAGGGTAGCCTGATCAAACTAGTCATCTGAAGATGAAAAACCTAACCCATCTGGGATCAGGCGGTTCCTGAGCACTGCAAAGTTCTGACATTTCCTCCTTATACTCGTCAAAAATCGGTTCAAGATAGCGCTCCAGAGATTTTTGCCAGTTTTCCCCAGGTATGTTCATATTAAGGACATTTCTAATATAAGGCAGCAACGTTGAAGGGTGGAGCTTTCTGTACAATACGGGCCACTCCTTGACCGGCAGAGGTCTAACGATCCACCGGTTCGATCCGGACATCATAGCGTTGGCAGCGGCCGTGAAAAGCAGGTGAGTCACGGTTAGGTCATTTAGAGTCAGCACTTGCCCATCCCGCCAGAGCTCCAGCTCGATCTGATTCCAATCGATTTTCATAAGTCCCATAACGGCGCCAAGACAGGCAATGGTATCAAGGTCAGCTGAAGCTTCCGCAATATCTGTCGTGGTTCTAAAAAAGTCTTGTCGTGGATTCCACGAAGATACCGTCGCATTCAGCGGCGCTTTTCTGTAAAACATCGGAAACCGTTCAGAAAGGGCTTCTAGGGTTTCGTACCATGGTGGCTCAAGGAGATTCATTCCCGTTGGGCAATGTGCCAGCCAGCCATGCTGGATGAGACGTCTAGCCCGCCGTCCAAGCCTATGAATGAGGCCAAACCCAACTCGGAATATGTGTTCTAGAAATACATTATTCACCACCTTCACCGCTTGGTCTCGTTGTCCGCCGGATAAAAAGTGCAGTCCCAAATTGAGGGTGGCGTAAACCTTGTCCAGAGCTTCGGTCCTTTGATCTGGATCGCCAACAAACACACCATCGGCAATAATTACTCTATTGGCAAGAGCCACCAGCTCAAGGCGAAGCTGATCGGTTAGTGTGGCAGAGTCGATTGATTCCATCACCTGCTTCAAAAAATCCGACCTTCCCGAATGTACCAACGGAAACGAAGCAACAGACGGTTCCTCATCGTACTCTCCGGTCGGAGTGTTTGGAGCTCTGTAGAGCTCTCGTTGAACAATATCGTTCGGTTCCATCGGGGCATAAATTTCAATGGCATCATAATAGTCCGGAATGGCCAGATCTTCGAGCCTCCCACGATGAAATCTGTACGCTTCCTCTTCAACCTCTGCATCTAGTGCTAGCATAGCATGTTCCATAACTTCACGGTAGTAAGTATAATTAGTCTCATAAAGTATGGACAGAATATGCTTTATTAATTCCTCGTACTGAGGGTACTTGCATTCCCAAAAGTAAGTATCATCAATTGTGTTCGGAGGAAGGTAATCACGTGCTTCGGTTAAATCAATATCATCAGGCTTCACGGCAACTCTCAGCCATTTTTTCACAAGAGAAATGAGAAAGAAAAATTCCACGCCGTAAAGCCATCTGACCAGCGGTTCATATCCACTTCTTGCCAATCTTTCCAGCCATTCAATTCCCTGCGCAGGAAGAATTCTGTCCTTTTTCCAGCATTCCATATCGAAAAAGTGTACCCACTGTTCCATACTGGCCAGCGAAAGGAGTGGAAGAGCATCGTCAGGGCCTATTTCCATTACCGTAACGTACAAATCCTGCTCCGGCATGGACCTCACAACCGCAACGGCATCCGATCTATCCAAGATGGCTTCCATACGCTCCTTTGCCGGAAGCGTCATAATAGCTTTGGCAAACTCCTTAGGGGGTAACTTTTTCTTACGAATCTCATCGAGATAAACTATTTTGCTTTCGTTCATAACGTCCCCGCAACGAGAATAATTTACCGCACAAATCAAATGATAATCACGACGCGATTGAAGGCAACAAAACAATGGATACTTCTAAAACCCGTCAGCGTTTAATCACGTGTTAATCGGTCATGGACAACGGAATTTCGCCTTATTGAATATCTTTCTACAATAACGCAAAGCTTTTCATCATCTAGTAACCAGGCGAAAGCCACCTTCCAGAATTGTCATGAATTTGATGTTTTGACTCATCAGCACTCCGATGCCTATAAGTACCACACCCAACATTTGTATCTCATTGAGGGTTTCCCCCATAAACAACCAGTCCAGAAACAGTGCAAATACTGGAATGGTGTTGGCAATGGCAGATGCTTTTGTGGCCGAGGTATTGGCTATGCCATAGTTGTAAAAAGCATAAGCAAATACGGTTACTCCTAGCCCAAGGTAAAGTATTGCCAGCATAGGTTCGATTTTAAACACCAGGTTTCTGGAATCGTCGAAAAATAAAAAGAGAGGCACGAAAAAAATCGCGCCTACAAAACTCCCAACAGCCGTTAGGAAAAAAGCACCGTAACGATCGCACAGAAAGCGAACGATCAATGCATAGCCCGTGGACATGAGCATGGCCATAAATTCCAGAAAGTTCCCTAGAGCCGGATTAGGACTGTTAGTGGAAGGAACGCTGGCATAGGTTAGTAAAAATACGCCACACACGGAAATCAAGAGCCCTGCAATCACTATAACACTAAGTCTTTCTTCCGAAAAATGAATGGGTACAATCTTTTTCAGTGCGGCAGCAGAAACACCTACCATAAGCGGCAATGTCGCCACTATCAGGGATGCCTGTCCGGCAGTTGTATACCTGAGAGCGTTAGTCTCGAAAAGGAAGTAAAAACATGGCTCGAATAGAGCCATTGGAATCAGCAGTTTCAAATCTCTCCAATACCACACATTAGGTTTGATGGCTGGCCACATAATTATAAAAGCTATGGAACCAATAACCATTCGGCCTGCTATCACCAGATAAGGTGAATACTCAAAAAGCGCAATCTTCTGGGCTACAAAAGATCCACCCCACAGAGCCATCGCGACAATCAAACCGACGTATGCAAGAGCCTGTTTCACCGAGAACTAATCCTTTCTTCAACGTTATCCTGGGCTTTCCAGCTCTGCCAACCTCCACCCAATGCCTTATAAAGCCTGATAAAATTAGATGCCACCGCTCCGTTACTCTGTACCAACTCATCCTGAAATGACTGCAAAGCTCTTTGTGCCTCAAGCACTGTCGTAAAGTCAACCAACCCGGCATCATAACGATCTCGAGCAAGCTGTTCCGCACGCATTGCCGCTTCTACCGCCTTCACAAGAGCGTATTTTCGCTTTTCCTCTTGGGCAAAAGCCACGAGAACATCTTCAACTTCCTGTAAAGCCTTCAAAATGGACAATTCGTAGTTGTAAAAAGCTTGGTCTCGCCGGGCTTTCTGAGCCTGTACGTTCTTTCTAATTGCTCCCGCATCAAATACTTTCCAAGAAACACCGGGGCCCATTCTCCAAACGCGACTGGCCCATTCAAAAAGATCCCCAGCTCTTAGAGACTCAAGTCCGATTGACCCGTAAAGCCGTAGTTTCGGATAGAGTTCCGACTTTACAGCACCTATCTGTGCTGTTGCGGCAGCAAGTTCTCTTTCGGCCCGTCTAATGTCCGGCCGTTGTTTTATTACAGCGGCAGGAATGCCCACCATGAGTTTAACGGGAGGTTTTGGGACCGACGCCGGGGTGTCCACGAGCTTATCTATCTCCTGAGGCTGTTTACCCAATAATAGTGCAAGGCGGTTTTTGGCCTGCTCTATGCCGGTTTTCAAAGAAGGCACCAAGGATTTCGTATGTTCCAGGTTGTAAAGGGCTTGCTGTACGGCCAATTCGTCAACCAGTCCGGCTTCATATTTGGACCTGTTCAGTTCGTAAGTTTCCTGTTGAATCTTTATGTTTTTCTCGGCTACATCGAGGCGCGCCTGATAGGTCCTCATGGTCACATAGTTTAAAGCCACCTCTGCTGTGAGAGTTACCAGAACTTCGAAAAGCCCGGCCTCTGCAGCTTCAAGTTCAGCAATGGCTGCTTCAATGGAACGCCTTATTCCACCGAATAAGTCAATTTCCCATGATGAATCCAAGCCAAGAGAGAAAAAATTGCTGACCCGTCCGCCGCTCGAGCTCCTTTGACGGCTATACGAACCGCTTGCGTCAACAGTGGGGTACAGCTCTGCTTCTTGAACTCCGGCCAATGCCCTAGCTTCTCTGATCCGGGCAAGGGCTATCTTCACATCTAGATTACCTTGAACAGCTTCTTCCTCAAGCGATGTCAAAATGGGATCTCCCAGCACTTCCCACCATTTCGCCAGCTTTTCCACATCCATCTGGCTTTTTTGGGAAATTGCTACACCATCTGCTCTATGCCATTTCACAGGTAACTTGACACTCGGCTTGCTGTAATCAGGCCCTACCGTTGCGCACGATATAGTAAAAAATACCGTAATCATAATCACCAATGTTGATTTGATCATAGCAACTCTTGTTCTTTGACAAATTCGACAATGGGTATTGCGGTCTCAGAAGCAAAGCCGACGAGCAATACCAAAACCCTATTTGGGCATAAATACTAAGCGGCATCCTTGCCACCCATAACCCTGTAGCAACAAAAATTGAAAAATCTACATGTAATAGCTCCCAATGTCCTCATAGCACTAACGCACATGCCTGCTCCTGCCAAAAGCGAATCTACTGTTTTGGCCAGACAAATTTAAATTTGATGCTTTTAATGTCAACAAAAACCGTTCGCTGTAAAACCAAGACCCTGTCCGAGAAGGGGAAAGTCACGCTTGTAAAAGGCTACCCTCAGTTTGACAAATTTTTTCCTTATATCCTAATATTCCTAAAAATTGCGGGTTGAAGTGTTTGTGCTGAGGCCGAAAGGAATTATCATGCCTATCTTGAAAGAGCTAAAATTGTTCCCAATGGAAACAAAACGGTTCTCTTTATCATTAAAGCTATTACTAAAGGTCGCCATTATTTTGATCTCCGGCATAATGTATCTGCATGTGATTCCCAAATCAGGGGTGGCCATCGATTATGAAGAATTTGGACCAGAAGAGCTTGAAATTATCTATTACGCCAGTGAGGATAAAACTGACATTCTCCCCTTTCTCTGTGAGGCTTATGCAAGATTTTACATGGGAAGATCGGAAATTGAATGGTGGGCTGACGGGGGAAACTACAAATTAAGAGTTGCAGCGAAATTCGAAAAATTTTGTGCTGCTGCCTATGATAAGACAAAATCCAGGTCAGCTGCTTGCTACCTCCAGTCCCATTATTCTCAACTTGCCAGAGAAGGTAAACCGGTATTCGTCAGATTGGCAAAATACGTTCGACATTGTAGCGATAACAATACTTACAAAAATTTTCTAAAAGCTGATGCCTGTATAATGGCCATCGTAGAGCACTTGTTAAAAACCGTGAAAAGCTTAATCTACACTCCTACAGACGGAGCTTTGTGTGAAAACGTTGGTGATTTAATAAAAGTCCTTGGAAAATACAGATCTGATTTAAGCCGTTACAAGGATAAATCTTTGCTATTCGCCGGGGAAGCTCAGTATTTAGAGTTTGCCATTGACAACATTCACAACCCACTTGCTGAGGTTGCCCTTCTTTGCAAACATGGGCAAACGTTTTCTCTGGAATCTGAAGCATCCAAGGAAATCAGCATAAGGATTCGATGGCTTGCGCTGGAAATAACCCGCTCCATTGAAACTCTGTCTGAACCGATAATCAAGGCCGCCGCGGCACTCGGTGAAGAAGCAGGCAACCGTAATTCCGATGGGGACATAAAAGCACTGAAAATCTTACGTCAAAACCGCGATGTATGTTACAGATTGTACGATAATACCCTGGGAGCTAAAGCTAAACAATGACAAACCAGGCTAAAGAACAAGCCATCAATGGAAAAAAACGGCTCGATAAAAGGAGGCTCCTGATTTTTGGATCCATAGGAGTGGCGATATTCTGCATTGTTGCCATACTTGCCTACAACAGGTTTTCGCGCTCTCCTGTTCACGTTTACAGAATGGTAGCAAAAGGCCTTGTAGCAGAAGCCCGCAGGGCAATTGCTCTTAGGGAATACGGTGCTGCTTTTAGACTACTGCAAAGAGCCCGTTACTTTTCCGATTTCATCAAAGACAAGAATATTTCTACCGAGATCGACGCATTGATGCGAAAAAACAAACACTTTCAGAAGATAAAGGCCGGGCAGATTTATGTAAAAGAAAAATGGCTACCAAAAAAGGAAGCTACCGACATTTTCCGTAAAGCGGAAAAAAGTGTACGGGAAATTCGAAATCTCCTTGCCGAAGCAGCACTGGCTACTTCTAAAGAAAACTACTTGAAGGCAATCGCCTCTTACAAAGCTGCACTGAAAAGATATGACTCGACAGAATGGATCAATGACCCGCCCGTAGCAAGAAGCCTTATTGAGAAAGAACTGGCGAGGGTAAAAGCCTTCGACTTGCTTTCCAAAGCCCAGAATGCCTGGGACAATGGAGAATACGAAAGAGCAGCGGTAAACTACGAGGCAGCCCTGAGTATAATTGCTCAAACAGACCCAACAGAAAAAATATTTGCGGAAAGTTTACAAAAAACAGCAGCGAACCTCTATATAAAAACTTCAGCAAGGGAAACCGAAAAGGGGAACTTTGGGATAGCCTACCGTCTGCTGCAGAAAGCCAAAAATGTTGTAAAAAGGTATCCTTTTTTATCCAACGACGCAAGATTGAAACTTAATGGACAAATTTGCAGCTATTCCAAAAGGATAGAATTAAGGTTGGCGGAAAATCTTAAACTTATCGCCGATGAGATTGCCAAAGCTAATGATGAGATGGAGCTTAATTCCTTGGTTTCCAGAGCAAGATCACTCCTTGCTTCAATAAAATTTGATTCCGCCCTTAAAGGAAAAGCTGGGAACACCGCTAAATCCTTCGACTTTCTTGCGTCAATGTCGAATAACCTTGAGCTAGAAACAAAGTACAAGGTAGCCGCGGCAGTATTGGCAAAAGCTATTGGAATTCTCGAAGCAAGCCAATTCCGGGATGAAGCAACCGTACGAAATTACATTTCAGAGTTACAATCAGGTTTAAAAAACCTTAAAAGTAAAATGGATCAACTTAGAAAAAAGAATCAGGTTTTTCTCAGTAAATTGAATAATTTGATGGAAAGGGCAAACAGATTGCGCAGCAACGGTAATTATGAAATGGCTCTGAAACTTTATGACCGCGTTATAAGAATGGCTCATGCTACGGAATACAGAAATGCCCCTCAGGTGGTGGAAATATTGTCCAAAGCAAATAGTTCAAGGCTAAAAATAATCGAGCAACAGTACGGTGCAAAAGAGGAAAAGACTGGCACAGAAGCCTTACTTTCCGAAATTTCCAAGCTTCGTTATGAAGCCCAAGCACTTGCAGGGCGGGGAAAGTTCGCCGAATCTATAGCACTTTACGGGAAAATTATAAGGACGGTGGAGTCTTCATCCTCCATTGGCAATTCTGATATCTCCAAAGTACTAATTGAACTGAAAAGGGAGTGTGCTGAAGTTTACAAAATATATCTGCAACGGGTAATAGAGGATTTGTGGGGTTTGCTATCACGAGGAGATTTTTACCGAGTCTCGGAAGTGCCAGAAATTGCTGTGAGTTGTCCGGACGTTACAGATGAACACATACGATTAAATAAGCAGACCGAATGGCTTCGTAAGGTTGCCCAAAACATTCAATCCGATTTTGCAAAGGGGGTTGAAAAGGAAGCTCTGCCCTTTTTCAAGAGAATCTACGGAAGTGAAACCAAGGTCAGAGCGACACATATCAAAGTGGGAAAAACTGTTCTTAATGCGAGCAATCCTATGGCAAAGTGCATAAACTTTAGAATTGATGCCGAAGTAGACATCTACGTGGAAGTACAGAACCATTTTGCTTATCATCCTTTTGATTGCAAGGTTTCCATCAAGCTCTGTGAGAACACGAAAACACCTACATACGATGGAATTTACTGCCAGGAAAAGCGAATGAAGCGAAGTTTCGGACCTAAACCGGTTTTCTTTGGAGCCCCATTCGAGTAAAGATGATGAACCTCAGTGAGTTGATCATCAGCACTGTTTGCCTCCGCCCTTATGTGTTTCTTTTCCTTCTGGCATATATTATTGGAGCCTCCCTGGAACTCGGAATAACCAGGGCCCTTTGTTATATTCCAATCGGTTACTTTGTTGCGTGGTTTTCTGAATTTTCCTCTATTCACACGGGCTTTCCATACGGCATGTACCGGTACATTCAGACAACGGTAAATCAGGAACTATGGGTATTCGGCGTTCCTTTTATGGATTCTCTGTCCTACGTGTTCCTAAGCTACGCTGCTTATTCAACAACCCGACTTGCAATGGGAAAGCTGACGAAAGTAGCTCATTCACCACACCACGAAGGAGCTATTTTGAACAGTTTCGACAATACCTCGCAAAAGACTTTTCTATTCATCCCCCCTGATAAAAGATCATTAAAGTTTACAACTGTAGGATCTCTGTTGCTTACATTGTTGGACATAATCATAGATCCTGTTGCACTTAGAGGAGACCGCTGGTTTTTGGGAAAAATTTACGAATATCCCGAAAGCGGCATCTATTTTGGCGTTCCACTGTCAAACTTTCTAGGCTGGTTTATCGTTGGATTGGTGCTAATACGGATTCTCCAATTAATTGCCCCACACGTAGAAACGCCAATCCATATTAAAGGTTTCCGCTCGTGGATGACGACCATCACAGGACCGGTTCTATATGGGGCTATACTGTGTTTTAATATTGCAGTAACACTTATGATCGACGAAAAGCTAATTTTTATTGCGGATTTAAGCCTACTTTTCCTGGCCATTGCTTTTATCAAAGCCACTAGACATATTTGTTTCTTGAAAGATTAAACATGTCCCAACTCTTTCTGTTGCTCTACAATCGCATATAAGGAATTTTCTACCACTTATGCTCCAACCCTTGATGATTGCGTGCATCAAACTTATATTAGAGCTGATATGAGCAACTAGAAATGACAGAAGAACACATTGTGAACTACTCCTCCCTTACGGGAGGAAAAGTTGTGTTTTTACACTCAAGAAATCAACGGGTCACAAAAGGATCACAGAAATTTTGACAGGTTAAGGGGGGAGATCATGCTTAAAAAAAATGCGGGCCTAACGCTCAAAATCCTTGGTGGCTTTGGCATTATACTGGTTCTAACGTTAGGACTTGGATGCTTTATTGCGTTGAAATGTATGGGAGTCCTGGCTTCGTCTCGGGCAGTTGCTAGTTTTTATACCCCTCAGTCTGAGGTCTTCAGCGAGTTACAGAACAGCTTCCTACGAGCCATGGCGCATTACCGCCTGTTTATTGCTACAGTCGATCCAGACGAAGAAAAGCTAGCTAAAAGCAATATTACTGAAGCAGAAAAATGGCTTGAAAAGGGTTACAGTTTGGCAAGTCGTCAAAGCCAGCTTGGCACTGACGATTTAACCAACACATTGAAGCGCGTCTCTATGGCTCTTAAAGATTACAAAAATGCAGCAGCCAAAGCTGCGGCGGCTAACAAAAAGATGGTTGGAGCCAGGAGTGATCTGAAAAAGACTGGTGACTTGTTTGTCGATTTGTGCAACGAGATCCTGAGGTGCCTCAGCGACTCTTTAAAGGAGCTAACGGCGAAAACCGGGAATGAAGAGCTAACAAAATTGATAGCTCACATGGAGATAATCAAAAAGGTGTTGGTTCAGGCAAACCGTCTACAAACACTTACATTGCTCAGCCAGATTGAGCGGAACCCAGAGCTTTTGTCTAAGGCCTCTAAAAATTTCCAAGAAATCAGGAATCTGCTTAATGAGGCCCTGACCGCACCACCAGACGCAAAGGTCGCAGCTATGCTGAACAAGGTAAAAAGCGTTACCGATACGTACCGAAAAGTCATGGAGGTGCTTCAGCAAAGCTGGATGGAGGCACAGACTTCTGAAAACGAGCAAATTAAAATAGGGGAAGACATTTTAAAGCTGTCGAAGTCGAATGCGCTCTATGGTCTAAAAATGGCACGAGATCATGTATCTGCTGCAGTTAATGAGCTTAGAAAATTGCAATTATTATCCATAGTTGGAACAGGAGTCGCGCTGTTAATAGGTGTTATCCTAGCGATTTTGCTTGGTAACAGTATAAGCCGTCCCGTGAAACGCGGCGTACAAGAAATTACAGAAGCCTCTAGTGAGGTTAGTTCCGCAGCGGGACAGGTATCTGAATTGAGTCAATCTTTGGCCCAAGTGGCTTCGGAACAGGCAGCAAACCTTGAGGAAATTTCCGCATCCCTTGAAGAATTGTCCTCAATGACAAAGCAGAACGCTAACAGCGCATCCCAAGCAAATTCACTGATTGAAGAGGTCAATGGGGTTATCAAGAAAGCATATGAACTTATGGATCGCTTGAACGCTACTATGAACGAGGTTTCAACGGCCAGCGAGGAAACGTTTAAAATTGTGAAAACTATAGATGAAATTGCTTTTCAGACAAACCTGCTGTCATTGAACGCCGCGGTGGAAGCGGCAAGAGCGGGTGAGGCGGGAGCAGGATTTGCCGTGGTAGCGGATGAAGTCAGGGCACTCGCCCTGAGGTCTGCCGAATCGGCTAAAAATACTGCTGCCCTCATTGAAACGACGGTAACCAAGATAAAGGAAGGGGCTGGGCTAACGGGGGAAACACACAATGCTTTTTCACAAGTCGTACAATCTATAACCAAAGCGTCTCAACTGATAGGTGACATCAATGTGGCCTCTAATGAACAGGCTCAGGGGATTGAACAGATAACCAAGGCTATTTCCGAAATGGACGAGGCCATACAGCAAACGGCGGCAAGTGCTGAGGAAAGCGCAGCTGCAAGTGAAGAACTTAATGCTCAAGCGGCACATATGAAATCTATGGCAATGGAGCTGGCGAACCTGGTTGGTACAGATATCCAAGAAGCAGAAGACAGGCCCGCTTTGCCTCAGCCAAAGGATTCTGGAAAAATTCGCGCCTTACCATACAGGCGAACAAATCAAGAGTAGCACTCCGGCCGATTGCCGACGGAAACTTTTGAATTTCATTTTCCGATATCCATGCAACAGCAGGCGGGGACTAATAATCCCCGCCCCCAAAATCAAACGCCCACGAACATATTCAAAAATCCTGTCATTCGACCGAAAAATTCATAACACAGACTTAAAGGCTTCCTTGCAAATCTCTCCGAACTCTCCAAGATTCTTCACCACGGTAATTCCGACGGCTTCCATTGCTTCGATTTTAGCCTGAGCGGTACCACTGGAACCGCTTATTATCGCTCCAGCATGTCCCATGCGCCGTCCCGGTGGTGCTGTTAATCCTGCCACAAATCCAACGACCGGCTTTGTTACGTGCTTTTTTATAAACTCGGCTGCCTCTTCCTCGGCAGAACCTCCGATCTCGCCCACCATAACAATCCCTTTAGTCTCGGGATCTTTCTGAAAAGCCTCAAGGCAATCTATAAAATTAGTCCCATTGATGGGGTCACCTCCAATTCCAATACAGGTGCTTTGACCAATACCCTGCTGAGTCAGTTGATAAACCACCTCGTAGGTCAGAGTTCCGGAACGAGAAACCACCCCAATGGGGCCAGGCTTGTGGATGGGACCTGGCATAATTCCAACTTTGCACTGTCCTGGAGTAATGATTCCAGGACAATTAGGCCCGATAAGTCGAGAATTTGAGTGTTTCAGAACGTTTTTTACCTTCATCATATCGAAAACGGGAATCCCTTCCGTAATGGCAACAATGAGAGGCACCTCAGCATCAATGGCTTCAAGTATGGCATCCGCGGCAAAGGCAGGGGGAACAAAAACCATGGAACAATTAGCTCCCGTTTTCGACACTGCTTCTTTTACAGTGTTAAACACGGGTATACCGTCAAGATCCTGGCCACCCTTGCCAGGTGTTACGCCCGCAACAACCTTGGTTCCGTAGGCAATACATTGACGGGTATGAAATTGACCTTCCCTACCTGTTATACCCTGAACCAAGAGCCTGGTATCGGAATCTACCCATATAGCCATGTTGATTTTCCTCCCGCTAATTTTTGGCTATCGTCGCAACCTTCTGGGCCGCGTCCTTAAGATCAGTTGCCACAATGAGATTCAACCCTGATTGATTTAAAATCTCCCTCCCCTGCTCAACATTCGTTCCTTCCATGCGAATAACGATCGGCACTTTCACTTCAACTTTCTTTGCCGCTTCTACTATGCCACGGGCAAGAACATCACACCTGAGGATACCACCGAATATGTTAACAAAAACTCCTTTTACGTTCGGATCGCTGAGTATAATTTTGAAGCCGTTTTCGACCATTTCAGCACTCGCGCCGCCACCCACATCAAGAAAGTTTGCTGGCTCGGCACCTGCCAGTTTTATCAAGTCCATGGTAGCCATGGCCAGACCGGCACCGTTTACCATGTTTCCAATGTTACCGTTCATTTTAATGTAGTTCAGATTGTACTTAGCTGCCTCTAATTCCAGAGGATCTTCTTCGTCCGGATCTCGGTAAGCAAGGATATCCTTGTGGCGGAATAGCCCGTTGTCGTCGAAATTTATCTTAGCATCTAGGGCGATCAACTTATGATCTGAAGTTACTATGAGAGGGTTTATTTCGACAAGAGAGCAATCGTAATCAATAAATAGCCTGTACAGGTTTAGGGCCAAGGGCACAAACTGCCTGGTCAATTCAGGTGATAAACTTAACCCGTAGGCCAGTTGACGGGCATGGAAGGGTTGCATTCCCAACAGAGGATCCACGTTAACCTTGACTATTTTTTCAGGCTCCTTGGCTGCTACTTCTTCTATATCCATGCCCCCGGCGGAACTTGCCATAACGGCAACAGTTCCGGTGCTTCGGTCCGGAAGCATCCCGAAGTAAAGTTCGTTTTCTATCGGCAAACCTTCTTCAACAAGCACCTTTCTGACAACCTTGCCTTCCGGCCCGGTTTGATGAGTGACAAGCGTCATGCCCAAAATCTCTTGAGCAACTTTAAGGACTTCCTCTTCGGAATTGGCCAACTTCACGCCACCACCTTTTCCACGCCCTCCCGCGTGTATCTGAGCCTTCACCACCACCGGATAGCGTCCAAGCTCACGGGCAACTTCAACTGCTTCATCTACCGAAAAAGCCACTCGTCCGCGTGGTATGGGCACTCCATACCTGGCAAAAAGCTCCTTAGCTTGATATTCATGAATCTTCATGTCCCTCTCCTTACTCCTGACATTCACACAATGTGGTCAATCAGACCAACTATATTTCATCGCTTTTAACTTTTGTCAAAGGCATCAAAATTCCCGGCCATTGAGTCCCTTAATAAACGCAACCACGTTCTGAGCAAGGACACTGTGGTTATATCCACCTTCTAGTACGGCGAAACATCCGCATCCCACTTCTTGACACCGCTTATGCACCATAAGGCCAATACTATGGTAATCCTCCGTTTCCAAAAGCCCTCCCCAGTCCTGGACATGGTTATCGAAACCTGCCGAAATTCCAATAATATCAACCTCCACCCCGGAAAGGCTTTTTTCCACCGACTCCAAGTACTGCTTCCTGGTGCTGGCATCGGGGTTGAATATGGTCACATAACCCTTGGGTTGCAGAATGTTTACCGTTCCGTCACCAAAATGAAGGTCGAAATCCAGCACATAAGCTGATTTTATTTTGCCCTCAGCTCTCAGATACTCAAGAGCCACCGCCATGTTGTTAAAAAAGCAAAATCCCCATGAGCTATCGGCCGAAGCATGATGACCCGGAGGACGAATCACGGCGAAGCATGGCTCCTCAAGACCGATTTCAGCAGCCTGAATTGCACCCCCTGCAGCAAGGGCCGCGATGTTATAAAGCCCTTGCCTGGTAACGCTCTGTATGTGCCTTTCGGTGTGCACTCTAAGAATGTCATCATATCCAGCCGGAAGCGCCTCCTCCGTATCAAAGCCTTCACGACGAACGGCTTCAAAAATAGGCTCAAGTCTGCCCGGTGCGGCGGCTGGATCGTTCGTGTAGGTCTGAAGAAAATCGTTGTGCAATACTACCTTCATCGGAAATTATCCTCCGTGAAACCAGTGAGTTTAATGATGTTGCCCTTAATAACCGCTTCTTTTGCATTATCGTCGAGCGGAAGATTCATGACCTTGTCCAATTCCGCTTGCGGATCACCAAAAGGAAAATCAGAACCGAAAAGGAGTTTCTCGTGACCATAGGTGGTAAGGAAATCTTCAATTACAGAAACCGGAGCCAGAGCAGAATCGGCATACACATTGGGAAGTTCCCATAAACCTTCCGCCTTTACTCGCTCGTATCCGCCATTGAGCAGCCCGCAATGCGGTATTATGACTTTAACTCCCCGTGCGTAGTCTCTGATGAACCGTATAGTGTTGTGGAATTCTTCTTCCAGCACTACCGGTATATCTCTACAGCGTATCGCATCAATGGCCAACGCACACCTAGGATTCTTATAATCATACATGGGTTCTTCCGGATGACGATGCCACTTCACCCCTCTAAACCCTTCATCAAGCCGTTCAAAAGCAAAATCATTCCACATGAAAAGAAAGGGAATGACTCGAAAATTCTTCATACCCGAAGCCAGGGCCAGAAGGTAATCATGAGCATCATTGCGTTTTCGGCGCCATTCATCGGAATCATAAAAGGACGAATCATAACGGTCATACACTTCCATGACAGGTGGAAAGGCTACTGCTCCTACAATGGGAGCTTTACCGACGGCGTTTAAATACGCATTAATGTGCTGTGGTGGGTAAGGATCCTGAATGCCACAATGTATGTGGCTGTCTATTGCCCTCATAGATCACCTCTCTGAGTTGATCCTGTCCTGTTGCTTTAAAATTCCTTATAGCATATAAGCCCGGCTCATGATAGTTTGAGTCCTTCAAAGTGAAGAATATCAGTCACGGGAGATAGTAACAATGAAGTATGAAGCGGTGATTGGACTTGAAGTACACATACAACTCCTTACGGAGACAAAGATTTTCTGTGGATGTTCCACCCGGTTCGGAGACGCCCCAAACACCAATGTTTGCCCCGTATGCCTGGGGATGCCGGGAGTTCTGCCTGTTCTCAACAAAAAAGTGGTGGACTTTGCCATAAAGCTTGCTTTAGCCACCAATTGTTCCATAGCACCGGTAAGCCAGTTTGCACGTAAAAACTATTTCTATCCTGATCTACCCAAAAACTATCAAATTTCACAATACGAAAAACCTATCGCCGAACACGGCTGGCTCGAAATAGATACTCAAAATGGGCCCAAAAAAATCGGGATACGTCGGATCCACATGGAAGAAGATGCCGGCAAACTGATACACGACGAAAGCAAACCGGTAAGTTACGTCGATTTTAATCGCACGGGAGTTCCTCTGCTAGAAATTGTCAGTGAGCCGGACATAAGGACCCCCGAAGAGGCCGCACAGTATCTCAAAACCCTGCGAGACATCGTGGTTTATCTGGAAATCTGCGACGGCAACATGGAGGAAGGCAGCTTTCGGTGCGATGCCAATATTTCCTTAAGACCGATGGGATCAACCGAACTGGGAGTGAAAACCGAACTCAAGAACATGAATTCTTTCAAAAATGTTCAAAAAGCACTTGAATTCGAAATTCGACGGCAGTCTGCACTCCTCGATCGCGGTGAAAAGGTGGTCCAGGAAACCAGGTTATGGGACGCAGCCCGAGGTGTAACCGTTGGTATGAGAACAAAAGAGGAAGAGCAGGACTACCGCTATTTTCCGGATCCGGATTTGGTTCCCGTTGTGGTGGACAAGGAATGGATAGACGAAGTAAAAAATACCGTACCAGAGCTTCCGAGAGACAAAAAGCTTAGATTCATGGATCAGTACGGGTTACCTGAGTACGATGCTGAGATATTGGTTTCGGACAGACATTTGGCGGATTACTTCGAAGAAACGATTGTCAGGTTTAACAGACCCAAAACCGTAAGTAACTGGATATTAACGGAGCTACTTCGCGAATTGAACCAGCGTGAATGCTCCATTACTCAATGTCCAGTATCCCCGGAAAGGCTGGCCGAGCTGCTGCAATTGATCGACGACGAAACGATCAGCGCCAAGATAGGCAAAAGCGTTTTCGAGGAAATGTTCTCAACGGGTAAGTCAGCCAGGACTATCGTGGAAGAAAAAGGACTGAAACAGGTAACGGACACGGACCTGCTGGAAAAAGTGGTATCAGAAGTTCTTGAACAACATCCAAAGGAAGTGGAAAAGTACCTTGGCGGAGCGGAAAAAGTCATCGGCTTCTTTGTGGGGCAGGTAATGAGAAAGACACAGGGCAAGGCAAACCCAAAGCTTGTCAATGAACTTCTGAGGAAAAAACTGGAAGAAAAGCGTTCAAAATAGGGGTAGTCTATGACTGAACAATCGTCCGAAGTAAGGCCACTATACTGGGATCAAGATGTCTTTATGGTTCTGGATCAACGCCTTTTACCCGGCAAAGAGAAATACATAGCGTGCACAACCGCCGAAAAAGCTATAAATGCAATTAAAACCATGGCGGTGAGAGGAGCTCCGGCGGTGGGACTGACAGGGGCAGCGGCAGTGGTACTTGGAGCAAAAAACATTGTGGCTTCAGACATTGAAACCTTCCTGAAAAAGTTTGACAGGCTCTGTGAACGGGTAAAACGAGCACGCCCAACGGGTTACAACCTGGAATGGGCCGTGGAGCGTATGCGGTCGGTGTTGATAGAAAACGCAGATAAAGATATTCCCGATATAGTCGGTGAACTGAGAAAAACGGCCGAGGCCATGATAGAGGAGGACGTCAGTATAAACCGTGCTATGGGTCAATGGGGCAAGGTCGTTATACCTCCCAATGGTAGAGTGCTTACCTACTGCAATGCCGGCGCCCTCGCTACGGGCGGATACGGTACCGCTTTAGGAGTCATTAGGGCTGCATGGGAAGAGGGGAAAAATATCAAAGTCTTTGCTTGTGAAACACGTCCCTTCTTTCAAGGAAGCCGCCTGACCGTATTTGAGCTTACGAAAGATAAAATTCCGGTAACTCTCATAACTGACAACACCGCAGGATTTCTGATGCAACAAAGGAAGATTGACGTAGTGATAGTTGGCGCAGACAGAATAACTGCTAATGGAGATGTTGCAAACAAGATAGGAACCTATACTCTTGCCGTGCTGGCAAAAGCACATAACATTCCTTTCTACGTAGCTGCCCCAAGATCAACGATAGACTCCCTCAGGACCAGAGGCGACCAAATACCGATAGAACAGAGACCAGCAAAAGAAGTCATAACCATAGGCAACAGGTACATAGCACCTCAGCACACAGACGTTCTCTATTATGCTTTCGACGTCACACCAAGCAGGTACATTTCAGGTATCATAACGGAAGTTGGAATTATAACTAAACCATACAAACGCAACATACGGGAAGCCCTGCAGAAATGAAAACCTTTTCCGACGGTGATTGGGTTCTCCTGACAACCGATAAGGGAAAGAACTGGCTCGTTCGGCTCATCCATGGTGAATACTTCTCGTGTCACCTCGGAACGATAGCCCACGACGAAATTATCGGAAAACAAGAAGGTGATGAGTGGATCACACCTAAAGGACAAAAGATCTTTTTCTTTTCCCCTACTCTGACAGATTTCCTCTTTCACATAAAGCGGCGCACCCAGATCATCTATCCAAAAGACATCGGTGCAATACTGTGCTACGGGGATATCCGTCCTCATATGAGCGTTCTGGAGTCCGGAGTCGGATCGGGAGCGCTTACGGTGTTTTTGCTGGCCTATCTTGCCGGGTGTGGCATCCTTGTGTCTGTAGAGGCTAGAGAGGAATTCGCAAAACTGGCAGAGAATAATATCAGACGAGTCTTTGGGAAAAAACCGGACAATTGGCACCTTGTGGTATCCGACATCGAACTCCCGGGAATTTCAGCACAATTTGATAGACTAATTCTCGATCTGCCGGAACCGTGGAAGGCTGTGCCATCTGCAACACCTTTGCTGAAACGAGGCGGAATATTGGTGAGCCTTAGCCCACAGATAAGCCAGATCCAGTGGGTAAGTCGTGAACTAAAAAAACAGGGATTTCGCTTTATTCAGGTTTTTGAAATTTTGAAAAGAGACTGGTACGTGGACGAAAAGAGACTCAGGCCCATGGACCGCATGGTTGCACACACAGGTTTTCTAATCGTCGCCCGGAAGACTTACTGAGGAAAGATGTGGAAGTGGCCGTCCGCAAGGAGTCTTCAATCCGTGAAAAAGTCCTTTAAAAACTGACAAAAACTTTTCCCTTTTTGCATCCTCCGTTGTAGTGATCCTCAGCAGATCGTAAACCATGGCAAGCAAATCAAAAACAACAAATGACGGAACCTTTTTCCAATACAGTTTCCATACGTGGGATCGATTCCTGTAAATGGTGTACCTGCGCCAGGGAGGGTGAAATGTCGGACGCATCGTAATTGAAGCCACTTTCAAGACTTTTCGATTTCCAAGCCTGTGAAACAGTACGGCATCTCTGACAACGTGAATGCGCAACCCCTTGGACACACCTCTGAGACAAAACTCGTTATCTACATAGTCTATGAAAAAATCCTCCCGGAAAAAGCCCAGTTTCCTGAATGTAGCGGCCGGGATAAAACTTCCCGAGGAAATTATAAACAACAAACCATTTAAGCCTTTGCCGTTCCTAAAGTGAACCCGTCGAAACCCCACCCTCCCTTTGCCAACGACATGCTGACAGAAAAAATTACCCTGCACGTCATAAATCCTCGGCCCTAGAGCCAAAACCCGTTTTTTTTCATAATCCGGCAGTGCTGAATAATATTCGAACATGCTTGACACAAAGTTCATTGACGGGCACGAATCCTGATCAAAAAAGGCGATCCATTCAGCTCCAGCTTCAAGAGCCAACCTAGCACCAATGTTTTGAGCCCCGGCAAGACCAACATTACGTTCTTTTCCACGTCCCAGGGGATTTGCGGGTGTAAAATTCAAACGATTACCATATGCCTCTTTTATTTGCCCAATCAGGCCAAAAAGACAATCTTCCGGGCTGTTGTCCACAACAAAAACATTATCGAACTGAGTCAGCAGTACGCAAAGGTTTAACCATAGATCCGAATTGTCGCCCGTACAGTAGGTAACAACAACTGCAGCTGTTTTCGGCAACTTAGCCTTCATGGGTTCACACATTATGTTCAGCCGATTATGGCCATTGGTCACTGCAAATGGGAAAAATTGACGTATCCTGAGCCTCCGTGGTCCCCTCCATCGCCAGGGCGGATATTAAATTTTTGGCATTCAACACAGGCCTGTTACAATAACAAAAAGGACTATGGAACAGCCTATCTTGAAAGTCCCAGAAAGCAAAATCTTTAACACGTCGCTTTGCGCTGACTTCTTTTCTTTTTTGCCATATTATCCTGCTGCGTTTTAACAGGGCCAAAGGCATTTTAACTGCGAGCCAGTAACGTCGCTTTTCTCTGTTTAGATAACCCCAGTACAAGTTGTAAAGGTACAACATTACTAAAAACTTTTTCGCTGCCCACAATTCCTTCCACGATAGATTTTTCAGAACGAGGTAATAATAATTTCGGAAGAAAAGATAAAAAGACCAGAGTGGATCTCTGGTCTCCTGAGAGGAAGCACGAAATTTGTGATACACAACCGCACGTGGTTCTGTCAGGAAGAAGTAGCCTCGACATCCAGCTCTATAGCACACGTCAAAGTCCTCTCCATAGGTGAACATGTATTCATCGAAAAAACCTATGTCTTCAAACAGGGCCCTCTTTACAAGCAAAGCCACAAACATGGAGCCAAAGATCCTTTCAGGCCTCGCAAACTGATCCATGTCAATTAGACCAATACGGTGGTCATTCCAAAGACACCTATAATTCCAAACCACTCCGTAGCTATTTATGAATGTGGGGGCATCGGCAAACAGTACCTTTGGGAATATCCCGAAGCAGGTATCTGGAGAACTTTTTACAGCAGAATAAAGGGCATTCAGGCACTCTTTGTCCAAAACAGTATCATTGTTCAGGAGAAACAAATACTTCCCTTTGGACACAGCTATACCGTCATTATTGCCCCCACAGAAACCTCTGTTTTCTTTGTTCTCAACCAGTATTACCTCAGGATAGTGTTCCAGCACAAAATCAACCGATCCATCTTCTGAGCCGTTATCCACCAGTATGATTTCAAAGTCACGGAAACTCTGGCTCCTCAAGGAATCCAAACAACCTTGCAAGTGATGTTTTCCGTTGTAGTTGACCACAATAACCGACACTTCTGGGTTTTTACACATCATCCGACCATTCCACCAGATTAATGTACAACGACTCCAACTCTTCAACATACTCGGCCCATCTCTTTAGCATAACGGGATTTTCTTTTATAAAATTCCTTGCCCTTAACACTTCTTCAGGGTTATCGATCAGGTTCTGCATAATCTTTCTGAGGCTCACCTCATCGCCCCTTGGAAATAGCCACCCGTTTTTACCGTCAACAACAACACTTTCCGGACCACCGGATTTAGAAGCTATGACGGGCACACCGGCACTGAGAGCTTCTCGCACCACAAGATTATAAGATTCCAACATCAAAGAAGGCACGACCACAACATCTGACAAGGCAAATATATCCGGCAAATCGGAATGTTCATAACGGGGAAGAAATTTCTCTTTCGATGGTCGTAATCCCCTGCGAATCCAGTCAAAAACCTTCTTCAGCCAATTAACTTCCCCAAAACTACAACCATAATATCTTATCAGGAATTGCCCTTGCAAGTTCATAACCGCATTGCGAAGCAAATAATAACCCTTGTGCGGATTCAATCCTCCCAGATAGGTAAACCTCAAAACAGGACTTTTTTTTACAAGCCTCTGTTCTACAGGCACCACAGGATTTTCTATAACCACCGCATTATTCAGCTCATAAAGCCCCATCATGATACTCTTGTACGAATTTTTTATGAAATCCGACACGAAAACTACCCTGTCAACAAGTTGGAAAAATGGTACAATATAAAAAAATCGATCTTTAAGAAATTGGTGGGACAAACAGTCGCAGGCTTTGGGAATACCACGAGGGTCGCAAATGTTACCATCCAGCTTTGCCAAAAATAAAAACGGGCAGAACCACCACCAATCGTGCACGTGCAATACTGTTGGTATATTTTGATTTTTAGCTTCTTCGATAAGAGTTACTCCAAGCCCCTGGAGGGCATGGAAATGAACGACGTCAGGTTTAAGGTTCTTAAGAAATTGTATGAAATATTCACCGGCTAGGGGATTAGAGTAATTTTCTATCTTTTCTGGACGAAGGCTATCACCCAATCCGAAAAACCACCAGTCAATTCCATCCAAGGATTTCCGTCTCAAGCTGTTATCCTTATTGCGTATTCCACTGAATATGGATACTGAATGCCCTCTCTCAGACAAGTACCTGGCTGTGTCGTATACAATTCGGACGGCTCCGGAGGAAAGCTCTTCTGGGCCAAAAAGACAAATAACCAAACTCACCCTTAGCCTTTTATCTTTCACTATCTTGCTACCTCGCGTTTTCTCGAAAGGATCAACTCTTCTTTGAACAAAATATCGATCGCCTTTTCTAAAAGGATGCAACGGCGTTTTGATACGGAATCCATGAGTTGATGAATCAAATGGGGCGAGGATTCCAGTTTTTCAACTAATTTCATAAAAAAATCATCTATCCAGAGCTCAAAATTGTCCGGCCTGCGCCTTATCAAGTAGTGCAACTCCCCCCCTATAAAAGCCCGACCTATTATTTCAAAATTCCTTTCCAGAGTTGCTGTAGTTTTTTCGACACTCTCCGACTTAGAGTTCTCTCCAGTTCCCATTCAAGCTCCCTTATTCGTCGGTCCTTTTCCTGCAAAACTGACTTTAAATCATTCACTTCCCATTCCAATTCTCCCAACCTCGCATTCTTGTAATCCAATTCCTGTCTGAGATCCTGTAGAAACCTTTTAAGGTCCTCTACCTCCCATTCCAACTCCCCCATCCGTGCGTTCTTGTTATTCAACTCTTCGTTAACTTTTTCGATAACCTGTTTAAGATCATCTACTTCACATCGAAGAGCCAGCCTGTTGCCTTCAATAAACAAAAGCTCAGAAATACCCAGTTTGTTCAAGTGTTTCAGGTAAAATAACTTTCTGTAATATCTGTGTTTCTCATTTTCCTTTCGAATCGTACACGACTCATGTAACCGATAGACCGCAACTGGATAACCAGCACACGAAAAGTCCGTTAACAGAGAAAGCCTGTATATCCAGTCCCAGTCTTCAAATAATTCGAAGCTTTCGTCAAAAGGCAAGCTTTTAGCCAATCTCGCAGGAACAAACAGAGAAATTATTGGAATGTAATTACTCCAGAACAGCTCCTCCCTTACGAAGGGTTTATACATGGTCCCACTCCACTGCCTTGTCACCATGTCGTAGAGAAGTGTTCTTCCGTAAAAGGGCCTTTCTTCTTTCAGCAGGAACGGGACAACCTTTTCTATGGACGTCGGAACATAAAGGTCATCATCGTCCAAAAAACCAATCCACTCCCCGGCAGCCATTTGCAGGCCCAAATTGGCTGCTCTTGTTCTACCCTTCCCATCGCTTGACACAATGATTAAATGCTTAAAGCAGTGTTCAAAGGGGGTAGCAATTTTTGATACATCAGATGAACCATCGTTTACTATCACCACTTCCACATCTCGATAGGTTTGCAAAGCAAGGCTCTTGATCGCCTGCCTTAAAAGATCGGGACGATCTTTTGTCCGCACAATAATTGATACAAGAGGACCCGATTCAAACACGTTTAACCAACCGTTTCCACAAAGAAAGAAGCCCTTTTAAGTAGAGTTTTCGATGCTCAAGCACTTTAAAAATCGATTCATGAGACTCAAGCGCAAAAAATCCTTCTGCAAAACGTGAATTACGCAAGGTAAACGTGCGAGCCTTATTAATGCTCAAAACCACTTCTTCGTAGCGATTTTTCGCCAGCTGGCTACTGTACATCCGTATTGCCTCGACTTTGCGGTCTATGTAGGTATCTATGCTAATCAAACGATTAATTTCCCCCTGATGTCCTATCTCGTAAAGCCAGACCGAACCCTCCCAACCAGCATCTTTAATTGACTGCCATACGGCGACGGTCGTGGCTCGATGATCGGGGTGATATTCAAAAAGAGACGGCGAAAAAACCGTTTTCGGTCGTAACTCGTCCAGCAATCTTTCTGCTCCTTTGCATATGTGTTCCCTCTCCGCCCAGGCATTTCTATCCCGTACATTCAGAAAAAACAGCCGGGAAACACCTAATATCTCGGCGGCCTTCTGAGCCTCCCTTTTCCGCTCTTGAGGATTCCCATCGCCAGAACCATCGGTCACAAAAGCAACAGCGATATTAATTCCATCGGCAGCCGCATGGGCAATAGTACCGCCCATACCAAAGGTTTCGTCATCTGGATGAGGGGCAAAAATCAGATACGGACCTGGCGGCAACCGGGAACACTCATAGGGTACCAACTCCTGTTCAACAGATATCACGCCTTTTACCTGCTCCTGTGATCTATTCTCCTACACTGCAAAATCAACCATTTCAGCAAGCGTTTTTAAACCATACCACCTTTCAATGGAATCATTAATTACGTCATTTGCATCTTCAGGATTTCCAAGTCATCACTGTAGCCAGACCTCGGGATAACGTCTATTTTCAATTTCAACCAGCCGGAACAAAGTGTATTGTGAAATATTAGCCTGGTTCACTAAAAATATCAGGAAATTTTTTCAGAGGGTTTTGTAAAAAAACATGGCGCAGAAGAAGAAAAGTGGTTATAGTTCTGCTGACCAGGCGATTTAAAGCCTGGATTTTTTGTTTGGTGCCATTAGGGTTTTACAGAGTAACAAAACGTTTAAGGAGTTTAGCAATGAAGAAAGTAGAAAAGGGCCACTTTGTAAGGATTCACTACACCGGACGCTTGGAAAACGGCGAAGTCTTCGATTCAAGTGAAGGACGTGGCCCCTTGGAATTCCAGGTTGGTGCAGGTCAGGTTATTCGGGGATTCGAGGAACAAATCGTTGGCATGGGCATAAATGAGAAAAAGTCCTTCACCCTGTCCCCGGAAGAGGCTTACGGTCACCGCGACGAACGACTGGAACAGACATTTTCCAGATCGGAATTGCCCTCAGGTTTTGAGCCCTCAGTGGGCGAAGTATTGGCACTGCAAACCCCGGACGGAGGAAGAATTCCGGCCACGGTCGTAAGCGTAACTCCCGAGGATATAACAATCGATTTGAACCATCCTCTCGCCGGACATACCATCAGCTTTGAAGTAGAGGTAGTGGACATATTAGATCAGCCACCAGCTCCGAGTTTCTGCGGGGGTTATTAACAGTTACTTGATTTTTTGATTTTATTTGCTTATTTGTATGCATGCACACGAACGAGTTATAGTGTTATAGATTTATGAGCTGTGGGCAACTAAAGGGGCTTGTCTCCGATGGTGTCAGGCAACATAAGCCGTTACGTCTGACTC
>JAFDGW010000023.1 GCA_019309115.1 Deltaproteobacteria bacterium
GAGGGGGAAACACCCGTTCCCATTCCGAACACGGAAGTTAAGCCCCTCAGCGCCGATGATACTGCGGGGGAAACCCCGTGGGAAAGTAGGTCGCCGCCGATCCTTTTTTGCTTCTTCAAACCACCCATGTACGTCCTTGAGTAACGTCTTCTGGAAATCAGAAGTTATTTCCTTTCTCTTTTTTCGTCACTTGAAAATAGCCCTCGTCCAAGAAATATGAAACTCAGGCCGTCGGCTATTAGCGTACCCGCGGTTTCAATAGCTTTCCTGAATGGAGTATTTCTAACGTAACGCCATTTTAAATCTTTAGCGGTAGAACTTTCCTTTCGCAAATTCGTTACCACTGGAACTTCTCCTTTGAACAAGTTACCAGCGTGAACACGCATCCAGGCGTCTCCGCCAGGTGCTATATCCGTCAAGTAATCCAAAACAACCTGTCCGCTATCAAAAATAGACGAAATGGCTTTTCTCCCTTGTGGAGATGCGCCTATCGTTGCATCGGGAATTACTTCGAGTGTGTTCCAGGTACCAAGTATGACATCCTCTGCCATGTGATTGACACTTCCGCCCACTCCCTCTACAAGATCTCCCAGAAGTGCTTCCTTTATGTTCTTAAAGAAATGTTTGATGCGTCCCCAAAAACCTTTGGGTTGAGGTACATTTTCAGGGGTGTAAAAACCGAAAGTAAACCCGCTTACCAGGTGCTTAAAAAAGGATCCAACGGAATGAAGAAATCCTCTGTGACGACCTGTCTGTATGTGTCCATTTTTATCCACATATTTAAACTTGGCTCCTACAGTAAAATCCAGCAGGAAGTTTTTGAGATTACTAAAGGCATCGCGTAGGTCCTTAATTACTGCACTGGAATAAGTTTCATTGCATCCGTGACAACGCCCATCGGAAGATTCAAGATCATAGTTGTCACCTCCTGGGTTGCTCAAAAGCTGGTCTTCCACATACATTTTCAGGTAATTCGATTGAACAGACCGATATGACTTTGCTGCTCTAGACACAGGTATTGTCGACAATTTGTCAGAAACTTTAAGGTAGGCCTCGGATGCTATTATCTCATTCGAAGCGGGCGCATTTTTCCGTTCATTTGTGACCATTTCTTCCTGATATTTTATATAACTTTCAAAATTCGCCTTTTTTGCACCATTTTTCCAGGTCGGCTCATATCCGTTAATTGCAAAGGAATCGAACTCAATTTTTCCAACTTTCTTCGCTTTCATAAACTTCCTCCGATTTTATTGAGAAGCAATTACCGTACCAGTTCGCACATCATTCTCTGTGTCCTGGTCCCAAAAGGTCCGTGACCTTTTTAACGGGCTGGAAAGTTTCAGCGGGGACTTCAACAAAAACGGTCAACCACCGTGCCATTGAACCATTCCACAATCCGGGGTGCTCCAGCACCTTTATAGGTTTCCCAAGATAATGCTTTTGGGTGATTATGATTGCGTTCGGATTGGTATAACGATGCAGGTCATAATTTTGACCCTTGAAGTCTCTAAGCGAACAAACAATGTCAACGGGGTTAAAGTGAGTGCTGGATTCCCATATCTTTGCTTGTTGAGGGTTGTGCATGTCTACTTGCGCTTTTTCCACGATTTGCCTGGATGTGCTACCATCTTTTTCATTAACCCAGAAAGGTCCCCCTCCGGGTGCCCCAACATTGGGTACCATGCCACAAACCCGACGTGGGCGATCGAGTAGTCTCTTGAACAGGAATGCGTGCTCACTAACACGCGTGCTGGCATATTCGTGCGGTAAAGAAATGTCCCATTTTTCGCAAATAAATTCAGCTTTTTCGTTTCCTTTGAGTGGATCTTTGTTCAGGGTGTCCAGCGCATCTCTAATATCATTGTCCAGTTCCACCAGAATTCCCCCTAGTATTTTTTTCCATTTCACCACGAGCGTTTTCAATGTGTCAGGCACAACGTTGTCTATGTTTTTTATGAAAACAATATCCCCCTTAAGTTTGTTCAAATTGGCAAGCAATGATCCGTGTCCCCCTGGACGAAACAGCAGCCGACCATCCGCATCACGTACCGGCCTGTTTTTTTCGTCCACCGCAGGGGTATTTGTAGAGGGGCTTTGCAGAGAAAAGGTAACATCAAGATTATATTGATTATATTTTAGCTTTACTTCTTCAAGGGTTTCTTCGAATTTCTTCCACCATTCTGGTGTAACCGTGAAATGCAAACGGCATTTATTGTCACCATCCCGAAGATATGGAATCGCCTCGATGATTTGTTCTTCAAACGCTGTTCTTAACTCCGATCCATAGCGGTGAAATGGAATAAGTGCTTTGGGCAGCAAACCGAATTCAAGATCTTTCAATATTATTTCACATAGTACTTTTAATGGTTCCTTTCCAATTATAAACTCATCGATGGAAAACCCTTTATCAGAACACTTTTTTTCAATTAACGGATAAAAGGCGAAATTTTTTAGGTTTTCGAAAAAGAGGATAGCGTCATTATGACCGATTTTTTTTAAGTCCTGTAGAGTCTGATTGCCACCTAGCTTTACCACCTCCCACAAGCATTGGAACATTCTGGTGGCGGCTCCAGAGGCCGGAACGAATTTCGCCATACGCCCTTTCACCATTTCCTTTTCGTAAAGGGCGATGTAGCGATCTATTTCTTCGCTGTTCAAACGCAGTATGCCATCTCCTACGGTACACGGACGATTCAGGTCCAAAAACCAGTCGTTTTTTTTAAAAAGTTCAAGATAATATCGAAAAGTCTGTTCACTTATGTTTATTTCCGATAGTTGTTTTATATCAGCTTCTGTCGGCATCCATTGCATAATCTTCCTCCATAATTATGCAGTCCAATCTTTTTCTCGTAACTTACCAGCCGGATAGATAACAAATTTTGATGGGCTTAAGGAATCAATAATGAACCTACGTTAGGACTTGTGGAGCTCTTTCATTCATTTGCAACTTTTAAGAAATCCTGTTCTTCGCAAAAGGCGCTTATTTTTGCTCTAATTTGAGCGTCTGTGAAACACTGAAGCTCTATCGCTCGGGCAGGGCATTCCGCCATGCAGGCTCCACAACCCTGACATATAGCCGGGTCAATTCTAATGGCTGACGCGATGTCTCCTGTGACCGATGGTGCTCCGTACGGACATACACGCAAGCACGACAGGCACATACTGCATCCGGACGGATCCACTACGGCGATCCGCCCTCCCACGGTCATATAACCACGACTAACGAAAATTGCTGCCTTGGCTGCAGCAGCTTTCGCTTGATCAATGCACTCTTCCAGAAACTTGGGTCCTTGAGCGGCTCCAGCCAGGAAAATCCCCGCACTTGCCGTTTCCACCGGTTTAAGTTTGGGATGGGCTTCCAAGAAGAATCCATCCGGATCAAGGCTAAGCTTGAATATCTTCGACAGCAATTGATGATCTTCATGAGGTTCCACTCCAGTACTGAGGACAACAAGATCCGCGGCCAAATTGATCGATTCCCTTAGGGTTGCATCGACAAAAGAAACCATCATTTTTCCGTTAGTTTTGTAAACTTCTGGATACCCATCTTTTTCATAATCGAACCGGAAAAAACGTACGCCCATTTTTCTAGCCTGGAGGTACAATAATTCCCGTTTTCCAAATGTTCTCATATCTCTGTACAGGATGGTCACATGCGCCTCCGGAAATTTTTCTTTAAACCATATTGCATTGGCTACTGCAGTGGTGCAGCATATGCGGCTACAATAGCTGTTATGGACATCACGTGACCCGATGCACTGTATCATGACCACGTTTCTGATTGAGTCAATGTACGGATCGTTTGTTGCCAGAGCCTTGTGAAACTCACGCTGGGATAGGACGTAACCATTGCCTTTTTTCCTGTATTCATTGGCTATGTATTCCCTCGCGCCTATAGCAACAACAGTGGCACCGTGATGCAATTCGAGCCTCTTACCTTCTTTTTCGATAAGACTTACAAAATCTCCCGGTCGGCCACCCGTTTGAATTATGTTGGCACCTAGGTGAACCTCTATGAGCGGATGTTCTGTAACCTTGTCAATCAATTCCTGTAAAAACTTCTGAACATCCTTTCCCGAAGGATGTCTGTATAACCATCGTTTTGCATGGCCTCCCAGCTCCCTTTCCTTCTCTATAAGAATCACTGGTATGTTTTGATTTGCTAGCACCAGAGCAGCGGTCATTCCCGCTGGGCCGCCCCCCACAACGAGTACCCGCTTGAGGACAGGGATTTTCAGGCCTTCAATCGGTTCGAGAAAACAAGCTTTTGCTACGGCCATTCGGACCAGATTTTTTGCTTTTTGAGTAGCAAAATGCGGGACTTCGCCATGTACCCATGAACACTGATCACGTATGTTTGCCATTTCAAATAGGTATCGGTTAAGGCCAGCTTTTTCCAGTGCATTCTGGAAGAGGGGTTCATGGGTGCGGGGTGAACAAGAAGCGACCACGACACGGTTGAGTTTGTGTTCTCGTATAGCCTCGACAATGTGTCCTGTACCATCCGTTGCACAGGCGAAGATAAGATCTGTTGAATAAACAACCCCGGGCAGACTTTCAGCGTATTTTACCACTTCGTTCACATCAACCACTCCGGCAATGTTAATCCCGCAATGACACACAAAGACACCAATCCTTGGTGGATTTAGCGGTATTTTTTCCGATTCAAAATCCCCTTTGTTCAAGTTGCCGGTCTCAACCTCCGAAGAGGGTGGAAGAAGCAAAAGCTTTTGAACGGATGCAACAGCCGATGAAGCCTGAGTGACTGAGTCAGGTATATCCTTTGGGCTTTCAGCCGTGCCACAGACAAAAACACCTGGCAAATTGGTTTCAGTAACGAGCAGGGGGTCTGTTTGAGCAAAGCCGTAGTTGTCTGTTGCAATACCGAGTCTTTCGAGCGCACTTTGAGCTTCGGCAGAAGGTTCAATGCCCAGAGATAGCACAACAAGGTCGAAGACTTCTGTTTTCACCGTATTGGATTCTTCGTCAAAAAAGGTTACTTCTAATTTTCCATCTTCTGGTCTTTCTACCACGTGTGAAATGCTTGCCCGAATGTACCTGACGCCATAATGTTCCCGTGCCCGCCTAACATATCGCTCAAATCCTTTGCCCATCGCCCTCAGGTCAATAAAGAACACGGTGGTATCGGTCCAGGGGTCATGTTCCTTTGTAACGATTGCCTGCTTGGTCGCATACATGCAGCAAACGGCAGAGCAGTACTCACGGCCGACCGAAAGATCTCGTGACCCAATACATTGTATCCAAGCTATTCTCTGAGGATGACTTCCATCGGACGTTAAAACCACCTGGCCATGGGTGGGTCCAGAAGCCGAAAGAAGCCTTTCGTATTCAAGACTGGTGATAACATTGGCAAATCTTCCGTAACCGTACTCCTGTTTCTTAAGCGGGTCGAAAAGCTGGTACCCCGTTGTAACAATGACTGCTCCAACTGACAGGGTTTGTTCTTCTGGTAGCATATTGTGGTCTATCGCTTTGGCCATGCAAACTTCTTCGCACCTACCACATTCACTGCAAATTCCACAGTCCAGGCACCTGGATGCTTCAGCTATCACTTCTTCTCTGGAAAGCCCCAAAAAAACTTCATCAAAGCTGGATTTCCTAACATTTGGAGGAATTTTCTTCTGCCGTTTCCTGGGAGAATTGGGAAGTTTTCTGAAGGGTTCCTGAACAGCAAGAATGCTTTCTCTTCGGCCTTCTCGAAGGTCAGTGCCCCTGAGAAAGCGATCAATTGACGTTGCTGCTTCTTTGGCCGTTCCAACGGCCTGAACGACTGACGATGGACCTACCACCACATCGCCTGCTGCAAAAACACCTTTCACAGATGTTTCAAAGGTTAGGGGATCCACGATTATGGTTCCCCATCTCGAGAGAGCAGGGCGAAATGCCGGTTCTTCCTGTTCTATAGGTGACGTGTCCGTTCGTTGCCCTATGGCAATAATAACCGTGTCTGCTTCCAGATTGAATTCACTACCTCCAATGGGGATAGGGCGTCTTCTTCCGCTCTCGTCTGGTTCACTCAATTCCATGCGAATGCAACCGACTCCTTCGACCCGATCTTTCCCGATGATTTCCGTGCACCCCGTCAGATACTCAACACGAATGCCCTCCTCCGCAGCCATTTCAATTTCTTCCGGTTCTGCCGGTATCTCCTTCCTGCTCCTGCGATACAGAACTGTAACCTTTTTCGCTCCAAGCCGGATCGCCGTTCTGGCAGCATCGAAGCCGGTATTGCCTGCACCGATTACAATGACTGTTTTTCCGAAAACATGTTTTTTATCGGGATTTTTCAGAAACTCTATGGCGGGCAACACACCTTTTAGGTTCTCTCCGGGTAAGTTATGTTCCAGGGGTTTTTGAGCACCCGTTGCTATCAGAATAGCATCGTAACCATCTTCTTTCAGACTTTTTAAGGAAAAATCTTTACCCCACCGAACGCCCATTTCTAGTTCAATTCCACCAACACCCAGAATAGTGTCAATTTCCCTTGAAACGATTTCCTTGGGGAGTCTGAAAGAGGGGATTCCATACTTGAGGAGCCCTCCAGGTTCGTCGTGTGCATCGAAGACGGTTACGTCATGTCCTTCTATTGCCAAGTAGTAAGCTGCACTAAGACCGCCTGGGCCGGCGCCTATTATGGCCACTTTCTTTCCCGTTGGTTCCTTTCTCGGTGGAATATAAGGCTCGTATGAGTAAAGATCCAGATCGGCCACAAAACGCTTAAGATCTCTGATGGCGATGGGTTCATCCTGAGCACCTCTGAGGCAGGCTTTTTCGCAAGGGCGATGACAGATTCTTCCACATACTGCCGCAAAAGGATTGCTTTTCTTTATCAGCTTCAGGGCTTCACGGAATTGTCCTCTTCGTATCAATGCTACATATCCATGAACACTTATACCGGCTGGACAGGCAGCCTTGCATGGGGAGATACCTGTTTTATCGATAGCATAGGACGACGGAACTGCCTGGGGAAAGTGCTTGTAAATTGCCCGGCGCTCATTCATACCCATGTTAAAATCTGCAGGTACATCCACTGGACATACCTTTTCGCATTCACCACAGGCTGTACACCTGTTCTCGATTACATAGCGAGGACGTCGCAAAACCCTTAGTTTGAAATTACCCGCCGAACCCTCCAACGAAACAACTTCTGTTCTCGTCAGAATGGTTACGTTAGGATGGTTTGCCACTTCCAGAAGTTTTGGGGATAGCATACACGTTGAACAATCATTAGTTGGAAACGTTTTATCAAGGCGGGCCATATTACCACCGATACTTATATCCCTTTCTATAAGAAAAACCCTATACCCGCCTTCAGCTAGGTCGAGTGCACTTTGAATTCCGGCTATACCTCCGCCAATAACGGCAACAGCGTGATTGGGCATTGAGTTTAAAGAATCCTGTTGTTTCACTGCTAGTACTCCCGTAGCTTCAACATCCCTATGAAGTCAGCATTCTTTCCACCTTGTTTATAAGCGGTAGTGGATCGATGAAGTGACGTTTGAGCCACTTTTTCTGCCGTTCAAGGCCAAAAGCAAGGTTTATGAGTTCAGTGAAATAAAAAACCGGTAAGATCTTGGCACCAGTGGGAAACATATCCAGGTTGGCCTGGCACATCTGGCAAGAGACTACTATGCAGTTTGCTCCAAATGCTACCGCCTTGTTGTGAAGTTTGGTCACAAGTACTTCCACAAGTTTAGGCCTAGTGATAGCATGACTGGCACCGCAGCAGTCAGTTTTGTGGGGCCATTGGATAACATCCACACCTAGCCGTTTCAGCAGGGTGTCCATGTTTGTAGGATTTTCTGGCTCTTTTGCGTCCGTGATCGCGGGCGGCCTCTGTACAACACAGCCATAATAGCAAACTGCCCTAAGCCCCAAAAGTTTCACTATTACCTTTTGGCTTATGCGCTCCAACATGTGTGGTGATGATAGATAGGCCAGCAGGTCGATGACTTTAACGGTTTTTACGAAGTCGTGACCTTTTAGTAAGGCTTGCTTGCCGGCAGTCTTCAGCCTGTTAAAGCACAAAGCACATGGCACCAGCAGATCACACTCTTGCTCATAAGCCAGCCTGAGGTTGTGAAACGGAAGTTGAAATGCTGCTTCACTGTCTATACTATGAGCAGAGCTTGCTCCGCAACAGATCCAGCCTTCCAGTTCATCAATATTCACACCAAGCTGGTCAAAAACCGCCTTTATAGAATCGTAATAATCGCGTGCAGTCCCTTCCAGAGAACACCCCGGATAAATGGCAACTCTTCTCATCTGATTCAAGCCCGCCTCGAGTTTGTTTGCCATTCCTTCTACCATCAACCCCGATCGGAAGAATTTTCATGCGACCTTTTTTGAAAAGCTCAAGCCCTTTAAGAATGTCTCGTTGCAAAGAGCCGTCCTTCAGTTTTTTTCTGAGCACGGAAGGTTGCAAGATGTAAAGCATCATAAGGCTGGGTTCGTGTATGCGCCCCATTTTATTGACGTTCTCCAGAAAAATCCTGTGGAAAAGTCGAATATCTTCGACAAGGGGATTGACACGACCTTTTCTAACTGCCAGCTCTTTTAATCTGTCCATGATACCTGCTATATCTACTCCGTTGGGGCAGCGCGTTGTGCAAGTCTGGCAGGATGAACATATCCATATGGTTTTACTTGCCAGTGCACGGTTCAGGTATCCCAAATGAATGAAGCGTATTATTTGGTGGGGATAGATGTCCATGGCAAAGGTTAAGGGACATCCATTGGTGCATTTAGTACACTGAAAACACATAAGAGGGGACAAACCCCTCTTCTCGAAAAACTCTTCCGCTATGCTATAATCGACGACTTCCATATGCAAATTCATTCCTCCGTGCGGAGTAAGAATTTTTTTACCAGCGTATCCCAACCTATCCGCTTCAGATTTCCATAAATGTCGTTTATCACTTCACCTCCCGTTGCAGCAAGTGACATTCCACCATAAACCTCCTGCACCATAGCATCCAGTTTGTTGGCTTCTTCCCTAAAAAAGTTTTTTGCTTCCTCGCCGTAGAATAAACTCCCCTGAGCATTAAGCTTGCGAATTGGTTCCAGCATGATAAGCCAGCCTTCTTCGTAAGGATCGTCTTTAACAAGGCTAGGACTTTGCATTACTCTGTGATTTCTCGCAACCACAATGCCTTCAACAGGCATCAGAAAGGGAGCTATTTTTTCATCTCGACGAATGAGCCAGCCTCTTGTATTCTCTTTTACCTTCGTTCCAACTTCTGGTAACCGTATTTCCGAGATGAAACCAAGCAACCTGTGGGAAAAATCGTCAATTCCTATACGTATTAGACCTCCATGCTCGTACCTGAGCCAACTATGGCCAGGATGGTAATAATAGTCATCAGCCACCGTAAAGCCCCGAATCTCTGACTTTTTTACCTCATGACCTGCTATGGTTTCGTGATAAGCCTGCATGAGCTGGTCAAACTCGCAAGTTGAGCAGTCATAAGCATTGGAGCAGTACTTGACCGGAACATCCCCCGACATCATATAACGGCAGGCCCTTTCACTATGAGGTTTGCGCATCATCTCGTCCCGCCAGCTGGTGGTCTTTTTTCCTTGAGAGAGCGCCTTTTGCATGGCGCGATCAAAGGAGCAGGTTGTACAATCAAAGGCATTGTGGCAAAGTTTGAAATTAACCACTCCGGCCTTCATCCATATGCATTCGTCTTCTCTAATTCCAAAGATGACTCGTTTTGTTTTGCCCTGCTTTTTCATTGTTTAACACCCCCTTGTTTCATTGACCAATTAATATGCAATTCTAGTGCCCTCACCGTCTTAGCGGATTAGTGTATAAATATTAATGAGTTATGTTAGAGATTCGAAATTCGTGCATTAGGAGAGGTTGACGAATTTTTATACTGGGTGTTTAAAAATACAACAGAGCAGGAGAACAACCATGGATGAGAAAAAAAGAGCTAATTTAAGTCAAACTGCTGAAAGACCGTTAAAGATTGCCATAATTGGCGGGGGGCGTAGGTGTCGCTCGCTTCTTGAAATGATAGACGCGGAGCGGTTTCCCTGGTTGAATGCTGAGATTGTTGCGGTTGTGGAGCCAAATCCTAATGCCGTGGGCGTTCAGCTTGCTAGGGAAAAGGGTATTTTTACAACGGCGAGGGTGGAAGACCTTTATTCTATTGACTCTCTAGATTTAGTTATCGAACTTGCGGGAAAGGAGGATCTGTTAAGGGGATTTTTAAAAAGGGGTGGTACTCCCAAGGTACAGATTCTTGGTACGACCATTTCGAGGCTTTTCAGTGATCTTATTCGCCTCCAAGAAGAGCACCTTTTTAGGGAAAAGCAGCTCGCACTTATAGAGAGCATAGCAGAAACCATATTTTCCAGCATCAGGGATCGCGTGATGATAATGCGACCGGACATGAAAGTTCTGGACGCCAACAATGCCTTGCTTGAGTGGTTAGGTATGGGGAAGGACGATGTTGTGGGCAAATACTGCTACCAGATAACACACAGGTTCACTGAGCCGTGTTACTGCTATGGAATTCACTGTCCCCTTATGGAGTGTCTCGAGACGGGGGGAACGGGTCATTCCATCCACGAGCATTCGGAAAGGGACGGTTCAACGAGATACTACGAAATAAGCACGGTACCCCTGCGGAATCCTAAGGGTCAAATCGAGGTGGTTCTTGAAATAATTCGCGATATTACGGACGAGCTCGAACGGAGAGTGGAGCAAAAAACCAAGGCTCTGAAACAGGACCTGGCTCGCCTAATTCACGAGGACAAAATGATAGCCCTTGGAAAACTGGTAGCAAGCGCCGTGCACGAAATCAATAACCCTCTCTCGGGCATACATGCCCTTGCAAAGTTAATGAGGAATCGCATGGAGGAAGACAAACCACTTAGCGAGGACGAGCGAAAGCAATTCTGCTATTACCTTCAGCTAATAGATCAGGAATCTGCAAGGTGCAGTAACATTGTGGGAAATCTTCTCTCATTCTCACGCCAGCAGAAGTTGGAAAAAGCCTACTTTAATGTCAACGAAATCATCAGGAAGGTTGTTCTCCTCAGTAAACACAAGATGGAACTTCAGGATATTTCGCTGAAATTGGAACTTGAGGAATCCATTCCTAACGTTTTTGGAGATCCGGGACAGATTCAGCAATGTCTGGTTAACCTTGTATTCAACGCCATGGAAGCCATGCCAAACGGTGGGACTCTTACCATTAAGACTCATTATGAAGAACACAGGGAACGGGTCAGGATTGACGTGATAGACACTGGCGTGGGAATACCGAAGGAGATTATATCCCAGATATTCGAACCCTTTTATTCCACAAAGAGCAAAGACAAAGGAGTAGGGCTGGGGCTCTCTGTAGTTTACGGGATAATAAAAGAACACCGGGGAAGTATTTACGTGGTAAGCCAGGTTGGAAAGGGATCGGACTTTATCGTAAGGCTTCCATGCCAGGAACATTCGGAAAGGGAAGAGGGGAATTTGAACAATGGCAAATGCTAGGATATTGGTAGTGGACGATGAGCTCATCGTCCGAGAATCTCTAATGGGATGGCTTAGAAAGGCTGGTCATATCGTGGATTGCGCCCAGGGTGGTCTGGAGGCTTTGGGCAAGATAAGAGAAACCGAGTATGATCTGGTGTTTCTTGACATAAAAATGCCCGACATGAGCGGAATAGAAGTGCTCGAAAAGATATGTGAGTGTTCGCCCGAAACGATGGTGATCATGATAACGGCCTACGGTTCTGTGGAGACCGCGGTGGAGGCGATGAAACTGGGGGCAAGCGACTATTTAATGAAGCCATTCGAGCCTGAACATCTTCTTGTACTGGTGGACAAACTTTTAAGACAGAAGCGTATAATTGAGGAAAATATCCTGCTAAAGGAGCAAGTTGCCGCCCGACGCGTGCGTTATCAGGATCTGGTTGGGGCATCTCCTTGCATGCAGAGGCTTTTTGAATTGATTGAAGAGGTTGCTGCGGTGGATTCCCCTGTGCTTATTCGCGGAGAAACCGGAACGGGAAAAGAACTGGTTGCCAAGGCCATTCATGCCAAAAGTCGTAGGCGTTACGGTCCGTTCGTTGCTATCAATTGCGGGGCTTTTCCAGAGAATCTTCTGGAGAGTGAGTTGTTTGGGTTTGAAGCTGGTGCTTTTACCGGAGCGGTTAAGACCCGTAAGGGGAGAATCGAAATGGCAGAAGGCGGTACGCTTTTCCTTGACGAAGTGGGTGAGATACCGTTGAAGATGCAGATAGACATGCTCCGAGTGTTGGAGGAAAAAAGGTTTCAGAGGCTTGGTGGTAGGGATTTTATATCTGTTGACTTCCGCTGTGTTGCCGCAACTCACGGAAATCTGGAAGAAGAAATCCGCAAGGGTAACTTCAGGAAGGACCTATATTTCAGACTGAATGTTATAGAGATCGAAGTACCGCCGCTCAGGGAGCGAAAGGAAGACATTGGATTGCTCGCTGAGTATTTCCTCTCACGGTTTAGGCGTGAAACAAACAAATCAGTAATGGCAATTACCAAGGATGCGATTGAGTTCCTCGAATCTTACGACTGGCCGGGAAATGTCCGTGAGCTGGAAAACGCAATAGAGAGAGCTGTGGTGCTTGCAAAAGACAAGGTCCTTACGCGCAAGGACTTTGCTTTTTTGACCCGCCAACCCGATGTTTTGGACGAAGGAGACAAAACACTGGAGGCCGTTGAAAAACACCACATTGCCAGGGTCCTCGAAGAGTGTGGGTGGAATGTGAGTAAAGCTGCCAGAATTCTCGGTATCAATAGAACCACCCTTCACAACAAAATAAAAAAGTACAATCTCAAAGATCGCCAGCAGTAAGGCGTATTTAAGGTGCCAGCTCAACCTCCGACAATATTGATACTTCCTCTAGGCAGACTGGAAACGCTGGTTCTGCGTGTGGTAGCCGGCTATATCCAGGGGATTTTAAAGGTTCCCGTGGACATAGGAGAAACCGTTGAAGTACCACAAGAAACCTACATCCCGGATCGACATCAGTACGACGCTGGCCTTCTCATTCGCTTCCTCCGGGAATTTGCGCCGTCCTACCGCTGTGTTCTTGGCATTACCTCGGTGGACATCACCTTGCCGATTTTTACCCACGTCTTCGGCGAAGCCGAACTAGGCGGTCATGCCGCCCTGGTGTCAACCTATCGCCTCGGAAAGGATACTCACGGGAGGAGAGTTACCGATGCGGTTTTTTACGAGCGAGTTGCAAAGGTTGCCCTTCACGAAATCGGTCATGTCTTTTCTCTTTATCATTGTGGTGACGGAAAGTGCGTTATGCGATTCAGTGCGAAATTAGATGGCTTAGATGAAATTCCCCTTTATTTTTGTGATCGGTGTTATTTTCTACTTCGGAGAATGATATTCAGGAATCGCGCAGGGGAAGATACCTGAATAAAGCTTGTCAAGCCGAGTCTGTCAAAGCTTTTTGTAAGGTATTGAAATCATTTTGGCGGAACAACAGGTTTTTAAACAACTCTTTACCAAAAGTGGTTGTAAACTCAGAAGGGATGATTACAATTGGGCGGCCATGAAACCCGTACCGAATTCTGACGAAAGGGATTCTGATTCTTGGGTTTTGAAAAGGAGTCTATTATGACCTACCCATGGGAACGTCCTCCGGCCTTGCTTGTGCTTGAAGATGGCACGGTCTTTCGCGGCCGAGCTTTTGTTGGACACGGGCGGGCGCTGGGCGAAGTTGTGTTTAACACTGGTATGACGGGCTATCAGGAAGTCCTGACAGATCCCTCGTACAAAGGGCAAATCGTTACGATGACTTATACTCAAGTTGGTAATTACGGCATCAATTCCGAAGACATGGAATCGAACGACGTGCAGGTTGAGGCCTTCATAATAAAAGAATATCAGGATTATCCAAGCAACTGGAGGTCGGAGAAAAGCCTTGCGGACTTCCTAGCTGATGCCGGAAAAATTGGAATTGAAGGGGTTGACACCAGGGCTTTGACTCGCCACATTCGCCTTGCTGGAGCCATGAAAGGCGTGATAGCAACGGACACAGACGATATTGATGAGTTGCTGGAGCAGGTTCGAGCTTTCCCCGGTCTGATCGGTATTGACATGGTAAGGCGTGTAACCTGCAGTGAACCCTACCTTTGGCTGGGCGGAAAGCCTCGGAAAAGGTATGAATGGGACTCGTCCTTCGACGGTTACCGCATTGCCGCCTTTGACTTCGGTGTGAAGTATAACATCCTTCGCAACTTGGAAAGACGTGGATGCCAAATCCTGGTTTTTCCTGCCAGCACTGAAGCTGACGAAATACTGAGCTACAATCCGGACGGTATTTTCCTTTCCAACGGTCCTGGGGACCCTGCAGCCGTAACTTACGCGATAAACACTGTCCGTGAGCTTTTAGGCAAAAAGCCTATGTTTGGTATATGTCTTGGCCATCAGCTTATAGCACTTGCCCTTGGTGGTAGCACCTATAAGCTTAAATTCGGCCATCGTGGCATAAATCAACCCGTCAAGGATCTTTCCACGGGAAAAATCGAGATAACCAGCCAGAATCACGGATTCTGCGTTGATCTCAATTCTCTTGACACCTCGGCTGTAAAGTTGACTCATTTGAATCTCAACGATGAAACCCTCGAAGGGCTTGAGCACAAAGACATTCCGGTCTTCTCTGTCCAGTATCACCCGGAAGCAGCGCCGGGACCTCATGATGCTTCCTACCTTTTTGATCGGTTTATTGCACTCATCGATAAATGTTCCAGAAGGACAAGATGAGAGGGAACTATGCCAAAGCGTGAGGACATTCAGAAAATCCTTATAATTGGTTCTGGTCCTATAGTGATTGGACAGGCCTGTGAGTTTGACTACTCTGGAACTCAGGCGTGCAAAGCACTTAAAGAAGAGGGCTACGAAGTGGTGCTGGTAAACAGCAATCCTGCCACAATCATGACTGATCCGGGGATGGCGGACAGAACCTACATTGAGCCCATAACGGTTGATGCTGTGGCGAAAATAGTGGAACGTGAACGTCCCGACGCTCTTCTTCCAACGCTTGGTGGTCAAACGGGACTCAACACAGCTGTAAGCCTGGCAAAACAGGGCGTATTGGATAAATACGGTGTGGAAATGATAGGCGCCCGTGTTGACGTAATCGAAAAGGCCGAAGACCGGAAGCTTTTCCGGCAAGCTATGGAACGAATTGGTCTGAGGGTGCCTAAGAGTGGAATAGCCCACTCCCTTTCGGAAGCCAGAGAAATAGCAGAAGATATTGGCTTTCCCATAATAGTCAGGCCATCTTTTACGCTAGGCGGAACGGGTGGAGGTGTTGCGTACAACTGGGAGGAGCTGGACGAAATCGTCCGTGGAGGTCTTGATGCAAGCCTTATAAGAACGGTAATGCTGGAAGAGTCGGTACTTGGATGGAAGGAATTTGAACTTGAGGTCATGAGGGATAACAAAGATAACGTTGTTATAATTTGTTCCATAGAAAATATGGACCCCATGGGCGTGCACACTGGTGATTCCATCACTGTCGCACCCGCTCAGACTCTTACGGACTGCGAATATCAGAGAATGCGAGATGCCGCCATTGCGATCATGCGGGAGATTGGAGTGGACACGGGCGGCTCTAATGTTCAGTTTGCCATCAACCCTGAAAATGGTGATATGGTTGTTATTGAGATGAACCCTCGTGTTTCGAGGTCGTCCGCACTTGCATCGAAGGCAACGGGCTTTCCCATAGCTAAGATGGCGGCCAAGCTTGCGGTTGGGTATTCGTTGGACGAACTTCCCAACGACATAACCCGTGAAACTAGGGCATCTTTTGAGCCGACCATAGACTACGTTGTTGTAAAGATTCCTCGGTTCACGTTTGAGAAATTCCCCCGGACACCTGACATCCTGACTACGTCGATGAAATCGGTAGGGGAGACAATGGCGATCGGTAGAACCTTTAAGGAGGCACTGCAGAAGGCAATCAGGTCATTGGAAATTAACAAATATGGCTTTGCCGATGCACTTTCCGAAGTGGGGCAAGACTACATTGAGATGTTAAAGGACAGGTTGAGTTATCCCAATTCCATGAGATTGTTTCAAATTGCGGAAGCGCTACGACTTGGGGTTTCTGTGGATGAAATTTATGAGCGAACCAAGATAGATCCATGGTTTCTACATCACATACAACAAATAGTGGTTTTCGAAGAATACTTGAAGGAAAATCCGGGTTACATTGACACAGCCGAAGGCATGAAAACGGCAAAATCTTGGGGTTTCTCTGATATACGGCTCGGGCAGTTGAGCGGGATGAATGAGGAAGTGATTTTTCAGAAACGTCAGAAGCTGGGTGTAAAACCTGTGTACAAACTTGTTGATACGTGCGCCGCCGAGTTTGAAGCGTACACACCATACTACTACTCGTCATACGAAGATGAGGACGAATCCAGGCCGTCAAAAAAGCGTAAAGTTGCCATATTAGGAAACGGTCCCAACAGGATAGGGCAGGGCATAGAATTTGACTACTGTTGTGTTCATGCATCCTTTGCACTTCGCGAAATGGGCATCGAGTCAATCATGATAAACTCGAACCCTGAAACAGTATCGACTGACTATGACACATCGGATAAGCTCTTCTTTGAGCCTCTTACTAGGGAGGATGTGCTTGCAATAATAGAAACAGAAAGGCCCGAAGGGATTATAGTTCAGTTCGGTGGTCAAACTCCGTTGAACCTTGCGGTACCCCTTGAAAGAGCAGGCGTTCACATCCTCGGCACATCGCCTGACGCTATAGACAGAGCGGAAGACCGAAAAAGGTTTCAGAAGCTTCTTCAGAAGCTCGGTCTAAAGCAACCTGATAACGCCACGGCTACCAGCGCAGATGAAGCCGTGGAAGCCGCTAGGAAGATTGGCTACCCTGTGGTTGTCCGACCATCTTATGTGCTTGGCGGTAGGGCAATGGAAATTGTTTACGATGAAAAATCTCTACGTGAGTTCATGAAAACGGCCGTCGAGGTAAGCCTGGGCCATCCTATTCTTATCGATAAGTTTCTTGAAGACGCCATTGAAGTGGACGTGGATGCCATAAGCGATGGGAGTATAACGGTGGTTGGCGGCATAATGGAACACATCGAAGCGGCGGGGGTGCATTCTGGCGACAGCGCCTGCGTTTTGCCTCCAATAACCATATCCAGAGAGCTTCAGGCGGAACTTATGAGACAAACCAAGTTGATAGCAAAAGAGCTTGGCGTGGTAGGGCTCATGAACATACAATTTGCCATTCAGAAGGACGAGGTTTACATATTGGAGGTTAATCCCAGAGCCTCCAGAACGATACCCTTTGTCAGCAAGGCCATTGGGGTTCCGCTTGCCAAGCTTGCTACCAAGGTTCTCATAGGAATGAGCCTTGAAGAACTTGGCTTTACGAAAGAAGTGACCCCTGACCATATATCTGTGAAAGAAGCCGTTTTTCCGTTCAATAGGTTCCCCGGAGTTGACATACTGTTAGGTCCGGAGATGAAATCCACCGGTGAAGTCATGGGAATCGACAAGAGTTTTGGAATCGCCTTTGCCAAGGCACAAATGGCTTCGGGATTTAATCTTCCTACATCCGGTACTGTGTTTGTCAGCGTTCATGACAAAGATAAGCCAAAAGTTGTAGATGTTGCCAGAAAATTTGAAGAACTTGGTTTTAAAATAATAGCCACGTCGGGCACCGCCAGGTTTTTGAAAGACAACGGTGTAAATGCTGAAAGAGTCTTCAAAATAAGTGAAGGTCGTCCTCATGTTGTTGATTGTATAAAGAACGGTCAGGTTCATCTCGTTATAAACACAAGCTTGGGGCGCAAAACCTATTCGGACGCCTTCCAGATTCGCCGTGCTACTTTGCTGTATAACATTGCCTACACCACCACGGTAGCAGGAGCCAGAGCCTTGGCTGAAGCGGTCGAAGCTCTTCAAAAAGGTGACTGGACAGTCTGTTCACTTCAGGAATATCATGGTGGAGCCTTTGGGGAAGGCAGAAGCGCAGCCGTTTCAGGCCATTAATGACGGAGTTTAACAGATGGTGTTACCGGATCCTGTCCCTTACCTGCCATCCCGTCGTGAAGAATGTGGAGTCTTCGGCGTCTTCGGACACGAAGATGCAGCAAAACTTACTTATTTTGGGCTGTATGCCCTTCAGCACCGGGGTCAGGAAAGTGCGGGGATAGCCGTATCGGACGGAGGATGCATCAAGGAACACAAAGGTATGGGGTTGGTTTCTGAGGTTTTTGGTGAAGAAACTCTGGACGCCCTTAAGGGACATCTTGCAGTTGGTCACGTGAGGTACTCCACAACAGGTTCGTCCATGCTCAGTAATGCCCAGCCTTTTGTCGTTTTTCATGGTCATGAATATTACGCTATTGCCCATAACGGAAACTTGGTTAACGCTTATGAGTTGCGGAGGAAACTGGAGGCGGAAGGTGCCATATTTCGAACCACTATGGACACTGAAGTTGTCATGCACCTGATAGCTCGCAATTTGAAATACGGGCTAGATGAAGCAATAGCCAGGGCGCTCGACCAGGTAAGGGGTGCTTATTCGCTTATTATGTGCACCCGTGACAAACTCATAGCAATCAGGGATCCACACGGATTCCGACCTTTGTGCCTGGGAAAACTGGGGGATACCTTCGTCGTCGCATCAGAAACCTGTGCTTTTGACCTCATCGAAGCCCACTATATACGAGATGTCCAGCCGGGCGAAGTTCTCATAATCGATCACAATGGTCCTGAGTCATTTTTCCCTTTCGACACAGCTGAGCCGAAATACTGCATCTTTGAGCTTATATATTTCGCTAGGCCGGACAGTTCCGTATTCGAGCAGAATGTTTACTTGGTGCGGAAAAAACTCGGCAACCTTATGGCAAAAGAGTACCGAATTGACGCCGACATGGTTTTACCCTTTCCTGACTCAGGTAACTATGCAGCCATAGGATATGCTCAGGCATCTGGTTTGCCGTTTGAAATGGGCATAATCAGGAATCACTATGTGGGAAGAACATTTATTCAGCCGAGTCAGGCTATGCGCACCTTTGCAGTGCGTGTGAAGTTAAATCCAGTCAGAGAGCTTATCAGGGGCAAGAGGTTGGTACTTGTTGAAGATTCGATTATTCGAGGTACCACAACAAAGACACGAATTCATACCCTAAGACAGGCCGGGGCTAAGGAGCTTCATCTCTTGGTGAGTTGTCCACCTCATCGGTTTCCCTGTCCGTATGGTATAGACTTTTCCACGAAGGGAGAATTGATTGCTGCAAGGAAATCGGTTGAAGAAATCCGAGATTTTATCGGACTCGATTCCCTGGGTTACCTGAGCCTCAAAGGGCTTTTACGAGCGGCTGGTAGCATGTCTCGTAACCATCCGTACTGCGTGGCGTGTTTTACTGGTGAATATGCCATACCGCTGGAAGAGGAATTGAGAAAAGATTGTTTAGAGAGGTGATACTTTCGGTATGACAGGTTTTCGAGATGCGAGGATTCTTGAATGGGCGAAAGAGGCGCTTACTATTGAGGCTGAAGGTATTCTTGCCGTCAGAGAAAAGATAGGTGCGGAGTTTGAAAAGGCGATAGAACTTTTTGCCAGGTGTCAAGGTCGGGTAATAACGACGGGGATTGGAAAATCCGGTATAGTTGCCCGCAAGATTGCAGCCACCCTGAGTTCCACAGGAACGCCTGCTTTTTTCCTTCATCCAGTGGAAGCCCTACATGGCGATCTGGGCATGGTTCGCGGTGAAGATATTATCCTTGCAATATCCAACAGTGGAGAAACCACCGAGCTATTTGAGATGATACGGGCAGTCAAACCTCTGGGAATTCTTGTTGTTACACTCGCTGGAAATCTTAATTCTCGCCTTGCTCGCCTTAGCGATGTAGTTATCGACGTTGGCGTTCCTAGAGAAGCCTGTGCTTTTGGACTGGCACCCACAGCAAGCACTACTGCTGCACTGGCCGTTGGCGATGCATTGGCGGTGGTACTTACTAGAAAAAAGAACTTCGATATTAATGATTTTCGAAACTTCCACCCTGGTGGTCATCTCGGAAGGCGACTCATGGTGCCGGTTGTACAACTTATGAAGCGAGGTGAAAACATACCGAAGGTAGTTGTTGGCGCATCGATGGAAGAGGTAATAGATGAGATGAATCGCAAGGGCTTGGGAGCTACTCTTGTTATGGATAAAGAGGGCAAGCTTATGGGAATTTTTACCGACGGCGATCTGAGGAGAGCCATAACCAGATGGGGCTCCGAGCTTTATGAGCGGGTTATTGAGGATGTGATGACCAGAGACCCAAAAACTGTGACTGTTGATAGCTCCGTTGCTGATGCACTCCAGATTATGGAAAGATTCTTAATAACGGTTCTTCCGGTTATTAGCGAGCAAGGGAGCGTGGAGGGTATCCTTCACCTTCACGATCTTCTAGGCAAAGGGCAGGTAGAATTTCGTATTACCAATCAGGTTATCGAATAAACCGAGTGCTTTCTTCCATACAGTAGCCGGATGTACACCCAGATAATTTACTTTCTTGTAGTTCTTTTCGTTTTCACCACAGGAGGAAACAGCGATAAGCTATTGCTGGGTAATAAAACTGCTTTTCTCCTTACCTGTGGTCAATTCTACCTGTTTCATTTGATTTGCAAATATCTTTACGGCAGGGCGGCGAAGCGAGTGTGGGCGGGGCTGTCTATTCCCTCTATGGCTCAACATGCTATAGAAAGCCTGCTGAATATTGTGGCTATCTTTTTTCTCGTGCTTTTAACCTATGTGGTACAGGTCAAACGTTTCATAAATCACTTTGAAATTTTCCGCTTTTCCCCAACCCTGACCGCTCTTGTCGGACTGTGTTTTTACTTCTTTTACCTCGTTATTATGTGGCGTCACACCGTTAGGTTTCATCAACGCTTTGCTGGAAGCAACGTTGTTTCGAAAGACTACGTAAAACAGCAGTTTGTCCTCTATGCCGGATTGCTGGTTCCCTGGTTGTTCCTTTCAGGGATATCTGAAATTCTTGAGCATCTATTACCCTTTCGGATGTTCCAAACAGAAACAGGTGAATTCATTCTGTTTGCCTTCGGGCTTGTCCTCTTTGTTACTTTCGGTCCGTCGCTTATGGTTAAGGCCTGGCGCTGCAAGCCGATTCTTGCTGGGGAAAGGCGCGCGGAACTCGAGAAGTTCTGTAAAGAGCAGGGTTTTATTGTTAAGGACCTTTTGCTGTGGCCACTACTTGGGGGAAAAGGTCTCACTGCAGCAGTTGTGGGATTTCTACCTCGCTGGCGTTACATCTTAATAACTCCCGGTCTTTACCATCTCTTAAATGATGACGAACTCAAAGCCGTTTTGGCTCACGAACTGGGACACATAAAGCTCAGGCATATGCCTTTCTATCTTCTTTTTTTTGTAGCCTTTTCCGCCATGCTCTACATTTACGGAGATGTGGGCTTTTTGCTACTTATGAAAAATTCCCTGTTTTTGCAAATGGTTTTCGATAACGGTGCGCTGAGTCAAACAGTTCTTGCTCTAGTTTGTTCGGTTCCACTTCTCGCGTTTCTCATAGTGTACTTCAGGTTCGTATTCGGCTATTTCATTCGAAACTGCGAAAGGCAGGCAGATCTTTACTCCATGAGAGTGATTGGGAACCCGTGGTCTCTGATTTCAGCTTTTAAGAAAATATCTCTTGCAAGTGGTAACATAGAAGATTTGCCAAGTTGGCATCATTACAGCATTCGGCAGAGGATAGAGTTTTTGAAAGCCGCTTATTATTATCCAGCCTTAGGTGTTAGCCATGATGTTAGCCTGAAAAGGGCCATGGTTGTTTTTGCCGTAACGTTTGTTTTGCTAGCTGGTGGAGGGATTTTACTGAAACGATCTGAGTGGTACAAAGACCAGGGCCTGGACGTGATAATTCACATGCTAGCCGGCGAATTCAAACAGAAGGGGGTTACAACTGGAGAAATTTACGCAATGTATGGGGGATACCTTCTTGAAAAGCACAGGTACGGTGAAGCGGAAAGAGTTCTAGAAAGGGGCCTTGAGCTGTATCCTGAAAATGCAGAAGTTCTGAACAACCTAGCATGGTTGTACGTCACCGCCCCAGAGCCTTACCGATCGCCGGAAAAGGCGGTTGCTCTTGCCAGCAAAGCAGTTAAACTCGCCCCGGATAAGCCCTACATCTGGGACACTCTTGCGGAAGCCTATTACATCACCGCTCAGTACGAAAAAGCCTTGAATGCCATATCCCGTGCCGTTAAGCTGGATTCAAATCCGTATTATGCCCGTCAGATGCAAAAGATTTTGAAAGCTCTGAAAAAACAATGATCTCAACTCAATTTCAAATAGCATACACGCACAACCTGTCCCGGCCTGCAGTTTCCGTGGCCCTTAATGTCCAGCCTCGTGGTGGAAAGTGAAGACCATATACCCACAATTCCCCACTCCAGTTTTTGCTTTTGAGAAGATCGGCCAGTGGATCGAATGGTTTGTCCGGATAGATGTAAATAGTGTCGGCGTAGTAAATGTTTAAGGTGAGATAGTTACCACAAATCACAGAGGCGTTGGCCAGGTCGAGAGTTCTGTAAGCTTGGGCAGCTAAGGTGCACAGTTCCGGATCTATTTCAATTCCCACGGCGTTCGTGAAAATGGATGCCACGGCAACAACCACACCGTCCCCGGATCCTGCATCAATGAATAGTCTTCTGCCTTGCAGATTCAGCTTCTGAAAAAAGTAGTAGATGGACACAGGTCTTGAAACCGCCCACATACCAACGCTGGTGCTACGGTAGGGAACTTCGTCGTGGATTTTGTACAGCTCTGCATAGTATCTATAGATTTTTCGAAATTCCTCAGACCGTAGCAAGTTTCCCGCCTATCCACGAGAACTTATTACACTATTGGGAGGATAGTAACCTCCGGGCACGAGAACCCCTGGCCACACAAGACTATGAGGTCCCATCAAAACGCCAGGATTCGTTACGGAGTTGCAGCCCAGTTCACTCCCATCCCCCACGATCGCTCCAAGCTTCTGAAGACCCGTGTCAATCTCCTCGTCGAGCAATTTTATTTTTACAGCCTTTCTGTTCATTTTGAGGTTCGCCAGTTTTACGCCAGCCCCAAGGTTAACATCTTGGCCAAGGATGCTATCTCCGATGTAGGCAAAGTGGCCGGCCTTGGCACCGTCCATCATGATAGAGTTTTTCATTTCCGTTGTATGTCCCACTACACAGTGATTTCCCACAATGCATTTTCCACGAACATAAGCACCTTGCCGCACTTCAGTGTAGTTTCCAATTACCGTAGGGCCCTTTATTAGCGCCGTTGGCTCTATCACTACACCCTTCCCCAGAGACACTCTGCCATCCCATATAACACAGCCAGCAAAGAGCACGGTAGCATCGGTAGTTTCCACTCCCTTAATCTTTACCCTGAAGTTTCCCTTCGATGCGTCCCCGCCGAGTATCTCGAAACCAGATCTGTGGACTTCGCCATTGTGAATAACCACTGTTTCTTGCAGGGGCCGCTGAAAATCCCGGAACGAATGGGGCAGTCTTTCTGCTTTTTCCAGCAGTTCATAGCACATTTCGCGAATGTCCGGCACGATCTTCCAGACCTGCTGATACTTTCTTAAAAGATCACCAAATGACAGGGTAGATAAATCAAAAAAAGAGTGAGTTTTGAGAAGTTCCATTGAGGTGCTCCTTTTTTGTCGCTATTGCCCCGTCTGGTTTCTGAGAAATTTACCATGTTCGATCTTTATACACTTGCTCATTACCACCTCAAGCCCTGCTTTCCTCGCCTTCTCGGCGGATTCGTTGTGAGCAAGCCCAAGTTGCATCCAGACAACTTTAGCACCTATGGATATAGCATCGTCAACGATGGGCGGAATCGCTTCCGGTTTTCTGAAAATATCTACAACGTCCACAGGTTCCGGAATTGACTTCAAATCGGGATAACACTTTTCGCCGAGGACCTGTTCGTACTTTGGGTTAACGGGGATTATCTTATAACCGTGCTCTTTCAGGTACCGGGCTACTTGGTGGCTGTCCCGATCTGGTTTTTCTGAAATCCCAACAATTGCTATGGTTTTGACGTTTTTTAAAATATTAACGATTTCCTCGTCGGGCGGATTGTAATCCGGAAGTTCGCATGTTTGCATGGTCTTCCCTCCTCCAGTTAAAAATAGAATATGGCTCGTCAGATCTCTCTCTTTTAAATCCACTTAATAACCTGGAAAGGTCCTTTCGTAAACTCCGAGGGCCTTCGCTTATGTCAATTTCAAAGAGGCGGTAGCCCATTTTTTCGAGATCAGATATGAAAGCAAACCAGCTTACAGGGCGATCCGGGAAAACGAGTGCAAAGGATCCCTGCTTTTTGTACACGTAGCCTTCACCTCTGGGAGAAAAAAATGGTTTCTGCTCCATCAGCTTTGGATGTAATGCTGAAATCATAATTGGCATCCAGTGAAAGACTGTCACTATAGGGGCAGCCGGCAAAGGGTCATCCATTAGCGCCCTTAACTCACCTTCGGACATTTCCGCAGACAGTGTAACCCAGGAACAACCCAGTTCGGCAAGATGGGCGATGGCAAAGTGGTTCCTTATGTTGAGGCGAACGCCCGCCACAATGCCAAGCTTTGTTCCGGTTATATTGCAGCCCTTCAAAAGTTCCAGATGAGCGAGATTGTTCACTTCCCATAGTATGAACCCCTTGCTAATGAACCACATAATGGCTCGCCTAAGATTATCCGATTCCATGTAAGGTGAAGGCAAGGATAAAATAAGCCGCTCTTTTTGTGCCTTTAGAAGTCGCATTTCACTGAGGCTTCGCAGGTTTGATAACGTGGCCTTTAGTATAACCCACTTCGCCGGGGAGTTGAGAGCCATTGGCAACTCTGCTGTAGATCCGATTTTTAAAATAAGTTTCTTGCCGGATTTTCTTACCTGACGCCTGATATCTGGTATCTCCAGTTCTGCTTGGAAACCGCCTTCTTCCGAAGCTATCAAAAGCGACAAAGCCGTAACCGTCTCAGATTTTATTCGGTTCCAAATTTCCCGAGGGTTTGTCAAAACGTTCGCACTCCATGCACTACCCACCCGGAACAGTCGGCTGCCTTCTGGAAGTTGTGGCATACCCACTATCAGCACAGTGGTACCGGCATTGGCGCTTTTGAGTTCCTTCCCGTCCATAGTCTGTATGCTTTTGACACGAGCTAGAGGTTCTTCCTTGCCTCTGTTCGATTCCGGCCTCAGTAAATCCCCGACAGTGATAGAGCGTCTGACCTTCACGACGGCGGCTTTTCGCCCTTTCATTCGCTGAACCACGCCTACCCAGATTCCACTAGTCCCGGATCGGTGAGGCGTTAAAACGCTAGATGATGGATCATCAGACCAGAAACCCTCCGTGAACTTGCGAGATGGCGAATCCGCAAGAATGGCTTCTGCTTCTTCGATAGCCTTCCTTTCGGCTTCTTTTCCATCGGCGTCTAGAATCATCCTATACGCCCTGACCACCGAATACACATAATCCGGTGATTTCATTCTGCCTTCTATTTTAAGAGCTTTAACACCGGAACGCTTGAGTTCCGGCACATGTCGCAGACCGCAAAAATCGTTACAGGATAAGAAGAAACCTTCCCTTTTCCCCTGTCTGAATTTTAATCGGCACGGTTGAACGCATTTTCCCTCAAGCCCGCTTTTTCCACCCCGAAAGCTACTTGCGTAACAAAACCCGGAGTAAGAATAACACAGAGCGCCATGAACGAAGACTTCCAGTTCAATAGGAGACGCTTTTGCGAATTGAACAACGGTGGAAAGGGGGAGTTCGCGTGCCAGAACCACTCGTTTTGCCCCAACAGATTGTGCCGCCTTAATTCCGTCCAAGGTGTGAATGCCTGCCAGGGTGCTGAGGTGTAAAGGTACATCAGGAAAAAGTTTTTTGAAAAGATAGATGATTCCCAGGTCCTGAACAATAACACCATGAGGTTCTATAGAAGCAATCCGGCATATTAGTTTCTTGACCTCTTCGGCTACACTGGCCCTTGCGAGAGCGTTCAAGGCGATGTAAATCCTCTTTCCTCTCGCCGCTGCCCAGCGGGTGAGGATTTCACAGTCTCGAAGTGAAAAATTAACGGCCGATGCTCTTGCGTTCCATCCCTTCAAACCTATGTAAACAGCGTCCGCCCCAGCCTCTATGGCCGCCCAGAAAGCCTCAATAGATCCAGCAGGGGCCAGTAGTTCGGGCTTTGGCGTTTTCCCCTCTTCAGTCATCTGTTTCCTTTTCCATGGCGTCAATTATTTTGATCATTTCGGCAACCGACGCCTCTAGGAGCTTTTTCCCCTTTTCTGGCGAAGCTTTTTGCGGATCTCCCCATACTCCACCAGGCCAATATTTCCGTTTATCTCGAACTATCATAAAGGGCGGAAAATCCGGCCATTCTTTCTGAGCAGTTCCTTTAACCGTTTCTGGCCTCATGTGTAAAATGACCGATGTTTCCACTTCACCGGCATGTGAGTCATCCGTAGTTTCGACAATTCCCTTCCAGGCTCTTGCTCCAAGATCGAGCACCGTCAATACGGCACACTTAAGTTTGTCCAGTTCGTTTACGAGTTCTTCACAAGCATCAATGAGCATTGCACTATGAGTACTCCCCGCATGTCCGCTAAGTATGATAACGTTTCGAAATCCCTGCTTGTAGAGGGAGCGTACTATATCGCAAATGATAGTCCTGAGAGTTAATCCGCTTATACCTATCGTTCCCGGGTGCTGGGATGTGCTGCGGCAAAGCCCATACCATAGCGGGGGTGCAACCCATACGAATCTTTTTTGGGCCGTTCGCCTAGCAATTTCCGTAGCGTGCCAGGTATCAGTGCCCAATGGAAGGTGTGGCCCGTGTTCTTCCACCGATCCACAGGGTAAAATTACTGTGCTTGATTTCCTTAGCCCATCGGCTAGCTCATTCATCGTTATTTCTTCAATCAACGGCATCGTTAAAAACCCTTTCAAAGATAGTATTCACATGTCGTGTGTAATAAGAAAGGTCGAATAGCTCATCCAGTTCGTGAGTGCTCAAATAACGGGTAATGTCCGGATCGCTGGCCAGTCGATCTCTCAGCGTACCACCTTCTTGCCAAACCTTCATGGCGTTTCTCTGAACTATTCTGTAAGCGTCTTCCCGAGTAAGGCCCTTCTTTGTAAGGGAAAGCATAACCCGCTGTGAAAAGAAAAGCCCACCAGTGATGTTCAGGTTTCTTTCCATGTTTTCAGGGTAAATGGTGAGTTTTTCCAGAATTGATGTCAGGCGATTGAGCATGTAGTTGAGAAGGGTGGTGCTGTCAGGAGCAATTATGCGTTCAACGGACGAGTGAGATATATCGCGTTCGTGCCAGAGAGCCACGTTTTCCATTGCGGCAATTGCGTTTGCGCGAAGCACCCTAGCAAGCCCCGACAGGTTTTCACAACCTATGGGATTTCTTTTGTGGGGCATTGCCGATGAGCCTTTTTGTCCCGGAGCAAAGAATTCTTCTGCTTCCCTTACTTCCGTGCGCTGAAGGTGTCGAATTTCCACGGCTATTTTTTCCACGGTGCACCCAATGACGGCGAGAGTGGTAAAATATTCAGCATGGCGGTCCCTCTGGACTATCTGAGTGCTTATGGGATCTGGTTCCAACCCAAGCTTTTTGCATACTGCTGTTTCAATTTCAGGATCGATGTTTGCGTAAGTACCAACAGCTCCGGAAATCTTGCCTACGCGAACGGTTTCTCTTGCTCTGTTCAGTCGCTGGCGGTTTCGTTTCATTTCCTCGTACCAGAGGGCAAACTTCAGGCCCAGGGTAACCGGTTCGGCGTGAACACCATGAGAACGGCCGATCATAACCTGATCCTTCCATCGAAAAGCTTGGTTTTTCAGTACGCTCATGAGGCGATCTATGTCTGCCAGCAGAATGTCAGAAGCTTCTACGAGAAGGAGGGCAAAGGCGGTATCTAGAACATCTGATGAAGTGAGTCCTTCGTGAATGAATCGTGATGACGGGCCTACGTACTCTGCTACGTTTGTAAGAAAGGCGATCACGTCGTGTTTAGTTTCCATCTCGATTTCGTCAATTCGGCCGACGTCAAAGTTTGCCTTTTCATGGATGTTTTTCCAATCTTCTTCTGGGATTTCTCCCCTTTCTGCCCTCACTTCACATACAGCCAGTTCCACTTCCAGCCATTTTCTGTACTTGTTTTCCAGGCTCCACAACTGTGCCATCTCTGGCCTTGTGTACCTCGAAATCATTTGCGTCTCCTTCAGTCTTTGATGTCTCCTTCGAGATTCTCCATACCCTTGTGAGAACCCAGCAGAATCAGGGCATCTCCGGGGCGGATTTGATACGATGCTTTGGGGATAAATTGAAGTGTTTTCGAGCGAGGGCTCCTTATCGCGATGACCTGAATACCGTATTTGTTTATAAGATCGAGGTCTCTGAGGGTTCTTTCGTAGAATGATTCAGGGGCAGATATTTCAAAAATCGCATAATCTTCTTGGAAGGGCAGGTAATCAAGCATGTTGGGATTGTGTATTCTTCTGGCAAGACCCTGGGCGACGTCTCTTTCGGGAAATATTATATGGTGCGCCCCAACCTTTTGTAGTATCTTCCCATGCTCTTCACTCAGGGCTTTGGCATATATCTTTTTTACCCCGATTTCTCGCAGATTGAAGGTACTCAAAATACTCGCCAGCATGTTAGTGCCAATTGCAACAACGGCAATATCCACGTCCTGAATGCCAAGGGACTCTAGAACTTCCCTGTCTCTTGCGTCGGCGACAACGGCTTCACTTATTTCGTGACGAACACGCTGTACAGCTTCCTTGTTAATGTCAAGCCCTATTACTTCATGCCCTCTGCTGTACAAGTCTCTACCAAGGTAATAACCGAAGTTTCCCAATCCAATAATGGCTATCTGTGCCGTTCTCATGCTTCTTAACCTACCATTATTTTTTCTTCCGCATACTTGTACTGAGCCCTGGTCGGTGAAGGCCTAATCGCCATGGCCATGGTCAAAGGACCCAGCCTACCTACAAACATGAGCATTGTGACTACTAGTTTACCCCAGGTAGAAAGAGTGGGAGTAACGCCCATACTCAGGCCAACGGTACCAAAAGCCGATATAGCCTCAAACAAGTATTTTATAAAAAGACCCTGCGTTTCAGAGTATGGCTTATAGCCCAGTTCGGCTACGAGCAAAAGGGCCGTTCCGGAAACTATAACGATTGTTGCCAACACGAAAACGGCCATGGCTTTGCCAACTGATTCTTCATCAATGGTGCGCTTAAAAAGGGAAGGGGCTTCCAGTCCGCGCAGGCGACACCATCCCAATGCTACCAGGGTGGTGAAAGTTGTGGTTTTTATTCCTCCCCCGGTCGATCCGGGAGATGCGCCTATAAACATGAGTATCATTGTACCGAACAGGGTGATATTGTTCATGGACGAAAAATCCAGGGTGTTGAATCCGGCTGTTCGCGTCGTGGTGGATTGAAAAATGGCAGCTAAAAATCTTTCATAAAGACTGAAACCTTTCATGGTTACATTCCATTCGCTGAGAACAAACAGAAGTGTTCCCGTAAGAAGCAAAATAGAAGTGGTGAAGATGACCGCACGGGTATGAAGGGACAGGCCGTTCCAGAGTCGGCGAAGGTTACGATGCATTTTGGTGGACGAGTATAATTCGTGCAGTACTAGGAAGCCAAGGCCACCCGTAATTATGAGGGTGCACATGGTAAAGACAACGATGGTATCGCTTCGAAATCCTGTAATGGACTCGGAGAACAAACTAAAGCCGGCATTACAGAACGCGCTGACGGAATGGAAAATAGCTTGGTATAGCGCCGTTCCCCAAGATGGCGAAACCTTTTTAAATCGCGTAAAGAGCAAAAGTGCTCCGGCGGCCTCTATTGTCAAAGTGAAGAAAATGATGCGACGCAGTAATGACAGGAAATCGGAACGAGGACTGTAAGTGAAGGTATCCTGAAGGATAAAGCGAGAACGGAAAGATATGCTTCTTCCTAAAAGTAATAGGAGTCCTGTTGAGAAGGTCATTATTCCAAGACCGCCAAGCTGAATCAGCACCAGGATGACAATCTGGCCTGAAAGGGTTAATTCCTTTCCTATGTTCATTACCGAAAGACCTGTAACACAAGCGGCGGACGTTGCCATGAATAGGGCATCAATAAATGACATATGCAAATGACTGTTGTGGGCTTCCCGCAAAGGGAGTATCATTAGCATTGCAGTTCCTACAGCTATAAGCGTTGCAAAACTCAGGATGGGAATTAACCAGGGTGAAAGGGCGTGTCTATGGTTCGGTCCCATCTTTGCTTTGACGCCTCCTTAATTGGTGCGCTTCATATAACCCCCTTTTGGAGCAAAGGGCAATATTGGTTTGTACCTGCTTGGCCGTGCCAAAATAATAAGGCATGCGGCGCGCGCTTTTTATTGCATACGCGTGTGGGCAGGTAATCGAAGGTTGTTAGTATTTGCGAGCAAATGGTGAAATTCCGGGAGATGAAAGGATGGAAACTTTTCTGGTAGCATTGGACGGGACCCCAGCTTCCACCAGGGTTGTGCACTATGTTGGAAAAATTGTAGCTTCGCTAGAGAAAACCAAAATTTTCTTATTCCATGTGCTTCCCGTAGTTTCTCCGAATTTATTAACCGAAGAGGAGGTGAAACGAGTTCAGGAGGTACATGAACAAGATGATTTTGAACATCTTTCAGGGTTTTTTTGGTCTAAGGAGGCCGAAGAAAAAATGAATCAGACTTTTGAAAATGCCATGAACATACTTGTAGAATATGGGGTGCCACCGGAGAGTATCCACAAGGTGTTCGCTGTCGAATCTGACTCTATCGCTAACCTGATTTTGGCTCATGCTAAAAGGTTGAAGTGTTCAACCGTTGTGGTGGGGCGCAGAGGACTCGGCCGTGTTAAAGAAATTCTTCTCGGTAGCACTTCGTCTTCGGTTATACGTAATGCTAAGGGATATACCATATGGGTCGTCGATACCCCCCAGGAAGACACGTCACAGGGAGGAAAATGATGAAGAAATTGCTGGCCCTCATTTGCTCACCTAGAAAGCCCTCTAACTCAGAACTTTTCGCGAAAGCGGTGGCAAAAGAGTTGGGCTCTGATTGGAATCTTGAATTGGTTCGTTTGGTGGAGTGGAAGATTTTTCCTTGCAGAGCCTGCTACAAGTGTTTGTTCAATTCATGCCCCCAAAAGGACGACATGTCCGCCCTGCTGGAACATATCGCAAACGCGGACGCCCTGATAATTGCTGCTCCAACATATTTTCTCGGCCCAAACGCCAGGTTGAAAACCTTTCTGGACAGGGGCCTTATGTTTTATTCCCTCTTGGATAAGCTCTGGGGAAAACCAATGCTCGGGGTGGTAACGGCTGGCATAAAGGGAATGGAAGGTTATTCGAAGCTGGTGTTGGACGGCGCAATAAAGATTATGGGAGGGCGATTACTTGGTACCGTTGTCGTGTTTGGAGCCTTCCCCGGTGAAGCCGTGATGGGTGTGGAAAATAGAGAAAAGATAAGGAAAGCTGCTGAGGCTTTGATATCTAATAGGCCCATTGAAGAAGAGAGCGAAATACGCTGTCCGGTGTGCGGGGGCGATTCTTTCCGATTTGGTTCAAATGGTTTTGTGAAGTGCCTGAGATGCAGCAACGAGGGCAATTGGAGTATTGAAAATGGACGCTTGCGTATGGATATTGCGGTTGGTGAACACCGGCTGTTCCTGTCGTATGAGGAAGCTCAGAAACATGCAGATTGGTTGCGAGGCATGAAAGAACGATTTCTGGAAGTGCGTCATCAATTGAAACCCGTAATACAAGAATTCGCAGGAGTGGGGCAGACTATCGTTCCACCTTCTAAAACAGAGGAATCAAGAGAAGTCAGCGAATGATGCCCTTAATCTGATTTCCGTATTGTTGATATATTCGCTGGGCCAGGTCGTCCAGACGGTGTTCTATATACTTAGGCGCCGGTAGCTTTGCAGGTTCAGGAAGCTTCCATGATTCAAACTGAACGGGCTTGAAATATAACTTCTTATCAATTGACATAAGTTCTTCGGGGGAAAAATTCTCCCCCAATATTTTTTTTCGTTCCAACCCGCAAACGTCCATACTTTTGAGAAAACGGATAATGGTCAATACGTCATAATTATTATGAAATTGCTTTATGTTTATGTTTACGGCGTCACACTCCTTGCGGAATTCTTCGTAGCCAGATCGGTATTCGTCCATGCGGTTTACAAGTCTTTTGTACGCCTCAAAGAACAACTTTTTAAATTTACCCTTATTGGTAAGTGCAGTCACTTTGATGAACCTGACGTCATGTTGAAACTCACGGGTTAAACAATCGAACCAGTAAGATCCAAGCTGTATTCCTACCATTTCCGCCCAATCATTGCGGAACGAATCGTCGATAAGCAAATATCCCATGCGAGTAAATCGCTTTCCGGCTTTACGAGCTTTCTTGAGAGTTAAGCGGGCCATTTCTTCAAGCTCTTCAAGCTGGAGGTCTATAAGGCGACGTTCATGCAGGTAATTTTCTATTACTTCTTCCTGTACCTGCTGTGTTAGGGAGGCAATAAGATCGTCTTCTAAGGGCATTGGTAAACCTCTTTACTGGCATGGTACAAAAACTTGAGGTTTAAGTATAACCTCTTTTCCTTCCGGATTATAGACTTTTCTGTCTTTTGCTACCCGGAGTGAGATGTTTCCTTCAGGGGTTGGAGCAAGAATGACTATCACGTCGAGTAATTCTTCAAAATTGTTGCATGGGTGGGGAATTTTCTTCGGATTTTCTTCTTCTAGGTGCCTATGTGTTCGAGCCGACGCCCACATGGGTATTTCCTGATCGTTTAGCAATTTCTTCATATTCGAAAAAAAAGTTTTATCATAGCGTTCGAAATCCAAACCGTCCAAGACCACAAGAGATGGTTTGAACCTAGCCTGCCCGGACACATTTTCAAGGGTTTCGGCCAACTTTTGAAGCGAAAAGCTGTTGTGAAGGAATGAAACTATAAACCTTTGAGGTTCTATAGATTTTACGAGGCCTTTGAGTACTGTGGTGGAAGTGAGGTTGCCGTGTACCCTCAAAAGTTCTTCATACCACGTCCTTATTTTATCAGGGGGCTCATCTATGCATACATGAAGGATTTTTCCACCACTCGATATTTCCTCAAGTGCAATGAGAGTGAGGAAAGCGGTTTTCCCAACCCCGGCCCGAGATACAATCACACCGATTTCCCCTCCCATCAGCTTGGCATCCAGTAAATCAAAGACGCCGCTCTTTACTTCCGGTAAGTTCGATGTTTCCATTTGAAATCCTCCCTTTGCTAAATTCGCTTGTGTTTCTACATATCACACCGATTACGAAAAGCGAAATACTACCAATGCTCCCCGCTCGCTTAAAAGCTCAAATTAGGGAGAGTTTTTCCGACGCTCTTTGATGATTTCCTCGGCAATATTTGTGGGAACAGGGCTGTAGCGTAGAAATTCCATGGTGAATTCTCCCTTACCCTGCGTAGCAGACCTCAGCACCGTGGCATATCCAAACATCTCCGCCAGCGGGACTTCCGCTTCAACGGTTGTGTAGGTACCGTCTTCAGAAGTGCTAATGATAGCTCCTCGCCTCTGGGTCAGGGTTCCCAATACAGCGCCCTGAAACTCGGAAGGTGCCTCCACCACAACCTTCATTACCGGTTCCAGCAGAATGGGTTTTGCCTTCAAGTAAATTGATCTGAAAGCACCAATCGCTGCCTGTTTAAAGGCAAGATCTGATGAATCCACCGGGTGATATGCACCATCTTCCAAAACCACCTTTACACCCACTATGGGACAACCAGCCAAGGTGCCTTTGGACAGACATGCTCGGAAACCGGCATCGCAGGAAGGTATGAATTCCTTAGGGATCACTCCGCCTGTCAGACGGCTTTCGAATTCATACTCCCCTTCCTCCAGTGGCTCAATGTAACCTGCTACCCTGCCGTATTGACCGGCCCCTCCGGTTTGTTTTTTGTGAGTATAATCAAAATAAGCTCGCTTCGTTATGGTTTCCCGATAGGCCACCTGAGGCGGACTGGTTTCGAGGTCTATTCCGTATTCACGTCTCATCCTTTCAAGGTAAACCTCAAGGTGCAACTCTCCCATGCCGGATATAATAGTATCGCCGGTTTCTTCGTCGACGTAAGCGCGAAAAGTGGGATCTTCTTTTACAAAGCGATTAAGAGCTTTGCTGATTTTGGTGTGTCCTTCTTTGCTTTTTGGCTTTATCGCAAGAGAGATGACCGGAGCCGGCACATACATTGAAGCCATTGAATAGCGCACCTGCCCGTCCGTGAAGGTATCACCGGATACGCAATCAATCCCAAAGAGTACCACAATTTCTCCGGCTGATGCTTCTTCGATTTCTTCCATATCACTTGCGTGCATTCTGCCCAATCGTCCTACCTTGGCCTTTTGACCTGTTCGCATGTTCACTAAGGTGCTACCCTTTCGCACCTTGCCCTGATATATCCTGAAATATGTCAACTGTCCGTAAGGACTTACTTCCAGTTTGAAGGCATACATAACAAGAGGTTTGTCATCATCAGGCACAAGTTCCACCGGTGCTTCGTCCCGGTTCAAATCGAATGCCTGAACAGACACATCAAGAGGACTCGGAAGGTAGTGCACGATTCCGTCTATCAGCGGCTGAATTCCTCTGTTCTTGTAAGCTGAACCTACAAAAACCGGCGTTAGTTTGAGAGATAACACTCCGCGGCGGATGGCGTCGTGAATCAAGGCTTCCTCTACTCGCTCTTCTAGGATGGCTTCGGTCAATTCGTCGGAAAAGAGAGAAGCCGCATCTAGGAGTTCGTCGCGCTTCATTATGGCTTCTTCCATATATTCAGGTGGAATTTCACGCTCCACTACTTCTTCTCCCAGAGGGCCTTCAAAGGTGTACGCTTTCATCTTAATGAGGTCTATAACCCCCTGAAAATTCCTTTCCAGGCCCAACGGAAGCTGCACAAAAACAGCATTAGGATCAAGTTTTTCCCTCATCTGGTTCAGGACTCTGTCGGGGTTTGCACCGATACGGTCGCACTTGTTTATAAAGGCTATGCGGGGAATACCATATCGTTTCATCTGACGATCAACGGTTATAGACTGGGATTGAACCCCCCCAACAGCGCAAAGAATTAGCACACCACCGTCTAAGACTCTTAGAGCCCTTTCCACTTCTATGGTGAAATCTACGTGACCCGGAGTATCTATTATGTTGATCTCGTGGCCTTTCCAGAAACAGTATGTGGCAGCAGACTGAATGGTTATGCCTCGTTCTTTTTCCAGCTCCATAAAATCCATTGTCGGACCACGGCCGTCTTTTACGTCGTGGACGGTGTGAATTCGTCTTGTGTAATACAGGATACGTTCCGTAAGTGTGGTTTTTCCAGAGTCAATATGAGCACTTATACCGATATTTCTTATCTTTTCTCTTGATGCTTTCATAATCGTTCAATCCCCCTTTACCTGTTTCATGTGTGAAAAACGGTCGGGACATATAACAGGGGCAGAAGCGAAAGTGAAGGGAAAATGCAGGGTGATGTGGTTCTAATGGGGGATCTTTAGGACCATCGATGGACGGATAATAGAAGGCTTGGACAAACCATTGAGCTTCACTATCTCACGCACATGTGTGTCAAATCTTTTTGCTATCGCCCATAGCGTATCACCGGGTTTGATACGATAAAACCTAAAGCGCCTGGGTTTTTTATAAGCCAGGCGCACAGTGCGGACTTTTAATATCTGACCGGGTCTTATTATGTAATTTGATGCAATTTTGTTGTCTTTCATCAGCGATCTTACAGTTATGCCGTACCTCCTGGCAATACCGTAAAGAGTGTCACCTTTTTTGACTCTGTAAAAGATATACTGCGAGTCCTTCCTTACGAGACGCTTTCTTATTTGTACTTTAACGGGTTCTGGCTGCGGAGGTGGAATGTCCAGGAGAACATCTTTGTGAAGCATGGCTAGTGCTGTGGGTATATGGGATGAGAGCATATCAACGTCCAGGCTCATTGCAAGCTTCAGCGAATTAACTTCAAAGCGCTTTCGGTAAAACACAATACCCATACCGGGATGAAGATCCTCTTCACCTTTCAATCCGTTCCACCGTTTCAGGTCATCGGCCGATACTCCCAGCTGCATACTCAGATCTTCGATAGACGATGGATTATCAATATAAACAAGTATTTTCTTCGGAAGAAAATTTCGTTGAGCCATTTCAATTACCCTGAGTTCCCTCTGGTTTAACTTTCTGTATCGTCCGGCCAACTCTGACCATGGTGCATGAAACCTGACGTGCATGTGATCTCTGTGTCCCTTCACATGTTTAATTATGGCGCGAGGAGAACCTCCGGGGACATTGTAAAAAAGAGATTTAAGAAAGGCTTCACTGAAACCCTGAGACCGAGCGTACTTATAGAGGAGCCTCTGGATTTTGCGATCTATGAAAATCTTTTCCACCATGCCGCTTTGTAGCAGGTGCCTGATGAAACACCAAGTCTTGGGCACATCCATGTTAGTGGCATTCATCGGAATAAAAGTGTGAAGTTCCCTGTTGTTTTTGGCGAACATACCAATGTCCACATCCCGACCGTTCTGATGAGATCTATGCTTCGGATACCATGGACCACCGTGAGGTTTTGAAAAGTCTCCTAGATAAATCCTGCAGGAATCAGGATAGTCTTTACGAAAACCCTCTAGCGCATCCAGCAAAGCTCCTATCACTTCAGGCGTAGTGTAGGTATGTTCTTTAGATCTCAAAATGTATCCGTCGAACATCCTGGGAAAGGGTATCCCGTTCTCCAGCCTGCCCGCCCATGGATACCCTATGGATCTGGTAACTTTACAATGAGCTGAAGACGAAGCTACCGCCAAAAGCAGACAGACCAAGGCTGTATAATTAAAGTACAAGAATAGTTTATGATTCATGAAAAGTCTCCCGAATATCGGTTTGGTAAAAGATCGATTAGCTGGCTGACCATAACCACTGTTACAGAAAAGACTGATGTTTTGTCAATGTTCGGAGTCTCTTTGGGAACGAAAACCGGATTTATTTCCTCGGATGGGTACCGGCCAACCCGTCCAGTGCTAGCTTTGCTGCTCCAAGTAGAGCCGCAGTGTCTCCAAGCGTGCTTGTCTTAAGAATTATCTCATCCAAGTCTAACATTGACATATGTTCCCTAAGAGCATCTTTTGTGGCTGGCTCCATAAAAACCCATGCCCTACTTACCCCACCGCCTATAATCGCTTTGCGAATGCCAAGAAGCGTAAAGGCATTGGCTATTGCAACTCCCAGTGCCTTGCCGGCTATTTTAAAGAGTTCTAGTGCACGTTCATCCCCAGTCAGAGCCAGCTCGTACAGCTGTCTGGATGTGGACACCTGTTTTTCCGGAAAAATGTTCTGGCGTTGTATCATTCTAATTATTCCACCTTCCGAAGCATAAGCCTCCAGACAGCCCAATTTTCCGCATAGACATTGTAGCCCGCCAGGATAAACTGTGGTGTGGCCAATTTCGGCGGCAAAGCCAATTCCTTCCTCTCCAGTCCAGACCTTTCCGCTCAGAACGAGGCAACCTCCTACCCCGGTCCCAAGCGTGATACCGAGCCAGTCTTTAAATAAAGCGCCGTCTCCTGCCCAAACTTCGCCTCTACCGAAAGCGTTTGCATCATTGTCTATGAAAACCCGCATGTTTACACGTGAACAAATCTTTTCGGCCACCGTCAGGTTTCTTGCCTCTGGAATGTTCGGAGAAAAAATCACAATGCCTCGTTCAGAATCTACCTTGCCGGCTATTCCCAATCCGATCGCTTGCACGTCACAATCCCTTGCTCGGGCTGTATTCAGCACCTTCTCCAGTGCCGACACGATCTGTTCCAAAAAGTCCTGAGCTGATCCTGTGTGGCGAATGCGAATTTTTTCTGTACTTATTATATTTTTCGCCTCATCAACTATTGCGAATCTTGCATGAGTTCCCCCTATGTCACCACCTATGACTGTACGTTTCATGCCTTGCCTCGGCTACTAAGACGTTCATACTTCATTTGTTGCTTTGATTTTTGAATTGTATAGTTCAGTTTTGCAACTTTGGGTAGCTTTTTCAAAACCCTTTTTTGGCGTAGCCTTGACCAACTCTTGACAAAACATTCACGACTGGATAAGCGATTTCATGCAAAGGTAGCATACCCAAGGGGGAAGAGGGCAATTTGCAAAAGCGTTATTCGCCAGTTCGAATCTGGCTGCCGCTTCTATTAGAAAAGGGAATGTCGGGCTAACCTAGAAGGTTAGCTTTTTTTATGGCCGCGGGGAGCGTTCGTGTATGAAAGCCCGGTATATCTCCCTGAAACCTCTAGTTGACTGGCGTAGAAAGCGTAGACCCTTAGATTTTTCCGATCTTTTTAGTGAATGTCGTCCTGTCGTGCTTGAAATTGGATTTGGCAACGGGGAATATCTGGGCCGCAGGGCTGCTGTGGAACGGTCGAAAAACTTCGTGGGTCTGGAAAGAGAATGGCAGTCAGTATGGCGCGCCCTGCGTTACATAGCCAGGAACGAACTCAGCAATGTTCGCATAATAAAGGCTGACGCCAGATGGGCAATATTCAGGCTCTTCGGGGAACATACCTTTTCGGAAATATACAGCCTCTTTCCATGTCCCTGGCCAAAGGAAAGACATAAGCGACATCGCCTTTTCAGCAAGAAATTCCTTCAGCGCCTGAACAACATTCTTGAACCTGGTGGTAGATTGTGGATAGTTACCGATGATGGAGATTATGCAAAGTGGGTCATAGAACAATCCCAAAGTACCGGCTTTAAAGTTGATCAATCCGCGGTTCCTGCCGGTACCTATGGTACAAAATATGAGAACAAATGGGCAAAAGCAGGGCTTAAATTCTTTTGTTTACTTACCTTTTGCAAGGAGTACGAATGCCCCAACTTCGACGTTAAGGAGTACACATTGCAAACCCATAGAATAGTTCACTTCAATCCCGACGAATTCCGTCCAATTCCGGTAAGAGGACAGATTGTGGTGGATTTTAAAGATTGTCTTTTTGATCCACAACAGCAAAGATGTTTGGTACGTGCTGTAGTTGTCGAAGACGAATTTGTGCAGGACTTTTGGATTGAAATTCGCAAGCATGAAGCCAACTGGCACATAAGGCCGGCTAGTGGATGTAGCTGGATTCCAACTCTTGGACTCCAGAAAGCACTTGATGCAATCAGAGACTCATGCCTCCGGAATATACCAACAAACAGGAGTTAATTGATGGCAACGGAACCAAAAGTCGTATATTCCTTCCAAAAAAACGCTCTGGAGGAGGTGCGCGCTTCAGTAACCACTTTTAAAGGGAAAAATTATTTAGATATTCGAGTGTACTATAAGGCTGACGATGGAGAATTCAAGCCATCTCGAAAGGGAATAACCCTAGCCACTTCACTGATAGATGACCTTGAGGAAGCGGTAAAAAAACTCAGGGAGGCGCTGGACGAGGCTGGGTGAACATAAGTGACATTTCGGAGCTTCAAAAAATCATATTGAGAAGTGCCGCCAGGCGGAAAATGCCAGGGATGATGATTCCTGTTTACAGGGTCCTTGGTAGAGTGAGAAGATTTGTATCAGGAAGGATTTTAGAACCTTCGGAAATTATGGATACCCTCAAACCTTTTGAATTACATCTGGAAAAGCTCGGCTATGTCCAATGGATCCTGATAGTCTTCGACAATTTTTTGAACTTTCATTTTGGCCAGTGCCGAACCCTTGAGATGGCAGAAGCTTTGAAGTAGAACGCAACTGATCACTTGGGGCACATAACAGGATGGCAAATTTACCACGCTCTGCACGATCCAGAAGCAGATATTCCACTTGCCCGATACAATACACCAAAATATCGGGTTATTCGGGCTCGAGAACCACTTGGAGTTGATGTTTATCTTTTGCGGGCGGGAAGACCCCTTCCGTGAGGGAGGGGATGAAAGCCCACAGGTGCGTTAGCACCTTGAAACTAAACAACTATGAGTATAGATTACAACTGCAGAGATGAGAACGAAAAGAGCAATAGTCTTGGAATTAAACAACTTGACAGAAGAACAGCAGATAATACTTGGACACCTCACCTACCACGCTGGAAAGCTCTGGAATCAAGCAAACTACCTCGT
>JAFDGW010000024.1 GCA_019309115.1 Deltaproteobacteria bacterium
AAAACCTCTACAACCTATTAAAAAAATTAGATAAATAAAATCTGTAGTGTCGAAAACAAAACCAACTTCTAATGATTTCAGTATGTTAAAAAAAATTTTGACAAACTTGGGTTAGCGTAATACATTTTTCAAACTCGACCGGGCTCATGCAGCCCAGACTATGACAAATTCAACAGGCCATACAATTCCTTCTTCTTCTTTGAAAGTTCGGATGAATCGTTCTGTTTCTGCATTTCCTCTGGGATCATCCTAAGAAGGGAGCAGTATAAAAATAGACAATGACGGAACTTTCCCTCCAAATAAATCCCGACGTTTAAGCCTTAAAACCCGAAGGGAGAGTAACCTTTTTTCCGGTTTTTTACCAATACAAAGTTGAAAGGAGGGAACGCTCAAAACGATATCTGAATAGCCTTTGCACCATAACACGACCCTGTTTTTCGAACAGGCTCGAGCTACCTGCGACACAACTATATAGTTTGCCACCATTGGGCTAACTCCCAAATTTTTTGTAAAAAGGGTTGTCGAGCCCAATGATTAACAAGCTTTTCCTAATTCTTATTCATTTTTTCGGCCTTGTCTATGATTGTTGCATATTTTTGCGTAAACCGCTCATTAGCTTATCCAACACAGCCATGCGAAAGTGTTCCCCCTCATCTTTAGGAATCTATTCCAACAAAAGCTTTGAAAATGGAAGCCAAATTTTCCGGAGAATAAATTGCAATTTCATTTTGCAGGAGTTTCTGTAGGTAATAATCGTCGGTGCGATGGTCGGGCACCATATTCTGACGGCAAACGATCCTCATAATGCATGAACCCCAGTTCTCGTTACTGCCTAATGACGGAGAAAAACAGGCAAAGTTAAATGTGGAAAAACCAAGGTGTTCGTAAAACCCCAGGGTCATAGAGATAGCTTCCGCCATAATTAATATCTCTGCATTACCAAAATCCAAAAAGCTTCTGATTTCAGGCCACACTACAAGTACTTCATTTGTTCCCATTGGTGAAAAGGCGGTCAGTACATGACAACCCTGCTTTTCCAGCACGTACCTCAGTCCTAAGTCTTTTTCTGTACTGACTAAAGCTTTCCAGAAGTTTTCCCCGTTACTGTCATAAAACTTCTTAGTGGCGAACAACAGCCTTTCATGATGCGTGGATGGAATTTCATCTCCCAGTAACTGAAAGTGAGGGTGAACAAGGCTAGCACCGGCCGGTGCCAGATAGTTTGCATTTATGGTCCAGTATTTACGAGTCTGATCCTTTTCAAAAACCCTTTTGATAAAAGAAAAGGCTAGTTGCAGAGCGTCGTTTACAAGATCTGGTGAAAAAGCGGAAAGGCGACGATAATGTTCTTTTCCCACCATTATTACGGCGTGATATGAAGCCACTGGAAATAAGTTCGGAAAAAGCACACAGTCCCCTTTTATCAGTCTCCCACCTGGTATGAGGTCATCCGGGTATCGGGGAGTGGTTTTCTTCCATCGATCATCGCAAAGGAAGCAGTTTGACATAGTTTCTTTAATACACCTGGTAATATATTCTTCATCGGTTTTTGGAAACAGGATTTCCCGCTTGCCGGCCAATCCATCACTGAGGATACTTATATGGCCCAGCAATGGATCCCTTCTATACTCCAGTTCTGCGTTCACTAGCTTTCCACCTTCTAAAGGATTATGAAACCTGGCATTCACCTTTCGACTATCAAATCGAATCATAAGACGACTCCTCCAATTTCTGCAGTTATCACAGTAATTCTATCTCGCCAGTTCTTCTTCTGGAAGCGACCGCTTCGACAAATTCTTTTACCATCTTTTTTCTCATATCAACTGCTTTTTTCCAGTACTTTAATCGCTCGGCAGGATTGTGCGAAAAAGAGTAGAAATCTATCCAGGGGTACATACTCAAACATTTTTCATTACAAAACATTTGAGGTACCTCGTTTCAGGCATTGGTAGTAGAACAGGATGATCAGGAGATTGGCCTCGTGTTTCGAGTACAACAAATTTCCTGCCGCTGGCAAGGGACGCATTCATCAGAACCTCGTGAAACATCTGTTCGGTAAGGTGGTAAGAGCAGGAACAAGTTATGAGCACCCCATGTGTAGCAAGAGCCAACATGGCACGGCGGTTAAGGTCGGTGTAACCTTTTACAGCCTGAGGAAGACTCTTTTTATTTTTCACGAAAGCGGGAGGATCACAAACTATTACGTCGAACTTTTCTCTGTTGGCTTTTAAAAAATCGAAGACGTCGGCTTCAACAAAAGTGCATATATTCTGAAAACCGTTTTTTCTAGCGTTCCATCTGGCACGGTCCAGAGCCTTGCTCGACTGATCAACGCCCACGACTAACTTAGCTCCAAAACGAGCTGCATACAAAGACCAGGCACCATCATAGCAAAAAAGGTCCAATACTCGCTTTCCATCCACAAAATGCTTCAATATCTTCCTGTTTTCCCTCTGATCCAGGTACATGCCCGTTTTTTGTCCTTCCAACGTATCTACCAGAAAAACTAGTCCATCAAGCACAACCGTGTGCTCGTCAGGGAGATTTCCATACGCAATGCCTTTCTCCAAGGGCAACTCTTCTAGAACGCGTGCCGCCGAATCATTGCGATAAACAACGGCTTCCGGAGAAAAAATATCCACTAGAAACTCAACCAGCATATCCTGCATAACGCTTACACCATAAGTGTTAACTTGAGCAACCAACACATCTCCGTAGCGGTCCACGATAAAGCCAGGCAGTCCGTCCGATTCACTAAAAAACAAGCGATAACAATCACAACCCGGAAAAATTTCCTTCCTTCGAGCGTCTGCATCAATGATCAACCTGCGAAAATAATCCCTAGAAGGCCTCGTACCGGCGGGGCAGATGATTCTTACGGCTATAAGCGACCGAGGATTAATATACCCCAACCCCAGGTAGGCGCCCTTGCTACTGACTACCCTTACCCAGCTTCCCGGAGTAAAATCTTTTACCGGACCATCAATTTCATTGCTAAAAACCCATTTATGCCCATACAATAACCTGCGATCCCTGCCCCGCTGTAATCTAATCTCCGGATAATCTTTCAATGCCGTTGAAAATTCCATAAGTCATGACCTCACAAAAAAGGCGGGCCATTTCAAAGACCCGCCTTTCTCCCAAGTTTATTTCTTTCAATTTTACCATTCAATAAAAGTCTTTAGCTCTTTTCTTCTGCTTGGATGTCTCAGCTTCCGGAGAGCTTTAGCTTCAATCTGCCTTATTCGCTCACGGGTCACATGAAAATCCTGCCCCACCTCTTCCAGCGTGTGATCCGCCTTCTCACCTATACCAAACCGCATTCTCAGTACCTTTTCTTCACGGGGTGTGAGCATGGCCAGAGCCCGTCTGGTACGTTCCACCAGGTTCAATCTTACGACGGCGTCGGCTGGATTAACGGCCTTCTTGTCCTCTATGAAATCTCCAAGATGGCTGTCTTCCTCTTCTCCAATAGGAGTCTCCAAACTTATGGGTTCCTTGGCTATTCTCAGAATTTTTCGAACCTTATCCACCGGAAGTTCCATTCTTTCGGCTATCTCTTCCGGCATCGGTTCACGACCCAGCTCCTGTACAAGCTGTCTAGATGTACGGATAAGCTTGTTAATGGTTTCTATCATATGAACCGGGATCCTAATTGTTCGAGCTTGATCCGCTATAGCCCGCGTGATTGCTTGGCGGATCCACCAGGTCGCATAGGTGCTGAACTTGTAGCCCCTTTGGTACTCAAATTTGTCCACGGCCTTCATAAGACCAATATTGCCTTCCTGGATCAGATCCAGAAACTGAAGTCCACGATTTGTGTATTTTTTCGCAATGCTTACAACGAGACGAAGGTTAGCTTCGATAAGTTCCGTTTTTGCCTGCTTGGCCTTTTGCAAACCATCTTCCACACGCCGGAGCAACTGGCGAAGCGTTCTGGAATCAATCTTTGCTTCCATCTCAAGTTCGGTAATCTTATCCCTGGCTACGATTGCTTTCTCAACGAGGGTCCGAAACTCGCCTGGGTCTATGCGGAAGCTACGGGCAAGCTCGTCCACTCCACTTTCCCGTTCACCTGCTTCCTCGTATAGCTTATAAATTTCCTGAAAGGGCTTTCCACACCTGAGTATGCATTCCTCAAGGTCTCGCTCGGCTCGCTCAATGTTTTCAAGATAGTAATTTAGCTTTTCGATAACCCTCTCTATCTGGTTCTTTCCCAGCTGCAAGCCTTTAAGCAAGTTAACAATTTGTTCTTTGTTAACATGAATCGATTCCCTCAGCCGATCCTTCTCTTCTGGATCAATATTATCAGATAGAAGTCGGACCTGCATGCTTTTGTTTTCATTATCAAGCTTCTCAACCTGAGATAGGATAGTGATTACCCTTTCCCTGAGCTCTTCCTTCTCCTCGTCTGTTATGTCATCGTCCAATCCCCTCAGCACTTCGGTAACGTCTATAGCTTCATTTTCCAACTTTTCTCTGATTGAAAGAATTTCCCTGATCCCAATGGACGACTCCATAATAGCATTGAAAACTTCTCGCTCACCGGCTTCTATTCGTTTGGCTATTTCCACCTCCTCCTCTCGGCTCAGCAACGCTACTTGCCCCATCTCTCGCAGATACATCCTGACCGGGTCAGCCACTCGTCCAGTGCTATCTTCATAGTCATCCTCTTCGGTTTCTTCCGCTCCCTCTCCTTCACCCTCATCCGAGGAAATACCAGTACGGGCCTTTGCAATTGCCGCTTCGTCTTCCGAATCAACAATCTCTATATCCATTTCATCAAAGATCATCATCATGTCATCGAGTTTTTCGGGAGATACAGCGTCTTCGGGTAGGGCTTCATTAAGTTCGTCATAGGTCAGATATCCTCGTTCTTTACCCTTGGAAATTAACTCCTTCAACTCTTCAATCTGAACTTGCTTTTTTTCATCACTACTCTGTTTTTTGGATTTCCTGCTCATGGGTTCACTTCCCCCCTTTATTAAAATGACAATCGAGCGTCTGTAATTGCCTGAGCAAATCCCTTATAGCCTGGAAATCACCCCTTTGTTCAGCTTCAGAAAGCCTTTCTTTTAACTTCTCGCGCTGCACAGTGATGGATTTTTTTAGGCATGCAGCAAGATAATCTTTGAAAAATGCAAAAGCCTGTTCCGTATTTCCATAAACACTATCCTCGACCATGTATCGAGACAACACTGCCTTAGCTACCTGGTCGTCAATCCTTTCATAAACTCGCTGTATATCAAACTCATCTTTCCTAAAAAGCCATTCTTCTCTGACGCCGCGAAGTATAGTTCCGTGAGCACTCGTAACCGTGTCAAGCAGTCTGTTGAAATCATGCTCGCTTATTTCCTTTACAAAATAAGGATACTTTATAAGTAGTTTCACAAGACCTTCTTCCGAAGTGCTGGTGACCACAAGGTCGCTTTCTGCTGGCAACGAAACTTTTGCTTTTACGCCCCTCCATTTGCGGAATTGTTTGCTAATTACATCAGGAGAGACATCAAGCCTTTCGGTGACCAAGCGCATATATTCACTCTGCAAAAGAGGATCTGCTATGTTCTGAAATAAGAGAAAAAGCTCATGAAGAATCTCCAGCTTTCCCGTGGCAGATCCGTCCCAGATCTTAACATGCTCGTCAATAACAAACCGTCCAAGATCTGTTCTTTTTGCCACAAGGAGTTCAAATTCATCCCACCCCCGCTGGCTCAGAAAGTCATCGGGATCTAGCCCGTCGGGTAAAACGATACAGCTACACTTCAGCCTCTCCTGAATCAGAAAAGGGAATATACGCAGCATTGCCCTTTTGCCAGCATCATCTCCATCGTAAACAAGAATTACCTCATCGGCGATTCTCCTGAGCAATCTTGCTTGCTGAGCCGTAAAAGCAGTACCCAGTGTGGCAACAACTCTGTATTCGCCAACCCTGTGAAATGCCAGAGCATCCATGTAGCCTTCCACAAGGAAAACATGTCTTTCCCCTTTTTTGGCCGAGCGGCAAGCACGCTCAGCTCTGTCGAGCTGATACAGAAGAGCTCTTTTGCGGTAAACCGGAGTTTCAGGGCTGTTTAGGTACTTTGGATCGGATCCATCGATGCTGCGTCCACCAAAGGCAACTACACGCCCTCTGGTATCCCGAATAGGGAATATTACCCGGTTTCTGAACCTATCGTACAAAGAACCTTTCGACGAAGTAACAAAAAGTCCCGCTTCCTCTCCGAGCTTGGTATCTAACCCACCTTGCCTAAAATGTTGCACTAAGGCATCCCAATCGTCTGGAGCATAACCCAGCTCTTCATCTCGAATCAGTTTTTCAGGGATTCCCCTCGATTTAAGATAATCCAGAGCTTTCTTACCGTTCGAATCGTATAAAAGGGTATGGTGGTAAAAATTCTTTGCCTTTTCCAATAAATCAAGGTACTCGTTTTTTTGGGAAGAGCTTCTGTTCGAGCTGGTGCTTCTTTCAGGAATACTGATACCGTAACGATCAGCCAAGTATCTTATGGCTTCGGCAAAGGAAAGCCCTCTGTGCTTCATAATGAATTGAATTACATCTCCACCAGCGCCACACCCAAAACAGTAAAAAAACTGACGTTCTGGGTTAACAAAAAAGGAAGGGGTTTTTTCCGGGTGGAAAGGACAGAGGGCAGCATAGCGCTTGCCTGCACGTCGGAGTGGTATGGTTTCAGATATTACATCCACAATATCTACCGCCTCTTTCACCCGTTCAGCGAGATCGCGACCTACACCGTCGGTCAAAAGAATGCCCTCCGACGTCCCTTAGATTTGGAAACGTTTATTCATAACCAAGCGAAAAAGAAAAGTCTATAATGAGAAAAGAATTATTCGAAAAATCTGTCAGGTGCGTGGAAGTACTCCACTTTGCTCTGTAAGCGAGCTATTAAGGCGCAGTTGTACTGTGCTTTACAAGTCAGACATTTGCAGATTTTTCAAACGCCCCTTTTTCTCAAAGTCGTTGACTTTAAGGGTGTGACGGGGTAATAGAGGCTCAGTAATGCGGAATAATGAGTCGGGGCGTAGCGCAGTCTGGTGAGCGCACTAGCATGGGGAGCTAGGGGTCGGCGGTTCAAATCCGCCCGCCCCGACCAGAAAAATCAGCAACTTACAGAGGCAGAAAAATCTTAACAGCGGCTTTGGGGGCTGTTTTGGGGACTACTCACTCAAGGGTTCGCGTAGGGGAAAAACGGTATTGCTCACAGATAAGTTCATGCGAGGAAGCAATGTTTTATCTTCACGAATGTGGACTTAAGCGGCTAGTCAGAGACAAAGGTAGAATTACTTGCGAGAAACTGTGTCGTTGACGAAATAGCATAAGCTTACACAAGCAGAAATGAGGAGGCAGAAAATGTACTTTGTAGGCAACATAGTAAAGGAAAGCATACTAAGAGCATTACTAATGATCTTACTTTGCCTACTGATGACGTGCTACTGTAAGATTGCCTCTGCTGATTCGGTCCAGCTTGAATCTATTGGCGTTAAGATAATTAGCAAAAGCAAGGATTACATAGAATATAGTTTTAAGGTTAAAGTTCGAAGCCTCGGCAAAGAAGGAAAGGTTTGTGTGGATGTTAAGGGGCTGGATATAAATGACTACGAAATAGAAAGCACCCTTGTCTGCGGCGTTGTCCAAGATGACGAAACTGCAATCCTTACTGATACGGACTTCGTCAAAATAGATAAGGCTAAAAAGATAAGGACATGGATAGCGGAAATGCCTGATTACTCTACACGTACCGTTAGCACACGCTCACCGTCCATATAAAGACATAGACGGAATAGCATGGGGAGCGTTAGGGGTCGGCGGTTCAAATCCGCCCGCCCCGACCATTATCCTTTCAAAGGTAAGGGGCCAAAAAAGAAGGAGCTGTTCATGAAAAGGGCAAGTCTTTTAGGTTTGTGTTTTTTTATGATTGCTTCTTTACTATTTGGGTGCGGTCATACCAGTGTTGAAACGGTTTCACCTGTTGTGCCGGAATCTCAAGTGGGTGGCTTTCAGAAAGTGGTGATACTTCCTTTTGCTGATTACACTACATTTGGTACGCCTTATGACTATTGGAGGCGGAACATCCTGGTAATGGAGGCCATTCAGGACGAGCTTAAAAAATATGGTTATCTACCGGCTATGCAGGAAGATGTGATAGCATACCTGCTGGAGAAAGGGATTATAAGGGAAAAGCTTGCGGAACAGAATGAGGGCCCGGAGGTTCAGGTTCTGCGGGAAGAACTGGCAGGGGAATGGACAAACATGATGAAGCAGGAAATAGCCCGCGCTCTTTATATGAACCTCAGCCGAAATCAGCCCGAAGAAAGGTATTGGAACGAACAACGCCTTATAGCTTTGGATCACAAGACTATTGAGGAAATAGGCGATTACTTTAAGGCTAAATATATCGTTCGTGGCAGGATCGTGGAACTCAGCGCTGGACAGGATGATAGCTTTAATCCGGTACAGACAGGATTGCTGCCTTTCTTCTTCAAAGTCGGTTCGAGAACCATCTTCGGTATAGCTCAGTCGGATACTTATGAAATGATCGATAAGATGGCCATAGGTGGTCTTATGGGTGCTGTTTTGGGCCCAGATGATTTTCCTATTGAGGATGATCAAAAAATTGAAGGACATCCAAGATTTGGGGGCGGTATAGTTGAATCTAACGATTGGAGTGGTTTTAATACGGCCATTTGGGGAGTTGCGGGTGTGGCGGCAGCTCATCTGGCTCATAAAGGCGGGCGCGTTGACAAAGCCGTCGTCCAGCTGAGAATTGTAATCCAGGATGCTGACACTGGTGAAATAGTTTGGGCGAACAGAGCGGAAGTTAAAACAACACCTCGATCTGTTTATGGTGAGCACGACCCGGAAGTTCTTTTGGCCAGAGCTATACAGGACGCTGTAGCCACTCTCATGCAAAACTTTGTCCTTTCGCAGGTAGAAGGAAAATATGTCACCTACGATCGCTACGGTACTATTTCGGTCGTGCCAAAATCTCAGGTTATAAAGAAGCGATAACGACCCCATCCACAGCAGCGACACAAGGAGCGGCTTGTAAAAGAGATTATATGGCCTCTGCCTTTTTAGTGGAGAAAAGTTGTTCTACTTCTCGAAGATCCGAAACAGCATAATACGGCGGTGGAAGATCACCTCTCAGTATTAATGCTAGCGCCTTCCTTTCTCGGTCAGGCCTTATGATGTACCAAACCGTTTTCATTCCAACCTGCATAGCCGGGGCGACGTCCAATTCATAAGTGTCACCTATCATCCAACAAAGCTCGGGAGGCCGCTTTGCCAGCGATAGTGCGAGCTCAAAAATTCCTGGATTCGGTTTCTTTACACCCATTTCGTAGCTTAAGATTTTGTACTTGAAATAAGGGATGAAATCGCGAAATCGCCTTGAAAATCCTTCAAAAAAAGGATGCCAGATGTTGGAAATACAACCTAGTTCAAATCCCTTCTCGTGAAGTGATTGTAAGACTTCAAAGGCACCAGGAAGGGGTTCCACGCAGCAAAGCTGCTCCTGCCAGACGTCGCTGACTGCCTTTCGTAAATCTTCTTGAGATACTCGGCTTCTGCTAGTGGATATGCAGTTCCACAGCACCTCAGTAAGCTGGCTTGGTGTTCTAGCATTGGTGGTCATTACAATTTTGCCCACCTTTTTGATTTCTCTTTCTGTAAGCCCCAACCTGTGGCCAATGAGTCTTCTCGGCGATGCTTCAGAACCCGTGACCAGAGTGTGCCCTATATCGAAGAAAACGATTGGTTTGTCGGTACGATCCATTTTTCGACTTAATTAGTCTTGAACAAAGGGGGTTCCATCTTTAAGGCATCGCTCCGCCCGCTCAAGCTGACGGCCAAGATAAATAGCGTGGCTGATTTCTGAAACTACTCCGTCTCTGGCAATTTCATGTTGCAGTCGAGCAGCTTTCTTCCCCCTGTACGTCTTCAACGTTACGTCGTCCGCACGATATTCCACAATTATTTCGCCATTGTCTATGGAAATGCGAAAATATCCCATTGGATCCAGACGGTAGCGAAACTCCTTTTCTCCAGCAATAATTGCCGCCCGATCTATCTCCATTTCGTCAATACTTATGGAATGACTTATAATGGTAATTGCTCCTCCGGGAAGGTCCGTGTTGCTTGCCACCAGATCTCTCAGTGCCATGAGCCCATAAAAATTTACCAGCCATGCGTCCAACGCATTATGGGTGCGGAAGGTAGCCGTCAATGTTAGTTTTTCCTCAAATTTTCTGAAAAAGATGGAAACCAGGCAAGGACGTCCGCTTGCAGTCTCTGAAAGATCCCTTCTTGGATCCCAGAGCACTACGTAGCTCTTTCTGTCTTCAGAGTCTTTGCGAAGTCGCTTTGTTACCTTCTCGATTTGATCAAAACCGAAGTGAGCCCTTATGCGATTACCATAAGTGTAGGTGGTATCTTCAGGCAGTAGCTCTGATAGGAATTCCCGTTGATATTTTTTCATGGTCTCAACGGAAAAGCCGTACTTTGAGAGTTCCTCCGGATCAACAGGAGCAGGGTCTTCCACCACTACTTTCACATTTTGGAGCTCTCTTCTGGGCCCTTTTTTCAGCCGGACCGGACGACCAAAGTGGTACAGGGTATGTATGAGATCTTTCCATGCTGTCAATGGATCTTTTGCCCAAATAGAGTGCATACGCGGATTGCTGGGATACCAGGTAACCCTCATGGAAGGAAGGGGCACCCGAAGACGTGGAGGTAGGGACGAATTTTCGGGTTTGTACTCCTCTAGAAGCTTTCTGACAAAGTAAATTGCTTTATCGTCCTGAGCTTCCCCGGCAAAGACCACTTTGAGTGGTTTTCTAAACATCTCTGGTCTGACCAGGTCGTCCAAAATCCGTGATGTTCCAATAATCCGTGCAACTCCAGGTTTTGACCCGTCAGGCAAAGGTTCATACTGCACCGACGAATTCTGAACCGGCTCTATGCCTTTCTCAAAAAAAGCAATCAATTGCTCTGCAGAACCGGACCGGTTTCTTCCACACAGTATCAAAAAGTCTATTTGGGGATTATACAGCAGATTTCTCAGGAGCTCCCGAAGTCCGTTTCCGTAAAGGGTGCCAACTACAGCAACCGGGGTTCTTTCTGGATTGAGATCAATTCCCGCTCCCTTCAGCCTTTTTATTACATATTCAACGCCGGACCACAGGGTTATAATTCCCACGGTTCCGTTGGAATTCAACACCTTAAGCTGGTCACGACAGTAAAGGGGTATGAATTCCATCAGGATGTTGCCCCCAGCCTTCTGCGAGACGTCAGCTGCCTGATGTCGGATAACATGTATTCAAAAGCTTCATCGCTTATCCTGAGCTGCTCGAAAACTTCTATGCCCGCCTCTTCCACAGCTTTTTGCCAAAATGCATCCCGTTCCGGGCTGGAGGATTCATAGGGTTGCTCATAATAGATTGCCTTGACTCCGGCCATGGCAAGAAGTTTTAGGCACACATAACATGGGGCAAGGGTAGTATAGAGTGTGCTGTCCTGAATAGATATCCCATAGCGCGCGGCCTGAGCTATCGCGTTTGCTTCTGCGTGTGAGGCTCTGCAAAAATTATATTTATCAATGTCCGGTATTTTCAGAGCTCTGCGGAAGCAGTAAGGTGATCCGTCTTCCATAGGAGGACCGTCAATGCAATGCGGCGCACCAGGCATAGCGCCGTTGTAACCAGTTGCCAGGATGTGGTTGTCTTTGACAATTACGGCTCCAACCCTTCTAGAATTACACGTAGAGCGCGTGCTCACTATCTTCGCAATCAGCATGAAATATTCGTGCCAGCTAGGCCGTTTTGCGCTCATCGGCTTTCAATACCAGAGCCGCCGTCGGACAGATGTTTATGCAGGCTAGACAACTTCTGCACTTAGCCTCCACATTTTCACCGGGATCTGAAAAAAATGCAACCATAGTATCGAATCCGCGTCTAGCAAAAGTCAGTAGCGGTTTTCCTTCGTTTTGAGTTCTGCATACATGTACACATCTTCCGCACAAAACGCAACGGTAGGGAAAATAAAACATAAAACCAAAATCTACCACTTCCGGGATGTCTCGTTCTAGTTTCTCCAAAGGCTTCGGGCTAAGGCCCACCCCAAGGTGTTTCGCAATTTTCATAAGGGTACAGGGCTTTTCAGTAGGGCAGGTTTTCGCATGACAGGGATGGCCCGACATGATCAACTTGAAAGCTGATTTCTGAAGGCGCTTAACCTCGGGGGTATCAGTCCGAATAACCATTCCGTCTTCAACGTTTACTGTGCAAGAAGGAACCGGCGCAGGCCGCCCTTCAATTTCCACAAAACACAACCTGCATGAAGCATGAGGATGTTCTCTGTCTTTCAAGAAGCACAGGTTCGGGATAAATATCCCATTACTCAGACAGGCTTCAAGAACAGTTTGACCTTCCTCAACCTCGATGCTCTTACCGTTCACTATTATTTGCACCATAGCGATCGCTTCCTCCACGAATACGTAACTCTAGGTGCGAATGCTCTAAGAATCAGCACCATCCATGGCTCGTTTTGGCTGCTGATCCGGGGGCCTTTCGATTATCGGTGCCAGCTCTGGCGGCGAAACCTTAACCACCGCATCATACTCTGGCGGACAGGATGTCATACATTCGCCGCATTTTACACATAGGCTCTGGTCTATCGCTTTCTTGCGTCCTTTTGTGGTAAAAATAGCTTCCACCGGGCAGGAACCAACACAGGCTTCACAGCCTCTGGCACACTTTTCAAGATCAATATAGTAAGCGATTAAATCACGGCATTTTAGTGCCGGGCATCGCTTTTCCTTAACGTGTGCTTCGTACTCGTCCATGAAGTAGCGGAGCGAAGTAAGAACGGGATTCGGTGCTGTTTTGCCTAAGCCGCAAAGCGAACCTTTTTTTATATCTTCAGCAAGTTGCCGCAAGGTTTCCAGATCTTCTTCCCTTCCCTCACCTTTTGTTATTCTATTGAGAATATTCAGCAGGTGCTTTGTTCCAATACGACAGAAGGTACATTTGCCGCAGGATTCCTTTTGAGTAAATTCGAGGAAGTATCTGGCTACATCAACCATGCAACTATCTTCATCCATTATTACCATGCCGCCGGAACCCATCATTGCGCCGGCCTGAGTTAGTGAGTCAAAATCTATCGGCGTATCGAGGAATTGCTCAGGTAGGCAACCTCCCGATGGGCCTCCAATCTGGACAGCTTTGAACTTCTTCTTGCCAGGGATGCCTCCACATATATCAAATATCAGAGTACGTAGGGTGGTTCCCATTGCGATTTCCACAAGGCCAGGATGCTTAACGTTTCCGACGACAGAAAATATGGCCGTGCCGGGACTTCCCTCAGTGCCTATCGATCGAAACCAGTCGGCCCCTCTACGAATTATGGGAGGCACGGAAGAAAGTGTTTTTACGTTGTTTACCACCGTGGGCTTACCCCACAACCCCTTTTCCACCGGGTAGGGTGGCCGGTGCTGGGGCATACCTCGTCGTCCTTCAACAGACTGAATCAGAGCGGTTTCTTCACCACATACAAAAGCACCCGATCCCTGAAACACTCTCACACTGAGTGAAAAATCCGAACCCAAAATATTTTCTCCTAAAAGCCCATACTCCCTTGCCTCTTCAATGGCGTGCTGAATGGTTCTCACCGCCAGAGGATATTCCGCTCTCACATAAACCAGCGCTTCATCCGCTCCGACGGCATATGCACATATTATGAGCCCTTCCAAGAGTTGATGAGGATTACTTTCAATTATCGTTCGGTCCATGTATGCGCCGGGATCGCCTTCGTCAGCGTTGCATATTACAACCTTTCCGTCTGCACTTTTTTCAAAGGCAAACTTCCACTTCTTACCTGTGGGGAAACCAGCACCACCACGCCCCCTGAGACCCGACTTTGTCACGATTTCAATGATTTCCTCACGTTCCATTTGCAGGGCAGAAGCAAGAGCACTGTAGCCATCTTTGTCGAGGTAATGATCAATGTTCCACGGGTCAATCAGACCACATAGCTCCATGACAACGCGCTGTTCCATGCTGAAACGAGGAAAAGTGGTGACAGGGGGAATGAGATCATTCTCTTCCATTGCACCCAGGACGTACTCAAAAGCAGGATCTCCATCTTCAAGATAGGAACGGCAAATCAACTTGGCCTTGTTGGCGTCCACATTGTAGTAACAAATAGGTGGAAAACCGGTAGTAGGATGGTCGATTATCAGGAGAGGTTCTGCATAACAGTGTCCGAGACATCCAACGCTTATAATCCGAGCATTAAGCCCCTGAGCCTCCAATACATCTTCAATGGCTTTCTTCGTTTCTTCGGCTCCTGCCGCCCTTGCGCATGTTGACATGGTGATGCGAATGGAAGGTATCCCCTCTGCTCGTTCAGCTTCAAGACGCTTGCGAGCAGCACCCCTTAGCTTCTCATAAGTCTCGATAATTTTTGTGTCTTTAGCCATCAGCCCGCCGATTCCTTAGCTTGCTTTTCCCGTTTTTCCTTTTCACGCTGGACTTCAAACTGCACAAAAAGCCCTTCTACCTTGCTGGGCTGCATGTACCCTATTACATGATCGTCAACGACCGCAACGGGCGCCAGCGCACAACAACCCACACAGGCAACCCGTTCCAGACTGTATTCCCGGTCCGGGGTTGTTTCACCCGGCTTTATGTTTAGCTTCCTTTCAAAGTTTTCAAGTATTATATCGCCTCCAGCCACATGACACGCCGTGCCCATACAAACTTTAATCTCATGCTTTCCCGGAGGATGAAACCGAAACTGGTTGTAAAAGGTAGCAACCCCGTAAACTTCACTGGACGAAAGATCCAGATATTTGGCGACTTCCCTTATCGCACCGGGAGATAAAAACTTAAATCGCCCCTGAACCGCCTGGAGAATAGGAATAAGGCTACCCCGTTCACGGGGGAATCTGGAAAATATTTCTGGGAGCTCGGCCTTTATCGCCTTCTCTTCCTCTTCGGTTACCAGATGTTCTGGCGCTGTCATTTTTACCATCCTGCACTTTCTGTTTACACTAGTAATAGATAACCAATGTACATGTATTTTTACAATAAATAGTTCATCTATGCAAGGAACTTTTCCAATCTTGCACCTTCCCAAGTGCTCCTTCAGCATATTTTCTGATGGCTTCGATGTTCTCCCTGTAGGATTTTCCCTCGAATATCGCCGTGCCGGCAATGTACACGTCAACGCCGTACTTAGCGAGTTCCACCACCGTGTCTTTGTTTACCCCTCCATCAACTGCGATAAGAACATGGAGGTTTCTTTCTGCTATCATTTGGCGGAGGTGCTTAATTTTTGAAAGCACTGATGGGATGAAACTTTGGCCACCAAAGCCCGGATTTACGGACATCACAAGGATAAGGTCCAACATATCCAGCACAGGTTCCGCACAAATTGCAGGCGTTCCGGGATTGAGGGCAAGGCCTGCCTTTATGCCCTTGTCCTTAATTTGTTGTAATACTCTGTGGATGTGAGTGCAGGCTTCCACATGAACTACTAGCCAGTCCGCCCCGGCATTTGCAAAGGCTTCGATGTAATTTTCCGGGTTTTCAATCATAAGATGCACATCAAAGGGAAGTTTTGAGTACTTTCTTATTGCAGCGACTACATCTGGCCCGATAGTCAGGTTAGGGACAAAATGACCATCCATAATGTCAACATGAATCCAGTCTGCTCCGGCTTCTTCTACTGCTTTAACCTCTTCACCCAGTCTGGAAAAATCCGCAGCCAATATGGACGGTGCAATTATGACCTTCCTTTCCTCCATTTGCCCGTTCCTTCGTTTCATTTAGGTTTTGCCCATGTCACCCCAAAAAAGCCGTCGATACCATGCCTGTGAGGCCACGTCCTCAGGTTGTACTTTTCAAGCAGTTTTTCCGAATGGGGAATCACGTCTGACGGATTGATTCGGGGCCATTTCCACTTTTCTTCAAACCTCTGTGCTATATCTTCGTTTTCTTCGCTGAAAATGGTGCATGTTGCGTAGGTTAATGTTCCTCCCGGTTTGACAAAATTAGCTGCGTGATCCAAAAGATCGTACTGTTGCTTTCCCGCTCGCCAAGGATCTCTCGGATGAGTTTTCCACTTGATGTCCGGATTGCGCCTTATAGTGCCCCAACCCGTACATGGAGCGTCAAGGAGAACCCTGTCAAAAAGTCCCACTTCTTCGGGATTAAGGGATCTCACATCCTCTGTTCTTGTCGAAATTATTTCAATACCCAGTCGTTTCACATTTTCCATCAAGGCCTCCAGTTTCCAAGAAGCGGAATCAACGGCTAGTATCTGGCCCTTGTTTTTCATTATTTCGGCCAGTTGAGTTGCTTTTATGCCGTAACCGGTGCACAGGTCGAGCAGGCGTTCTCCCGGCAAGGGGTTTACCATGAGGGGTATCAACTGAGAAGCTTCGTCCTGTATCTGAATCCAGCCTTGTATAAACGGTTCAGTTTGCCCTATATCTTCGCTAGGATTTCTAATTGTCATCGCCGTTGATAGGTATCTTCCCTGTTCAACGATAGCACCTCGCTTCCGAAACCATTGGGCTACCATTTCGGGTTGTGCTCTAAGCAAATTAACCCTTATGGTCAGACCGGGCACTTCGTTGTTAGCTTCGCAAATCTTCTGCACTTCTTCCATGGAAAAATGGTGCATCATCTTTTCGACGAACCATCTGGGGTGGGATGTCAAAACGGCGAGGTAGGTTAGAGGATCGGATTTCCGATCAGGAAATGGCCAGTCAGGATGTCGTCGGGCCGCATTGCGGAGTATTCCGTTCACGAAGGACACGATATGTTTGGGTTGAGTAGCACGGGCTATTTTTACTGTTTCGTTAACAGCAGCATGAGCCGGGATTTTAGTGAGAAACGTTATCTGATACAAACCCAGCCGGAGAAGTACCATCACATGTGGTGCAATTTTCCTGAGGGGTGTTTTACTCAGCGTTTCAATGTACCAATCCAGCCTCCCCTGCCATCTTAGTACGCCGTACACAAGTTCGGTAGCGAGCGCTTTTTCTCGCTTGTCCATGGTATTGAAGCGCCGAAACATGCTCCGAAGCAGTGAATCCGGATGAATTTGCCTTTCCTGTATGAGTAGCAAAGCATGATAAGCCAGGGTTCGAGCGTTCATCCCTTACCACGAATTTCCTTTAAAATGGCTTCGATTTCTTTTACGTCAACCTGTGTATTAAAGCATGGACCGTGAGGTCGCCGGTTAAATATGCCATAAACTGGCAGGGGAGTTGTATCCTGTATTCCGCTGGTCAAATCTCTTTCGCAAGCCACGGCAATGATAAGCTCCGGCTTGGTTTCGATAACTATTCTTCTAGCAATCGTTCCTCCCGTTGCAACTCTTAGAGCTGTTCCATATTTTTCCGAAATTTCCAGCAAATCCTTTATTACGCATTTTCCGCATCTTTTGCAGTTTTCCACCCGGTAAGTTATCTTTACCGGACATTCACTGTATTGAAGACAATGGGGCATGAGTAGCAAAATTCTTTCCGGTCTTTTGCCGTTTAAGCACTGGTGGAGTACCAGACGGTTATTCACGCCTACAAAAGCATGCTGCACCTGCTGCTTTGAAAGCCCTATGAGTTTTCCTACTGCGATGAAGATTGGTAAAAAGTAACGGATTGCAATAGTTCTCAGAAACCTGGAAAAGGGAACAGGGCTATCACGACCTGCTATTACCACCCATGACAAGCTTGAAAACGTTATAATAACAAACATGCCTGTAAGGCCCAATATTGCCACAAGGGTCCATTTAACAAAGTGTGGGAGAGCGTTTAACCCTTTCATGGGAATAAGGTAAGCACTTAAGAGAAATGCTAAAATCAGAAGGGCCGTCAGTACTATCAGAAGCAAAAAAACCAGTGATTCCTTTTTGTCCGATACGTGAACCTGCATTAGGCCTATCCCAGAATCGCACCTATGATGTTCGGCTTTCCCCTTACGAATTTTTCAGCACTCACCTTCCGGCGCCCTTCCAATTGCAGGCTACTCACGCTTACGAGATTGCCGTCACCGGTTCCGATCAGAAGGCCATCTTCGGTAAGTCGCACAACTTTTCCCGGGCTAATTCCCATCAATTGCACCGAAGCAATATTGCCGCCATAGCATTTGAGCCTTCGACCTTGCCAGAACGTATGAGCGCCTGGCCATGGATCAAACGCTCTGATTGTTCTTACAATCTCATCCGCCCTCCTTTGCCAGTTTATGTTCAATTCCTCTTTCTTTATGGGTTCTGCATAGGTTGCGATAGAGTGATTCTGCGGGACTGGTTTTATTGCACCAGATGCCCAGTCTATGAGTGTTTTCCTAAGGAGGGCTGAACCAAGTGTGGCCAACCGATCATGAAGTGAACCGGCTGTTTCATTGGGGGCAATCCTTATTTCTTCCTGAGCCAGTATGGGGCCAGAGTCGAGTCCTTCATCGAGCAACATTATGGTTACACCGGTTTTTTCCTCGCCGGCGAGGATAGCCCGTTGTATTGGGGCAGCACCTCTATATTTTGGAAGCAGCGATGGATGGGCGTTGATCACGCCCAAGGGGAAAGCGTCCAATAGCGCTGGTGGAATTATCTGACCATAAGCCACAACTACACCAACATCAGCTCTCACGGATTTAATCTTATCAATGACTTTTTGCTCTTTTATCCGATCGGGTTGGTAGCATGGAAGTTCAAGAAGCTGAGCCGCCAGCTTTTTTACAGGTGGATGGGTCGGCTTCTTTCCCCGGCCTGCTGGCCGATCAGGTTGAGTTACCACCAGCCTAATGTCGAATTTTTCTGACTCTGCCAGTTCCTGCAAGAAAGGCAGCGAAAACTCTGGAGTTCCAAAGAAAACAACGGAAATCTTCTTATCTTTGTTCATATTCATAACTCTGCTTAGGACCCTCGGGCAAAGGATTTTCCTTTATCGGCCATGCGCTTTTTCCACTTTCTCTTGAACAGCTCACGTCCCACCGGGCCTAATCTGTCCACGAACAGATAGCCGTTCAGGTGATCTATCTCATGTTGCAATGCTATTGCCAGAAGTCCATCCGCTTCTAGCGTTATCTGTTTTCCCTCCGGCGATAAAGCCCTGACAGTTACTTTCTCATGACGTTTTACCTTGGCGTAAAAACCGGGGACACTTAGACAACCTTCTTCGTACTTTGTGGTGCCTTCGGCTTTTATAATCACCGGATTTATTAATGCAATAAGTCCTTGTTGAATTTCCGGTTTTTGCAGGTCGATGACTATTATCTGTTCGAGCTTACCCACCTGATTTGCGGCAAGGCCTATGCCCGGCGCATCATACATGGTTTCCGCCATGTCATCTATGAGTTTTCGGACTCTGGAGTCGATTTCTGTAACCGGTTTTGCCTGTTCCTTCAAAACAGGATCTGGATAAGTGTGAATGGTGAGCAACGCCATGGTTCACCTCTTCTGTCGTCTCGTTCGTTTCTTCAAATAACTACCTTAAGCTGCTTTGTACAGACCACATTAATCCTTTTTTGACAAGTCCTCAGTCTTTGTGGCATGTTTTAGGGGCATATTCCGTCTAGTAATTCAGAGAGGGTAATCGTGGCAGATGTGGAATTCAGGAAGGACGACGAAGGAAAGGGTGTGATTTGTATCCGTGGCAATCTTACCATGGCCACTGTTCCAGCAGTCCGAAACAACATAAAGAAGCTCACTCCTTCCGATGGACTGAAAGAAACAATCGTTGATCTTGCATCTATTGACAGAATGGACACTGCTGGTGTTGCACTTCTTGTTGAGCTTTGCAGCGAATGCAGAAAAAAAGGATGTAGCTTCAAGGTGGTTAATCCCGATGAAATGGTTAGAAAAGTGATTCGTCTTGCCCAGCTAGAACAGCTTCTGACGGAAGAAGGGTTGGATTGATGGCATTTTCTGACAGCATTATTGTCGTGAGAAATCTGGATAGCTACTATGGAACTCGTCAGATTTTGCATAGCCTCTCTTTTCATATTCCGGCTCATCAGATTTTCGTGATCATGGGCGTGAGTGGCTCGGGTAAGACAACCCTGTTCAGGCACCTTATTGGCCTTAAGCCAACACCTCCTGGAAGCGTATGGATCTACGGTGAAGACATTGGTAGCTGGAAGTCGGGGGACTGGCATAAGTATTGGCAAAGAATAGGCGTGCTGTTCCAAAATGGTGCCCTTTTCAGTTCTATGACCGTCGCAGAAAATATTACCCTTCCTTTGGCTGTCCATACCAACCTACCCCGTGAAATTATAACCATTATGGTTGAGATGAAACTTCACATGGTAGGATTGTCCGGCTTTGCAAACTACATGCCCGCTCAGCTCAGCGGTGGTATGCGCAAAAGAGCAGGCCTGGCCCGTGCCATTGCCATGGACCCGGAGATCCTTTTTGTGGATGAGCCGTCTTCAGGGTTGGATCCCATAACTGCGGCTGGTTTAGACGATCTGCTGCTTTCCCTCAAAGAAGCGCTTGGAATGACAGTCGTTGTTGTAACTCACGAGTTGGAGAGTGCCTTCAAAATAGGTGATTACATGATAGTCATGGACAGAGGGCGTATTCTGGTTTCTGGTACTCCTGATGATGTCAGAAAATCGAATGATCGGCGGGTCAGGCAGTTTTTGGAAAGGCGTGCAGATGAAAGCGGCCAGGATCTTGAGGCCTATCTTGAACGTTTGTGTACGGTGAGGTCTAGGGTGAAGTCATGACAATTACCAATGTTATTGCACACTTAGGCTCATGGGGTCTTGGAAAAATTTTTGGCCTTGGGCGTATGGGAGTTTTCTTACTTCAGGCTGTGTCGGGTTTATGGAAGCCACCGGGAAAATTCCTTGCTATCGTTAAACATATTTACTTCATAGGCCATCGTTCACTTTTCGTTATCTGTTTTACCGGTGCTTTTTCCGGCATGGTATTGGGGCTTCAGGGTTATTACACGCTTTCAAAGTTTGGTTCGGAAGGTTTGCTGGGTGCTGCTGTGGCCCTGAGCCTCATTCGGGAGCTCGGGCCGGTGTTGTCCGCCCTCATGGTAACAGGTAGGGCAGGTAGCGCTATCTGCGCCGAGATAGGCATCATGAGAATAGAAGAACAGATAGATGCTCTGCGGTGTATGGCAATCGATCCGCACGGTTATCTTGTGACTCCGCGTTTTATCGCTGGTTTTGTGTGTTTTCCTCTGCTGACTTCCATTTTTGATGTTATCGGCATTCTTGGCGGCTACGCCATTGGAGTTATGCTACTCGGAGCAAATCCTGGTGCTTACTGGGATGGCATATACAAAAGTGTGGCATGGGAAGATGTTTCCATGGGTTATGTAAAATCACTTGTTTTTGCGTTGCTAACAATATGGATATGCACTTACAAAGGTTACTACGCAGGGGTTGACTCCGGATCTATGGGACCGGAAGATGTAAGCAAGGCAACAACGGAAGCCGTGGTTTTATCATCGGTATCAATACTGGTTGCCGATTATGTTATCACTTCTATTATGTTGTGAGAAGGAGCAGCAAAATGGAACATGCCACCAGCCGCCGTGTTGAATTGGCAGTGGGCGTCTTTATGCTGATAGGTCTGATTCTTACGGGTTACGTGTCTTTCAGGCTCGGCGAAGTGAACCTGTGGGGTGGTGACGAGTACGTGGTGTACGCCAGGTTCTCAAATGTAGCGGGCCTCAAGAAAAAGGCACCTGTTACAATTGCCGGCGTTGAGGTGGGCTATGTTGACGATATAAAGCTGGACAGGGGCGAGGCGTTGGTAACTCTAAAGATCAAAAAAGGGATCAAGCTTGAAGAGGATGTTATCGCCAGCATCAAGACCATGGGTATAATCGGAGACAAATACGTGGCCATATCTCCTGGTGGATTGGACGAATATATTGAACCAGGAGGAGAAATAACCGATACTCAACCTCCCCTGGATATTGAGGAACTTCTTGGAAAATTTGTTTTCGGCAAGGTCGGTGAGTGAATCAGGTTACACTCTACTAATCGACCGTTCTGCGGTTACCGTTCTATTCTGCGTTATAGATTCTATCGTGGTCATGACTTCGTCAAGAGTAAATGGCTTCGTTAGCGTAGCTCGAATATCGAGTTCTTCCAGGGCTTCCTTTTCGCTAACATGATAGCCACTTATCATGAGGACAGGAGAAGAATGACCGAGTTCACGAAGTTTCTGTACAAATTCGATACCATTGAGATTTTTCATAGAGTAGTCTGTTATCACCAGATCGAAATGGTGGTTTCCGGATTCTTTTATGTGTTGCAGGGCCACCAGAGGGTCAGTGAAACTGAGAACTTTATAGTTCTTACTCTCCAGTAATTGACTAAATAGTTGGGCTATGTATTCTTCGTCGTCTACCAGTAGTATGGTCCGGGATTTTCCATCACAAAAGGGCCGGTGTTTGCTGGCTGGTGGTTGATCGGAGGAAATGTATTCTGATGTTGGTAAATAAACGGTAAATTTGCTCCCTTTGTTAAGTTCACTCTCAACTTCAATTGCTCCGTTCAGGTCTTTTACTATGCCCTGTACGACTGAAAGTCCGAGTCCCGTGCCTTCCCCCGGTAACTTGGTGGTGAAGAAGGGTTCAAATATTCTGTCGATGTAATCATCAGGGATGCCACAACCAGTGTCTTCCACCGAAATTGTTATGTATGTACCTGGTTTCAAGCCAAGCTGTTTCGCTTTTGGCTTATCTAAATCGACCCTATCTACAGTTATTGTCACAGTTCCACCATGTTTCATGGCATGTATAGCGTTTGTGGCTAGATTCATTATTAACTGGTGTATTCGAGCAGGATCCGCATTGATAAAGCTCGGTTCCGGACGAATGTTTGTTCGCATTTTGATGTTACTGGGAGATGCAGCTTCTATGAGCCGAATCGTTTCCTTTACTAGAGGGTTCAAGTCTATGGTGCGAAATGATTTCTCTGTGCGTCTGGCAAACACCAGTATCTGGTGTACCACATCCCGTGCTCGATGGACTGCCTCCACAATTGTGTTGCAATGTTCGATCAATTCCTGTGAATTAGGAAGCTCTTTAAGTCTAGTGAGGGTTACCTCAACTGCCCCCGATATTATGGTCAGTATGTTGTTGAAGTCATGAGCAATGCCTGCAGCCATGACACCCAAGGCCTGTGCTTTCTGACTTTCTCTGATTTCTCTTTCTTGTTTAACGTACTCGGTAATATCTCGGGCAATGTAGAGGTAGTTAGTAACGGTACCGTCTTTGTGGCGCAAAGGTGATATAGACAGGTGAATGTATGCAACCCTTCCGTCGGACAGTTTTAACGGCAGTGTGTTGGTCCAGTCTTCGCCGCCCTCAAGTCTTCCCCGAATTTCACTTTTTTCTGCAGGAGCGACATCTTTGAGAGGGGGATATTCAAAAAGATTCTTTCCGAGAACAGCCGGTGATTCTAATCCTGAAAGCTTGAAAAAAGCCAGGTTTGCATAGTGAACCTTCCATGATGCGTCGGTCACTGCAATAGCGTCCTTACTGCTGTTTATTGCCTTCCGCAAAAGCCTTTCCATGGCTTCGGAGTGTTGCGTCACATAGTCAAGCCTGGTTTGTAGCTGTTGCTGAAGTTTCTCGTGAGCTTCTCTAAAAGCGGTGAGAACGCTGTTGAAGGCTTGGGCCAGAGTATGAAATTCTTTGTAATCGAAACAAGCTGGATCTAATTCTCCTGATAAAGGGTTCAAGGCAACTTTTTCGGCATGTCGTATAAAATTGTACAGTTGCAGGGAAAAGTATTTCAACAGCAGACACATAACCAAGGACGCAAATGCGAAGGTTGCAAACAAGAGTGAAAATACCGTCTTCAGGAGATGTTTTCTTTCTTGAGCCAAAGGTTTTGAGGTTCCTATAAGGTAGATTTTTTTTAAGCTATGGAGGGGTACATAGAAAAAATCGGCGTTGCTCTCGTAACCCAGGTCTTCGAAAGACACGGACTCAGTGACCGGTAGTCCGTTCACCAAGTCTACTATAGTTTTCCCTTCTTTAATGCCAAGGCGGTTGAGAAAAGACGAAGAAAGCAGTTGAAGTAAAGCTGAGTCTGAAATCGGGTCATAGATACCCAGGGCGTAACCGACTAACTGGTCATGGTGCATTATCGGTTTAACGAATCCGAAAAACCATCCGCCTTTTTTACGAATAATCTTTTCATTAAGTTCTCCGTGATATTCTTCAAATAATCTAATAAACCAAGATTTGGTGTATTCCAGCATACTTTCCGGGTACAGGTTCTTGTCGGTGTCCACAATGGCAATGAAAATACCGCTCGTGGCACTAGTATAGTTCATTGCAATGTTATTTAGCTGGGGCTTGAGGCCGAGCATTAAACTAACCCGACAGGTATTATCTTTTTCCATGTTTTCCAGTCTGGTTTTTAACGAGGCCAAACGCTGATTGATAAATATTTCCAGCTTTAATGCCTCCGCCATTGTAGATGACTTAAATTCATTCAATTGGGATCTTTGAAGCGTCAGATAAAGAGTGGATCCATATAGCAGGGCTACACCGAGTACTAGCAGCAATACTACAATTAGAATAGTTTTACATAAGCTTCTGTTAGTGAAGTTCATTGACATCCTGATAGCCAGCTCTCCTCTGTTTTTTTGTGGCGGATTGTATCACTTCATCGGCCGACAGTAGGATTTCTTGCGGAATCTTAATACCCAGTTCCCTGGCACGATCCAAATTGAAAACCAGTACATATTTCTCGGCCTTTTCGATAGGAATATTTCCCGGATATTCCCCCTTCAAAATACGGATTACCATGCGGCCTGCTTGGCGGCCCATTGAAAAAAAATCCACAGCAGCCCCACCGAATAACCCCATTCGTGCAAATTCGTGGTTCACGGCAATTTCTGGTTTTTCTATATGCTTTGTAGTCCATTTGAAAATCTCGGGAGCAGTAAATCGTTTTCCGCTCTGGCTGGGTAACGTAACTGCCACGGGATATATAGCGCTAACCATTGGGTCTCTGTCCAAGCTGATTATTATTTTCTTGTAATCCTCCCACGATAACGCCATCCTGAACTCCCAAGGACACGGAAAAGATGGCGTTGAATTCAGTTCAGAGATGATTTGCTTGGTTATGGCACATCCGGTAGGAGAAAGATCGGTAATAAACACCACTTTTTTGATGCCTGGAAAGAGCTTCTTGTAAATTCGCAATGCATCGAGGACGTGAAGGTTTTCGTAAACACCGGTTATATTTTTGCCTGGGTGTTTCCTGGTTTCCATCCAATCCACAATACGGTCATAATCTTCAGGTTGTCCGTTCATGCCGCTGAAAACGATGGGGACATGCTGCCCTACAAGCCTGAGTGCCACCGTCCGAAAGGCGTTGTCATCTAGGGTTACAAGCACGTTTGGTTTGAAACGATAGAACTCCTTTAAAGCCTCCTCGCCTCGTTTTTCAATTTCTTCTGGACTGGTAAAGCGTCGTTTTGTATCCATGTAAAAGATTCGAACGATCAGGTTTTTACCGGTTTTATATCCGGCTTTTGCCAGTTCAAATAGAATGCCTCTTTGTTGAGGGGAGCTACATACATTGTCAGGACTGTAACTGTTTATTATTAGCAGTTTAATCGGTTGTACTGAAGCGGTCAGTTCGGAAAAGACATTGACTGTCGGGAAACCGATGGCAAAGGTTGTCACAAGCAGAACCACGAATGGCCTAAGCCATAATGATATTAATGATATTAGGGAGATATTACCTATTATGAAGCGGCTTTTGGTTATTTTGTTTAGCGTCATTTTATAACTCTGGAAGGTTTTCAATGAATGGCAAAAAAGTGTCGAACTCAAAAGTTACTATGCATTTTTTCCTCAGAATGTGCAAGTTTTTGTTGATAAATGCTTGGATTGTCATCCAGGAATTCCGAAGCAACAACGGCTTTGGCCTCTGCGCCGAGCTGGCTTTTTGGTTCTTTTACTCCGTGTTTCCTTTTCTTATCTTCCTTCTTGCCCTGGCCGGTTTTTTGCCCTTTATTTCCAACGAAGCTCAAATTCTTGGCGTCCTGAAAGAATTCCTTCCCGAACAGATGTACATCCTGATCGGGAATACACTGGCTGACGTACTTGTCAAACCGAAGGGATACATGGCCCTTGGAACCCTGTTGCTTGCCTTATGGGCATCGTCAAATGCAGTAAATAGTATGATTGGTACACTCAACAGGATTCATGGTGTTAGGGAAACTCGACCCTACTGGAAGGTTAAAGCCATATCACTTTTGCTAACCTTGACCTTATGCAGTGTTTTCATTTGTACCTTCCTGTTGTTGGTTCTCGGTCCCATTATCACTCACTGGATTTTTTCCATGATAAAATGGAAACATAGCTTGGGAATTGTCCTGTCTTTTTTTCGCTTTTTAATAGCCACGTTGGGACTGCACGTTGCCCTTTTGTTAGTTTACCGTTTTGGACCCGATATCCCTCGCTATACGATATATAATCTTCCCGGCACGGTTTTCGCCATCTTGGGGGAGATTGTGAGTTCCCACCTCTTTAGCATGTATCTTCAAAAGGTAGCCCCTTACAACAAGTTCTACGGCGCCTTGGGCACCGTTATCGCCTTTATGACATGGTTATATACACTCGGCGCATTCATCCTTATGGGGGGACAAATTAATAGTTTTTTGATGCGTCGTTCGCCCAAGTTTGAGGCCAGAAGAGTCAACAATAACCAATGCCGCTGAATTACTTCTTTCCGATGGCTGCTTCCTCTCCGAAGGTTGCTAGATTCCTGTAGAACAATATAATTCCGACTAATGTAGGACCGAAGTAGTAAACGAGCCGATATAGCATTATTGCCAGCAAGCTTTTATCATAGTCTAACCCTAGCAGATAAAAAGCACTCACCATGGAACTTTCCATAATGCCGACAGATCCCGGTATGATCGAAATCAGCGAAACGAAAAGACCGACGCAGAACCCCACTATCAGAAGAGGTATTCTCACATAGTATCCGACTGCAAGGAAGGAGGCGGCGAGGCAGCAAAACATGAGCGACCAGTCGATCAGAGCATAAAGACCGGCTTTCAAAATATGCTGAGGGTTCTCTAACATGAGGCACATGCTTTTATCGAAGTGATTGAATGTGGCATTGATCTTTTCAAGAAGCCGCCTCGGCACCCGAGATGTTCTGGCAAGGGGATTTGCACACCTTTGAATCAGTTCCCACGAAAATTTCCTGAAACGGCCGTGCACAATAAAAGCAGCAGAAAAAACAAGAAAAAGAATAATTGCACAAAAAATAAGCACAACGCCAATTTCCATCGTACCGAACTCGAGGTAATGACGGCCGTAAAGAAATCCAAAGGCTACAACAATGAACACAATACCGATGGTGTTTGTAAAAAAACTGTGGACTATGGATACCGACAAGGTTTGGCTGGGAGGGATTTTCTTTTTGGCCAGGAGATAAATTTTAAGGGCAAGGCCACTTATTCCTGCAAAAGCTACAACGTAATTAATCACAGTTGACACAAAGGCAATGCTAAAAATATCCAGGGTTTTGACCCTATTCCCCGTGGCTTCAAGAAGCGTTTTAAGTATTCCGGCGATGCAAATATAACTTCCAGCGGAACAGCAAAAGGTAACGAATATCCACCAAATGTTCATGTGTCGTATGCTGGAATAAAGGACTGCAAAATCAGCTTTGTGTAGAATGTAAACCAGAAGGAGTATCCCGATTGATATAGATAGCCAAAACCGCTTCCTTCGGTAAATAACCTTCAATAAAGGAGTTCCCCTGTCGAATTCAAACGGATTTTTCTTTTCCTGTTTGAATTAACCGCTCACGGACAGGACAGGATTCAATAGCTTTTGTGATCGTTTCCATTTCCTCTTGGGTTCTGAATACCCACTCTGACGGATCACAATAACAATAAACCGCCAGTTCGCATTCTGTACACTGGTCGAATTTTGTTGCAACTGTGCTCATTTCTTCTGCTCTTGAGTTTGTAAGTGTTGAAGATACTCTTTCCATTCCACAGGGAGTAAATATTTTTTCCTGCTATTGCACTCCTTACAGGCTGGAACCACATTGCCTTTGGTTGTCCGCCCTCCTCTGATTATTGGGACCACGTGGTCCATTGTAAGTTCACTGGGCAAGAATTCCCGCCCGCAGTAATGGCACCTGCCCTGTGCTATTTTGCGCTGCCACCAAGCCGTTTTTCTCAATGCCCGGGCTTTCTCCTTCTCTCGCTTTACGAATCTTTCAGATACAGTGACGATAAATCCCGGAGGTTGCGATTTCATAGTTCAAGCATTCCCTCCATAGGTCTATTCGATACCGATTGCTTCTCAAAAAACATATTCTTCACACGTCTTTCACGAAATCAATCTCCTTTTTAAGTTAATCTTTCTCCTTGATGGGCGGAAGAGCCACATAGAAAGTGTGTTCACCTCTCTTTATGAGCAACAGCAAACTTTCCGTTTCCTTCGCTTTCGCAAGAGCTCTCTTGAAATCCCTCACGTTTTGAACCCTACGCCTGTTTACTTCTTTTATGAGATCACCTTTATGTAACCTGGCCTCCCATGCCGGAGATCCGGGTTCGACTTCTGTGATGATCACACCTTTTTCACTCCTGTCCCAGCCAAATTGTTCTGCCAGATCGGGAGTGAGGTTTTGCACCGATATTCCCCAATTCTTCGCTTTCTCAGCGACCGCCGTTTCACCCGGTCTTTCTTCCGGCATCGTACCAACCGTAACCTTGATGCGCTTTTCTCGCCCGTCTCTTAGGATCAGCACGGATACCTTCGCTCCTGGCTTGGTGGCAGCAACCACACGGGACAGGGTATGAGCGTCCTGAATATCCTTTCCGTTAAATTCAAGAATGATGTCTCCACGTTGGATACCTGCCCTATCCGCGGGACCATCCGATAACACATCAGCCACTAGTGCTCCTTTGGGCTCTTTCAATCCAAAGGATTTAGCAAGCTCGGGCGTAACATCTTGAATCATCACACCAAGCCATCCGCGAACTATACGTCCCTGCTTGAGTTGAGGGAGAAGCTCCTTTGCCATGTTTATCGGGATGGCAAACCCTATACCCTGTGCCCTTGCCACAATGGCCGTGTTTATGCCAACCACCTCTCCATCCATGTTAAACAGTGGCCCACCACTGTTCCCTGGGTTTATCGCCGCGTCCGTCTGAAGAAAGTCATCGTAAGGACCAGCACCTATAACACGGCCCTTTGCGCTGATAATTCCGGCCGTAACGGTGTGACCAAGACCAAAAGGATTCCCGACGGCTATCACCCAATCACCTACACGGATTTTATCGGAGTTTCCAAGTTTGGCAGGCTCAGGAAAGTCTTTGTCTGGCTTCACCTTAATGAGAGCTAGATCGGTCTTGGGATCACGACCAACAACTGACGCATCGTACTCTTTTCCTGTGTCTAGAATAACACGAATTTCATCGGCTTTTTCCACAACGTGGTTGTTTGTCAGAATGTACCCGTCTTGGCTTATTACAAAACCGGATCCAAGTGAATGGGTTTTGAACTTCCTCTGGGGAATATCACCAAAAAAACGCTTGAAAAAATCATCTCCAAAGAAATCCTTGAAGGGCGAGTCAGGCCCGAAAAAAGGCTGTAAAGGATGTCCTTTTATAACCTTGGTTGTTGAAATATTGACAACACTGTGCCTTACTCTTTCCACAAGATCGGCAAAGGACGCTGGACGCTCATCGTTTCCCGGCCACTTGGCGTAAACGAAACCACCAGATAGCACAATTGCAAATGCCACCAAAAAAACCACAGGCTTTATTACCTTAAGATAGTGGCGCATTCTTTGATCCTCCTTTGATTTGGAACGGTTGCATTTTGGATGGAATTTCTTAATAAGAAATAAGCAGAAAATCAAGCAAGCTTTTTGGGAGGGATGGAAACGATGGTAAAGAGGGAAAAAGAACGATATCTTTTTCGCGATGCTGCTGAAGTAGCCAGAGATATGGTGGTGGAAAAGAATCAAGAATTGCGACAGCTTTATCAGAAAGCTATCCGTGATTATGGAAAAGGGGAATTATTGTTGAAAATCCTTGACCGAGCTGTAGATATTTTACAAGATGAAGAAGTCACCGAGTCTTTTTTTTCCACCAAGGAAAACCTTATATCCTTCATGTGTAGTGTGTGGCTTCAATTTTTGCTAGTTGAAATCGGGGGTGTAGGGCAAGACAAACTGAAATTGGTGGCCCGTGAGTTGTTTCAAGAACACCAAAAATCAATTACAATCCATTAATCGTAGTTTACTTTTGTATTGTTCAATTGTTACTTTTGGGTAAAGTTGATTTAGTTTTTTAAAGAACTCCTTGGCCTCTTCAAGGGAGTTTAGAGTTACTGAAAGCAGTGTAGAAACACGTCCGTGTTTATCTTTACGCTGTTCAATGTGCAGTATTTCAAACTCTCTGCTATGCTGCCAATCAAGAAGAAATTGGCCTGGACGAACATCCTTGATGATCGTTCGAAAAACCAACGGTGTATCCCAGGGGTTGTCGGAAAGCCAGTTTATCTTGACAAGACGGTCGGCAGGAAGGTTGTGTCTTTCCATGGGATTGTTGCAATAAGGTCGATGTATAGTGACACCTCGTTCACTCAAAACCCCAATGCATCCTTCTTGGCCGGGATAGGGAGAGCAGCATTGTGCGAATTTATGAACGACTCTGTCGAGTTGACCAATAGATATTTTGAACACCGGGCAATGTTGGCCCTCCAATTTTAACTTGTCCAATTTTATCCGATTGCCGTCGGGAATAGCGTCTCTTATGACTTTGATGAGTTCTTTTGGAGATATAAGATCCTGCCCAAGGTGTTCTAACAGGCTTTTCTCGTTATCAAAACCTAGTTGCTCGAACATTTTTTTCATGACATCAGGGCTCATATCAACAGTTCTAATGTCCAGGAAATCCAGGATCTGGTCAAATATTTCACGCCCATAGTTCAGGGCGTATCTTTTACGCTGTTTTTGCAAAAGTTTGCTGACACCGATTTTGGCTTTTGCCGTCTTGCACAGAGCTTCAGCCTCTGGATCAATCATTACAGACGTCGCATGTGTTAACACCTTTATGGTTGCTTCGTTTTCCAGGGGGTCGGTGGGTAGTAGCTTTCGATTGCCAATGAGCGCTCCAGAGCAGCAATCACCCAATTGTGAATGTATTTTATATGCGAAATCGAGAACTATACTTCCCTTGGGGAAAAAATACTGATCGCCTTTGGGCGTGTACACCGCTATTTCTTCTAATTGGGAAGATTTAAGCACCTTTCTACGTTCTCCTGGATTGGAGTATTTTGCAAGATCCTGCAAAAACCTGGCTATTTCATCGTTATGTTCTTCCCGAAAAAACCTTTTATCCTCATACCACCGCCTCAGAATTCCATACATGGCCCACTCGTCCATTTTCTGCGTGCGTATTTTAACAAGGAAATTACTCTGCTTTTCGTCTTCGTCTTGGTTCCTGTTCTGCTCTCCTCTTTGTGGTTTGCTTGTTTCGCCGGTATCATATTTAATCCTAACATGAATACTCTGATACCCATTTTGCTTGGGGTTCGCTATAAAGTCACGAATGGTGGACCTCTGCGGCACAAAAGCTGAGTTGACCACTCCCAATGCCTGATAGCAAAGCATGGGATCATTGTCATAGATGACAACCGTAAAATCCACGTAGTTTTCTGCGTTTCCAATGTCCAGGGTCATGGTGTTATGATCGTAGTAACTGCCTAGCCCCTTTACGCGACTTCGCACCTCGACCCTAGCCGGAAAGTTTTCAAATGCTCTTACCAAACGGTTGCGAATTTCCACAATTTCCGGGGATTCTCCCACTTTTTTGACATGATTCAATATGCGCCTACTCTTGCGAGGATACAATTCAGTTAAGGTCAGATTATAAAACTCGCGTTTAACGTTGTACATGTTAAGAATGACAGCAAGAGGAACATAGATGTCAATGGTTTCCTGGGCAATTCGGCGCCGCTTTGGTTGTGCAAGGTAGTGAAGAGTCCGCAGATTGTGAAGTCGGTCCGCCATCTTTATCACCAGCACTCCCAAATATTTGCTTGCTGAAAGGAGCACCTTCACATAAACCTGGTCCTTGAAATGGAACAGATCCTTCGTACATCCATCAACCAACTCTGCTACTGTCTTACCAAACTGTCGTTCTATATCCTCCAGTGCAACATCTTCTACGTCTTCTACCACGTCGTGCAAAAGGGCTGCGCATAAAAGAAACGTATCCATAATGTGAAATTCATTTGCTATAATCTGCGCAACTCTGACGGGATGGACTATGTAAGGTTCGCCGGATTTCCTTCTTTGGCCTCGGTGCTTCTCGCTGGCATAATAAAAAGCATCTATGACCATGTCACCGCCATCAGGACACTTCGAGGCAATGTCGTGAATGATCGCGTTCAACCTCATCTACTCTCCGATCCTGCATTGATTTCTTGCTTGCTTCCGGGTTTCTTCCATCCCACGCTGAATTTTGCTTTTTTCAACATAACTTAGGATATTTCTAATTAACCTATCGACGAGGGAAGTTCAAGGTGGGGAGCCTGTTCGAAAAATGCTCCCAGGAGTTAGTTTATATCTGGATTCTGGATGAACCCTTCAAACTGCTATTCAACAGGAAGAATCGTTTACTTTTAATTCCTCTATGGGTGCATCGTGGATTTTATTGATTACCTGTTCAACTCTAAACTATTGATTTCATTGGTGCGCGCGGATTTTTGGGTGGAAAACAACCAAAAAATAATAAACGGATTTCGGTGGGAAAGGTGGGAAAATGCGAGAAGGGTTTAAAAAATTCCTCGGAGTAAAAGTTTATATCAGTGCTTTCTAGGAAGACTCTGGATGGAAAACCTGAGTGAAAATTTTCAGACTTCATGGAAGAGCATTACCTGCCGTGGGCCAGAGAGGAAAAGGCATTAAAGACTTACAAGCGTGAAGAACAGGTCTATCGCATCTGGGCACTTGTCAATAAAATTGTGTCGTAAGAGATCACATGGTAACGATAGCGGCATTGCAGATTTTTGTATACAATGACCGGGCTTTGTGATAGGTGGGAGTGGTCTGAGAGGAGAAGATAGTTGAAGCGAAAGAAAGCACCCGCCGTTGATATTTCATTAAGTGCAGAAGCTTTGGGATTACCTTTCTCGGAGGAAAGCTGGGAGGCAACCCCTACGGAAGTTCGGCATTTTATCATTGAGCGTGAAGGGACGATCATTGAGCACGAAAAGACGATAGCCAAACTTTCGGAACGTGTTGAGAAGCTTGAAAGACAGGTTGAAGAACTTTTAAACCGCGATTCTTTCAACTCAGACCAACTTCCGTCGTCGGATGGTCCTTATCGTAAGCCAAGGGCGAGCAAGAAGAAGGAAAAGAAGCCACAGAGGAAGAAGGGTCATCCTAGAGCAAAGCAACAATTATTGGAGCCCACGGAAGAGCATCATATTTATCCGGAGCAGTGTAAGTGCGGTTGTTGTGAGTTTGAAGATATTCAACGTTATTATATACATCAACATATTGAGCTTCCCATAATTCCCCTGGAAGTGTCACATTTTCATCTCGGTGCCTGGGTTGCCTATCAGTCTTGGGGCAATCCAGAAAGTAATCGACCGTGCTTCTGAAGCTATTTTGCCTCATAGGGTACCAGAAGTGATACGAGCGAATTTTGTCCCTGCGCCATACTTGTAAGCTCCAATGCAAGTCCACCTTCAATGTCCTTGTGGATGCGTCCTATGCTTATTTCAAGGGACAAAAACCTGAGCTTGAATGGTTGGTTAACTGAAATTGGTAATGTATAATACCCCCGTGGTCGCTTACGTTCTTGCATCCTACATAGATTCTTAATGGAAACTGTAGAGACTACTGTTCAAAAATTGCCAGTAAAATTTTTGAGAATGCCGATTATTGCATGTTCTGCGTCTGTTTTAACATCTTATCGTAGTCTGAACGCGATCCTATCCAGAACCATATTATCTCATTATCTTGCTGAATGCCCAAAGCACGATAATCTCTTGATATGCGAACAGCATAGATAGGTCGTTTTGAATGAACTCTCTTAAAACGCAAGCCTGGGTAAAAAGGATCTTTTTCAAACCGCTGATAAGCTTCTCTTGCCTGTTTTTGAACATCTTTAGGCAACTGGGCGAAGAGTTTACGAAATTGCTCTGTGGTATGAGATATCATAACTGGGTAGTATTCAGGAGTTTAGTCTTACCTTCTGCATACTCTGCAAGTGCTTCATCTGCTAATTTCTCCAGGAGATCTTCAGACTCAGCAAATGCCTTTTCCCATTTTTTCTCTGCTATAATTTCATCAATCAACCAACGTGCGAGAGCATTTTGTTCTAGCTCTGGTAATTTAGATGCTTCCTCAAAGGCTTTCTTAAGTAGTTTGGTCATAGTAAATCTCTCCAACTTTGCTTTTTTATCTTTCACTGCTGCAAGCCTTTAGACTACCGTAACGATCATTAGGTGTCCAACCTATTTTCGCAATTAGTGGAGGAATCGTTTATTTTTGGGCACTCTATGGGCGCACCGCAAAATCTATTGATCACTTGGTCAGCTCTAAGTTATTGATTTTACTGGTGCGCCCGGCAGGATTCGAACCTGCGACCTACGGATTCGTAGTCCGGCACTCTATCCAGCTGAGCTACGGGCGCACAACTAAGCTGCGAACTTCTAACATACAAAGAAGGGCAAAATCAACCTCTGGGTGTAAATTGATCGCAGTTTTTTGTAATTTCCAGAAACGAGTTTTCTGACTCGACTCCTTCCAGGGGTGAAGAAACAGGGAGATAAGAGGTCATGTAAAGAAGGTGGAATTTCTTGTTTCAGGAATGCCAATAGGGGATTATGTCGTTGGTGTTAGTATAGCACCTTCATACGGAGACGAAAGAAAGCTTTTACTTCAGATAATTCAGGAACTTCAGCTTAGGGGGAATGGATACTTTATCGCAGATGCTCTGTATGGCATGAGCAATGAGATTTTAGAGCAGCTTCTTACACTCAGAGATATCCTGTTGAGCAGGTTATTAGGAAAGATAAAAAATAGCTATGGTGATAAAGAAAATGCCAAATCCTACGATATGGCAGTAAAGTATGTAATAGCAAAAGCAGTTCTGCTCAACTACTGCTTCCTCATCTCCTTCCTTTACATTTACCTCTTCAAGCTTCTACTGCGTCGCCTGGTGGCTAGATCAGTTTGCACGAAAATAAGAAAGAACCAGAATATAAACTCACTCGCGTGAATATTTTTCGAACAGGCTCACCTTAAAACAAACCGTTTTCATTTAGATTTGATTTACGCAAAGGCTTAAAGTTTTTCCGCTTGGTTTCGCGGATGGAGTAATAAACCTCACCCCTCGATTTTCCATAGTGATTTCCACGATGGGAAAAATTGTACCTTCTTCTTCAGATGAAATTGGGTCCACAATATCTATTTCCAAGAATTTGGCACGACCAGATTGAAGAGCTTTCAAAATGTCAGGCACTGTGAAACGTTCGTGGAATAAAGGCATGGAATTCGAAAATGGCTCCATAAAGATAAAATCCTCATCAATGTGCCCTCGTGCCTTGAAAATCCTGTTGGGGCCGAAATATGGGGACGCTTTCATAGCAACCAGCTCGTTTAATGCTTCGTCAGGTGTTGCAATTACAAGGCGACCGTAGCCAACCTTTCGGGCTTCCTCATATAAGCTTCCGGATATTACATTACTACAAAGTGTTTCAAAGCCTTCCGTCGATGCACGCCAGCAAATTGTTGGGCGTGTGTCGGCAAAGGCTAACGGCACATAGGGATTTATAAATTTCGCAATAGCCAAAGTGATTTCGTTCAGGCCAACTATCAGCACGCCCGTTTTCTCTGGTGGAGCATCAACCTTAAGGAGCCTGGCCAGAGGCTTGCATATGAACGTTGCGATAGAACCAGACATGAGGATTATACCAAATATAGTGGCTTTTAAGATTTCAATTTCCTTGGGACTGTGTCCTAGATGAAGTGAAGCATATGCCACAGACGCAATTGCTAAAATGCCTCTTGGCCCAACGAAAGCAATGTAAGTCTGTTCTTTCATGGGTATGGTAGACCCCAAGAGAGCCCCATAAACGGCAATCGGCCTTACAACAGCTCCGAGGATCAGAGCCACGAGAAACATACTCATCCATTGAGATTTTAACGGTCGGAGATCAACCTCAGCCGACAGCAAAACAAAAATGGTAGCAATCAATATACTTCCTATCTGCTCTTTAAAGCTCAAAATCCTTCTCAGCTGTTCTCTAGGAAGCCTTGTCAGAGTAAGTCCCGTTACAACCGACGCCAGCGGCCCAGATCCTTCAAAGATTAGGTTTGGCGCCGCAAATGCAAAAATGGCGCTGGCTATAGCTACTATGGCCGGTAACGTTTCGTCGGAAAGCCTTTGTAGAAGTGGAAAGATCCAAGTCTTTAGCAGCCATCCCCAGCTCAGGCCAATGCCGATTCCAGCGAATATTCGGAGCACGAGTTCAAGGGCAAGGCCGATTCCTTCTGTCTCTGATTTAGGATGTGTCAGGAGTTCCAAGGCCACGGCACTGACCATGACACCTGCTACATCACCCCATATAGACTCCCAGTGCAGGAGAGCCTCTAGCCTTGGAAGAAGGGATACATTTCTAAGAATGCTACCCATGACGGTCGGTCCTGTAACTATGATTACGGAACCGAAAAGGGCTGAATATGCCCAAGAAACGTTGAGAAAATATTTTGCCAGCAGTGTAGCCCCGATTCCTGTAATAGCAAGAGTGCCCACGAGCAAGCGGTGTAATGCTGCTTTTTCTGATTGAAAAATATGCCCGCTTAAAGAGAGACCTCCTTCGAACAAGATAAGAGCTACTACAATTTCCACCAACACAATGAGGCCGTTGCCGAGGTGTGCGGTGTTGATCAGATGTAGCCCCATCTGGCCAGAAAGTACGCCGAAGGCAAGGAAAAAGATAATGGCTGGAATCCGTAGGATCTTGCCCAGGACGTGGGATAATACCCCAAAACAAAGCGCCAGTGCCACGGTGTAAAAAGCTGCCATGTTTCCGTCTCCATCACGTATTTGTTGGGCGGTTTAGGAAAATTGAGCATCTGTGCAATGTAAATTTTCATTTTACCAAGCGGGGTGAAGCTATGCTGCGTCGGGTTCTATCCAGCCTTTTCAGAAGCGACAAAACCCTGCCTTAATTTTGGCTTCTACGCAAGAACCAATTTTTTCACACAGCGATCTAGAATCATTACCTCTAGATGACAAATCAGTCCACTAAGTTTATTATTGCCCCGGTATCCGGTGTTTGTAAGGAATCTTCCATGAAAAGGGTGGTAGCACAATGAGCCAGCGAGCTGAAGGACAAAAAAGGAGTTATGAAATCGAAATATTTCGTGCATGGTGCAAATCCTGTGGTATTTGCGTTGCCTTTTGCCCGAGGCAGTGTATTGAAATGGACGAAGATGGAAATCCTCAGGTGGTAGCACCGGAGCGGTGCACGGGGTGTGGATGGTGTGAAACACATTGTCCGGATTTTGCCATCAGTGTTCGGGTAAAAAAGGAACCCAAGGCAGAGGCTGTGTAAAAATCAATATTGGGAGATATGGTTATGGAAGACGCTGTGCGGTCAGGTAAGCCAGTGCTTCTTCAAGGTAATGAAGCAATGGTCGAAGGTGCTCTGGCGGCGGGCTGTAGGTTTTTTGCAGGGTATCCCATAACACCGGCTACAGAGATAAGCGAAGCTATGTCGGTAAAACTACCAGCCGTTGGAGGTACCTTCATCCAAATGGAGGATGAAATTGCCAGTCTGGGAGCTGTCATTGGTGCATCACTTGCGGGTGCTAAGGCAATGACCGCAACATCAGGTCCTGGTTTTTCCCTGATGCAGGAGAATATCGGTTTTGCGTGTGTTGCCGAGGTTCCGTGCGTTATAGTGAATGTAATGAGGGGAGGACCCAGCACGGGACTTCCAACTAGGCCTAGCCAGGGCGATGTTATGCAGGCTCGATGGGGAACTCATGGGGAACATCCTGTAATCGTGTTATCTGTCTCCACTACATGGGAATGTTTTGACGTTACAGTTAAAGCTTTTAATCTCTCGGAAAAGTATCGCACCCCGGTGATAATTCTCTCTGACGAAGTGGTTGCCCACACCCGGGAAAAGGTACAACTGCCGCACCCTCAGGAAATTGAAGTTATTGACCGCATAAAGCCAAACATGCCTCCGGAGTGGTACATACCTTATGAAGACAATGCGCGCGGCGTACCCCCGATGGGGGTTTTCGGAGATGGATACCGCTACCATGTTACCGGGTTGATACACGATGTTCGAGGTTTTCCCACAGAGCGACCGGATGAAATTCAAGCTTTTTTAAATCGCCTTCACCGCAAAATCTATCAGAACTACTTTGATATAGTCTTTATAGAGGAGGAATTCACAGAAGATGCAGAGTTGCTAGTCATATCCTATGGTTCTGTAGCAAGGTCGGCTAAACGCGCAGTTAGAGAGGCCAGAAAAAGGGGTGTCAAAGCTGGTATGGTAAAGCTTATAACTCTCTGGCCCTTTCCCCGACAGTTTCTCGAGCCGTACCTCAGGAAGGTTCGGGCTGTACTGGTGCCAGAAATGAACTTTGGGCAGGTGGCTCGAGAGGTTAAACGAATCAACCAAGGCATGACAAGGGTGGAAAAGCTGAACAGGATTGATGGACAATTGATAACACCCAGTGAAATACTAACCAGGCTTTTAAAAATGTAGGGGCGAGCTGATGGCAGAGTTGACCAAACTTATTCACAAATATTTGAGGCACGACAAGAAATTTCCCCATGTATGGTGTCCCGGCTGTGGAAACGGGATTATCCTTGGATCACTTATAAGGGCCATCGATAAAACAGGCTTTGAAAAGGATGATATAGTACTCATATCTGGTATTGGCTGTTCCAGCAGGCTTCCTGTGTATGTGGATTTCAACACCCTTCACACTACTCATGGTAGAGCTTTGACCTTTGCAACGGGTGTAAAACTAGCTAATCCCAGGCTACAGGTTATTGTCGTTATGGGTGATGGTGACGCTATGGCCATCGGGGGAAATCACTTCATACATGCAGCCAGAAGAAATCTGAACATTACGGCAATCATAGTAAACAACAACATTTATGGAATGACGGGTGGACAATTTTCGCCAACCACGCCTTACGGAGCCAGATCCACCACATCTCCCTTTGGGCATATTGAACATCCGTTTGCCATATCAGAGCTGGCCGTCACCGCCGGTGCAAGCTTTGTGGCCAGGGGAACCGTTTATCACACTCATCTACTTGATCAACTTATAGAAAAAGCAATTTATAAGAGGGGCTTTGCCGTTGTAGAAGTTATAAGCAATTGTCACACTCAATATGGAAGAAAGAACAAAAAGGGTGGTCCTGTTGAAATGCTGAAGTGGATGAAAAAATCCGCGGTCAGGGTGGAGCGAGCAAAAGAGATGAGTGCCGAGGAAATGGAAGGCAAGTTTACCATAGGGGTTTTGGTTGATAGAGAATTGCCTATTTTTACCAAGGAATACGAAAAAATAAGGCAGGAAGCTAAAAAGGAGTATGGTATCCTTGGGTAAGCAACGGAGGGATTATGGCCTTTAGATACGAAGTGCGGCTTAGCGGTTCTGG
>JAFDGW010000025.1 GCA_019309115.1 Deltaproteobacteria bacterium
AAGACTGATAGGCAACCCAAGCACCGAATGGCAAAAACCCTGAATCATCCTGCGGCTGTTTCCCGCTATCCCTGCAAGCTCAATCATAAGTGCAGAAAGCCGGGGACCATATCCCACCTGGTATTCCGAAGGAATGTAACCCTTTTCCTCCCTGCCGCACGAACAACACCTACCTCTGTAAAGATGAAAATGTGACACTTCCAGGGGAATTACGGGAAGCTCAATATATTGGTGTGTATAATAATGTTGAATGTCTTCAAACTCACAACAACCACACTTGCACTGTTCCGGATAAATATGATGCTCTTCGGTGGGCTCCAATAACTGCTCTTTTCCTTTTCCCTGCTCGCCCTTGGCTTGCGATAAGGACCATCCGACGAAGGAGGCTGGTCTGAGTTGGAAGAATCGCGGTTTAAAAGTTCTTCAATCTGTCTTTCAAGCTCCTCAATACGTTTCGAAAGCTCGGCCATCGTCTTCTTATCTTCAATACTCGCCTTTTCACGCTCAATGATAAAATGCCGAACCGCTATGGGTGTTGCCTCCCAGTCTTCCTCCGAAAAAGGCAATCCCAAAGCTTTTGTACTTGATGAAATATCAACGGTGGGTGCTTTCTTTCACCTCAACAATCTTCTCCTCTAAGACCACTCCCACCTATCACAAAGCCCGCTCACTGTATACAAAAATCTGCAATGCCACTATCGTTATCCTGTGATCTCTTACAACAAAACAGACGCTGGATACACAGCTGGAATTTTGCCCAGCTCCAACAGTTCATAGAATATAAAGCTCAAGCTAAAGGAATAAGAGTGGTCTATGTAGATGCACGCTACACCTCTCAGAAGTGTAGCAGGTGCGGATATATTTCCCGTTCTAACCGACCTGACCAGTCCCACTTTGTTTGTAAACAATGCGGTTTCTCCCTTAATGCTGACCTTAACGCCAGCAGGAACATAGTCAGGAACTATCTGACTTCTCTCCAAAGGAGAGAAGTCAGGGCTGGGAGTGGCATGTCCCTCCCGGTGGGGCGCTGTCAACCGTCCCAATGTAGCGGTGCTACCTGTTAGCATCAGCTACAAGCTCCTTCCGTTAGGGAGGAGTAGTTGACACAACAAAGTGCGCACCTGAACATTTGGTTGACATAACAGCAAAAATTGAAATATGTTTACTAACTGTTGATAAAAGGCTTCGACATCCCGGAACACGGTGAAAATCCGTGGCGGACCCGCCGCTGTGATCGGGGACGAAAGTCGCAACAATGCCACTGTCCACCTCAAGGTGGATGGGAAGGCGCGGCGAGTAGGATGATCCGAGAGCCAGAAGACCTGTCGAAGCCTGAGACGGGAAAATCCTGATGGCAAAAGGATCCCGGATCAGTCCTTGTACCTGAGCATAGGTGGGGATTGGTCCGGGTTTTTTTATTCGTGGACGATTCTAAAGAGAAAGGAGGTGAACAGATGAAGAGAAAAATCATCAGTTACAGGCGTCGTTGCCGTTCCTCGATAGGAACAGGGCTGTCTCATTACATTTTGCTAACGCCTAAGAAGTAAGGTTTGACCTGATGGCCGCCTTCCCTGCATCTGGGAATGGCGGCAATATCGCAAATCCATGTTAGGGGGAAATAGAAGATGAACGGAGGGAAATACGCAAACTCAGGATATGGCCCATCATTCGCTGTTCTGGATATTGGGGTAGAAGACAGGGTTGCCGTGGTTGAGCCAGATACGGGTTTCTGGGCATTAGTTGAAACCGATGGTGCCATGCGGGATGCTCTATCAGGTGAACTGGTAGAAAAATTTTTCAACGAAGAAAATACTCTTAGAAAGGAAATGCATTTCTTTAGATTTGAACTCAAGCCATCGGCTGTGTACTTTAACCCCACTGAGCGTTGTAACTTCAACTGTACATATTGCTATATCCCAGAAGATATGCGTCGAAACGGTGTTACAATGACGGAAACCCAAATCTTGGAGGCTCTGGAACGTTTGAAGGAGTATTTTTTGGAGTCCTTACCTGAAGGTGTAAAGCCACAAATAATCTTCCACGGCAGTGAACCTATGATGGTCAAGGATAACATCTTTCGGGCAATTGAAAAATTCAACGGAGATTTTCTCTTCGGCATCCAGACCAACGGTTCACTTTTGACGGAAGATGATATTGATTTCTTGAAAGAGCACTCCGTTGGAATTGGTCTTTCTCTAGATGCCCCAGTGGAAGATATTGCCGACAGCGTTCGCAAAAATTGGAGCGGCCACGGAGCATTTAAGCACATAATAAAAGTCCTGGAAAAGCTTAATAGTTATTCAGCTTATAACGTCATAACTACTGTCACCAGAGTAAACTGCGAACTCCTCCCAAAGATGATAGACTTTTATGCCGACCACGGTGTTCACATGGTGATGCTCAATCCCGTTCGATGTACTCAGCGGGGCGGTAAAGACCTGAAACCAGACAACGGCAAGCTTGCACACTATTTCTGCAAAGCTTTGGATAGGACACAGGAAATACTTGATAAAACAGGCCATAAAATAGTGGTAGTAAACTTTGCAAACGTGCTGGCCGGCATACTTGGACCAACAACCCGTCGTCTTATGTGTGACATTTCACCCTGCGGAGGTGGAAGATGCTTTTTTGCTGTGGCGGCAACAGGGGACATTTTCCCCTGCAGTGAATTTGTCGGCTTTCCTGAATTCTGCGGTGGCAATGTGTTTAAAGATTCTATTTCTCAGGCACTTGAATCATCACCCCTTAAAAAGGTTACTTCACGAATTGTTGAAAACATCTCCCCCTGTAATCGTTGTGCAATAAGGCATTTCTGCGGAGCTCCTTGCCCTGCGGAAGTTTATTCGCTTAATGGAGATTTAAACTCACCCGCACCTTACTGCTCTTTTTATGAAGAACAGGTAAGGTATGCATTTCGGATAATAGCAAGGGGGGAAGAGCTGAACTTTCTGTGGAATGGATGGGACGACGAGACCGAACAAATTTTTCACTACTCAAGCCAGAAAGAAACCGTCTAGACGTTAATAAAGTCGATACACAGGAGCGTGCTCAGCACGCTCCGTTCCGAAGCTAACAATCAAACGGCAAGATACCGGCACTGAACGTCTCTGTTGCTCATCAACTCTTCTTTCGCTCCTTCAAAACATATTCTCCCTTTTTCAATAATGTACCCTCTGTCCGCGAGTTGCAAAGCGAAACGAGCGTTCTGTTCGGCAAGCAAAATTGGAATTTTCTTTTTCAATTCGGTAATAACTTCTCCAAGAAATTCAACAATAACGGGGGCAAGTCCCTCACATGGCTCGTCCAGCAACAATAAGTCCGGATTTCCTACTAGTGCTCTGGCTATCGAAAGTAACTGTTGCTCTCCACCGCTTAATTCCCCACCTTTTTTGTTCCTTAATCTTTTGAGTATAGAAAAAGTTTCAAAAACCCTTTCTATAGTCCATGGATCTTCCAAGTGTTCTGGTAATTTCGTCGCTACCTCCAGATTTTCCTCGACGGTCAGGGAAGCAAAAACCCTTCGATCTTCAGGAACATACCCCAACCCCATTCGTGCGATCTCATACACTGGCAGCCCACTTATTCTGTGCCCTTTAAATAAAACTTCGCCTCTAACCGGTACCGCATAACCCATTATAGTGCGCATGGTTGTGGTTTTCCCTGCACCGTTTCTTCCAAGCAAACAAACGAGTTCCCCTTCTCTTACCCCCAGGCTAACACCCTGAAGTATGTAACTATCACCGTAGTAAACGTGGACATCCCGAACATCAAGTATCAAGAGAACCTCCTAGGTATGCTTCTCGAACCTTCGGATCAGCTCTAATGTCTTCCGGCTTACCCTGAGCCAAAAGTTCACCTTGATGTAACACATAAATATACTCGGCAACGGAAAAAACCACATTCATATCATGTTCTGTAAAGAAAAAGGTCGTTTCGGTAGTAGTAGCGAGGTTTTTTATAAGGTGAACCATCTTTTCCGTTTCTTCCGGGGTCATGCCAGCGGTAGGTTCGTCCAGCAACACAAGCTGCGGTTTTCCGGCGAGCACAATCGCTATTTCCACCAACCTTCTGTCGCCGTAAGAAAGTTCCCTCGTTACCCTGGCGTAAACATCCTCCAGTCCTACGAGGCTCAGTACCTTCATTGCCTCATTGAATAAGTGTCGATCTTTCCTGTACTTCGTCCAGAAATAAAACCCTTTGCCTTCATGAAGGGCTATGGGAATCATTACATTTTCAATTACCGTCAATTCGTGGAAAATATTTGTTATTTGAAAAGACCGGGAAAGCCCCATAAGTGACAGCTTGTGCGGCGAATAACCCGTTACGTTTACTCCATTAAAGATAATTGACCCTCTGCTGGGACGGTACTTGCCAGACACCACGTTGTAGAATGTAGTCTTACCAGCACCGTTGGGACCAATCAATGCGGTAAGTCTTTCTTCTGGCACAGTGATAGTGACATCTTTCAAGGCAATGAAATCTCCATAACGATGGGTAACATTCCTAACTTCAAGAATATTTTCACTGGCCATGGGAACCTCGTCCTGATGATTTCATCAAATTCAACACCGTGCCCAGTATGCCACGAGGGAAAAAAAGAACGATAGGAATAAGCAGGAGACCGAGCACAAACATCCAATTCTCGGTTATGTTAGTCACAAGCTGTTCTAGCACGAAGAATATAACCGCTCCAACAAAAGGCCCCCAAAACACCTCTGCGCCACCAAGTATCGTCATTAGAACTGGTTTTGCTGAAAAACTCCAATGAAGCATATCTGGCGTGGCCATACGATTAAAAATACAAAAAAGCATTCCTGCAAGACCCGACAACCCACCTGCCATAAGGAAAGCTACAAGGCGAACACTGGCGACATTGCCTCCTGAAAATGCCAATCGCTCCTTATTCTCACGGGATGCTTTGAGCATTAATCCAAAATGAGAATGAACGACCACTTGCAGGATGCAAAGGCCCACAAAAACAAAAGCTAGAACAAAATAGTAACCGTGAAGTGGGTGAAACAAACTAATCTTGGAAAAGCCCAAGTCGACTGGCGGAACGGTAGAAAGAGGTAATCCATCACTTCCCCCTGTAACTTCTCGCCAGTTGTGAGCTATTGTGAAAAGCATCATTCCAAAACCTAATGATAACATAGCAAAAAATATTTCATCCCTTCGGACACACAGATATCCTATGAAATAGGCAGCTATCAGTGTAGCGGTAATCGAAGCAATGCAAATCAGGATATACGAACCAACACCTTTAGACAGCAAGAGTGCCGTTACATAAGCCCCCACACCAAAAAAACCGGCTTGTCCGAAAGACAACAGTCCACAGTAACCAAAAAGTAAATTAAAACTTGTAGCAAATAACCCCATTATCAGGATTTCTGTTACCACCATTACCCAGTAGGTAGGGATTACGAGGGGAACAAATAAGCCTAACACGAGAAAGACAATCAAGCCTGAGAATGGATACTCGAGAATTCGGCCTATCTTTTGATGAACCAATCTACACCTCCTTTCCGAAGATGCCCCTGGGACGAAATAGCAGCACTACGATAAGAAGCAGGTAAGGCAAAGCCATCTGAACCCTGCCGGCAAACATGGTGCCAAAGGATTCAAGCAAACCAAGAGCAATAGCACCAATAAAGGCACCAGGAAAGCTTCCCAGACCCCCTACAACCACAACTATGAAGCTTTCTATGATTATTTTTTCGCCTAGAGACGGTCCAATGCTCTGATAAGGTGCTGACAGAGCTCCTCCCAAAGCTGCAAGCCAGGTACCCAGTGCAAATACCAGCGTGAATAGGCGAGGCACCTGAATTCCTACTCCTTCAGCCATCTCTCGATCAAGTGCTGCGGCCCGAATTACCTTTCCCCAGCGGGTTTTTTGAAAGAAAAACCAGAGGCTCAACCCAACAACGGGGCCAAAGCATAGAAGAAACAACCTGTAAAGGGGGTAGGATTGGTCAAAAAAGCTAATAGTTCCCGAAAGCAAAGGTGGAGGATCAACAATATGATAAGCCGGTCCCCATATCAGCCTTACCGCGTCATCGAGAACCAGAAGCACGGCAAAGGTGAGGAGTAACTGAAAGGTTACATCTCTTCTGTACACGGGCCTCAAAAGAAAAACCTCAATGAAAATGCCCAGGCCGGCAACCACAACAGGGCCAATAATTAAGCCAATCCAAAAATTGGGAATCCATTCCATAATCTGCATAGCCACGTAGGCACCCAACATGAAAAGAGAACCATGTGCGAAATTGAGCACCCCCATTACGCCAAAAACGGTGGTGAGACCAACAGAGATCAGGAACAAAAGCATTCCCCAACAAAGGCCGTTCAATAGGTTTATGGCAAAGGTATCCATGGCACTGTCAAAATCGTTGTGGTTTTGTTTTGGAGCGGGAGGCGAAAAAGCCTCCCTGCCTTGTTTTACAGTAGCCTGTTAGTGCATTTCGCAACCCGTTTTGTCAACAGGCGGAGTAACCTTTTCGGCCGGAAAGGTTCTAATTGGGTTGAGAACACGGATCGGATATTTCGGATCAGCAGCGGTTCGACCCCAGGTTGCCGGTGTGAGGGCCTGATGATCCTCGGCTCGAATTACCACCGTTCCTACGGGTAATTCTATCTTCAAACCTTCAAGGGCTTTTACTATAGCTTCTTTATCGGTCGATTGGGCCTTTTCTGCTGCAGCTTTGTACGCTTGCACGGCAGCATAAGCACCATGCGCATTGTAAGAAGGATACTCACTAAAACGCTTGAAATATGCTTCACGAAAAGCAACGTTTACCGGAGAGTCATTTCCGAGAAACCAATATCTGGTCCCCACCCAGATCCCTTCGGGCATTTTATCTTTCAGTGCGTAGAGAACTTCAGTGGCGGCACCAAGGGTCATAAGCACTTCCCACTTTCCAGAGAAAAATCCCATTTCCGAAGCCTGGCGCACGAAGTCTATAAGGTTTCCTCCCCATAGGGAAATTAAGACACCTTCGGGCTTTGCATGCATAATCTTGGTTATATACGGGCTGAAATCCGTAGTTTTGATGGGAGCAAAGGCAACCTTATCATCGGGCATAAACTCAACGTCTGGTTTTAGCTCTTTTAAATACTTCTGGAAATATTCCCATGACTGATGTCCAAAAGCGTAATCAGGCCCCACAGTTGTCCAAGTTTTTGCTTTCGTCTCGGAAGCAATAAGTGCTGCCGCTTTAACATTCTGAGCCAGGTTTACAGAAATGCGGAAAGTGTATTTATTACAAACCTTGCCGGTAACGTCAGGAGTTGCAGCGTGAGTAATAATAAGAGGTGTCTTCATTTCATTCATTAAAGGAACAACGCTCTTCGCAACACCGCTTGAATCTAGACCTATGAGGCAGTCCACATTTTCCTGATAGACGAGCTTTCTAAATGCCCTTGCAGCAACATCAGGCTTCCCGGTGGAATCTTCAAAGAAAGCAACCACCTTTCTGCCAAGAATACCGTCCTGTTTGTTTATCTCGTCTATAGCCAGCTCAGCCCCTCGCTTTGCAAACTGCCCGTAAGTGGCAAAAGGCCCCGACATGATGTAAACAAAGCCAAGTTTAACCGGTTTTCCGGTTGCGTTGACAGCAGGCCCGGCAAGGATCATGCCGCAGGCAACAATGACGAAAATAGCTAAAAACATACGCTTCATAGCTTCTCCCTCCTTTTTTAGATTCACCCAATAACAAACCCATTAAGACATTATATAGAGTCTCCCTCTGGAGGAACTCCTTCTTCCGACCAGCCTCTGAGCTTATAATAATCACTACAAAGCTCCAGGAACTCTTCCTTTTGCCATACTGTGAACTGCTCCGCCCTTTAAGGACGGAGCTTCTAAGGGAGTTTGATAGGCTATTCCTACCACCTTTTTCTTTGTTACTCTCGTTTCCTCGTCGCAGGGCTCGGTAACGGGAGTGTAATTCTCATCTACCAGTTTAACTTCTACTTCTGCTTCCTTTTATCCCCAAAAGACTTTTCAAGATGCTTACGCACCTCCGGGCTTTCACCCCCTCCCCTATACGAAGGGGGTTCTCTCGCCCACAGACGAAGGGTGGCAATTAAAGTAAATCATTGTCGCAGAGACTACAATACATTACTTGTCCTGGCTTTTTTCAATTCCTCTGCTTTGAGTTCCTTTCTCAAAATCTTTCCAACTGTGCTCTTTGGCAGGTCATCTCTGATTTCAACAAGTTTTGGAACTTTGTATGCCGCAAGCTTCTTTTTGCAGAAAGAAATTATTTCATCTTCCTTCAGCGTTTCTCCAGGTTTTGGCGAAACAAAAACTTTTACAATTTCACCCCTGTACGGATCAGGAACTCCAATGGCCACCGCATCTAACACTTTCGGATGTTCATAGAGGACTTCCTCAACCTCACGAGGATATACACTATAACCTCCGGTGATAATCATGTCCTTCTTTCGATCCACAATGTAGGTGTAGCCATCTTCATCTATGCGGGCTATATCACCCGTATAAAGCCAGCCGTCCCTTAGTGTTTCAGCGGTTTCCTTTGGGCGATTCCAGTATCCCAGCATAACTTGAGGACCGCGAACAACGAGTTCACCTTCTTTTCCCACTTCTACTTCCTTGGTGCCGTTCTCTAGATCTACAATTTTGCATTCAGTATCGGGAAGCGGTATTCCAACAGAACCAGCCTTCTTCAAACCATAAAGCGGGTTGCAGTGAGTAACAGGGCTGGATTCAGTAAGCCCAAATCCTTCTACAATAACACTTCCCGTCATTTTCTCGAATTTCTCTAAAATTTCTACAGGCATAGGAGCAGAACCGGTAACGCAGAACTTGATAGATGACAGATCAAACTTTGCTATTTTCGGATGATTCACTATGGCCACAAACATAGTGGGAACACCGGGGAAAAGGGTCGGACGGAAGCGGGAAACAAGCTTTAAAAATTCGTTAATTTCGAATCGAGGAATTAAAAGAACGCAGCTTCCCGTATAAAGAGCCAAGTTCATGCACGTGGTCATGCCAAAAACATGGAAAAGCGGTAGGATCCCTACTAGTCGTTCCCTACCCCACTCAAGCCCCGGAAACCACGCCGTAATCTGAACTACATTGGCGAGGATGTTCCTGTGGGACAGCATAACCCCCTTGGCAACACCGGTCGTCCCACCTGTGTACTGAAGCAAAGCTATATCGTCCAAAGCGGCCGAACACGGTCTCTTCGTGGGCACTGTGCTGTCAATCAGCTTCTTGAAAGGCAAAACATGATCATCATAAGGAACAGCCGTAAAAAGTTTTTGCTTTCTTGCTTTTAAGGGATACAAAGCCGCCAGATGAAGTGGAAGAGCATCTTTGAGGCTTGTAACCACAACGTGTTCAATACTCGTCTTTTCCAGCACAGACTGAACCCGCGGGAAGAGATGATCTAGAACAACTGCTACTTTTACACCAGCATCATTCCATTGATACTCTATTTCCCGCTCCACATACATGGGATTGGTGTTTACAACTATGCCGCCCAGCCATAGAATGGCATAGTAGGCAATAACATTCTGAGGGCAGTTGGGGAGCATGATCGCCACTCGATCGCCCTGTTTAATACCAAGACGGGAAAGGGCTTCGGCAAATCTTGAAATCCTCCGCCAGAGATCACCATGGGTCAAAACACTGCCGTAGAACTCAATAGCTGGCCTGTGCGCCCATTTATCTAGATTTTTTTTGAAGATCACTGGCAATGGTTCATTGGGGTATTCAGCATGACGAGGAACCAGCGAGTTATAGTGCTTCAACCACAATTCTTCCAAATTCATTAAGAGGAACCTTCCGACACGTTCCCACCCTCAATGATTACAACACAAAATAACAAAGGCTCCGGGAAACCCGGAGCCCATAATTGATGAAACAGCTTATTCAGAACTCTTCAGCCTGCGCACTTCTTCGGTAAACACGGGAATAAATTTGAACAAATCTTCCACCACACCGTAATCAGCTTTGCTAAAAATGGGGGCATCGGGATCCTTGTTCACAGCCACAATATATTTGGATGATCCCATGCCGGCAAGGTGCTGAATTGCACCGGAAATTCCAACAGCGATATACAGATTAGGCGTTACCACCTTACCCGTTTGACCGACCTGATCCGAATGAGGCCTCCAGCCAGCGTCAACGGCCGCTCTCGACGCACCAACGGCCGCTCCAAGAAGACCAGCAAGCTCTTCCAGCATCGCAAAGTTTTCTGGACCTTTCATGCCTCGACCACCAGACACAATAATATCCGCTTCGGTCAGCTCGATCTTGCCAGAAGTGTCCATATCGACGGATACCACCTTGGACCTGGCCTCGGGTACCGACACATCTACCTTGACCACTTCTGCCTGCTTGCTTTCATCAGGTTCAAGCATACTCATTACATTTGGACGACAGGAAATCATAACCAGGGCACCGTCCGCCCATTCATACCAGCCCAAACACTTACCACCAAAAAGTGGCCTCTTTGCCTTGATCTTACCATCTTCCACGGAAATTTCCGTGGAATCCTGAGCAAGTCCCGTTTCCAAACGGGCAGCGAGCCTTGCCGAAAGATCCTTACCATTCATAGAGGCAGGCAAAAGCACCACCGCCGGATCGCACTGTTGAAGCATTTCCGCAACGGCTGGCACATAAGTCTCAGCAATGTAATGCTCAAAAGCCGGATCATCAGCAACCAGAACCTTCTCAACACCATACTTGGCAAGTTCCTGTACTTTGTCAGAAACGCCAGACCCTATTGCAATTCCGTAAAGTTTCAAGCCAAGAGTATCGGCGATACGACGCCCTTCACTGGCAATTTCATAGGATACCTTCCGAAAAGCTCCATCTCGGTATTCAGCAACTATGCATACGGACTCAGCCATTGCTTTCTCCTCATCCTCCCAAATTCTTTTAATTTAAATAACCTTAGCTTCCTCACGCAGCGCCCTGACGAGTTCCTTAGCTTTACCCTCTGTGTCGAGATCACCGTTTATGATCCGACCGGGCTTACGCTCCGGTGGCATCTCCAAAGAAACAAGTCTGATTTTGGCTGCTCCCGATCCACATTCTTCTGGGTTGAGCCCCAGATCGGCCAGTTTTTTCACGTCCAGAGGTTTCTTTCTAGCCTTCATAATGCCTGGAAGGCTTGCGTACCGAGGATTCCAGACGGCATGAGAACCACCCATGGTGACCACTGCCGGAAGAGAAGATTCAACCACCATCTTACCACCCTCAACAGGCCGCTCTATTTTCACAGTGGTCCCGTCACATTCTAGGCTAACGGCAAGAGGAAGATGTGGCCAACCAAGTAGCTCTGCCACCATCGGGCCTCGTTGATTGTGATCATAATCAACCGCCCTGTGGCCACAAAGGACAATGTCCGGATTCAATTCTTGAACGGCCGCAGCAAGAACCTTAGCAATGCCAAGGCTGTCGCTTTCTTCTAAGGCTTCGTCGTCTATGAGCATTCCCTTATCAGCTCCCATCGCCAGAGCTGTTCTGATGGACTCGACCACCCTCTGCGGCCCCCAGCTTACAATGGTAACCGTCCCTCCATGCTGTTCCTTCAGCCTCAGAGCCGCCTCAACGGCGAATTCATCATAAGGATTGATAATCCATTTGATGTCCTGGGTCTCAATGGACCTTCCATCTCCAGCAATCCGAATAACCGATTCAGTGTCCGGTGTTTGTTTGAGCAACACCACAATGTTCACGTCCCGTCCTCCTTGACTTTGATTTTTTTGACCATCCACTCCAATTGCAAGTCTCTTACACTAAGGCAAATTTTTATTTGCATTGCAAGAATTTTCATTATCACAAATTTCTTGAATGGGCATTCATTTACGACGTAGCAAAAAATTTGTGGAATTCAACAAAAAACCGGTTGGAAATTTACATATGGTTTGGCGAGAAAATCAACAGAACAATTCTTCTGCCTCATTAACTGACCGATAACGTTTTACGTAAACCATCAGAATTGATAACGCAGCTGGTGTAATGCCGGGAATGCGTGAAGCTTGCCCAAGTGAGTGAGGCCTTATGTTCTTTAGCTTTTCCCGAAGTTCGTTGGAAAGGCCCGGCACATCATCATAAGAAAAATCATCAGGTATTTTTACCCTCTCGAGATGTTTGAACTTCTTAACTTCTGCCTCCTGCCTGGCAATGTAACCTTCGTACTTGCACATAATTTCCACCTGCTCCTTCACTCGATCAGGAAGAGGAACGGGCGGAGGAAAAAGTGATTCCACGTCTGCGTAAGTTATTTCAGGACGCTTCAAAAGTTTCGCCAAACTCGTGGGCTCTCCAAGGGGAGCGGAAGACTTTAAAGAAAGGAAATCGTTTATTTTTTTCGTCGGGCGGAGCACCGTACTTTTCAAACGCTTCATCTCAGCTTCAATGGCTCGCTTTCGCTCAAGCAATTCGCGATAAGTATCTCTGTCGTGAAGTCCCAGTTCATACCCCTTTTCCAGAAGGCGCAAATCGGCATTGTCTTCCCGAAGAAGCAATCGATACTCGGCACGGGACGTAAACATACGGTACGGCTCATTAGTTCCCCTGGTAACAAGATCATCAACAAGAACGGCCATATAGGCTTCGGACCTATCTAGAATGAACGGCGGTCTTCCCTGAACTTTCAAAGCAGCATTTATGCCTGCCCATAGCCCCTGAGCTGCAGCTTCTTCATAACCTGACGTCCCGTTTATTTGTCCAGCCAGATAAAGCCCTCTAACCAGTTTTGTTTCAAGGGTCGGCGTCAACTGAGTCGGCTGAACGAAATCGTACTCAATTGCATAGGCCGACCTCATAACCTCGGCTTCTTCAAGACCAGGAATAGAATGGATTATCTTGAGCTGAACTTCGTAAGGAAGAGAATTACCCGTCCCGCTGGCATAAATTTCCTCAGTGTCTAGCCCTTCCGGTTCCAGAATAATCTGGTGGAACTCCTTATGAGGAAACTTCATAACTTTATCTTCCAGAGACGGACAGTATCGGGCTGAAACACCCGTGATAGTACCGTTGTAAAGGGGAGAGAAATGTATGTTTTCCCTTACAATTCGATGCGTTTCCTGTGTTGTTCTTCCGATAAAGCAAGAAACTTGTGGCAGATCAATGCGTTCGGTAAAAAGAGAAAAAGGACGTGGATTCTCGTCGCCTTTCTGTTCGTCAAAACGAGAAAAGTCTATGCTTTTCCGGTGGATCCGTGCTGGAGTCCCGGTCTTCATCCTCCCCAGCTGAAAACCCAACTCAATCAGTTGATCGGCAAGGCGATTAGAAGGGAACTCACCAGCCCGGCCTGCAGGGATTTGCTTCGGCCCTATATGTATCAGGCCGTGAAGAAATGTACCGGTAGCAAGCACCACCGCCGAAGCAGAGTAAAAATTTCCTATCTCATCCACCACCCCAACAACTTGACCATCTTCTACCACAAGCTCTTCCACCAGAGCCTGCTTGAGATCCAGGTTTTCAGTCTGCTCGATAAGATGCTTCATTAGGGTTCGATATCTGACTTTATCGTTTTGTGTGCGTGTTCCCCTAACGGCAGGACCTTTCTTCGTGTTTAAACGTCTAAACTGTATCGCCGTTTTGTCGGTTACCCTTGCCATAAAACCACCGAGGGCGTCTATTTCCTTGACCAGATGGCCCTTGGCAATGCCTCCAATAGAAGGAGAACAGGGCATGTGGGCTACTGTATCCAGGAATATTGAGAGCAATAGAGTTTTGCATCCCAGTCTAGCCGAAGCCAGAGCAGCTTCGCACCCCGCATGTCCTGCCCCAACGACTATAACATCATAATTGAACGCCATCTCAACAGTGGCTACCTCCTCCCTTCAACATTCTACAACTCATAAGTAAAATCTAATTTCTTTCACAAGGCAATGAACCTATTAAGGTGTTCAATTTTTTGATGCAAAAAGCTTTTTGATAGTTTCCAGGACATTCGAAAGATCAACCGTCGTAAGCTCACCGTTCCTGACGACTTGCCTTCCAGCAACCCAAACATGCCGCACATCGGATGCCTTGGCCGAATAAACAATATGAGACACCGGATCATACAGGGGTGTGGCATGGGAAACGGTCACATCCAAAGCAATAAGGTCAGCACTTTTGCCCACTTCAATACTCCCAGCGATATCGGATAATCCTAAAACCTTGGCCCCACCAAGGGTTGCCATACGCAAAACTTCGATTGCAGAACAAACGGTAGGATCCTGCCTGATACCTTTGTGAAGCAAGGCAGCCATTCTCATTTCACCGAACATGTCCAAGTTATTATTACTGGCCGGTCCGTCCGTCCCAAGTCCACACACAACCCTATGCTGAAGCCACATTGGCAAATCAGCAACACCGGAGGCAAGTTTCATATTACTCTCAGGGCAATGAACCAGCTTTGCATGCTGTTCTGCAATCAGCTGAATTTCTTTCCTTTCAAGCCACACTCCATGAATGCAAACTGTTTTTTCGCCCAATACTCCTAAATCGTTCAGATACCTTCCTGGCGTTAATCCATAACGTTTTTCCACTTCTCTAATTTCTTGAATCGTCTCGGCCAGATGAATTTGAAAGATCAGATCATTTTTCACGCAAAATTCATGTGCTTTTCGTATGGTGTCAGGACTACACGTGTAAGGAGCATGACAAAACACGGCCGGCCTTACGATCTCCGACGAAGGAAACCCCTCAATAAAATCGCTTATCCTCTTCATCCAACGTTCAGGCTCAGGATTATCAGGAGTTGGGTAATCCAACACCCCTTGTCCTACAACAGCTCGCATTCCAGCGTCTGCCGCTGCCCGTGCAACTTCTTCCTCATAAAAATAGCCGTCACAAAAGGTGGTGGTGCCACCAAGAAGCATTTCAGCAATGGAAAGCAAAGCTCCTGCGTAAACGCTTTCTCTGTTAATCAACTTCGCCTCTGCCGGAAAAATAACCTCATTGAGCCATTTTTGAAGAATCATATCATCGGCCAGCCCCCTGAAAATACTCATGGGAACATGGGTATGACTATTCACAAGCCCCGGCATTAGAATGTGTCCGGGCAGGGAAATTATCGACACACCCGGAGCAAATGTGTCTTTGATATCTATGCTGCTACCAACCCATACGATTTTCGAGCCTTTAATGGCGACAGCACCTTTTTCCAAAATGGTATTAGATCCATCACAACAGACAACGTATTCAATATCCGATATTACAAAATCAGCATTCATTGCTCATCTATCCTTTCTGCAAAATCGCTTATTTATCTCAGCATCTAATTATTTGAGCTGCTATTTTGGATACCTGATGTCTAACCTCGTCTAGGTCGATGGTGATCAGTTCCCTGTTTCTCAAAACCCACCTGCCGTCTATCATAACATCTCGTACGTCGGAGCCCCTGGCAGTATAAACCATGTGGCTAACGGGGTTGTAGCAGGGAATAAGGTGAGGTTTTTCAAGGTCAACAATTATCAGGTCCGCCACACATCCGGATTCGATCATTCCGATGGGCACATCCCAAGCCATCCCGAGTGCTTTCCCGGCTTTCCTAGTCGCCATTGCCAGAACATCCGTGGCTGGAAGGACAGTTGGATCGAGCCACACTGCCTTGTGAAGCTTAGCACACGTGTTCATTTCTCCGAACATATCAAGATCATTGTTGCTGGCGCATCCATCAGTCCCAAGCACTACGCGAACGCCGCATCTGAGAAGCTCAGGCACCGGAGCGATACCGGAACCGAGTTTCAGGTTGCTTTCGGGATTGTGAACCACCGTAACACCGTTGCGGGCAAGCGCAGATATATCCCTTTCGTCCAGTTCGACACAATGCGCTGCAATAAGCCTTGGAGACAGCAGGCCCAGGTGGGCCAGGTGTTGAACAGGTCGCCTTCCGTACCGCTTCAAGCATTCCATAACCTCGTCTTCCGTCTCCGAGAGGTGAACGATCATGGGCACATCGTGTTTTTCTGCTAGATCGAGACATTGCCTTAGAGTATCGGGAGAACAAGTGTAAACGGCGTGAGGCTCCACAACAGCCCTTATCCTGGGATGATACTTCCATTCCCGTATGAGAGCATCGGTAAAGCCCAATCCATTTTCAAGAGGCCCGTAATTGGGAGATAAAAAATCGTAAAGCACTTCGCCAATAATGGCTCTCATGCCAGCTTCGTCGGCAGCCCGTGCAACAGCTTGTTCGAATAGATACATGTCGCAAAAACAAGTGGTACCCGCCATGATCATCTCTGCACAGGCCAGCTTTGTACCCCAATAAACCCACTCTTCCTTTAGCTTCTTTTCGGCAGGGAATATATGTTCCTGCAACCACTTCATTAAAGGCATATCGTCAGCAAGCCCTCTGAACAAGGTCATTGCAGCGTGGGTATGACAATTGATCAGTCCGGGCATGATAACGCAACCCGTTGCATCAAGGACTTCCTTCGGGCAAAGACGAGCCTCGACAGATGGATCGAAAACCCCAGTTTCAATGATAATACCACCGCGTACGGCTACATACCCAGGTTCCCATAGCGACCCATCATCATCTATAGTGAGGACGATACCACCTCTTATCAAGCAGTCCACTCGCTCCACCTTTCACTCCCCGTTATGTTGCATGAATTCTTGCTACGATACCTGAAAAAAGCTCCATTAACTTCGGGGATGCCCTATCGGCCGTGGCTATAACCTTCTCAAGAGGTACCGGCTCATAACAGTCCGGTCTGTTAACATTGGATATAACCGACACTGCCAGCACCTCCATGCCCATATGCACAGCCGTTATAACTTCCATAATTGTTGACATGCCCACGGCATCGGCTCCCAACATCCGAAGCATTCTGGTTTCGGCAGCAGTTTCCATGCTGGGTCCCAGCACGCCGACATAAACGCCACGATGTAAAAGAATGCCTTTTTCCCTCGCTACGTCCAAAGCGATCCGTTGCAGCCTTCTGCTGTATGGTTCAGTCATGTCAGGAAATCTGGGTCCCCAGGCATCAACGTTGGCACCAACGAGCGGATTGCGCCCTGTAAAGTTTATGTGATCGACAATTAGCATCAAATCAGCGGGTTCAAAGAGGGTATTTAAACCGCCGGCGGCATTGGAAAGAAGCAGAATTTTTACACCCAGTCCACCCAGAACCCTTATTGGAAAAGCTATTTCCTTTGGTTCATATCCTTCATAAAGATGGAACCTTCCTTTCAAGGCAACAACCGGTACGCCCTCCCACTTTCCGAAAATAAGCCTGCCCTCATGGCTTTCAACGGTTGACCTTGGAAAATGGGGAATTTTTTCGTAAGGAACATCGGTAGCATCTTCCAGAGATTCCGCAACCCGTCCAAGGCCTGTGCCTAGCATTACGGCAATTTTAGCTTTGAAAGACATAAAAGGCTTAAGGAATGCCACCGCATCCTGAACCCTTACGTATTCACCGTCGCCGTTCACCATGACCATCCTCGCTCTGACATTACCTCACCTAATAACCGCAAAAAGCTTTATTTCTATTTACCACAATCAATTCCATCCTTTCAAACCATGAGAACGCGGAAACAGAACCGACAATCGATGACAACAATTTGATGGCCGAAAAGATGTGCGGTACAGTCCAATTCAGTACACTGGGTCGTATATTATACAGTGAGCATAATGTGCGTTATTTCAATAAGTTATAGCTCATTTTCAAAAAACGTGAGTCCAATATTGAACACAATTCAATTTGCGAAAATATTCTCTAATAAAATCCAAAATATTGTCAAACGGCTGTGCTCGTGAGGAATAAAGGCTAATTTTTCCTAAATGGCAAGCAAATTGCTGCATTTTATGGTTGGTTGCTTGGCGCAGTCTTTGTCAGAAAAGTCCGCAAGTGAAAGTCTAATTACGAATATGGTTCAGTTATTTGTTCAAGGAGGTGAGAAAAAGACAGGTTGTTTGGTGTTTAAGGTGGGTGGTCTTAATGAGATGACAACATTAAGGAGGTTCAAAGCATGGCGAGGGAAGTAAAGGAAGTCGAAATCAAGAGTAGGGCCGATACGCTGAAGCAGCGTCCATGGCCTGCGTCGCCTCCTCCATCCAGGGAAGAAGTGGCAAAGGTGTACGCCCGACGTAAAGCTGAAGAGTTCGGTGCATGGTGCGAAGACAACCTTTGGTTTCACAAAAGATTTGATAAACCGGAGGCATTGCAAGGAGTCAGGGTTCTTGAAGTAGGTCAGTGGCGTCTTGGAAATATGTTCGCTGGTTCGTTACTTGCCGAGTTAGGGGCAGAAGTGATTAAAGTGGAGCCTCCAGAGGGAGACCCCGTGAGAAAGTATACTCCCTTTGGACGCGAAGAGTACATGCTCAAAGACCCTGAAACAGGCGAACCATGCGGCCTCGAGTTCATCCATGAAATGCGCAACAAATATTCGGTAACGTTGAATCTGGAAACGCCAGAAGGTCGAAAACTCTATAAAGGTCTTGCCGCAAGAGCTGATATTATATTTGAAGAATATCCACCTGGATATATGGATGAACTGGGGATTGGATACAGGCAGCTGTCCAAGATTAATCCAAGACTGATTTACTGCTGGATTGGTGTCCTTGGTCAATGGGGTCCAGAGAAAGATAGGGTCTCCAAGTTCGGACAGTGGATGCTTGATCCCTTTGCCCAGGCAGCATGTTCGTTCATCCACAACACCGGTTACCCTGATGACTTTTTGCCAAGGGGTTCAGGCGGTGACCCCACACGTTCGGGCGTGTGGCTCTGTGACTACGTTGCTGGTGAACAGGCAGCAGTTAATGCCCTTGCCGCCCTTTACTACCGGGATGAAAAGAGCGGAAGGGGACAGTTCATCGAAGTTACCGGTGCAGAAGCAATGCTGGACATCCTGGACTTCGATATAAGCTGGTACGGCTTCAACGAAAGCATCAAGGCTCGTACTGGTGCCTGGGACCCGAACTTGAACCAGTACGCATGGAACCCCTGCAAGGACGGCTACATGATGATTGGTGGTCAGACGGACCGCCTGTGGTACCGTATTGGCATGTGCATTGAGCGTGACCTACCTCAGTTCGGTCGCCTCATTCACGAAGACCCACTCCTGAAAGAGATGGCTGCCCGTAACGCACTCCAGGCCCTAACCAAAACCTACACATTGACCGCAATGTGGCTCAGAGAAACCAACCGCGTGGAAGCCGAAGAAAAGCTTATGGAATATGAAATTGCCGCGGGCCCGCTCCTGTACATTGATGAGACATGTGAATTTCCGCACTTCAAGTATCGTCCATGGATATACTCCATTGAGGATGAACATTATGGCACACTTTTATACGCAACGGCGACTACTTCTTTCCAGCAGAGGACACCTGCCCGCGTGAAGTGGCTTGGTAGGCCACTCGGAAAGGACAACGGTGAAATCTTTATTAAATACCTTGGTGTTGGTCAGCGTATGCAGGAAGTGTTGAAAGAAAAGGGGGTGATCTGATGACGGATCCAAGAGAAGTCAGGTTGGAAGATCTTCCGGGCCCCAAGAGTCGGGAAGAACTGGAAGATATGAAGGCTCCCTACGAGGAGTATTGCAGAAAGCTTTTTGATGTAGGCAACGAATACGTAAAACCGGCCGCCCTTGATGGAATCAGGTGGATGAGTTGTACTATGTACATCTTTACACCTCATTCGGTTTCTAACTTGGCGGAACTGGGGGCGGAGGTCATAAAGATTGAGATGCCCAGGATGGGTGACCCAATGAGGCACACGTCCCCATTTAATGAATGTTATTACTATCCCCTACATGACACCCGTCCGAAGACCGGAACGGGTATAGGTGTGTTGAATGCCAACGTAAACGAATACTACATTACTATGGACTATCACCGGGAAGAGGCGAAAGAACCCTTTTACCGGTTGGTAAAAATGAGCGATGGACTTACGGAATGTTATCGCCCTGGAACCTTCGACAGGTGGAAACAAAGCTACCGTTATCTTCAGGAGATAAATCCGCGCTTTATTTACGTGTGGGGCGGTGGCTTCGGTTACGGTCCCAAAGCCTTCGGCGGTTCCTACGACATTCTGGGACAGTCCCACGCCGGTCTCGCCAGTATAACGGGCTTCCATGAAGACTTCGGTGGTCACCCGGTCAAGCACACCAACTGGTGCATTGACTGGTACTCGGGAACACAGATCACCGTCGCTGTTCTGGCCGCTTTGTACTGGCGCAGGAAAACCGGATTGGGCACGATGATTGAGTTTTCTCAAGTGCAAGCTGCTACTAGATGTACGGGTTATGCTGTGCCGCTTTATGGAAGATTTGGAGTTGTACGTCAGCGCTGGGGCAACTGGGATACTCAGCTTTGTGTGCATGGTATTATACTCTGCGGAAAATCTGACTATCCTGATGAGAAAAATCCGCAGCTCAGAAATGAAGCCCGTTATGTTATGGTCAGCGCATTCAACGATCCCGACTTCAAAGAACTGTGCAACATCATCAAGAGGCCGGATCTTTACGAAAAGTACAAAACCCACAAACAAAGGGTTGAAGCAGAAGCTCAGGTTGAAATCTACAGGGAAATTGAAAAATGGGCCGCTGATAAATCCCGCTCCGAGGTAGTTCGGATTCTCACCGATGCAGGTATTCTTGCCGCACCGGTCAAAAACGACAAAGAAGTATATGATTCCGAACATTTCCGTCAGAGGGGATCGGTCAGATGGCTTGATGATCCAATGATGGGTGATGTTTTGTGCCATAGTTCTTTTAGCTGTGGTTTGCTCTCGGAGACCCCAAGACGCAAATTCTGGGATTTTAGGCCTGTTGGTGCTGACAATATTAAAGTTTATCATGAGCTTCTAGGTTATCCAATGAGTACCATCAAGAAATGGTATGAAGAAAACTTGATTTAAAACGGAGGTGTACCGTGTGTGATATCATTTGGTGCAAAAAGTGCAACACGGTGAATTACCTGGACCCGTACTGCTTTTGGAACTGGGAGGGTAAAATAAACTGTGCCGAGTGCGGTGAGGTTTATTATATCCACATGATCCAGGGGCATATGTACAGGGGGCCAGAACCAAGGCCGGGTGAAAAACCTGACATTATGCCGCTCTATGCGGACAAGCCTCTGGAGGGCTATAAGAACTACCTGCCCGGAACTGAAGGGCGTACAAGGCCGTACAACTGTACGCCCCGACACATCTATCTGGGCCACGCTGATTACAGAAAGTTCAGCATACGAAATCGACCGATGCGTGCATGGGCTCCGCAGCCGGCCGCAGGTGGAGTTGCCGGAGCCTACGGATTCTACTGGGATATTAAGAAACTTAGCCCAGAGGTTTGGGAAGAATACCAGGAAAAGATTAAGAAGGGAGAAGTCAGAGACTGGTAAAGGGGGACCCAATGGTGGACAGCAAGGACTTGAAACCGCACGAGTTTCTGGCCAAGATACTGGAGCCAGAAAAGAAAACGGATCACATATGCTGGACCTGTAAGCATTTCAAGCCAGTTTTGAAGGGTTCCAAATTTCCACCCGCCGATCTGGTCGGGTGGTGCAAAAAAATTCACTGGCCCTTCTACTGGTGTGTATCTGAATACGATGTAATCAAGAGTTGTTACGCCTATGAGAAGCTGGAATAATGATGAATTGGTACGGATAGAAAAGATGGTTTTGGCCTGGAAGGAGCATTATCTCCTCCAGGCTGGCCCGGAAGATGGTTGGGAGTTTCTGTGTGATGATTTCCGGGATGAGATTCAAACGCATGTTTATCCGTACCTGAGGAGAATGTGTGAGTCTAAGTTGTTAGCATGGGATGAGATGCGGGTCTTCCTCGAATACTGTGATTTTTTGGTGGAAGACCTGCGCCTAAAAATAAAGGAGAGGAGCCATGCCGGCAAAGTGTAGGGTAGTCGTTTGCGGCTTTGACCCCATGTTGGTCAGGGGTTACTTGAAGACGGGGGCCAGAGCACTCTGGTGGTATCTCCCGGACGAAATTTATGAAGAATTCAATGTCAAATCGGGTTACAAGGTAAAAGGTAAGCTGTTGGCTGTGTATAATCCCCGGGGGGAAGTGCGGTACGCTCATCCAACAGAAACATTCGAGTGGGCACCACCGGTATCTGCCCCCAGTAGAGTGGTTGGAGAGCCATTTACCTGGGAAACTTCGAAAGAAACCGGCCTTGCAGTGGTATTACCGGCACAAACCATAATTAAGTATGGGCTTACAGAGTTCCACTTCCTAGAACTGGTGATAGAAGCTATCGTTAAAGAAAACGGCGAAGAGGTGGAAGTGTATCCCGGTGAGGAGAAACAAAGCAGTAAGTGGTGGCCTGAGGACAGATTAAAAATGGATTACTACGTTGAATTCGTGGCCCCATAGTTAGTGGGCAATTAGAAAAAAGTGGGTGGGGAGAGGAAAGGAAACTCTCCCCTTTTTAGCAAAGAAAGCAGGTTGATGTATTATTGAACATTCATTTTTTGTTGGACTTATTCCCCACAGCACCTTGGAAAAATCTTGCTCCCAATCGGTAAGCCTAACGTGCGGTTGGTATTTTCAATTTTAAGGCTTCATGGTTTGTGGTGTAGCACTGAGCAAGTCAAACGTGACGAATTCGAAACTTGAATCAAAAAGAGGAAAAACTCATGAAAGATGAAGCTGTACGAGCTGCCGAAGGCTGGAGGTCAGTTTCTGATTTCTTTGAGGGAGATGATAATGCGCTTTGGAAAAACATGTATTTTTGGGAAGGTTTTGATCTTTCATCCAATATCTATCTTGTAAAAACCCAAGAAGGGGTTGCACTCATCGACCCCGGAAATGACTATTCTGCTTTTTACGAGCTATTTGCATCGGGGTTGTGCGAACCCGTTGATATACGAAAAGTCCTGTTAACACATGGCCATCATGAGCATGTAATGGGCGTTTTTGAACTTCTCAGAGGCTATCCCACCCTTCGTTCCAGTGGCCATCTTGATATTTATATTCACGAAGCATGCCCTAATGCCTTCAGAGAAATTGCGGAAAACCTGGGTTGCAAAGTGCATTTTATAAAAAACAATGAATTAATATCCATTGGACCCTTTACCTTCAAAGCATTGCACACTCCCGGTCACACCATGGACAGCATGTGCTATTTTCACGAGGAAACGCGCTCTCTTTTCAGCGGCGATACCGTCTTACCCTTTGCCGTAGCATCACCAGATCCGATTGCCGGTGGGCGTATAGATTTTCAAATGTTTTCTATGCGTATTTTACGACAGCTCAAACCGCTCCATCTCTTCCCAGGCCATGGTGAAATTGTAAGAGATAATGCATCTAAAGTGCTTGAAGGAAATTATGCCGGTGTAATAAAAAAAGTTATAGGCTTGCAATGTCCTTGGATAGAAGGGGCACAGTTTCTCATACAGAAAGGTTATCTTGATGAAACGGTGTTTTGCTGTGACAAAGTTCTTGAGGAAGACCCAGACAATAAAATGGCTCTTTATCTGAAAGCTTCTTGCCTTAATGACATGGGTCGTTTTGAGGATGCATTAGGCGTACTAAAAGAAATTAAAGCCAAGGGTATATTCAACAACCCTATGTACTATATTGCTTATGGATGCGCCTTGCTGGGCATGGGAAAATATGACGAGAGTATTTCATACTTTGATAAAGCCCTGGAGCTGACACCAGGTTTTGAAAATGCCTTAGTTTATAAGGGACTGGCTTTGTATCTTTCAGGTAGGGTAGATGAGGCATTCGATATAGGGGAATTTGAAAGAGCTTTCATGGGCAATTTTAAAGAGCAATTACTAGAAACTTACGGACAATCTCAGGAGAAAACAGAACAAAGCTAAAGCGCAACCTCAGGTTAATAAGTCAAAACCACGAAATAACCTAGGTTTGGCGCTTTTTCCAGGTTTTGCGTTTTGGCATGCGCAAGAGTGATAACTTCTATCTGAAAGATTATTCTATTCAAGAGCGGTTGCTAGCTATTCCCTACTATTTGCATTCCCTACTCTATCAGGTTCCTTTTTGTAACTTCACAACAACTTCCTGAAATACAAAGTTATGCTTTTTCCTGTCCCAGATTTTCTGGCGAATAACCAGACGGTCTTTGAATATAGCCGTTACCACACCGTCTTTATTTCCAATAGGGGTACCAACCTCCACTATATAACCCTTCCCGGTTGGATCTTCTATAATGGCCTTCCTGCCCAGAGGCCCCCATAATGTGCCTTTGAAACCTCTCTGAATTTCGCTTATGTCCATCTTCTGAAGGGGAGTTAATATGAAAGGTTCCGGAGGAATTAACTCTTCGACTGATGCGGTGGCCAGTGTCTCTTCCTTCTTTGGTGGCTTTACAAACGGTATAAACGGGTCGGGAAGTGTAACGTAGGATTTATAATTGATGGATGGTTTCAAGAGCTCTTTAAGGAGCTTGCTTTTTAACAATTGCATGGCTTCTTCTGGCGAAGCTGGCTTTTTTTCTCCAGGCTTCACCACTGTCGTTTCCTGGATGCCCTTTTGAACTTTCCATGAGAGACATGATCCAGAAGTTAGGGCAATAATAATCATAGAAGCACAAAAAACCAATAAGACAATACTCAACCCTTTTCTTTTATTTTTTCTATTCCCCCTCATTTCCGCTCGCCCCGTATTACCCTTCGTTTTCTTGTGGCTTTGCCTAACCTATGACTACAATTTAAAATAACTAGATTGTTAATGACAAGCCCTTTTACAAAAGGAAATTTCTGTTAGCTTCAGTCAATCATTTTGGGATATTATTTCATTTTTACCAGCATTATCCGGAACTGCGGTAAGCAAAATTAGGCCAACTATGAAAAAGGTAAGCGTGCTACCTACTGCGTACCTCAGGTTACCAACAATCTCATATACCATTCCAAAGATAAACGGGCCAAGCACAGCGGAAACTTTCCCGCCAATGGCGTAAAACCCAAAATAACCGGAAGCTTGAGCGGGTATCATCTTCGCGAAAAAAGAACGACTCAACGACTGAGTACCACCTATTACTACACCAACAAAACCAGCAAGAACCCAGAACTCTCTGGCACTTTCCATGATCATTGCATAAGAAACTATTAAAATCCAGCAAAATAAAGAAGCTACGAGTGCTCTTTTTGTCCCCAACCACTTACCCAACCATGCAAAAACACATGCGCCTGGGACACCCACAAACTGAGTAAACAAAACCGCTCCCATGAGCTGGTACACAGGAAGGTGCAGTTGCTTCGAACCGTAAATAGAAGCCGTGGCAATAACGGTTTGTACGCCATTATTGTAAAGGAAAAAGGCCACCAGAAATATAATAAGCCCCTTCGAAATTCCCTTCAATCGAGGGAAAAAATGAAACCTTTGCAGTTTTTTGGCCTGGCCGGCCTTTACCGGATCCCTTGGCAAAATGAAAAGTGCAGGCGTGGAAAAAAGAAACCACCAAATTCCAACCGACCCCAGACAAAACCTGATTATCTGATAGCGATCAGCTGATAACTCTGAAGAATGCCTCGCCAGTATCCAGAGATGAATGGCCAAGAGAAGACCTCCTCCAGCGTAGCCCAAAGCGTAACCCAGGCCAGATAAAACATCTTGCTCTTTCGCTTCGGCAATATCCAACAAATAGCTGTTGTATAGAACCTCGGACCACATAAAGCTGATATAAGCCACACCAAATAAACTGATGACTTCCCAAACCCACCCCGGATATGCCCAAAAAAGACATGTTGAGGAAAGGCAACCAACAACTGTTACAATGACAAACAGTTGCTTCCTAATTCCCTTAAAGTCAGCGATATACCCAAGAAGAGGTGCTATAAGTGTCGCAAATAAGACTGAAGCAGAAACTCCGTAAGTCCAGATTGCCACGCCGGAAAGGTGCAAGTTAAAAAAAGCGCCATCGATCTGGACACCTTCCTCTGGTACCACCATAGTGGCGAAATATACCGGCAATAATCCGGCAAGGAGCGATGTTGCAAAAGCAGAATTAGCCCAGTCGTAGAAAGACCATGCAATCCATAGCTTTTTCTTATCATCCATCTTTATGAAGTGAAACCACGAAAGAAGAACCTACTTCCTGGGTGAATTTTCAGAAGCCCCGGGAACGACAAAGGGCTTAATATCAATAATCGGGGTTCCATTGTACATATCTATACCCCTGACTTTCAGTTTATTCCCGTTCACTTCAAGCACTTCCAATACAGAAAGCCCTATCGGATTTGGGCGAATAGGGGAACAAATACTAAAAACTCCCATAACCCTGTTCAAATGAGAAGGTTTTTGCTTCAGGTATTTCAAGTCGAAGGGGGGACTCTTGTGAAAGTGGAACAAAACAATAATACGATCCCCTTCCTTTATATCCTTCAATCCTTCTTGGTATTTTGGCTCTATGATCAATTCTCCCACTACATCCGATAAGGTCCAATGTCTTGGAACCTTCTCAACATCAACATGAACGTATCCGATCGGGCGAAATATTATTTCTTTGTCAGTCAAAGATTTACCTCCGAATTTATCATCCACCTAACCTACAAAAATTGTCAGCAAATCAATTAACTTAAGTATATACTCTTTCCAACTATCCATGAAATACTTCCAATACAGCTAAATTTATGTCCCTACAACAGAAGACCATCCCTTCTCGTAACATTGCCTACTTCAAGAAAACCTCATTAATGCGCGAGAATGTGCACTCGAAAAGAATCCACGCCAAGAAAAATTAAGGCATCCCAGCGTCTTAAAAATCGTCCTTCCTTAACCTGATTCTTCTCGGGCTTCCAAGGCCATGGCGATCTTTTTTTTCAGTTCCGTGAGGTCGAAACTTTTCACCACATAATAATCCGCAGCAAGTGATTTTGTATCTTCCTTAAAAGTATCATAGGCCGTGGAAAGAATAACCGGTAAATCATAAAACTTAGCCCGAATATCTTGAAGCAAATCTAAGCCATTGTAGTCTACCAATTTAATATCAAGTATCACAAGATCGGGTTTTTCCTCTTCTATCCTTTCTAGAAGCTTATAACCCGAATCAGCCGTAACCACCTCATATCCAACATCCGTCAGTTCTTCAGCGTACAACATCCGAATATGTTCTTCATCGTCAACAACCAGAATTTTTGCCATTGTCAATTACCTCCATGCTAGGTCTTTATCCAGTTATTCACAAGATACCGCTTATTTTCCTCAAAAACCATACACTCCTTTTCGATCACTTCTTCGGCTTGCTGAGTGGACATTCTTTCCGTCTTTTTAACGAAAGAAACCACTTTCCCATAATAAAGTGGCAAAAGGGCATCCAGAATCTCTTCTCTGTCCTCCGGTGATGCGTCTCTATAAGCCAGAGCAAAGTCGAAAAGCACAATTGCCCATGTGTGATCGGGAAAAGCAAAGTTGCCAAATCCAAGGTTTCTTACTTCTTCAAGCTTTCTCATTTCCGGAAGATGCAATATAGATTCGAGTCTGAATTTGTATCTATCAAAGCCTCGCACATACAAATCGTACAACCTGTAGATGTTAACTTCCATCGGAGCGATGGCTTCAACGTCAAGGGTATCGGCATTGAACAGGATGGTGGGACGACTCCACTTGACCTTTAACCATAGATCCTGAAAAGGCCCCATAAGGTCAAAAAAAACGCCGACCATGTTGGAAAAGGCACGATTAATTTGTGAAAAGGGTTCCTTCAACCTGTGCACCTTTGGCGCGCCCAAAAAGGACTGACACAAAGGAACCCGCGCCTTGATCGCTTCAGTTACCATCCAAATATCAATTCCATCCTCACCGACTCCCTGACTCCAAACCTCGGCTTTGCTGTAAGCATCCACAAGCTGTTGACCAAAGGCACATTCACCCACCGCTGGTCGCCTGAGCCTCCTGCCGTAGAGGCATCTCAGGAGTGGATACAACACCAACGATTCGATTGTGCTTTCATACTTGTGAGAAACATACAAAGGAACCACAAATCCTGCACCCTTTAGAATTGGTTCGACCAGGCAGTAAATCCACAGAGGCTTTATGTTCCTGATATCCGCTTCGATTATGACAACAACCTCGGGTTGCAAATCTCTTACCCAACTGAAAAAATTCCTCAAATTATTACCTTTGCCCCTGACACCAGGTGGAGTGGACAGATAAACCTTTTCGCTATGAGTTTCTGTTGCCAGAAACGCTTCCTTAGTTCCATCCGTAGAACAATTATCGCAATTTACGATTACACTCTTTAACGAGGGGTAATGTAGCCGTAGTCCCTCATCCACCTTGCTGGTTACATTAGCAATCGTGGTAACTTCGTTGAAAGTTGGAATTGCTACCACAATATCCGCCTTTTGCACCCCGGATGGATTTTCTTCCATAACTCTCCCCCCTCACTCTGCTCCTTGCAGATATTGAAAGGCCTCCGTCTTCGTGGAAAAAACAAAGATTGCGTTGGGATTGGTGAAATTGTTGTAAACTTCCAGGGATCTGTAAAAATCATAAAACTTCGGATTCTTGCTGTAGGCTTCTGCATATATCCTGGTTGCTTTTGCGTCTGCATCACCCCTGATTTTTTGAGATTGTTTGTATGCCTCAGACCTGATTTTGGCCAACTCCTTTTTCATTTTACCCAGAATAACCGCCTTTTCCCCTTCACCCTCGGATCGGTACTGAGCGGCTATACGTTTTCTCTCGGAAATCATTCGCTCAAAAACCTTCTTTTGAACAGATTCTACATAGTTTATGCGCTTTATCCGAATGTCCAGAAGTTCGATGCCCATCTCCGGCATAAGTCTTGCCGCATCCGCGACCATTTCCCGCGTGATCTTTTCCCTACCCTTCTTTATGGTCAACGGTTCCTCAGCACTCTTTTCCTGAATCAAGCTTAATATCTTATAATCAACAGTTCCACTTTCTATCAAAGACTTTCCCGCCTTTTCCCAGCCTTCGCTACGCACCAGCTCAACCAATAAACTATCAGCCACATGATCCCTCACGACGGAATCAATAATACCGTCAAGACGACTAAGCGCTGTCCTTATAGTGCCAACCCTCTTAAGGAACAAAAGCGGATCCTTAATTCTCCACCTTGCTGTCGTATCGACCCATATGTATTTCTTGTCCCGTGTGGGAATTTGAGTTGGGTTTCCATCCCATTTCAGAATCCGTTTTTCAAAAAAGTGGGCTTTTTGAATAAGAGGTAGTTTGAAATGAAGCCCGGCCTCGCGAATAGGTTCTCCAACGGGCTTTCCAAGTTGAGTAATTACTACCTGTTCCGTTTCATCAACTATAAAGAAACTATCTACTCCAAGCAAAAGAACTATTATCGTCAACGGAATTAACCATTTCGCCTGTTGCATAGAAACCCCTTTTACTTTTGAATCTCGGTTTGATGAGCTTTCCTGTGGAGCTTGCTTCCAGGCTCACTTTGCAAGTCTTTGACCTTTTCAACCTTCATAACCTTGCCTATATCTAAAAAGTTTAAAACGTTACCAGTCTGATTTTCATCCAACACCACGACCCCTTTAATATTTCTCAAGAATTGTTCAAAGGCTTCCAAATACATACGCTTTTTAGTTATATCAGGTGCCTTTTGATATTCCGCCAGAATTCGTAGGAAACGCTGCGTATCACCCTGAGCTCGATTAACCCTTTCTAGTGCATATCCTTCAGCTTCCGTTATCATCTGCTGGGCTTGCCCTCGAGCTCGGGGAATCTGTTGATTATACATTTCCTGAGCTTCGTTGATCATGCGTTCCTTTTCCTGACGTGCCTCGTTAACTTCATTAAAAGCAGCTTTCACGGGATCGGGGGGATTAACATTTTGAAGTTTAACTGTAACGATCTGAAGTCCCGTTTCGTAGTGATCCATTATGGCCTGCAGTTCTTTCCTCACCAATTCAGCAATTTCCGCCCTTCCGACCGTTAAAACCTCGTCGGCATAACGATTCCCCACCATACGGCGCATCACCGATTCAGAAATGTCGTCTAGAGTCGATTCCACATCTCGAACCCTGAAAAGATACTTGACCGGATCGGCAATTTTGTACTGAACGGTCCATTGCACGTCCACCACATTGAGATCTCCGCTCAGCATTCTGGCTTCTTCTTCAAAGCCCTTTTCCGCGAATCGGCTCCTGACACCAGCGCGTATAGTTCTATAGCCATACTCCCTCTGCAAGATCCTACCCGTCACGACCTTCTGCACTCGCTCGATACCAAAAGGCCACTTCAAATGAAAGCCGGCATCAGCCGTCCTTACAAAGCGACCAAACCTCGTCACAACTGCCGTTTCCTGGGGATTTACGATGTAATAAGAGTTTAACCCCGCCAGAATCAAAAGTACGACCACAGGCACAATCCAAAAAGGACCGCGGCTAGCTGGTCTTCTACTTTTGAAGGCTTCACTTACCTTTCTAAAAAATTCCTCAATACCCAACTGGACTTGTCTCTGTGGGCGCTGGGGTTCCCATGTCATTGATTCTACCTCTTGTTTTTTTCAGTATGCACTGCTTCAAAAAGATACGCAAAAAACAACAACAGCCCTACCACCACCAACCACGCCAGTGCACCTCCCATGGGGATAAAAAAATGCATGAGAAAATAAGCAAAAAAACAACTCAGACCCAACCTCACCAGGAAAACCTTCAAACGAAAGCGGCGAAAATATTTCAAGGACCTCTCCTATCGTGTTTATTCACAATGAGTCACCTCGAATCGTAAAGGCAAGGGTTAATACTGTCAAGAAGGGCAGAAAAATCACTTGAAAAACCGAAATGGATATTTGGCTGTTACTATTTAACCGGCGGTTCCCAGTGCTCACTCGTATCTGAAACCATGTAGCGTTATAAATTTCGCCGACGGCTTGCTTCAGTCCATCTTTTTTGACTACCGGTTACCTTATGTCAAGCAAAGTTGGCGATGCGGAACTGTTCGGAAAATACTGACTACGAAGTTCCATGGTTTTGTTTTCTTGGATTTTAGTTTCGCATTATAAAACAAAGCCTTACAATTCATATCGAGAATTGTTCTTGACATATGCAAAATGCCTGAAATAAAAGTCGGTAAGCTCTTGAGAGTTCTAAGAATTTTTGTGGAACGGCAGTGTCTGGATGAACTGAAATTTAGGAAGAGGAGGAGGAGATAGGTATGAAAGGAATCAGGTGGTTTAAAATCCTCAGTGTTTTGATGGCATTGTGTGCTTGCTTTGTTTCGCCTGCCTTTGCAGAGGATGTAATAAAGATCGGTGCGTACCTTCCCATGACCGGAGCTGTTGCAGCCTATGGTCAGATGGAATGGAACGGACTGCAGATTGCTCATGAGATGCGCCCGAAGGCGCTTGGTAAGGAAATCAAACTAGTACTGGTTGACACCAAAAGTGATAAGATTGAAGCAGCTAACGCCGTCAGCCGTCTAATCGAAAAGGAGAAAGTGGTCGCAATCATCGGTGAAGCTATCAGTGGAAACACCATGGCCGGAAATCCTATATCTGAAGCGGCGAAAATTCCTTCTGTCAGCCCTACGGCTACTAACCCTCTGGTAACCCAGGGAAAGAAGTATGCATTTCGGGCCTGTTTTATAGATCCATTTCAGGGTCAGGTAGCCGCACGTTTCGCTCGTGATCATTTGAAAGCCAAAAAGGCAGCCGTTATTATTGACATTGCCCAGGATTATTGTGTTGGTCTTGCTAATTTCTTCGTAAAAGAGTTCGTGAAACTTGGTGGTCAGGTAGTATCTACGACCTATATCCAAACGGGCGACCAAGATTTTACGGCCCAGCTCAGCGCTGTACAGGCTGCCAATCCGGACATCATTTATGCACCCAATTACTACACCGAGGATGCCCTCATGGCCAAGCAGGCAAGGGATCTTGGAATCAATGTACCGATTCTTACCGGAGATGGGGCCCAAGCAGACGAACTGATCAAGATAGGCGGCAAGGCTGTCGAGAACATGTACTTTACAGCTCACTTTCACAAAAAGGCTGCCACCACCGAGCTGGCCAAAGAGTACATCAAGAAGTTTGAGGCCAAATATAAGAAAGAAGCCGATGCATTTGGTGCCCTTGCTGCAGATGCTTACTTCCTGCTGGTTGATGCAATTGAGCGGGCCGGATCAACAGATGGCACAAAAATCCGGGATGCTTTGGCTTCCACCAAGAACTTCCAGGGCGTTTCTGGTGTAATCACCATGGGAGAAAACGGAAATCCCATTAAGAGCGTCGTTATTAACAAGGTTGAAGATGGGAAGTTTGTTTATGTAACCACGGTTAATCCGTAGTTAAAGTAACTAGGGCTATGCGAGCCCTCAAGTGATGGGCAGAGAGGGAAAATGTGGTACTCTCTGCCCTTTTTGTGGGCAAAGTTAACGCCAAGGAGGACTGAAAAAACCGGTGACTACGAAGATATTTCTTCAACAGCTCAGTAACGGTATATCTCTCGGTAGCCTGTATGGCCTTGTAGCTATAGGCTACACCATGGTTTACGGAATTTTGCGACTTATAAACTTCGCTCATGGCGATCTCCTCATGGTTGCTGCCTACACTGCCATATACGGCATAACCTTGTTCTCTCTACCCTGGTATGTGAGTTTCCCACTGGCGATTATTATAACGGGCATAATCGGAATTCTTCTGGACAAATGCGCATACAAACCTTTAAGAGATGCCCCAAGAATATCTCTCCTCATATCGGCTATTGGAGCAAGCTTCCTCCTGGAAAACTTGGCACTTGTGATAATCGGCGGAGTTCCAAAGGCTTTTCCTCGCCCGGAAGTTTTTGCAAAGGTTATTGAAATAGGAGGCATCAGAATTCAAATGCTGACCATCTACACCCCCATCATCACATTGATCCTGCTTTTTGGGCTTCTTTACATCGTTTTCCACACTAAGGTAGGCAAAGCCATGCGAGCAGCATCCGTTGACTTTGAAACAACGCGACTAATGGGCATAGACCTGGACCGTATAATAGCTTTTACCTTCCTTCTCGGATCCTCTCTCGCAGCAGCAGGCGGCGTTATGTGGGCTATGAAGTATCCTCAAGTGAACCCGTTTATGGGCGTGATTCCCGGGCTAAAAGCCTTCATTGCTGCCGTTTTGGGAGGTATAGGAAACATAGTCGGTGCGGTTCTCGGAGGTTTCCTGCTTGGGCTCGGAGAAATTCTCCTGGTAGCGTTTATGCCAGAGATGGCACAGTACCGCGACGCCTTCGCCTTTGCCATACTCATATTGGTGCTTTTATTTCGACCAACCGGGATTATGGGTGAGCCACTCGTAGATAAAACCTGATGATTAATCGGACGGGTTGAACAATGACGAAGACACGACGAAATTTGATACTAAACTGCGCAAGCTTGGTGGTTCTCTTTGGAATTCTGTGGCTTTTTCAAGAATACGGAACGGAATACCAGATAAGAATTCTCAACAACATTGCCGTATTTATAACCTTGGCTGTAAGTTACAACCTTGTAAATGGAATCTGTGGCCAGCTTCATCTTGGGCCAAACGCTTTTATTACTATAGGGGCTTATACGTCGGCCCTTCTTACAATGAGCCCGACGGAAAAACAGATGAGCTTCATCATAAAACCATTGATATGGCCGCTTAGTGTTATACAGGTTCCATTTTGGATAAGCCTTATAATGGCCGGGACCGTGGCCACTGTATTTGCTTTCTTTATAAGCTTCCCGGTTTTTCGAGTTAGAGGAGACTACCTTGCCATTGTAACTTTGGGCTTCGGTGAAGTGGTGCGTGTTCTATGCAACGCTCTACAGAGTGTAACCAACGGTCCTCTCGGTCTGAAAGGCCTGAAACCCTACACAAATCTGTGGTGGTCTTGGAGTATAGCCATTTTCACAATCATAGTGATTCAGAGGTTGATAAACAGCAGTTGGGGTCGCGCAATGAAGGCCATTCGGGAAAATGAAATTGCTGCCCAAGCTATGGGCGTTGACCCATTCAAGCATCTCATGATGGCTTTTCTCATAAGCGCTTTTTTCTCCGGCGTTGCAGGAGGACTTCTGGCGCATCTTATAACGACTATTTCCCCTACTCTTTTTACCTTTTTCCTTACTTTTAACCTACTCATAATCATCGTAGTCGGAGGACTTGGAAGCACCACGGGAGCGGTTATCGGTGCAACGCTTTTTGCCTGGGGCGGAGAAGCCCTGAGAGTTGTGGAAAGCCCAATGGACATAGGTCCGATTCATATTCCTGGGATTCCGGGCATGAGGATGGTTCTTTTCAGCGTGATTCTCATGGTTGTTATTATTTTCGCCCGCAGAGGGATAACGGGGAGGAACGAATTCAGCTGGGATTGGCTGTTAGGTAAACTCTCTTTTGGGAGTCGATAACGAATGGCGACGTTGGGAAGTGCACTTTTTGAAGCAAGAAACCTTACCATGAAGTTTGGAGGGCTTGTTGCGGTCAACAACTTTTCGCTTAGACTGGAGGGCGGTGAGCTCATGGGCCTCATCGGCCCCAATGGAGCGGGAAAAACAACGATCTTTAACATGATCACCGGCAACCTAGTACCCACATCGGGAAACGTTATTTGGCAGGGGGAGGATATAACGGGATTGCCGCCACATAAAATCACTGCGAAAGGAATTGCCAGAACCTTTCAAAACATCAGGCTTTTTGCGGATATGACTGTACTTGAAAACGTTATGGTGTCTTTCCATTACAAAATTAAAGCATCTTTTTGGCATGCCATGTTGGGATTGAATAAATACCGGCGCGAAGAAGAAAGAATCCGTGAAAGATCCATAAATTTACTTCGCGAGGTGGGGCTGGCTCATCTGGCGGGCGAAAAGGCCGGGGCGCTGGCATACGGCCAGCAAAGGCGCCTTGAAATCGCGCGAGCACTTGCAACATCTCCAAAACTCCTTCTTCTAGACGAACCTGCCGCTGGCATGAACCCGCAGGAAACCATGGAACTTGCCGACTTCGTGAGAAAAATAAGGGACTCCTTTAACCTCACCATTTTCTTGATAGAACACGATATGAAGTTCGTCATGGGACTGTGCGAATGGATTAAAGTACTAGATTACGGAAACACCATAGCCGAAGGCACGCCGGAGGAAATCCAGAACAATCCTGAAGTTATCAAGGCCTATCTGGGGGAGCCGAAATATGCTACAGGTTGATGATATCCACGTTTATTACGGTGGAATTCACGCTCTTAAAGGCATATCCCTGAAGGTTAAAGAAAGGCAAATAGTTACGCTTATTGGAGCAAATGGGGCGGGCAAAACCACCACTTTGAGGTCTATCGTCGGGCTAGTAACTCCAAAGAGTGGTAAGATCACTTTCAACGGGAAGGAAATTCACAGGCTAAAAACCCACGAAATAATGCGACTCGGCATCGGGATAAGCCCGGAAGGCCGTCGAGTATTTCCAAATCTAACGGTGTTGGAAAACTTGGAACTTGGAGCTTACCATCGTCCACCTCAGGAATTTAAAAAAGATCTTGAATGGGTGTATTCTCTTTTCCCGCGACTCGCGGAAAGACAAAAGCAGCTCGCTGGGACACTGAGCGGAGGTGAACAGCAAATGCTAGCGCTGGGACGAGCGCTGATGAGCAGACCTCAGCTTGTTCTCCTGGACGAACCATCCCTTGGGCTGGCACCACTCGTGGTAGAAGAAGTATTCGAAACTATTAAAGCTATAAACGAGCAGGGCTCCACAATCCTGCTGGTAGAACAAAACGCCATGGCCGCTTTACACGTCGCTCATTACGGTTATGTTTTAGAAACGGGTCGCATTGTGCTACATGGAACTGGTGAAGGGTTGCTAAAAGACGAGCGAGTAAGGAAGGCATATCTGGGAGAATGAAAAGAGGAAAATTTCGATTGCAAACGCTACTGGCCGTGGTGGTTATCTTCTTTACCGTTTTTAATACCGCTGCATCGGTAAATCCCTCAGGCACCCTTTCGATTAATAGCCCTCAGAAGGTAGTACAAACACTGGTCGAAAAGATCCGCTCCATTAAACGACCCGAGGATGACAACTCCAACCTGTCGCCAAAAGATATCAAATACAATAATAAGCTTTACGGAGAAATATCCAGCCTCATAGACATCATGGGAATAAGTCGTTATGCCCTGGACGACGATTGGAATCGTGTTGGCGTAAGCGGGCAAAAGAAATTTCAGAATCTTTTTCGACAGTTGCTTGAAAAGGTAGCATATCCGAACACGGCAAAATTCTTCAAGGATCTGGAGTTGGAAATCCGTAACGTCAAAGTGATCAAAAGCAAGGCGATGGTTTATACATCAGTATATCATGAAGAAGAAGGCAGAGTGGACATTGATTTCAAGCTTCAAAAGAACGATCACAGTTGGGTCATTGTGGATGTTTACCTCGATGGGGTAAGCCTGGTCAGGAACCTGCGTACTCAATGCCAAAAGATCATACGGGAGCACTCTTTTGCCGAGCTTCTGAAACGCATGGAAAAGAAGCTCAGTGAAGAAGATAAAGCCGACATATCGGAGATAACGGCGAGGTAATTCCATGAAAATTGAGAAATTTCCGGAGAAAATCCGAAATTATCTTATACCATCTCCATCGGGAGATTATCGTTATAGGTGCCTGGGTTGCGGTAATGAATACGGTATCGATGAACTCTTGTATGTATGTCCTGAGTGTAAACAGGTTCTGCTCATCGAAGACCGCAACTGGGACAGGCTCAAAAATATCCCCGGTACGTTGTGGCGAGATATTTTCGATTATCGATCCATGCTGACATTGTCAGGCCTCAGGGGTATATATCGTTTTCAGGAACTTCTTGGATCTATATTGCCACTGGACAGCGTTATCTATCTCGGCGAAGGGCATACTCCCGTTGTTTTCGCCAACAGTGTCATGTGCGACTGGGCCGGAATGCCCTTTTGCTTCAAAAATGACGGTCAAAACCCAAGTGCATCTTTTAAAGATAGGGGTATGGCCAGCGCCTTTAGCTATTTGAATTATCTCGTCAAAAAGAAAGGTTGGAAAAATGTTCTCGCTATATGTGCTTCTACCGGGGATACCTCAGCAGCGGCAGCTCTTTATGCATCTTACTTTACCGACAGCGTTCGCTCCGCCGTTCTTTTGCCACACGGCAAGGTTACGCCTCAGCAATTAGGACAGCCCCTGGGAAATGGAGCTTATGTCATAGAACTGCCGGGCGTCTTCGACGACTGCATGAAGGTAGTCGAATACCTGTCGGAAAAATATCCCGTGGCTCTGATGAACTCAAAAAATGCTTGGCGCATCTTGGGGCAGGAATCTTACAGCTTCGAGATAGCTCAGCAGTTCGACTACGACGTTGGACATCTTACAGTGGTTGTTCCAATTGGAAATGCAGGAAATATAACGGCCGTTCTGAGCGGTTTTCTTAAACTTTATGATCTCGAAATAATAACCGAGCTTCCCACCATATTAGGAGTACAATCGGAACATGCAAATCCTGTTTTTCTGTATTATCTCGAGCCGAACCCTCAACAAAGAGAATTCCACCCAGTCACTGTTCGGCCCAGTGTAGCTCAGGCAGCAATGATCGGCAATCCCGTATCCATGCCCAGGGTTGTTGAGCTGGTAGAACGTTATCGGGAAACTGCTGGACGTTCGAATGCTTTCCAGGTTGTCGAAGTGAGTGAGCAGGAAATTATGGACTCCATGATGATGGCAAATCGAAACGGACATATAGCCTGTACCCAAGGTGGTGAATGTCTAGCCGGCCTTAAAAGGGCGGTGAATCAGAAGCTCGTGAACACTGACGGCATAGCCATCCTGGATGCCACCGCCCATGCTCTTAAATTTGCCGTATTCCAGGAAAAGTATTTCAATGATGACTTCGAACCGGAATATGAAATAACGCCTAAAGATGAGCTGAAAAACAATCCAATCCTTTTAAGACTTCCTGACACAGTTCCCGTACCGTCTCAGGGCAAGAAGCTTCCTCCAGATGAGTTTCAACGCTTTGTGGAACACTCAGCTCACGAAATTGCGCGAATGTTGGGATTAGAAACAACTTCTTAAATTACGGGGGATTTTATGGATGGTGTCCTTCCTTTTAAAAATACTTTTCCCCAACTGGGAGAATCCGTTTATATCGCGCCAGGTGCATGGGTTATAGGAGATGTGATTATCGGGGATCGGTCAAGTGTATGGTTTAATACCATTGTACGTGGAGATGTGAATTACATAAGGATTGGTAAAGAAACAAACATACAGGATCAATCCACACTGCATGTCACGACCGACAGGTTTCCTCTGAACATAGGAAGCAGAGTTACCATTGGACATGGAGCCACTGTTCACGGCTGTACTGTGGAAGATGAATGCCTCATAGGCATAGGAGCCATTATCCTGGACGGAGCTTACATTGAAAGGCATGCAGTGGTTGCCGCGGGGGCAGTGGTAACACCTGGTACAAGGGTGCCAGCTAAGTCAATGGTGGCCGGAATTCCCGCCAGAGTAGTAAGGGAACTGAACGCTGAAGAAGTGGCAAAAATCGTACAGACAGCTCGTCATTATGTAAAATTAGCCGAAGAATACATAAAACCCCGCTATTTGAACGACGAAAAACCAGTTAGGGGATTTTTAAGGTGAAAATATGATAATAACTGATGTTACGCACAATGTAACTTTTTCAGTTCAATCATACAATTAAGTTTAAAATATCTTTAATTTCTAACATCTTTCCTCCTCTAAGCTAACGCAAAGCTCAGTGGCGAGCAACCGCCAAGCCATAGGCGCAGGCGGGTTGCGAGTCCACTGCAGCGCCTTGTTCGATTTTTGCTTTTAATTATATTTCATAAAATTCATACTTTTAAGTTCAGTAAGGATATCCCTAAAAAAATGTTCAAATTTATGGAGATGTAAAGTCATAAATTCTGAAATTTCCTTGTATCCTTTTGAAGGCTTATATTCTACTGAAAAATCAATAATTTTCTTTGTACCATCTGGATATTCTACTGTGCCCTCAAATCTTTTTTGATCAAAATAGATATTATTATCATTAATCATTCTTGAACGACGAGTATCGGGAAAATAGGATGGTGTCGTTTCGGGGACAATAACAGGATAATTGATTATTCTTGTGATATCTCCCCATTTATGGATTTCATACCCATCAGAGACTGTTATAACCATTCGATGAACCAAGTGATGTCTATATTCCCGTACTTGTTTTAACCAAACAAGATATTTCTTTATTATATTAATAAAACTATTATTCATACAATTCTTATCCGCACATTTGATGAAAGTCTGTATTGAATTATTAACAGTTATTCCTTTAAAATATAAACTACAAGCAGTAGCAATAAAATCTAAAGAGCTCTTAAGCGCCTCAAAAAAAGCAGCAAGTTCATATATGAAATGATCTGCTGTTCTAATAACTGATATTTTGACTTTTGCATTCTCGGAGAGCCGTTTTTTATCTAATAGATCTGAATCATCTGGTTTTATTAAATTTTCTTCAAGCAATTGGTTGACTCGTGCAAGATGATAACATGCAGCTCTGTATTTTCTAAAAGCATACATTAGTATCGTTTCATGTCTTTCCTTTGTGTCCTCATTTAGAAAAATTGAACTTTCCCCAATAACAACGTTATCCATTGCTGAAAAATAATCATCTAAAATTGTAAAAATATCTAATTTTTTATTTGACCTATCAGTATTACTCATATTGTTTACCAAATTTTAGAAATCGAACGCCCAAGCTCAGCGGCGGGCGATTAGCCCGTCCGCTGGAGTGGTTTGTTAGATATACTTCCACTCTCGAAATTTTGGTTGTAAATCTTTGCGGTCTTTAAAAGCTAAAAAA
>JAFDGW010000003.1 GCA_019309115.1 Deltaproteobacteria bacterium
CAAGGCAGGTAGTTTTGAAATTAAAAGCACACAAAGATTGGTACTATGCCTTTTGCAGGGTGTATAGCTTGTGTTGTGCGTAGAGTTTTTTGAATATCCGTTGCATTGGTAGAATCCTGACAGCTGGAGTATGCCCTTATAGGGCTATTTTGTATCAAAATAAGGGGGAATTGAGCAGTCTAGTTGCCCAGAAAGGTAATATATGTGAGTATGAATTGATTTGTAATTGAAACTCCTTTGGTTTTTAAGCTCAAAAAGTTGAAAAGGTAGAGTACGAAAGTAATTATCATGGATTCAGGTTGAATAATTAATCGAGGCTGGCAGTATATGATCACTTACGGGGAACACCGTTTGAGGAACTGCCAGTAAAGGTGAATTTGAAAAGGAGGAATAAAATGAGTGTACCGAGACAATTGAAACCAAAAATTTATTCGGTCGGAGCAATTGATTGGGATAGAAGGTTGTTTGATGAGCTAATCCCGCTATCAGATGGAACGAGTTATAACTCCTATCTGATAAGAGGAAGCGAAAAAACAGCGTTGATAGATACAGTGGACCCAACAATGACAGAGGTGTTGCTAGAGAATCTCAAACACCTCGAAATCGAAGTTATAAGTTATGTTATCGCCAATCACGCAGAACAGGATCATTCAGGCTCGTTGCCTCAGATACTCGATATTTATCCTGATGCCAGGGTTGTTTGCACACCAAAGTGTAAATCACTGCTTATGGATTTGCTTCTTATCCCTGAGAATAAGTTCATAACTGTTAACGATGGAGAAAGGTTATCATTGGGCGACAAGACCCTAGAGTTCATTCATGCGCCCTGGGTTCATTGGCCGGAGACGATGCTGACGTATTTAAAAGAGGACAGAATACTCTTTACATGCGATTTTTTAGGCTCTCACCTCGCAACCAGCGACCTCTTTGTGACTGATGAGTCAACAGTTTATGAAGCGGCCAAGAGATACTATGCAGAAATAATGATGCCTTTCAGGAAGTTCGTTGAGAAAAATTTGGAAAAGGTAAAAGAGCTGAAGGTTGAGATAATAGCACCGAGCCATGGCCCAATCCATAGTAACCCGGATTTCATTCTCAACGCTTATGGAGAGTGGGTTTCCGATGAGGTAAAGAATGAAGTGATTATCCCCTATATCTCAATGCATGGAAGCACAAAGAAAATGGTGGATTACTTCGTAGGGGCTCTAATTAAGAGGGGCATAACTGTAAAGCAGTTTAATTTGTCTAAAACCGATCTTGGGGAATTGGCGATGGCTTTGGTAGACCCGGCTACGGTCGTTATCGGCTCACCCACAGTTCTGTTCGGATTACATCCAAACATTGTTTGTGCAGTTTATCTTGTAAATGCTCTGAAACCAAAGCTGAAATTCGCATCAATTATTGGGTCCTATGGATGGGGAGGCAAGATGGTAAAGCAACTTACAGATATGATTTCCAACTTGAAAGTAGAGATACTTGAGCCTGTTGTTGTAAAAGGATCGCCAAAAGAAGCCGATTTCAAAGCCTTAGACAGGCTGGCAGAAGAAATTCTCAATAAGCACCTGGAATACGGTATCGTTAAAAAGGAGGAGTAATCGAGGAGACATCTTCCATAAAAGAGGGAATGAATATGGACCCGCCCATTGTCAAGCTCTCTTGGAAGCTTCACCCATAAGATCAAAGTACTTCGGCAATTGTATTTTCTTTGAGATTGCAGGAAAAATGTCTTGAACTGCCTTTTCATAATCGGAAGGAAAATCAATTTCAATCCACGGAAAATCGTTGACGGGAACGGCTTCTATAAAGAGCTTTTTTGCCAGAATGTTCACGGCGTAAGGGACCATCTGGGTCGTATTGCCCTGAGATATCTCTTTTTCAATAACTTCAAACAGTTCCTTACATCCCTGAGGGTCAAATTTCAGTAAGCCCACATTTTCTCCGTCAGCCGATGAGAAGGATTTACTCAAGGCAACCACTCGACGCCCGTTAACTATAACCTTCATTTCCTCTTCGTCGAGGGTGGCATCAAAGTCCATGGCAAGAGCATTGGGGTGTTCACTTTTGATAAGATTCCTCAAGATTTCTGGATGAAAAAGAACATCTGAATTCAAAACAAAACAACCTCCTTCTTGGATTATGTCCCTGGCAAGCCACAGGGAGTACATGCTAGAAGTTTCCTCATACTTTTCGTTATGAATATAAGTCACAGATTTTCCCAGATATTCCCTGATTCGTTCAGCTTTGTAACCTGTCACTACCACTATGTTGTCCACACCGTGATATCGAAAAATGGCTGTTTGGAAAAATATGAGTGGGTAGCCGTCAAAGGTAAGCATGCACTTGGGCTTGTCCTTTGTGTAGGGCATGAGCCTAGTACCCTGACCGGCCGCCAAAATTATCGCAGTTCGCGGACATGATGTTTCTGGCATTAGGCTTCTCCAGCATGTATGAGCAAATAATACAGATACCCTGCAAAGGCAGGGGCGCCAACACCACCGGCAATTAAAAACCAGTGAATCTTGTTTAACAATGCTAGCGCAAGCAAGAGGTAGGCAAAATCGCGGTTGGCAAGCTTATCGATAATTTCGGGTTTTTTGGTTTTTGTTCCGAGCGTGCTTTCAGAAAACAAAAGACCATTGTCACTAGATGCGGATACCGTTGAGGAAATCAGAAAAGCTCCCACGCTACCTCCAAGCAACAAGGCACCGAATAAAGCGTAGGGGAACAGGCCATATTGTTTCACGCAACCTACTGTAATTCCCGTAAATAGTACCCAATGCACTATGTTATCAGTGACTACATCCAGCCAACCTCCCAGTTTACTGGTCTGGTATCTAAGACGCGCCAGTTCGCCGTCGCAGCCATCAATAACTGACGAAGCCAGAAAAAGAAGGGCCCCCAACAAAGATAAAAAATAAGCTCCTTTAAAAAACATGGTTCCGGCGATGATTCCAAGGAGAAAATTGAGCAGCGTAATTTCATTTGGATGGATAAAGGTGTTGGCAAGCTTACGGGTTAGCCATAGGGACACTCGGCGATTAATCTTTTTGGTAAGCCAGCTGTCAGTGGGGCTTATGAGTTTTTCAAACAGTGTTGTTTCGATTTCCTGCAAGTCGTTCTGAGAGTTTATGACCTTCAGCCTTCCGTCCGGAGGTTCATCAATAATGTGTACGGTTCCAAAACCTTGCATAAACTTGAGCCACTTATTACATGCTGGTCTTGCCGGTTTTGACAGAACCGTAAAGTCGTCTGAAACCGCTCCAGTTTGTCGGATAGTTCCTTCAAGCGGGAAAGTATCTCCCCACAAAACGAGAAAATGCTCTTTGCAACCTCGCAGAATTCTTTCAAGTGCATCTGGATCTATGCATTTTATTTCGGATGGGGCGCAATTTCGGACACTCGAGTCCTTCGTTACCACATAAACGTCACTGCACCCTCCTCTTTTCAGAGTTATAATTTGTCTCATTATGAGAGGTAATCCGGCAACGGGAGTGCAAAGAGAAACCCCTTCGCCTCCCTCAAAGCAGTCAATAACAAGCGCCTGCAATGGTTGCATCCTTCCTTAAAGAATATGTTAGCAGCTGCATCCACCAGGAACCTCATTTTCTTCGTTTTCTTTTTTGCTTTCCTCCTCTTTGCCATATTTCCTAACTATTTCCGAAATTTCTCTAAGCCTGTCATCAACCTTTCTGAAAAAGGTACCTTCCGGGTAAGTCCCATCTTCTTGAAGCTCCCCTGCCGGCATTCCTGTCAGTATTTCTATGCCTTCCTCAATCCTCGAAATGGGCCATATATGGAACAACCCCTTTTCCACCGCTTCGATGACTTCTTTTTTCAGCATCAGGTTATTTATGTTTTTCTTTGGTATTATTACACCCTGTTTGCCTGTAAGTCCTTTGTGCTTGCATATATCAAAGAAGGCTTCAATCTTACGGGTGACCCCACCAACAGGCTGAATTTCCCCTTTTTGGCTAACCGATCCCGTAACGGCTATTCCTTGGTTCAACGGCACACCGGCTATTGCGCTCAGCAGTGCAAACAGTTCCGTACTAGATGCACTATCACCTTCGACAAGCCCGTAGCTCTGTTCAAAACAGAGTGTTGCTGTCAAGGAAATGGGTTTATTATGAGCAAATCGTTCCTTAAGAAAACTGGTGAGGATCATTATCCCTTTGGTATGAATTCTTCCACTGAGTTTGGATTCTCTTTCAATAGCTATCACGCCTTCTCTGCCCACCGACACTGTTGCGGTTATTCGATTAGGCTTGCCGAACTCATGATCTCCCGTCATTAAAATAGAAAGCCCGTTTATTTGACCGATCTTCCAGCCGTCGATTTCAACCCAGAAAATGTCTTTTTCTACGAGTTCTTTAATTTTCTCTTCAATCAAGTTCGACCGATAAATGCGCTTTTTGATTGCCTTTTCTATGTGTTCTTCTCTGATTATTTCCGACTGATCCAGAGATGCAAAGTAATCAGCTTCACGAATGAGGTCGCCTATGTCTCCAAGTTCGAGAGACAACTTTTCACGGTCTTCCGTGCGTTCCATGCTGTATTCCAACAGCCTGGCAAAACCGGTCCTGTCCATGTGTTTGCATCCGTTTGTGCGACAGAACTGAGCCACCATCTGGGCACATTTCATCACGTTTTCGTCACTTCGGTTCATGCGATCGTCAAGATGGGCTTTAACCTTAAAGAGCTTTTGAAACTTGTCGTCATAAATGTACAAAAGTTCATACAGGAACGGATCTCCCGTGAGCACAATCTTTACATTAAAAGGAATTGGTTCGGGGCGGATGGTCCTGGTGCTGAACAATCCGTAGAGTTCACCTAGGTCTTCGATCTTTATTTCCTTGTCCCGTAAAGCCCGTTTCAAAGCTTCCCAGGATATGTACCATTTCAACAGGTCCAGAGCCTTCATCACCAGATAGCCGCCGTTGGCTCTGTGCAGAGCGCCGGGCTTTATCATTGTAAAGTCCGTAAAAAGTGCGCCAAACCAGGCCTGACGTTCAATGGTTCCAAAAAGATTAGGATAGGCGGGGTTGGATTCGACGACTACCGGAGCTCCTTCTGTTTCGGAATTGTCTATAAATACGTTCACATCATATCGCTTCATTGCTCCGTTTTTCTGGGGTGCAGGGAATGGAGCGTGTGGTTGCTGCGACTCATCGGCCTTCTTTTTAAATTCGTCAATATTTTCCAGGATATCTTCCTGCACCGCTTTCAGGTATTCAATCACATCCTGTTCATCTCGATACTTTTCTAGATAAGTTTCCAAGATCTGACCAACCACGAAAAGCGCAATTTCACTATCAAGTTTATTCCTTTTTTCGCGAAATTGGTTCTCCAGGTCACGAATTTTCTTGATCGCTTCTTTCATTTTTTCCTGAAGTTCATCGCTCTTTTCCCGAAGCCTCTGCTTTTCTTCGTCGCTTAACTGAGCCAGATCTTCTTGGCTCATGGGCTGACCATCAGGCCCCGCCGGTATTATGACCATCCCTACCTGGGAAAACTGAAGAATGAACCCTTCTTGCTGTGCCAGTTCAGAGAGCTCGTCGATAATTCCCCGCCGCTTTGCTTCAAATGCTTGTTGAAGTTCCTTCTCCTTCGCTCGGTAATCGTCACTATCGAACACTTCCGGAATCTTCTGCTGCAACGTTTGGATAAACTCGTGCATGTCTTTTTTAAGTTCTTTACCCTTACCGGGGCTTAACTTGATAGCTTTTGGCTTATCCGGTTCCTTAAAATTATAGACATAGCACCAGTCAGGCGGTGTAGGTTCCTTTTTAGCCTGTTCTTCCAGCAATGTTTTAGCGATGTAAGTAAGTCCGGTTTTTGGAGGCCCGGCCACAAAGATATTGTACCCATCCGCTTTCATACCCATGCCGAATTTTATTGCGTCTACTCCACGTTCCTGCCCGAGGACCGGAATTGATTCATCGTTGAGTTCGGCGGTAGTGTCGAAGGGCAAGTTTTCAGGATCTATTCTGGCACGAAGCTCCTCAGGTGACAATTGAGGGTGGTGTTCAATCATGGCTTCCTCCTGTGATGGTTATCCCAGTACATCGAGGCGCACCTTTTTGTTATGGCTTGCGGCAGCGGCCTGAAGCACTGTTCGTATAGCGTTTATGGTATGTCCTTCTTTTCCGATTATGCGACCTAAGTCTTCCGGAGCTACCTTAAGCTCCATGAGTATAGTCCGTTCATTTTCTCGCGCGGCCAGCAAAACATCGTCCGGCTTGGTGACAAGGGCTTTTACCAGAAATTCTGCTAGATTTTTTAGCCTTTTACTAAGGGGCTCGTTCATAAGCCTTTATTCCTCCGTACTGTGAAGTTTTTCCCTGACTGACCTGACCTTATCCTGAGGGCTAACGTATCGATCACGCCTGTCGTCTATTTTAATGGTAGTGAGAACGCGAACAATGCCCTCTGAAAAGCAGCTTTCATGCATATCCTTTATCACTTCAAGTATTTTCCCCAGCTCTCCGTGCAATATAGTGCCCATGGGCGATATTTCATAGCTTATTCCACTTTTTTCAAGCACCGAAACAGCCCGTGCTACATACCGACTTATACTCGGCTCCCCTGTTCCTATGGGCACGATGCTAACTTCTACAATGGCCATACCTATCCCCCCTTTTCGTGTTTTACTCTTTAAGTCCTGATAGATGTTTGTGCAAGAGCCTTACGATAGGCATTGAGAAATTCGGTAGGTATCAGTTGTTTGATATTTTCGTGGGTTTCGATGAAATCCTTTTCGTTGTGAGGTTCCGTATTTAGCACGGGATAGATGGATTTTTCAAAGAGGAAGTTGAACAGAAAGTTGAAGTCAACTGTTCCTGTGCCCGGTGGAGAATGGGTGTCATGCTTTCCGTTGTTATCGTGAATGTGTATCTCCAGCAGATTTCCGTGCAGGGCGTTGAGCCACTCTTTGAGGGGTGTGCGAGAAAAACAGTTCTGGTGTCCTACATCAAGGCAGAAACCAAGAAATGGTGAGTTAATCGCATCAATAATGGTCCTGTGAACATGCGGGGATTCTTCCCACACGTTTTCGAGGGCTATTGGAAACCCCGCGTGTTCTGCCCGTTTAACAATTGATTCCAGGACCTCTACTGCACGCTCTATCCAGGCATCACGCAATCCTCTGTGGTGCCTTGGATCAAAACCCGTATGCAGGACAACCTGCACAGGTCTCATGACTTCGGCAATATCCATGAGCTGATGAAACCTCAGCCGGGTTACCTGCCTCACCAACGGGTCTTCGCTGCCCGGACATAGGTCCCAAAACGGCCCGTGCAGGGTAAACATCACGTCGTTGCTTTTCAAAACCTTTCCCAGTTTCTCAAATTCTTTAACTGGAACAACGTCCAGTTCGTCTCCACGAACACCAATTTCCACATTTATCCTGAACCGAAAAATATATTCACGGTATTTATCCAGTAGTCTGTACGGCATGTTCACGAACAATCCCGGACAATAGCATACACCTACGCTTTTCATTGTTCACCTCGCTCTGCCTACGACTACGTAAATCCAGAGGCCACCATGAGGAAATCTTCTTATCTTTGTGATTTCTACGGATGTGAACTTACTGATAAGATTTTTTTGAGGAAACACGATAGCTACTTTCCAGCCGGAATATGCCTTTCGGATGTGTTTGTCTATGCGGTTGTACAGTTTTGCTACCTCAGTGCTGATACGCTTTCCGTACGGAGGGTTAAGAAACAGGAGTCCATGCGGTGTGCCGAAATCCGCCGGAGAAAACTCGAAGAAATCCCCATGTATCCATTGTATATTTTCCGACACACCAGCGACGGAAGCGTTTTCCTTGGCCATATTCAACACATCAACGTTCCTTTCTACCGCAATCAAGGGCACGCTTGGCTCATCAGACACTTCCTTCCAAGTCTGCTTCTTTATGTAGTCCCATCTCTTCTTCTGAAAAGAAGGCCATGTTTCGAAGAGAAAAGTTCTGAAAATGCCAGGTGGAATTTTTCTGGACTTCATGGCAGCTTCGATCGCAAAGGTTCCCGAGCCGGTCATACCATCCACAAGGGGTTCATTGCCTTGCCAACCAGCAAGATCGGCGATTGCAGCAACCAGAGTTTCGAGCATTGGCGCTTTTCCGGGAAATTTTCTGTAACCTCTCTGGTGAAGGTGTGCACCTACCATATCAATACGAATTAAACAAACATTAGATTTCAGATTTATCCATAATCGTTGCCTTGGGTACTCGATTTCCCGCTTTTCGTTGAAAGCGCTGTCACTTTTTTTGACAGAAAAGCCGAACTTTTCAAAGCAACGCTTTACTGCGTCGAAAAGGGCGTCTGATACGAAACCTTCGTGTCGCACGCTGGAATGCTCAACGTTAGAGTAGATCCAGATCGGGTGTTTGGGATTTATCCACAATTCCCATGGAATACTTTGTAACTTCTTGATAAGAGCAACTTTTGATGGTGCCCGAAACTCTGGAATAGTTATTCCAACACGGCTTGCTGTTCTTAAATTCAGGGCAAGAATGTAACCATCCCATATTCTTCCTGTTACTCGCAGGATTGAATACTCCACCTTTTCACAGCCATAACCCAGCGCCTCAACCTCTCCTTGACACACATCTATCCACTGAGGTGGGACCACAATGTCCAGGAAATGTTGTCTTCCCCTTACGTGTTTCTTCGCACGCCTTGAAAAGGCCTTCGATTTGTACAGTTCCGCTAATTTTTCGTCTATGTCCACCTCATTCCTCCGGCAGTATTGCATATACTGGAAAATGCGAGTATCAGGAAAAAACCGGGGTTTTTGAAGACAAAATAAGAAAATTCATAAATAGGGGGTGTGCTATGATAAGGCTGTATCTTGTGCAGCACGGTGAAGCTCATCCGGAAAATGTCGATCCGGCGCGGAGTTTAACCGACACAGGAAGGCTTCAAATAATGAGATCAGCAGAGGGGATTAAAAGACTTCAAATCGTTCCTGACATGATTTTTACAAGCACCAAGAAGCGAGCCGTTCAATCGGCAGAAATCTTTTCAGAAGTGGTTGGAATCAGATCTTCAAGTATTGTCCAGGATGATGTTTTCAAACCTTCGGGAGATCCCGAATCTGCGCTTCGTTTTATCAAAGAAAAGCTAAGCCAGTGTGTCAATGAAAGCACTTTACACCTTTTGATTGCCGGTCACATGCCATCGGTTGCAAAAATTGCGAATGTACTTACTGGTTGCGGTGAATCAATAGCTTTCAAAAACGGAGCAGTCCTCTGTATAGAAACCGAATTATTGGAACAACGGGCGGGGAAGATTCTATGGTACATTCTGCCCGAACAATTTGAAATTCTTGCAACGGCGCGATAATGGTCGATTACGGATTTGTTATAGCCGGAACACACAGCGGCTGTGGAAAGACCACACTTTCCCTCGCCCTAATGGCTTATCTTTCTGAGCTGGGAATGAAGGTACAGCCTTTCAAGGTGGGGCCAGATTTTATAGATCCTGGGTTGCATGAGTTAGTAACCGGAGTAAGATCGAGGAACCTCGATGGCTGGATGCTTACCCAAAGCTATAACACAGCTCTTTTCGGATGGGCATCTCGCGAAAAAGATGTAGCCATTGTCGAAGGCGTTATGGGCATATATGACGGTTTCGACGGAAAGAGCGAAGCGGGAAGCACCGCTCAGATGGCAAAATGGCTGGATCTTCCCGTCGTGCTTGTTGTGGATTGCCGTAGCATGGCAAGAAGTGTTGCCGCTCTCGTTCATGGGTTCGTTGATTTTGACAAAGATCTCCGATGGGTTGGGATAGTTTTGAATCGGGTAGGTAGCGAGAAACATTATGAATATCTGAAAGAAGCTCTGGCTCCTATGTCTGACAAAATACCCGTGTTGGGTTGGATCCCAGCGGAAAGAGAACTCACTTTACCCGAACGGCACCTAGGGCTCGTGACGGCAGAAGAAACACCTCTGGATGCATTCTGGAAAGAACGAGCGCTGAAGCTAATCGAAAACCATATTGACGTACAGATGTTGCTCAGGCGTTCAATACTGACTGGAGCGGGAACGGTAAGGTTTGTCCCTGAGAAACCGTGGGCGAATATAATCGAGTATGGCAGAATTGAAAATGTAAACATAGCCGTACCCAGAGATTCCGCCTTTTGTTTCTACTATGCCGACAACCTGGACATTTTGAAAGATTGTGGAGCAGAATTGGTAGAATTCTCACCGTTAGCGGGTGAAACCATCCCTTATGAAGCTTCTGCCCTTTATGTAGGGGGCGGTTATCCAGAAGTGCACGCAGACAAACTTGTGCAAAATAGATCTTTTTTTGAACGCATTCGAGCGATGGCAGTGCAGGGATGTCCCATTTACGCCGAGTGTGGGGGGTTGATGATCCTTAGCAAGTATATAAAAACCAAGAAAGGCAATGACGAAGTGTCATTTTCTATGGCCGGTTTGTTTCCCTTCGGGGTGCGCATGCTCCCGAGACGTAGAGCTCTCGGTTATGTGGTTGTTCGATTTTTGGAAGACTGCATCCTGGGTGGGAGAAATCAAACTGTGCGAGGCCACGAATTTCACTATTCTGACGTGGAAGGTGAAATCGGCGGTGTGAAGCGGGTCTTTGAAGTGAAAAAAAACGAAAGGGAATTAGCAAGGATGGAAGGATATTCTATCGGCCAGGTACTAGCTAGCTATGTTCATCAACATTGGGGAAGTAACCCGCATGTTCCCGTGACTTTTCTCCAGAAGGCGAGGGCCGCCAGTGAAGCGAGCTAAAACAGTTATGTTTGCTGGGACGGGTTCAGATGTCGGCAAAAGTGTACTTGCTGCTGCATTATGCCGTGTACTCAAACAGGACGGCTTCAGAGTAGCTCCCTTCAAGGCTCAAAACATGGCCTTGAACTCTTTTGTTACCGCTGACGGCGGAGAGATGGGGCGTGCTCAGGTTATGCAGGCGGAAGCCGCCGGTGTCGAACCCCATGTTGACATGAACCCCATCCTGTTGAAGCCTACATCAAACAAGGGTTCGCAGGTAATAGTATTGGGAAAGCCTGTAGGGAATTTCGAAGCAGTTAGCTATTATCGGTACAAGCATCAACTACTTCCTGTTGTGTTAGATGCTTTCGACAGACTTTCAAGGACTTACGATGTTGTGGTTATGGAAGGGGCTGGTAGTGCCGTTGAGTTGAACCTGAAAGAACACGATCTGGTTAACCTGGCCATGGCTAGAAGAACGAATACCCCCTGTGTTCTGGTTGGAGATATAGACCGTGGCGGGATTTTTGCGGCTCTAGTGGGAAGTATCATGCTCATGGAGCCGGAAGAAAGGGAATTAATAAAAGGGCTTATTGTCAATAAATTCCGCGGTGATCCTGCACTCTTTGAGTCAGGGACGAAACTTCTGGAAAAACTTTCCGGCAGACCGGTACTGGGATTGGTCCCCTATTTTGACGATATAATTCTTCCCGAAGAAGACAGCGTGGCACTTGCCCGCCGTGTTTGTAAAGGGCTAGCTTTGGAAAGCATCAACATAGGTGTGGTTAGGCTACCTCATATATCTAACTACACGGATTTTGACGCCTTCAGCAGAGACGGCCGGGTGGAAGTACATTATTTTGCATCTCCAGAGCTAATTTTTAACTTCGATTCGGTCGTGATACCGGGGAGTAAAAACACAATAGAGGATCTTCTTTTTCTGCACGAAAGTGGTCTTGCCGATGCTATTCGAGCGTTCTGGAAAAGCGGGCGCATGGTGGTTGGAATCTGCGGCGGATACCAGATGCTTGGTGTGGAGGTTAAAGATCCTTGGGGTTGCGAAAGCAGGAGGACTGAGATAAAGGGACTGGAAATTCTTCCAATGATAACCGAGATGCATGCTGACAAGATAACCCGACAGGCAAAGGCGGAAATCAGGAAGGACCACCATTTCTGGAATTATTGGGCGGGCTTTATTGGAATTCCCGAAGGGAGTATTGAGGGTTATGAGATTCACATGGGGCGGAGCTTGGAATTGCCTGGTAGTGGTGAAGACCTTTCCGGGATTTTTAGAATCACGGAAAGGCGGGGTGAAAAGATGCCGATTCCAGTGGAAGATGGCATGGCATCTGCCCGTGGATTGGCGTGGGGAACCTACTTGCATGGAATATTCGACAACGACCTTTTCCGAAAATGGTTCGTGGCCGCAGTAGCTTCTACTGTTGGGAAGTCCATAGACGTGAAGAATGAAGTTTCCGGCTATTGGATCTGGAAGGATGAACAGTACAATCTTCTGGCCGAACACTTCAGAAAACACGTTAACGTTGAAAAACTTTATCGAATTATCGGCCTCTAATGATGGTGAACTGTTTTGGTGCAAAGGGGTTAATCACTGCAGTTATATTGGATTTAATCTTTGGTGATCCTCATTCACTTCCCCATCCCGTCAGGTGGATGGGGTCCTTGATAAGCAAAATGGAGGGGATTCTTTATCCGTCGGGTAGAAAATTCCAGGCGTGGGAGCTAAAGGTACGGGGACTTTTGCTGGTAATTTGCGTCGTCATCGCCTCAGGATTAACCTGCTGGGGTATATTGTGGCTTACAGTATTTCTGTTTCCCCCTGCTGTGTATATAATTGCTATATGGATAGCATACTCAACCATTGCAATGAAGAGCCTTTACGTTGAGACTCATCGAGTAATTCAGGCCATTGGTGAAGGCAACATTGAAAAAGCTCGTCAAAGCCTTTCGTTTATAGTAAGTCGTGATACGGAGAACCTCGGTGAGGCGGAAATTTTAGCGAGCGTGCTGGAAACCTTTTCAGAAAATATATCTGACGGAGTAGTTGCCCCGCTGTTCTACCTAGCCCTGGGTGGCCCCGTACTAGCGGTGATTTACAAGGCTCTGAACACGCTCGACTCGATGATAGGGTATAAGAATGAAAAATACTTACACTTTGGTCAATTTGCTGCAAGACTTGATGATCTGGCCAACTTTGTGCCTTCGAGAGTAACCGGATGGTTGATAGTACTAAGTGCGTGGGTTTTGAAGCTGGACTGGCGGGAAACCTTGCGGATTATGCGGCGAGACTGCCGAAAAGTTGCCAGCCCGAATGCCGGATATCCTCAGGCTGCCATGGCCGGAGCCCTGGGAGTGAGGCTAGGTGGGTGTTATTCTTACTTTGGCCGGCCAGTGCAAAAACCCTTCATGGGAATTGGCAGGAAAAGGATTGAGGTAACCGATTATCATCGTGCACTTCAGGTCTACGCTGTTGTTTGCTTTCTATCCGTGCTTTTTGCTGTGGTTATCAGGTTTTTCTTTTGTAGGATGGCATAAAGATGGGTAAAGAGCAACCTATACATGGTGGAAACATCTACGAGGTATGCCGTAAGCTCGGGTGCAGTTTCGATGAAATACTGGACCTCAGCGCCAGTATAAACCCTCTTGGACCTCCAGAGGGCCTTCATGATGAACTGAGGGATTGTTACAAGCAAATTGTCCATTATCCCGACATACACAATGATGAGCTTATCCAGGCGTTATCAGAATTTCACGGATTGCCGGAAGATTACTTCGTTGTCGGGAATGGATCTACCGAGCTTCTTTTCTGGCTTCCCTACGCGATGGACTGGAATAGAGTTGCTATTGTACTTCCCACTTTCAGCGAATATTTGACAGTTTTTAAAAATAAAGGCCTCATAGTTCGTAGCCTTTTACCTTCGTCTTCTTTGAGCTTTCAGCCATCTGTTGAACAACTTGATGCCCTGATTCACTCGGTAAAACCCGAAGCTCTTTTTCTGACCCATCCTGGAAGTCCCTCCGGAGTTCCCCTGTCGCCGGAAGTCATCAGCTATGTAGTTTCAACATTGGAAAGTTCCGATATTACCTGGGTGATCGACGAAGTCTTTGTGGACTTCAAGGAAGAGCTATCGCTGAAGAAACATTTGCTACTCTGTGGAGACGCCCCAGGAGGGCTTGTTATTATACGTTCCCTTACTAAGTTTTATGCTCTTCCCGGTCTGAGACTGGGTTACATTATGGCGCCGATTGACATTGCGAAGCGGCTCAGGCAATATGTGCCGCCTTGGTCGGTGAACGTTTTTGCCCAAAGAGCTGGTATATTTTGCTTAAAAGCTGAAGACTTTAGGAAAAAGACGAGAAAATTCTTCGATGAAGAAAGAGCTCGACTTTTGGAAATCCTTAAAGGTTTTTCCTGGTTAGAAATTTTTCCATCTGTGGCCAACTATATCCTGCTAGAGCTTCAAAGAAGCTTTCCGATGAATTCCTTTCAGCTTCACGATTATATGCTTAGCAAGCATAAGATTTTAATAAGAAACTGTGCCAATTTTGCCGGCCTGAATGATCGCTATGTTAGGATTGCTATCAGTTCCAGAGAAAATAATGACCGCTGGATGGAGGCTTTGAAGGAAGCTTCTGACCAAAGAACAAGTTGTTCGTGAACCGATTAAAGGGGGCAAATTCGAAGAAAGCTATATATTTCACTCCACTGAAGCGAGCCAAATGGTTAATTGTAAAACACAGGGGCCTATTATAAGGCCCCTTAGGGAAAGAATCAGTCTTTTTGTCTTATAAGCTGAATCTTTACCTGATTCTGAGCATTAGGACAGACCCATTCCATCTTATCGGGGTCTCCCATAGGAAAGGTGCCACCAAACTGGAGCATGCAAATCCAGTTAAAAATGTTGTGATAGAAGTACCCGCAGAAATCTCCGCACTTATGAATGCTTAATTCAAATTCGTCACCAACCTGCATTCCAATGGTACACTTGCCTTTTACATCAACAACCTTGGCTATCACCTTGTGCCCAATTGACGGGTAACTAACAGCCATGTGAAACCCTCCTTTCGTGGTTTACTTCAGAACTTGATCTAAAATTTAATCCAGAGGGTGGTATATTTCAACGATAGTTTTGGTTGTTGAGTTTCTTTATAGGCATTCCGGGTGGATGAGCTTTGATTTCCTTGACATATCTGGCGTTGCTTTGTTATTGTTTCTTTGAAAATTTAGTTTGGTTTAGTTGAACCGCTTGGATCCCATGGTTCCGGGACCGAGACGGGAAAGTAGGCAGCAAAGCCTTCCGCCTTTCGGTCGCGGAAGGCTTTTTTCATTTGAAGGAGGAGCAGATGAACGTTGTAGCTACCGTTAAGGACATGCAGGCAAGGGCCGATCAGTGGAGAAGAGACGGAAAAAAGATAGCTTTCGTGCCCACCATGGGCTATCTACACGACGGACACCTTGCCCTCATGAAAATGGCACGCCGGCATGGCGACATACTGGTGATCAGCATTTTTGTTAACCCTACTCAGTTCGGCCCTCAGGAAGATTTTGAGCGCTATCCAAGAGACCTTCCGCGGGACCTAAAGCTTGCCGAGTCGGTGGGCGTTGATGTGGTTTTTACTCCTTCGGCCGAAGAAATGTATCCTCAAAATTATCAAACTTACGTTGAGGTAACAGAAGTTTCCAGGCCTTTGTGTGGTGCAAGGAGGCCAGGGCACTTTCGAGGTGTCACCACTGTGGTTGCCAAACTTTTCAATATCGTAAAACCCCATGTGGCCGTTTTTGGTGAAAAGGATTACCAGCAGCTGGTTGTTATACGTCGTATGGTGCAAGACTTGAACATGGATGTGGAAGTGCTTGGCCATCCCACTGTTCGTGAGAAGGACGGATTGGCAATGAGCAGCCGTAATGTGTATCTGTCTTCCGACGAACGTAAGGTGGCGCTTAGATTGTATCAGTCGTTGATGAAGGCTCAGGAACTGGTCAGTAACGGGATAACTTCGGCTGCTGAGGTCTTACAGGAAGTTAGGTCTATTCTAGCTCCCGATGACAGGCTTGTGATTGATTATGCTGAGATCAGGGATCCCGAAACCCTAGAAGAGCTTGATGAAATAAACGGCCCAGCTCTGCTTGCCCTTGCGGCTTTTGTGGGCAAAGCCCGGCTTATTGATAACATCGTGCTGACTCCCAGATCCTGAGTAATTGTCGCTGGAGGGAAAGTGAAAGATGACCAGGACTATGATGAAATCTAAACTTCACAGGGCTCAGGTTACCGATGCTAACCTTGATTACGAAGGTAGCCTTACAATTGATGAATTACTTATGAAAGCAGCTGACATCTTACCTTACGAACAGGTTCATGTTTACAATGTATCTAATGGTGCTCGATTTGAAACCTACGCTATTCCTGGACCTGCTGGGAAAGGCGATATCTGCTTGAATGGAGCCGCGGCGAGGATGGGGGCAAAAGGGGACTTGATAATAATCGTTACTTATGCTCAGTATAGCGACTCCGAATTGGCAGAATATGAACCGAAGGTGGTATTGCTCGGACCGGGGAACAAGCCCAAAGAATGAGAGAGTTTTTTAAAAACCTGAAGATAAGAATTCGCAATTATTTCATTGCCGGAGTTCTTACTGTCGTTCCGCTATCTATTTCGTTTTATGTGATATTTTTTATCATTAAGCACGCCGACAGGGTCTTCAATATACTACCTCCTAGGTTCAATCCAAAGGCTTACATTCCCTTTCCTGTACCCGGACTGGGTATTGTAATGGTTGTTGTTATAGTGTTCCTCACAGGCGTTTTGGTTAAGAACTATGTTGGAGGAAAGATAGTTACCTTCGGGGAGATCATAGTTTACAAGATTCCGCTCGTCAGACCTTTGTATTCTGCTGTAAAGCAGTTACTTACTGCGATTTTTTCGCAATCTGAGGAAACGTTTCGACGAGTTGTTTTGATTGAGTATCCTCGAAAGGGAATGTATGCTATGGCATTTGTTACCGGAACGGCGGGAGGAGAGGTTCAGAGCAAGACGGAGGAGAGAGTCATAAACGTATTTTTACCCACCACTCCCAATCCAACATCGGGGTTCTACCTTCTTGTGCCCGAATCTCAGACTATACCGCTCGCTATAAGTGTTGAAGATGCTTTTAAACTTATAATTTCGGGTGGAGTGGTTGCACCGCCGACAGGTATCATGTTTTCCCATCCGAAAAAGGGAACCGTCAGTGACTCCCTTAATAGTATGGAGCTTACAAAGGAGGCGACAAAAAATGGCAATGAGTAAGTATCTTTTTACTTCGGAATCGGTGACGGAAGGGCATCCTGATAAAGTGGCCGATCAGATTTCGGATGCTATACTGGATGCTATCATTAAAGAAGACAAAAATTGTAGGGTGGCCTGTGAAACGCTGGTAACCACCGGTTTGGTTTTTATAGCAGGCGAAATTACTACTTCCACCTGGGTGGATATTCCGGACACAGCACGTCAAGTCATTAAAGAGATCGGTTATAATGACTCTTCAATGGGCTTCGACTGGGAAACCTGCGCCGTCATATCCAGTATTGACAAGCAGTCCCCTGATATAGCGATAGGAGTGAACCCCGGCGAGGGACTCTTCGAGGAAATGGGTGCTGGTGACCAGGGGCTTATGTTTGGATTTGCTTGTGACGAAACTCCTGTGTACATGCCGATGCCGATATATTATGCCCATAGAATTACCCGAAGGCTTGCTGAAGTTCGTAAAACAGGCATTCTTGACTTCCTAAGACCCGACGGAAAGAGCCAGGTGACGATAGAATATGATAATGGAACGCCTAAACGTGTTGAAACAATTGTCGTGGCAGCTCAGCATGCCCCTAATGTTTCTTACAAGACATTGCAAGAAGGCATTATTGAAGAGGTCATAAAGAAAGTGGTTCCCGATCACCTTATTGATGGCAATACAAAGTTTTTTATTAACTCCACTGGCCGTTTTGTCATAGGCGGTCCAATGGCTGATACCGGTCTTACCGGAAGAAAAATCATTTGTGATACCTATGGCGGTCAGGGTAGTCATGGTGGGGGATGCTTTTCTGGAAAAGATCCCACGAAGGTTGACAGGTCGGCATCTTATATGGCCCGCTATGTTGCCAAAAACATTGTTGCAGCGGGGCTGGCAAAAAAGGTGGAAATTCAGGTTGCCTACAGCATAGGTGTTGCTGAACCGGTCAGCTTGATGATCAACACTTTCGGGACTGGGATGGTTCAGCCCGACGACAAAATTGCCGACATCGTCAGAGAAGTTTTCAGCTTTAAGCCGGCGAACATGATAAATAACCTTCGGTTGCTTAGGCCCATTTACAAAAAAACTGCTTGTTACGGGCATTTTGGCAGAAACGATCCTGATTTCACATGGGAAAAAACTGATATGGTGGATATCCTGCGCGATAAAGCCGGGCTGTAATAATTATTGCTGCTGATGATGTGCTATTTGCTTTGGTTGTTGAAGCATATCGGAAGGCATGTTCGGGAGGATTCAAATTATGGAATTTGACATTAGGGATATTTCTCTTGCGGAAAAGGGTAAAAAACGCATCGAGTGGGCGTCTCAGTCCATGGCCGTTTTGAAAAGCATAAGGAATCACTTTGCCGAAGTGAAGCCGCTGAAAGGGGTTCGTATTTCGGCTTGTTTGCATGTGACAACGGAAACGGCTTTTCTAGTGCAGACCCTCAAAGATGGGGGGGCTGATGTAAGGCTGTGTGCTTCCAATCCGCTCAGCACGCAGGACGACGTCGCCGCATCCCTTGTTCACTATGACGGGATTCCGGTTTTTGCCATAAAAGGCGAGGACAGGGACACGTATTACCGTCACATACATCAGACTCTTGAGCATAGGCCTCAAATTACCATGGACGATGGGGCCGACCTTGTGTCCACACTTCATTCTGAGCGGACCGAGCTGCTGGACGCAGTAATAGGCGGTACAGAAGAGACGACCACTGGTGTGATTCGCTTAAGGAGCATGGCTGAAAAAGGAGTGCTACGATACCCCATAATTGCGGTGAACGATGCTGATACGAAACACCTGTTTGACAATAGGTACGGCACGGGCCAGAGTACGATAGATGGAATTATTCGGGCTACCAACAGACTTATAGCGGGAAGTGTGTTTGTCGTGTGCGGTTATGGTTGGTGTGGACGAGGTGTGGCTATGAGGGCCCGAGGGATGGGTGCCCGAGTTGTGGTTACAGAAGTTGATCCTATTCGAGCTCTTGAAGCTGTGATGGATGGTTATGAAGTCATGCCCATAGCTGATGCCGCCAGGATTGGTGACTTTTTTTGTACTTTGACTGGTGACATAAACGTCATTCGGAAAGAACATTTTGAAGTTATGAAAGATGGTGCAATAGTTTGCAATTCCGGTCACTTCAATGTCGAGCTTGATCTTGATGGGCTTGCATCGATTGCAGGAAACCGGCGAGAAATTCGCGATTTTGTCGAAGAATTTGAGCTTAAAGACGGCAGACGCATTTATGTTCTCGCCGAAGGAAGATTGGTAAACCTTGCAGCTGCCGAGGGTCACCCGTCCAGTGTGATGGACATGAGCTTTGCTAATCAGGCATTGTGCGTTGAATACCTCGTGAACAATGGATCTTCTCTGGATAAGAAGGTTTACTCTGTGCCCAGAGAAATTGACAAAAGAATAGCTGTGCTCAAGCTGTCCAGCATGGGTATCAGAATAGACACCCTCACGGAGGAGCAGGAAAAATATTTGCAATCGTGGGAAATGGGAACCTGATGTTTCATGAAGCACTGTCTTGTCCGGTTCTGTGCCGGTACGATAGTTTGCTTATTCATAGCGGTGCTGGGTTGTGTTCAAAAACCTGCACCGCCTCCACCCAAACCAAAAGCGCCTCCCAAACCTAGCCTGGTTCAGCTGAATCCCCGCTTTTTGAAAAAAATCAGGTTTTTCGATACCGAATCGCGAGAATCTTTAAGAAAAGCTGTTGAGCGAAGCATCGGCTACTTCAAACGCTTTCCCGAAAATAAACAAATCTCGATTGCTTCTCTTTCGGCTGTCTTCAGCACAGGAGATTTTATACGATCTTTGCAGGGCTTTTTAAAGCTCCTTGATAGTGACAGTCTGAACTTTCAGCGTTTATCAACTCTTTTCGATTTTTATACCTATTCCGTGGATGGAAACCGGGTGCTCTTTACGGGATATTATGAACCTGTTATTGAAGGCAGCCTGGTCAGAACACCGAAATTTTCATACCCACTTTACCCTCTTCCACCGGATCTCATAAAGGTAAATCTCAAGGATTTTGGTGTAAATTGCGGGATTTCCACGATATCTGGTCGTCTAGATGGTAGGCGGCTGGTTCCTTATTACACTCGGCGAGATATAGATAACGGAGCTATCGCGAACGTGAAGCCCCTTTTCTGGGTAAAAGATCCTGTTGATGCCTTTTTCCTGCAGATTCAGGGATCTGGTGTGGTACGTTTGCCGGATGGGACGGTGCGTCGCGTGGGTTACGCCGGTAGCAATGGCCGACCTTATCGGAGCATTGGCAGATACATGATAGAGCAAGGATTTATGACAGAAGAGGATATGTCAATGCAGGCCATAAAGAGTTATTTTCGGAAACACTCCGACCGGATGTGGGAAGTGTTATGGCAAAACGAAAGTTACGTATTCTTCCGCTGGGTTAACGAGGGACCGAAAGGCAGTATTAATGTTTTGCTTACTCCTATGAGATCAATAGCCAGTGATCCGGTTTATTATCCCAGAGGTGCCTTAAGCTATGTAATCACATTGGTACCTGGTGTTAAAGGTGGGGTTCGTCAATTTGCCGGCTGGGTCTTGCATCAGGATGCCGGCGGAGCGATACGCGGTCCATTCAGGATTGATTTGTTTTTTGGAACCGGTGATGATGCGGGAAATTTGGCGGGCAGAATGAAGTATCGTGGAATGGTTCTATTGTTGCTCCCTAAGAAGGAGAATTTCAGATGAGCCCGATTTCTGCAGTTGTGCTAGGCGTTATTCAGGGTGCTACTGAGTTTCTCCCCGTAAGCAGCTCCGGTCATCTTGTGTTGGGGCAATTCCTGCTGGAACTCAGAGAACCGGATCTTTTTTTTGATGTTTTCCTGCATGTTGCAACTCTGCTGGTTGTGTTGATAGTTTTCAGATCCGAAATCGTTACCCTGCTGTCCGAAGTATTTACATCTCTCAGAAGCAAAGATTCTTTGGCCGTCCTAAAAGATACCGAGTTTCTGAAAATAGCGGTTGCCACAATCCCAATTGCCGTTGCGGGTGTTACAGCTCGTCCTTTTGTGGAACAACTGTTTGCAAATCCCAAGCTTGTTTCGTTGAATCTGATCATAACCGGTTGTGTACTTTTTGCCAGCAGGTTTTTCGAAGCTAGCAGTCGAGTTGAAGACACGATTTCGTGGCGACAGGCCATACTGGTTGGTTTTTTTCAGGCTTTTGCTCTAGCCCCAGGAATATCAAGGTCTGGTATTACGATTTCGGTTGCTCTTATGGCGGGATGTTCAAGAAAGACTGCCGCTCGATTTTCTTTTCTCCTCTTTATTCCGGCGGTTGCAGGAGCATTCCTGTTGGAATCACTTCACGTGGACTTTGGGGCACAGTATATAAAATCGGTTGTTGCCGGGTTTTTAGCGGCTTTTGTGGTGGGCTACGTTGCCTTGGTATGGTTGCTCAGATTGATTAGAAGCGGTTTTTTCCATCGTTTTGCTTATTACTGTTGGTTGCTGGGGTTAATCGGGCTTTTATTTTTATAAGGACTTGAGATTGGGCTATAATGATAGAAGTTTTTCACAATCTAGTTAACTGGGTTCTGGCATGGTCAAAGACACCTTATGCTGAGATTGCCCTTGGAGTGCTGGCGTTTGCAGAGTCTTCTTTCTTTCCCGTTCCCCCGGATGTTTTGCTCATAACCATGTGTATTGCGGCTCCTTACAACTCACTGCGCTTTGCCGTTATATGCACCATTGGTTCGGTCTTGGGCGGGTTTTTTGGTTACGGGATTGGTCATTATGGGGGAAGGCCGCTACTTGTGAAATTCGTTTCTCGCAGGAAAAGAGAGCTTGTTGAAGATTACTACCAGCGTTACGACGTATGGGCCGTTGGGATTGCTGCGTTTACGCCCATTCCTTACAAGGTGTTTACCATAAGTGCAGGTGCTTTTCTGCTGGATTTAAAAAGATTTGCGGTGGCGTCGTTAATTGGGCGAGGCGGACGGTTTTTTCTGATCGGCACGCTTTTTTACTTTTTTGGAGCTCCTATAGGCGAATGGATCAAGGAGTACATAAACTTGCTGTCTGTTCTTTTTGTGGTGCTGCTTGTTGGAGGTTTTGCCCTGTTGAGCAGGATTGGCGGTGGCAAGGGGAAACAAATGTTACTTCTTTTCCTGGTTATTTTCAGCCCTGTTTTTGCAGGTGCCGATGAACCTGTGCCTGGAGACTGGCTCATTATCCATATGGGGGCAGAACCCGGTACACTCAATCCCATAACGGCAACTGATGTGTACGCTTCAAGGGTGAACGACTACATCTATGAAACACTAGTAAAAAGGGATGAACGAACCCTTAAGCTGGTGCCCCAGCTGGCTACTCACTGGGATATTTCTGAGGATCACCTTCGTTACAGGTTTTACTTGAGAAAAGGGGTTAAATGGCACGATGGCCATCCTTTTACGGCGCATGATGTCGTGTTCAGTTTTGAAAGAATTCGCGATCCTAAAGTTGATGCAGCTCATTTGCGAAATTATTACCAGGACATAATCAACGTTAAAGCTCTGGACGATTACACTGTTGAGTTTTTCTACCGCCGTCCTTATTTTCTGGCACTTGAGTTTTGCGGAGGCATTCCGATTGTGCCGGCACACCTCTTTAAACCCGGCGATGATTTCAACGCCCACCCCATAGGCCGACACCCAATAGGCACCGGACCTTATCGGTTTGCGAAGTGGGAGACGGGCAAGGAAATTGTGCTTGTTCGCAATGATGATTACTGGGGGAGCAAACCATATCTAAAGAAGATAGTTTTCAAATTTATAACGGATTCTACCGTAGCACTGCAAGTGTTGAAGCAGGGCGGTCTTGATCTTATGGGCTTGAGGCCGATTCAGTGGGTTTATCAGACTCGAGGTAAGCGATTTCACGCTCACTTTCGTAAACTTAGCTATTACCTTCCTCAATACAGCTACATTGGATGGAACATGCGAAAACCATGGTTCCGGGACCGACGCGTTCGGCAGGCTATGACCATGTTGATTGACCGTAAAACTATACTGGAAAAGCTTCTTTTCGGTCTCGGTACGATTGTTACCGGGCCGTTTTATGTCAATAGCCCTGATTACGATCGCTCAGTAAGGCCTTATCCTTACGATCCCAACAGGGCCGTCCAGCTTCTTGAGGAAGCTGGATGGGTTGATCATGATGGAGATGGAATTCGCGATAAAGATGGTATGCCTTTTCGTTTCGAGTTCCTCATATCCGCCGGTTCTAGATTTGCCGAACAACTGGCAACGATTCTTCAGGAAAGCTTGAGAGATGTGGGCATCGAGATGCGTATAAGGAAACTCGAATGGGCCACCTTTATACAGAAGATTCAGTCTCGGGACTTTGATGCTTGCACTTTGGGATGGAGCCTAGGCTGGGAGTCGGATCCTTATCAAGTGTGGCATTCGTCACAGGCTGATAAGGGATCGAATTTTGTTGGTTTTGTCAATAATGAAGCTGATCGGATAATTGAAGAGGCAAGGCGCGAATTCGACGCGGAAAAGCGACATGCCCTTTACCATCGTTTTCACGAGATTGTGCACTACGAACAGCCATACACCTTTCTGTTCACCATGAAAGCTCTGGTAGCCGTTGATAGAAGGTTTAGAAACGTCCGTGTCTATCCTATGGGTCTTGATCCGAAGGAATGGTGGGTACCTCTGAGCTTACAAAAGTACAGGGAGCCGTAAGCTATGAAGGCTTATCTGACGAGGCGTCTTATTCAGGTCGTTCCAACTTTTATAGGCATTACTTTCATTACCTTTATTATAATCCAGCTTGCACCCGGAAATCCGATCTTAATGAAGCTTCAGTTCACTGCTGAAGGACAGATAGCCGATACGGCAACCGCTCAGAAAATTATCGAAGAAACAAAAAAACTTTACGGTCTGGACAAACCGATTCCTGTTCAGTACCTGATGTGGGTAAAGCGAGTAATAACCTTTGATTTTGGCCGTTCTTACAAAGATCACAGAAAGGTTTGGGATAAAATAAAAGAAAGGCTGCCAGTAACCCTGCAGCTCAATATACTGTCTATTTTGCTAATCTACATCGTTGCCATACCTGTTGGGGTATTTTCCGCTGTTAAAGCGGACACATGGTTGGATAAACTGCTTACGCTTCTATTCTTTATTCTTTACTCTCTGCCAAATTTCTGGATTGCTGTGATGTTAATAATGCTGTTTGGGGGTGGTGAATATTGGGACGTTTTTCCCGTTTATGGAATATCGTCAATAGGAGCTGGCCACTGGCCATTCTGGAAATGGTTACTGGACAGAATGTGGCATCTTGTGTTGCCCGTTTTTTGTTTGAGCTACGGTGGGTGGGCTTATCTGTCTCGGCTAATGAGATCGGAGCTTCTCGAGGTTATTCGCGAAGATTACATTCGCACAGCCAGAGCGAAAGGACTGAGTGAACGAACCGTTATTATGAAGCATGCTTTCAGAAACGCTTTGCTTCCCATTGTTACGCTTGCGGCTTATCTCCTCCCGGCACTTTTTGGCGGTAGCGTCATAATAGAAAACATTTTTTCCATACCGGGCATGGGACAGCTGGGATTTGAAGCCGTCCTGTCCAGAGATTATCCTGTGATAATGGCTCTTACAACGATTTCGGCCATACTGACACTTCTTGGTCTGTTGCTGTCAGATATTCTGTATGCCCTTCTCGATCCCAGAATTCAATATCGGTAGGTGCGAAGTATGCCATCTCGTGATGGATATCCCACGTCTTACTGGTCAATGGTGTGGTGGCGTTTTAAGAAGCATAAGCTTGCCATATTCTCGCTTTATCTCATATTGTTCTTAGGCTTTGTTGCTGTTGTTGCACCGTTGCTTGCCAATAATAGGCCTCTTTGTGCCAGTTTAAATGGCCGGGTGTTCTTCCCGATCTTTCAGCAGGATAACATCCTCGATTGGAAAAAAATCAGGAAGCACAAGGATTGGCATCCTTTTCAGCGCTTTGAACATCCCGGATCCGGGTGGGCTTTATGGCCACTCGTTCCCTATTCCCCAACAGAATACAATCTTTTTGAAATACTCAGCCCACCCAGTTCAAGACACTGGCTAGGGACAGATGACCGGGGAAGGGATGTGCTCAGTCGTATGATTCACGGAGCCAGGATTTCGCTTTCTGTTGGATTTGTGGCTGTAGGTATTGCGGCAGCAGTAGGTGTGGTTCTTGGTGGCATGGCCGGATATTTCGGGGGCATAGTGGATGATGTGGTGAATCGTATCATTGAGGTATTGATGACTATTCCGACCTTTTTTCTTATACTTGCAATTATAGCTTTTTTGCCGCCAAGCATTTACAATATCATGGCTGTTATTGGGATAACTGGTTGGACGGGTATTGCCCGGTTTGTGAGGGCTGAATTTTTGAAGCTCAAGGAATTGGATTTTGTTATGGCTTCGAAGGCATTGGGTGCTTCTCACCGGCGGATCATTTTTTTGCACATGTTGCCCAATGCCATGAGTCCGGTACTGGTTTCGGTAGTTTTTGGGGTAGCCGGGGCTATTCTCACAGAGTCTAGTCTGAGCTTTCTTGGGTTTGGTGTTCCGCCGCCGACACCAAGCTGGGGTGACATCCTGAGTCAGAGCAGAGATTACATAGAGTTTGCCTGGTGGCTTACTTTGTTTCCGGGGCTGGCGATTTTCATAACCATTACGGCTTTTAATCTGGTCGGAGAGGCCCTCAGAGATGCCATGGATCCTAAGCTGTTCCAGTAGGGGGCATGATGGATTTTGAGTTGCTGGATTTTGCAGGGGAGCAACCAGAAGATAGTAGGCCTTTCGTTTTCACGGTTAGCGAGCTCACGGCGCAAATAAAGGAGCTTCTTGAGACCGGTTTTCCCTTTATCGGGGTAGTCGGAGAGCTATCCAATCTCAGCACTCCCAGATCTGGTCACATGTATTTTACGCTGAAGGATGAGAAAGCTCAGATACGAGCCGTTTGCTTTCGGGCAAATCGAACCCGAATCAAGTTCACGCCAGAAAACGGAATGGAAGTTCTGTGCATAGGCCGACTAAATGTTTATGAACCTAGGGGAGAATATCAAATTATTGTTCAACACATGGAGCCTCGAGGAATTGGGGCAATTCAGGCAGAAATAGAAAAGTTAAAGCGAAAACTTGAAGCTGAAGGGCTTTTCAAGGATAACCGTAAAAAGCCTATGCCTTTCTGTCCCCAGAGAATACTCGTAATAACTTCGGCCACGGGAGCGGCTATTCGGGACATCCTTAGAGTGCTCCGTGGTGCTCCATTTGCCACAGAAGTTACCTTAGCGCCTGTTCAGGTACAGGGCGATGAGGCAGCTGCCGACATTGCTAATGCTCTTGGGTTGGCCAACGTGATGCAGTCAAAATTTATGTGGGATGTGGTAATAGTGGGACGAGGCGGAGGAAGCATGGAGGACCTATTGGCCTTCAATACAGAAATTGTTGCTAGGGCTATTGCTGATTGCACCATTCCGACCATATCAGCGGTGGGGCATGAGATTGACTTTACCATTTCTGATCTGGTTGCCGACCTGAGGGTTCCCACGCCTACGGCAGCAGCTGAATGGATTGTAAAGCGTCAGAGAGAGGTCGAAAGCAAGTTAAGAGAAGTTGCCGGAGTGCTGATAAGGGCTATTTCTCACAGGATTGAACTCTATGGGCAAAGGCTTGGTCATCTCAAACAGAGTCTCAAGGACCCGCAACGTATGCTGGACGACAGGTTGTTGTGGCTCGATGACCGAATGGAGCGGCTCATCAAGACGATGATTAGGATTTTGAATGGTATGCATTCCGAGGTGGAACTCTTGAGGGAAAGATTGCTGAGAACATTTGGAACTGAGGAGCTAGACGGTAGAATTCGGCATCTTGAAAATCTTGATAATCGCTTGCGTTATGCTATGTCGAACAAGCTTACCACAACGGAGACGCGGCTAAAGAGCCTGGAGAGTTTGTTAAACATGCTCAGTCCCTATAACGTTCTCGAAAGAGGTTACTGTATTGTTTACCGGAAATCGGATGGCAAAATTGTTCGTGAAAGCGAGGATGTGATTCCGGGAAATACTGTGGAAATACGGCCGGCTCGAGGCAAGCTAGAATGCCTGGTTTTGAAAAGTCGTAAGGAATGGAAGGAGAAGCGGGGTGGCGAAAAGGTCAAAAAAGGCTTCCTTTCAACTTGAAAAGGCTATAGAGCGTATTGAAGAGATAGTTAAACAACTGGAAGAGGGTAAGTTGCCCCTTGAGAAGGCAATCGAGATGTTCGCCGAGGGTATGGAGCTTATAGCGCTTTGTCAAAAGAAGCTAGACGAAGCGCAGGAGATCGTGCAAAAATTGGTTCAAGATAGCAAAGGAGCCTGGAAGGTGGAGCCATTTGAGGCTTCGAATGACGAAATTGACGGGTGATATCATGGCTTTCGATCTAAAGTGTTATCTGGCAGAACAAAAGGCTGTAGTGGACGAGGCCTTGGACAGATATCTTCCGCCAATTTCAGGGTTGGAATCCAAGGTTGTGGAAGCAGCTCGCTATAGCCTTTTTGCAGGAGGCAAAAGGATCCGTCCGATACTCTGCATGGCGGCGCATGATGCCGTGTCAGGTTCATCTGATGCCCTGCTTCCTGTCGCCTGTGCATTGGAGATGATTCATACCTATTCGCTGATCCACGATGACCTTCCTGCCATGGATGACGATAATTACCGACGTGGCAAGCCAACCAACCACAAGGTCTTCGGCGAGGGAGTTGCCATTCTGGCCGGGGATTTGTTGCTCACCTATGCCTTTGAGCTAATGGCTTCTGCCGCTCCATCGGTCGAAAATCCAACGATGCTTCTGAATGTTATGCGTATCATTGCCGAAGCAGCTGGGTTTAGGGGGATGATAGGGGGGCAGATGATTGATCTAGAGTGCGAAAATCGCAAGGTAGATTTATCAACGGTGGAAGAGATGCACAGAAAAAAAACGGGAGCTCTTTTAACTGCTTCTGTGAAGGTTGGGGCACTTCTGGGAGGTGCCGATGGTGATGAACTGAAGAGGTTTGAGGATTACGGTTACCATTTTGGGTTGGCTTTTCAAATTACTGATGATCTGCTTGACATTGTTGGAAATTTTAAGGAAATGGGAAAGAAACCCGGCTCTGATCTAGAAAAAAATAAAATGACTTACCCGGCTTTGTTGGGGGTTGATGGGAGTCGGGAGGCGGCAGAGATGCATGTTAAAAAGGCCGTTGAAGCTATTTCCCCGTACGGGGATACCGCTGAGCCGCTGAAAGCCATTGCAGAGTACCTCCTGCAGAGGCGTGGATAGAGCGGTGATATGAAGGCGGGGAGGAGGTCGAGGATTTGAGCAAGAGAAGACGCATTTTGGATGGCATTAATTCTCCGGAGGATATTAAAAGGCTGTCCGTTGTTCAGCTCCAGGTGCTGGCGCAGGAGATAAGAGACGAGATTATTTCCGTGGTATCAAAAAACGGAGGCCACCTCGCACCGAACCTCGGTGTGGTAGAACTCACTCTGGCGGTACATTATGTTTTTAGGTCTCCGGAAGATAGAATCGTTTGGGACGTGGGGCATCAGAGTTACCCTCATAAACTGGTTACCGGTCGCAGGGAAGTTTTTCATACACTCAGGGTTTTCGGCGGAATATCTGGATTTCCCAGAAGAGATGAAAGTCCTCACGATGCATTTGGAACCGGCCATGCTAGCACGTCCATTTCGGCTGCTTTAGGGATTAGCGTTGCCAAGTCTTTAAAGGGGTGCAAACGCAAAGCGGTTGCGATAATTGGCGACGGTAGCATGACTGGAGGGATTGCCTTTGAAGCGCTCAATCACGCCGGGGATCTGGGAAAAGATCTGATCGTTATCCTGAACGATAATGAAATGTCCATATCGCCCAATGTGGGTGCTCTTTCGTCGTTTTTGAGTCGAAAATTGTCAAACCGGGTAATTGTTCAGCTCAAAAGGGAATTTGAACAGTTTTTGAGAGCTATTCCGGGTGTTGGTCCGAACATTTTGCAATGGATAAAAAAGAGTGAAGACTCCCTGATAGCCTTTTTTACCCCTGGTCTTCTGTTTCAAGCACTTAAGTTTCATTATATGGGCCCCATTCAGGGACATCGTCTGGACAGACTTATCGATGCGCTGGAAAAGGCATCTCATATCTCCGGCCCTGTGCTTGTTCATGTTATCACGCAAAAGGGGCGAGGGTACCGGCCGGCCGAATCTAATCCTACTCATTTTCATGGCGTAGGGCCGTTCAAAATTGACACGGGTGAAAGCTGTTCATCTGGATCGGCCGTTCCATCTTACACATCGGTATTTGGAAAAACAATTACCAGGATTGCCGAGAAAGATCCACGGGTGATTGCTATTACGGCTGCTATGCGAGAAGGAACAGGGCTGGATCTTTTTGCAAGAACTTATCCTGAGCGATTCTTCGATGTTGGGATTGCGGAACAACATGCTGTTACGTTTGCAGCTGGTCTTGCTACGGAGGGCTACAGGCCTGTTTGCGCTATCTATTCTACATTCTTGCAGCGTGCTTACGATCAAGTGGTGCATGATGTTGCTCTTCAAAATTTGCCGGTTGTCTTTGCAATGGATCGTGGTGGCATAGTCGGTGAGGATGGACCGACACATCACGGCGTCTTTGATTTTTCTTATCTGCGTCACATTCCAAACATGGTTTTGATGGCTCCGAAGGATGAGAACGAGCTCCAGCACATGATTTTTACTGCCATCAATTATGGCAAGGGGCCGATTGCTTTTCGCTATCCAAGAGGGCGTGGAGTAGGTGTGAGGCTTGATGAAGAACTACAAGAAATCCCGATCGGAAGAGGCGAAGTGTTGAAAGAAGGGTCTGATGTAGCTCTTTTTAGTATAGGTGCGACCGTTTATCCGTGCCTGGAGGCTGCAGAAATTTTGAAAAAGAAGGGGATAAGCGCAGCGGTTATAAACTCGAGATTCGTAAAACCCCTTGATGATGCCTTAATATGTGACTGGGCCGAAAAAGCCGGTGTGATTGTAACGGTCGAAGAAAATGCGCTGCAGGGTGGGTTTGGAAGTGCCATTTTGGAGTTCTTAGAAGAAGCGGGAATGCTGAGGTCCGTTCTGGTGAAACGTCTTGGTATATCTGATCATTTTGTGCCGCATGGCTCACAGTCCCAGCTCAGGCAATCTTTAGGGCTTCATCCTGAAGGAATTGCTGAATCCGTAGAAAATCTGCTTCGGCAGGTAAGTCGTGTCGGTAAGGTCCTCCGAGCGGTTAGATAGGCTTCTTGTTCAGAAGGGACTTGTCTCCTCTCGGTCAAAAGCTAGAGCGTGTATTCTTGCGGGTGAGGTCTTTGTCAACGGTAAGCGGTGCACGAAAGCCGGGCAGTTGGTTTCTCTTGATGCGAAGCTTGAACTTAGGCAGCGTGTGTTGAAATATGTCAGTCGCGGCGGGTTCAAGCTTGAACATGCTCTAACTCATTTTGAAATAAATGTTTCTGGAGCGGTTTGTATGGATGTGGGGGCTTCGACGGGTGGTTTCACCGATTGTTTGTTGCAACACGGAGCGTCAAAGGTTTACGCGGTTGATGTTGGATATGGTCAGCTGGACTGGAAGTTAAGGAACGATATCAGGGTGGTGGTGTTGGAAAAGGAGAATATCCGTTATCTGTCTGTCGATAAAGTTCCGGAAATAGTTGATATTGTTACGATTGATACGTCGTTTATATCTCTGAAAATTGTTATACCATCGGTGATAAAATTCATAAGGAGCGGAGCTTTCCTTGTGGCATTGATTAAGCCTCAGTTCGAAGCCGGTCGTCGCAGGGTTGGTAAGGGCGGAGTGGTTCGGGATCCAAGGGTTCATCAGGAAATACTGGAGGAAATCGTTGTATTTACAGAAGATCTGGGTTTCAGGGTTCTGGGGACAACGGAATCTCCTTTGCTGGGACCTAAGGGGAACAGGGAATTCTTGATGGCCGCTAGGTGGACAGGGGATCGAGTTGGTGCTTAAGATGGAGATACTCAGAAGGTGTTTCGGCTTGGGATGTGCTAGTAAATCCCTTTTTAACGTAAGTTTTCACACATTTATTGCTTGCCAAGGCCTAGAGCCTAGGTATAATGGTGGTGTTTTTAGGGTGTAAGGGGCTATCTATTTATTATCATTGAAAAACTAGCTTCAACGAGTGGAGGAGAGGGATGACGAAAGCGGAATTGGTAGGTAAAATGGCAGAAAAGGCCGGTATCAGCAAAGCCAATGCAGAAAAGGCTTTGAATGCTTTTATGGAAACGGTGAAGGAAGCTCTAGCCACAGGTGACAAGATCAGCCTTGTGGGTTTCGGGACTTTCAGTGTTGCCGAGCGTGCTGCTCGTGAGGGTAGGAATCCTAAAACTGGCGAGAAGATAACGATACCTGCGTGCAAGGTTGTCAAGTTTAAACCGGGTAACAGCCTGAAGGATGCTGTAAAGTAGGCAAAGAAAATTCGGGACAGGGCGTTAGGTAGGGGGTTTTGTCAACAGTTGCTTGATTTTTTGATTTTATTTGCTTGTTCATATGCACATGAGCAGATTATACCGCATAGGAGATGCGGCACGGATATTAGGTGTATCTGTGGTGTATCTGTCCAGAGTTTGAGGAGATAAGATTTGTGAGCTGTGGAAAACCGGAAGGGCAGAGCTCTGACGGTGTCAGGCAACATGAGCTGTTACGTCTGACTCCACAGCTCATTGAAGTGGATGCTCATCTGAGCAAAAATAGGAAGCTGTGAGTGGGAAAAAGGTAACGGTTGTCAACGTGGCGCTCTGTCCCGGAGAGTTGAGAGAACAGCGCTAGTGGACTGGAGCGAAGGTGATCGTGTTCTTATAGAACCTCGGAAGGCTCGGTCAGAACAAAATCTTGGTGAAAATTTGTTAATTTTCTTTATACCGGAAGATCTGAAATATTTTCTCAATCTGTTTCCCGATAATTATCAAAGGCTTGAAGATATATTCCTTAGTAGGTGCTATCGGATTGGCGCGATTGGTTTTGATGTTGTTGGCCCGATCCTGGGTGCTCCTCAGGCTGTTCTCGTGCTGGAGAAGTGCATAGCTCGTGGGGTGCGAAGTGTTCTAGGAGTGGGATGGTGTGGTTCCGTTAAGGCTGGTGTAGAAATCGGTGATGTGATTTTACCTTTCGGATCTTTTTCAGAGGAAGGTACGTCTTCTCATTACGCGCCGGTGGGAAATTGCAAATTTCCTGATGAGCCGAGATGGTTTCATTATATCGAGGCCGGGCTATCTGGGTCGGGATTACGAATTCACAGGGGTTCCGTATGGACAACCGACGCTCCTTATAGAGAAACTGTCTTCAAAGTATTATTTTATGAAAGTAAAGGAGCGATCGGTGTTGACATGGAAACGTCTGCGGTTTTCAGATTGGCTTTGTGCAGAGGGATTGCTTTGAGAATGATTCTTCTCGTTTCCGACACTTTGTACACCTTGAAGTGGGTGCCTGGCGTGAAAAAGCCGGTATTTAAGAATTCCAGAAAAAAACTCCTAACCGTGCTGGCAGATAGTTTGCGGATCAGAGGGTCTAGCTATGTCGGATCTGGAGAAAATCGAAAAGCGGATTGAGAAGCTTCGAGAAGAAATTTGGTATCATAATTACCGATATTATGCCCTGAACGACCCGGTAATTTCTGATGCGGAATATGATGCCCTGTTTCGTGAACTTCAGGAGCTAGAGAATCGATATCCTCAATTTCGAACGCCTGACTCCCCGACTCAAAAGGTGGGTTACCCACCGTTGGATGCTTTTGAACCCTTTGAGCATCGACAGCCCATGCTGAGCCTTGAAAATGCCTTTACGGAAGAAGAAGTAATTAATTTTGATGCCAGAGTTAAGAAAGGTCTTGGTGGCGCTTCCTGCTCTTATGTTGCTGAGCCCAAGATGGATGGCGTTGCTATAGAGGTTGTGTACGAAAATGGTGTGCTAGTTCGGGCGGGTACAAGAGGAGATGGACGTATTGGGGAAGACATTACCCCAAATGTAAGAACCATAAGAGCTGTTCCACTGAAGCTTTATACCTTTGATGGAGCGCCTGAGGTTCCTCCCAGGGTTGATGTCCGTGGTGAAGTCTATATGGACAGGCGGGATTTTGAGTTGCTAAACGACGAGCAGGTTAGGAAGGGGTTTCAGCCATTTGCCAATCCGAGAAACGCTGCATCGGGTTCTCTGCGCCAGCTAGATTCGTCTATTACGGCAAGGCGACCTTTAAAGGTGTTTTTTTACGGAGTAGGGCATGTGGAACGCTTATCCTTTTCTACTCACTGGGATGTTCTAGAAGCTCTGAGAAAATGGGGATTGCCCGTTAATCCACTATGCAGAAGGTGTTCCGACATACGTGAAGCGATAGATCATTATCATTACCTAGAATCCATTCGTCATGATTTGCCTTATGAAATTGACGGGATGGTCATTAAGGTAAATGAAACAGAGTATCAAAGAAAACTGGGAGAAAAGACACGAAGTCCCAGATGGGCAATTGCTTTTAAGTTTTCTGCTTATAAGGCAATTACCAGGGTGCGTGACATTCGAGTGCAGGTGGGCAGGACGGGGATTTTAACACCCGTTGCGGAACTGGAGCCGATAAATGTCGGCGGTGTAGTGGTTCGGAATGCGACATTACACAACTACGACGAGATCAAGCGAAAGGACGTAAGAATCGGCGATACCGTCGTGGTGAGCCGTGCCGGTGACGTGATACCTGAAGTGGTGGAAGTATTAAAGGATCAGCGGACGGGCAAGGAAGCAGAATTTGAAATGCCGAAAGCGTGCCCTGCCTGTGGTAGCCCTGTGGTGAGACTTAAAGACGAGGTTGCCTTCAGGTGCCTGAATCAAAACTGTCCGGCCAGGATAAAGGCTTCGATTATTCATTTCGCCAGCAGAGACGGTCTTGATATTGAGGGGCTCGGTGAAAAGACCGTGAGTTTGCTTGTGGACAGAGGGCTGGTTAAGTCAGTTTCGGATCTTTACAGGTTGAAAAAGGGAGATTTGTTAAGCCTGCCGGGGTTTGCCGAAATATCAGCACAGAATCTTTTAGACGCTCTGGAAAAAAGTAAACGCACCACCTTGTCGCGGTTTATATATGCTTTAGGGATACCTTATGTCGGCCAATATACTGCAAATGTTCTGGCCGAACATTTTGGATCGCTAGAAAGGCTTATGAAAGCAAGGCGTGAAGAATTGCTGGAAATACCTGGGGTTGGTGAGAAGGTGGCCGATGCAGTTTGTTCTTTTTTCGAGAAAGAGGAGAATCAAAAGCTGATAAAGAAACTTCTGGATTATGGCTTTACAATTCAGGATGAGCGGGATTATCCTGAAGAAGTATTTGATGACTTTTGGAAGGGAAAAACGGTAGTGTTTACCGGTACATTGAACAGGTTTAGTCGAGACGCCGCAGCGAAGCTTGTGACGGAACGTGGTGCCAAAGTTACTAAGAGCGTTAGCAAGAGAACGGACATAGTTGTCGTGGGAAAAGATCCTGGGTCGAAGTATCAGAAAGCCAAGGAACTGGGTATTACCATTTTGGACGAAAAGGAATTTTTGCAGAGGTTGGGTATTGAAGCGGAGGGGTAATGATGGCGAAGAAAAGGGTTCGTGTTTTTATTGAGGGACGAGTGCAGGGTGTTTTTTTTCGAGCTTATATGCGAGATGCGGCGCGTAGGGAGCGTGTGAATGGCTGGGTTAGGAACCTTCCCGATGGACGAGTGGAAGCGGTTTTGGAGGGGGACGCGGCAAGCGTTAAAAAAGTGGTAGAGTGGTGTCATCGAGGTAGCCCAACCAGTAGAGTAGACAAAGTTACGGTTGTAGAAGAACCTTATGTAGGTGAATTTAGCGATTTTTCCATAAGATATTAAACACGGAGCTGGAGATGCTAGAATTATTGAGCAACTTCTGGCATAAACTGGTCGAAATAATAGCCCATTACGATTTCAGAACTCTCGTCCAAACCCTGTATGGAATAGACTGGATTCATCTTGCTCATCAGCCGGTAGCCTGGATCATAACAGGTTTGGTACTTTTGATAATAATTATTTCAAAACGTTACTGGATATTGCTGGTTCTAGCTTCTGTGGCAGCCTTTACGTTTATTTTCTACAAAACCGTCCCCGAAAATCCTGATGAAATTCAGTTTAAAGACCTTATAACTTTCCTTTTTTCTTCAATCGGGTTGATTGGCCTGAACATTTATTTTCTGCTAATTCGAAAGTAATCCTAATTTGCAAAATTAAGGGACGCCATCCCTTATTACGAGATGCAGATGACGTCCCTTTTTGGTTAAATTTCGCCGTTTACCCTCTTTTTGAGGTCCTTTCCAACCTTGAAAAATGGTAATCGTTTTGGTTTTACTTCTATGATTTCACCGGTTTTGGGATTTCGCCCCTTATACCCATCATAATTTTTTACTTTGAAACTTCCAAAGCCCCGGACTTCGAGTCTATCTCCTTTAATAAGGGCTTCTGCCATTGTTTCAAAGCTAACCTTCACCGCCATCTCAGCCATTTTAAGAGTGATGCCTTCAGCTTTCGCAAGAGCTTCTATAAGCTGACTCTTGGTCATGGGCCTCTCCCTTTTACTTTGTTGGTTCAATTCTTTCCTTGCCTTTCATATAAGGTCTTAGAACCGGTGGAATGACAACGGTACCGTCTTCCTGCTGGTAATTTTCCAGTATGGCCACAACGGTTCTTCCCACCGCGAGTCCCGATCCATTAAGGGTATGGACAAGTTCGCTTTTCTTTTTTCCCTTACGGCGGAAGCGAATATTAGCCCGTCTTGCCTGAAAATCTTCAAAGTTACTACACGATGAGATTTCACGATAGGTTTGCTGCCCTGGCAACCACACTTCAATATCGTATGTTTTTGAGGCCGCAAATCCCAGGTCTCCGGTGCACAAGCTTACAACTCGATAATGGAGGTTAAGCTCCTGGAGGATTGTTTCGGCATTTAGCAGCAAGGTTTCCAGCTCGTCGTAAGATGTTTCAGGTTTTACAATTTTCACCAATTCCACCTTGTTAAACTGATGCTGGCGTATAAGCCCTCTTGTGTCTTTGCCATGGGATCCAGCTTCTGACCTGAAACATGGCGTATAGGCGGTGTAATATTTCGGTAGTTCATCTTCGGAAAGTGTTTCGTTCATGTGAATGTTAGTTACCGGGACCTCTGCAGTAGGCACCAAGTAATAATCCCATCCCTCGAGCTTAAATAGATCATCCTTGAATTTCGGCAATTGGCCGGTGCCTATCAAGCTGGTGCTATTAACAATGAAGGGTGGCAGAACTTCGGTGTAGCCATGACGGGTTGTGTGAATGTCCAGCATAAAAGTTATGAGGGCTCGTTCCAGTTCCGCCCCCACCCCCCAATAAAGTGTGAATCGAGATCCTGTCATGCGTGCGGCCCGCTCAAAATCGAGAATTCCCAGCTTCTCTCCGATTTCCCAGTGAGGTTTGGGTTCAAAGGAGAATTCGGGAGGTTCCCCCCATAGCTTAACGACAGGGTTATCGGATTCGTCTTTACCGATGGCCACGGATTCATGAGGCATATTGGGAATTTGCAATAAAATTTCTTTGAACCGTTTTTCAATAGTGGCCAGTTCTTCATCGAGATGTTTTATTTCCTGAGAAACTTCCTTCATCGCGGCAATGACATGATCAGCATTTTTCCCTTCTTTTTTCAGCAAAGCAATTTCTTCTGAAGCTTTATTTCTTCGGTGTTTAAGCTCTTCAGATTTTTGCAATATTGCCCGCCGTCTTTCGTCAAGGTTTTTAAACTCCGACAAATCAAGGTCCAACTGTCGATTCCTTAACATTTCTTCAACTCGATCTAGGTTTTCCCGCACAAACCTGAGGTCCAGCATAGTTCCTTCCTGTCGTTGTGGTTAACAAATTGTTCTAAAGTTACCTGGTGATAGATGGCTTTTCCGCCTCTGCATTGATGTATTCAACACTGTAGTCCGTTAGTTCTTCAATGGGTGGTAAATTGTAAAATACTACCATATAAGGTACCCGTTCACCGGGTTTTACGTGCACATTGGAAAGATTGTCGCCTTCTCTGTGCAAGATTCTCGATTGGATTTCATTTATCGGCCACTGCGCGAGTTCTTCTTTGGTCATGATATTTCCTGCATAAAAACGCTGTCTTATGGCTACCTTATCTTTGGGACCATAAATTTTTCCTTCAAGCATTATAAAGCTGACGGGATAGGGTGCGGTGTTTATAACTTCTCCCTGAACCACCAGCATTTGTCCTACATGCACGTTTTCAATAAAGTAGGCTTCCGTTTTATCGGATACGGTTATCGGGGGTACTTCAACCCTGGGTGATTGCTTTACAGCTCGTTTAACAGGATTGGCAAAGAAGTAATAGGATACACCTACGGCTATTATAAGGAGAGGAAGGGCAACGAGCACGAAGATTTTGGACCGGGCTACGGGAGGCTGCGAATATGGACGGCGTGTCGTGCTTGCCGATGTCGGGGGTTCTACGGTTGTTGGTGAGGTGGTGCTTTCCACCTTTCCACCAATTTCTTTCTCGAAGTCTTTGGGTAAATCCTCATTTGTAGTAGGATCCAGTATAACCATTTCTTCATCGTCAGACTCAGGTTCAAGCCTGATCACGAAAACGTGCTTGCATCTTGAGCATCGAACCTTGGTGACAGGTTTTTTAAGTTTCCTTTCATCAACCCTAAACTTCGTCCCGCAAGACTCACATGTTACAATCATCTTAAAACATTCCCCATGTAAGCAGCAGAGCTTTAGCCATTCCTAAAACGGACTTCGTAGACACCCGGTAATTCGCGGTGTCTTTCGGAATAATCCAACCCATAACCGACCAGGAACCCTTCCTGGACTTCGAACCCTACGTAGTCAACAGAGACCTCACATTCACGACGTTCCTTTTTATCAATAAATACGCAAACTTTCAATGATGCAGGCTTGCGCTTTTTGAGATAATCCATCACCCACTTTAAACTTAAACCGGTATCTACAATATCTTCTATCAGCAATACATGCTTTCCCTCAATGTCAACCTCAATGTCCTTGGTGACCCGTATTTCCCCACTTGACGTATGGCCAGTACCATAGCTGGCAATTCTGATAAAATCAATCTGCATAGGAAACGAAAAATGTCTGACTAAATCGGCCATAAAAATAAAGGCACCCTTCAGTATTCCTATGATTACCACATCTTCGCAATATCTCATGTCTGCTTCTATCGTTCTGGCCAGTTCTTTAACCCTCGAACGTATGCTTTGCTCGTCGATAACCTGTTTCAGGTCGTATTCTTTCATAAAGTCTTCTCCTCGCTTTCCAAGTCAACGTCAACCTTGCAATTGCTCGACACATTGAAAAAAATCTGCCAAAAAGTCAACGGGCACTTCTATCCTTGTGTTGCTTGCATATAGCGAGATGCTTCCATAGAATAGTGTAAATCTGCCGAGGTGTTTTTGATGTCAACCTGAAAAAAGGTGTGAGGGTGTGTAAATGAACAACAGGTCCATGTATATAGTAGCAGCTGTGCTTGTGGTGATTTTTTGCCGACCGGTGTGGGGGAAGATTATGTACGTGACCGATTTCATAGAGATTACCTTCAGGACAGGTCCCAGCATTGAGAATAGAATAATCGGGCTTTTGCCGACCGGAACGCGGCTTGACGTTAAGGATAATCAGAATGATTGGAGTCTTGTTGTACCTTTGGATGGTTCATTCAAGGGGCGAGAAGGATGGGTTCTCACCAAATATCTAACCGGCAGCAAGCCCAAAGCGCTGATTTTGGACAATGTTATAAAGGAGAATGAAACGCTACATGAAAAACTAAATGATGCAACTACCGAACTCGTTACATTGCGTGGAAAGTTAGAGGAATTAAAAAAAGAGCTGAATGAGAAAGAGAAAAATCTTGAAAAACTCCAAAATGATTATTCAACCCTTCGCATGGAATCCTCGGATTTTTTGAATCTCAAGAGCCGATACAATAAATTATTGCAACAATTTAAAGCCCTGGAAGCTCGAAACAAAAAACTTCAAGAAGAAAATACAAAACTCCGTCGCACACAAAACCTCCGCTGGTTTATCTCCGGAGCTTTGGTGCTCCTCACAGGCTGGTTTATTGGCTTGGCGATGGGCAAACGCCGCCGTCGCTCCTCCTATTATTACTGATGCCAGAAGTTATATGATTTTCTGCTCGCTTAGCCTCTCCTGCCCAAAATTGGTCAGTGTCTCGTTCTTTTGCTCCAGGGTCCTAGCTTCGTTCATCTGTGTAAAGAGGGCTTTTGCTGTTTCTTCGCGATTTTCCTCTGGGATTTCTCTGTAAATTTCTATCACAGTATTAGAAAACCTGTTCAATACTTCCGCTCTTTCGGTTTGCGTTCCCTCTGCATTCAAAATAGCATTGCTTTCTTCTACGAACCTCCGCTGCATGTCAGGTTCTTCCAGGTTTCCAAAGGCTTCCCACCAAGTTCTAATGTCGGCGCCTGCCTGTTGTGCCCGGTTGCTGGTTATAAATGCTTCCTGGAGTGCTTCTACTCCTTCGGCTTTGCCATATCTTCTGGCTGCATTCACAAAATTTAGCATCTGTTGATTGTCCGGGTTTTGGGCCATGGCAATCATTGTATGGCGCAGACCTTCCCTTGCAGCTTCTATGGTTTCTTGTGAACCTCCTGTTCCTAATTCGTTGTAAAGTTCGTTTACCTGCCTGCCCATCTCAGATATAGCAATAGCCTGCCCCGACATCTTCATGGCTTCTGTGACGCTCTGCTGAGCCTTCTGGACAGCGGTATTGCCTTCGCTTTGCCCCACATTACCGGTGTAATTAAAGTTGTTAATTAATCTGATTGCCGCTTCCTGGTTTACTATGGTTCCCACGTTCATCGTTTCACCTCCCTAGTTCATCTTCTCTCTTTCTTTTTTAAGCAAACTGTTGTTAAAAGGCAATGAACATTTGAGTTGATTCTTGACAATATGAAATATCTTTCGGTACAAGCACCAGTTCGCCAGGTGGTTTTAATCGAGTACTGAGAGGATATCAAATAAGGGAGGATTTTGAGAACGATGAAACGCACCTATCAGCCTCATAATCTTAGAAGAAAGAGAACTCATGGATTTCTCACGCGCATGGCAACTCGGGGAGGGCGAAAGGTCCTGAAGAGAAGAAGAGCCAAAGGTAGAAAGCGCCTCACTGTTTAAGGGACCGACAGATTTCTTTGATGGAGCCTCATGGCGGAAGACGTACAAAGTGCTACGGTTTCAGCCAGAATGAGCGAATCCGAAAACGCAAGGATTACGAAAGGCTGAAGCGGAAGGGTAAGCGTATAAGGGGGAAGCATTTCATCATAAATTATGCCGAGAATGGCCTTGAATGTCATCGGCTTGGTCTGGTAGTTCCCAAGAGGTGCTTCAAGAAAGCGGTAGAACGTAATCGATTAAAAAGGTGTGTGAGAGAGTGGTTTAGATTACATAAACATGATATCGATGAGCCTTATAAGGATCTTGTGGTAATTGCTATTGGGAATATTGAGGATCTATCTTGCAGGAAAGTAGCAAAGGAGCTTTGTGGCCTTTGTTCAAGTGCTGGCTTAGGTCGTTTTGTGTTGCGGCTTTGATATTACTGGTTAGGGTCGGAAGATTTGTTTTGGCTCCCGTGAAAGGCGGCCCTACTTGCCGTTTTATTCCGTCCTGTTCGGAATATGCCGTGTTGGCGATTCGAGAACATGGGCCGATTAAGGGGCTGTGCCTGGCTGTGCGGAGATTGCTGAAGTGTCACCCCTTGCATCCTGGGGGGTTAGATCCTGTTCCTCGGGCAAAATCGCGATAATATGGAGTTGAACGCATGGAAAAGAGAGCATTACTGGCTTTTTTGCTGTCTGTGGTGATTCTGCTGATCTGGGACTTTTATTTCACCCCGCAAAATCAGCAGGTGAAACCACCTGCTCAAGATTCTCAGTCTGTTAGAGAAGATAAATCTACCCCATCGCAAAAGCAGGCGGTTCCGCTTCCTTCTGTTAATATAGAACCAAAAGAATTGCCCCGGCTTCGGTTGGATAAGGCTGCAACCGCCTTTAAGAAATGGACGGTGGATAGCCCGTTGTATGTCGCCGAAATTCTTCAACCAGGCGCGAGATTATTTTCCTTTAAGCTAAAGAAGCATAGAGAAAGCGCTGATAAAAATTCGCCCCCTATGGAGTTGGTTACAGCTTATCCCTTCGGATACTTGCCATGTGCTGTGGAGTTAATTAACTCGGAGTATCTCAATTTATCGGTGGTTCCATATTCCGGTCCCAGTGTGACTAGGGCTGTTATAGGTGATGGTAGTGAAAGGCTGAGCTGGAGCTTTGAAAAGACAATTCCCGATGTGGTTTACGTAAGAAAAAAATTTGACTGGCAGTCTAATAGCTATGTCGTTGACTTGGGGGTTGAGCTGAAGAATTTGTCTACCAGACCCCTAGAAGACAGGTTAGGGTTGAGTTTCTACTTTCTTCCATACTTGAAACATGAACCGTCTTTTAACAGGTCGCGGCTGGTGTATTTTGCGGAACGCGAACGGCACACAGTTAGTCTTAAGAATCTAAGGAAGGAAGCATTTGTTTTGAAAACGCCTGTAAGCTGGTTAGGATACGAAAACAATTATTTTATACAGGCTATTGTACCCATGTCGGAGGAGGTGTACTCTTTCGTCGCAAGGATGCTTAATCCGCAGGAAAATCTGCTTCAGGTGGTTTATCTGTCATCAGCTTTTAGGCTTAAACCGGGAGAAGATCGCCTCTGGAAGTTTCGGCTTTACCTTGGACCCAAGGAAGTCAAAGAATTAAAGAAAGCAGGGCATAGCCTTGTTGCTTCTATCAGCTACGGCTGGGTTTCTTTCCTTGCGAAACCCTTACTTAAAGGGCTGGTGTGGCTTTACAGATACACTCACAATTATGGAATTGCTATAATTATATTGACGATGGTCATCAAACTTCTATTCTGGCCTCTTACACATAAGAGTTATCAATCCATGCAGAAGATGAAAAAAATTCAACCTATGATTGCCCAGCTTCGAGAGAAATACAAAGACGACCGTGAACGACTCAACCAAGAGCTTCTTGCACTTTACCGTACTTACAAGGTCAATCCTATGGGGGGGTGTTTGCCCATAATTCTTCAAATTCCCTTCTTCTTTGCACTCTACCGAATGCTATATAGCTCGGTTGAACTTCGTCATCAGCCCTTTTGCCTGTGGATAAACGACCTCACAGCTCCCGATAGACTCTACGTAGGCGTGCACATCCCTTATCTTGGGGGTATTCCCGTACTAACAATCTTGATGGGTATTTCAATGTTCGTTCAGCAAAAAATGACCCCATCGATGGGAGACCCCAGGCAGGATAAGCTCATGCTTCTTATGCCCGTTGTGTTTACCATATTCTTTGTCAACTTTCCATCGGGGCTTGTGTTGTATTGGTTTGTGAATAACCTCCTGTCCATCGTGCAGCAGTACTGGATCAATCGCACGGTAAAGTAGCGGTCCTGACTCAGTTGACCATCGAACGGAGGAAGTAAATTATGTCTGTGCTTGAAATCGAAGAAAAATCACTGGAAGAAGCCATTAGGGTTGCCTGTGAGAGATTAAAACTCCCTCGTGAGTTGCTAGAAATTGAAATCATTTCAAAGGGCTCTTCGGGTATTTTCGGTATAGTTGGTGCCAAGAAGGCGAAGATCAGGGTTAGGCCGAAAGTTCCTTCCTTTGAGCATGCTGCTGAACGGGCCAAGGAAGTGTTGTCTTACATACTAGAGTATGTAAACCTTCCAACGGTTGTGGAAGCGGAAGCACGAGATGACCATGTTTATTTGAACATTGTCAGTAATGGTTCTGGGTTGCTTATTGGCAAAAAAGGGCAAACCCTTACGGCTTTACAATATCTGGTGAGCAGGATTATCAGCAAAGAACTGGGACGAAATATACCCGTGGTTGTTGATGCCGAAAACTATCGTGCCCGAAGGGAAAAAAGTCTTCAGGATCTGGCCCGACAATTAAGTGCCAAGGTAAAACGGTTGAAGAAGCCCATTGCAACTGGGCCAATGAACGCACAGGATCGCAGGATAATTCATCTCGCACTGAAAGATGAACCGGCGGTTAAAACCAAAAGCAAAGGTGAAGGTAATATGCGTCGAGTTGTTATATATCCCGTCAGGGCGGGCGGAGGAAGTTCGAGAAACAACAGCCGAAATTCAAACCGTTAAAGTATCCAAGATCCGCTGTGCACGATGGGCAGGCTTTGCTTTTTAAAATATGATTCGAGATATACTGGCAAAAGATACTATATGTGCTATTGCTACTCCGCTAGGTCTTGGGGGAATTGGTATTGTTCGGGTAAGCGGGCGCCTGTCGGAGTCGATTGCTGAGCGAGTATTTGTACCTTCTCGCGCGCAGTTCCCCCTTACGTCTCATCGACTCTATCACGGTTGGATCCGAAATCCCCGCACGGATGCTCTGATCGATGAAGTTTTGCTTTCCTTGATGAAAGCTCCGCACACCTATACCAGGGAAGATGTGCTGGAGATTAATTGTCACAGTGGGTATGCGGTGCTGGAGGAAATCTTGGAAATTGTAATGGAATGCGGAGCGAGGTTAGCAGAGCCTGGAGAATTTACCTACAGGGCGTTTTTGAACGGCAGGATTGATCTGGTTCAGGCTGAAGCTGTTGTGGACATTGTAGAGAGCCGTTCGAAGAAATCCCTCGAGATAGCTAGAAATCAATTGCATGGCGCTTTTTCGGAGATTGTCCAGAATTGGCTGGAATTGCTTACAGATTTTATATCTGAGCTTGAGGCTCATGTGGATTTTGCTGAGGACATCGACGAAGAGCTGGATCTGCACGTCTTTGCTGCCAGGTTGGGTTCTGAACTTATAGCCCCCATGGAGCGTGTGTTGGACAGGGCTTCGAGATCGAGAATTGTTCAGGAAGGTGTCAGACTTGCTATTGTGGGAAAACCTAACGTCGGAAAGTCATCCCTTCTGAATGCCCTGTTGCAAAAGGATAAGGCGATAGTTACAGAGTTTGCTGGTACCACAAGAGACGTGGTAGAAGATTATATAATCCTTGACGGGATTCTTCTGAAGATAATGGACACAGCTGGAATCAGGGAGAAAGCCGATCCCATCGAACAAATGGGCATAGAGAGAACCCTTAAAGCGGTGGAAAGCGCTCATGTGATCATCTGGGTTCTGGATAGATCCGTACCTTTGTCTAACGAGGATTTTCGCATTTTTGATGTGGTTCGTGGTCGGCGGATTCTGGGGATTTTGAATAAGTCCGACCTCCCACCGGCCTTCGAGGAAGATGAGGTCAGGAGGGCGTTTGGTTCCGACTTTCCCGTCGTTACAATATCAGTGTTCAGACGGGACGATGTTGCTTATGTTAAACAGTTGTTAAGGCAAGAGTACCTTGCTGAGCTGGTGGATGATTCCTCAGAGGCTTTTGCCATCAATCGCAGGCAGGAAGAACATCTGCGGGGATGCTTGGATCATCTTAAAGAAGCTCAAACCCTGCTAGAAAAGGGGGAATTTCTGGAGTTGGTGCTTTATGAGCTACATCATGGTAAGAAAGAATTGGAAGTTATAGTCGGTAAGGGCCATCTTACCGATGATATTTTGGATCGAGTATTTTCACGGTTTTGTATAGGTAAATAATTAATGACGACTTTTAAGGTTCCGAAAGCTCCAGCATGGTTTGGTCAGAAGCTTTTCAGTATCGCTAATGATTTTGGGTTGACCTTGGAAAATACTCAGGTCGAATTGATGGTGAGACATGCCGAGCTTGTTTTTTACTGGAATCGTACGAGTAATCTTACTGCTATAAATAGTTGGGAAGATATGTTGAATTTTCATTACCTTGATTCGCTAGTCCCCTCTTTATGGCTACCGAAGTATGGAAATGCCCTCGATATTGGCACAGGAGCAGGATTTCCAGGAGTACCCATCAAGATAGCCTATCCAAAGCTTAACGTAACCTTATGTGATAAAAAACGCAAAAAAGCAAACTTTTTGAAGGTATTTCTGGCTTTCGCTTCTCTCGATTCCATAAGCATTCATTTAGGGGAATGGCAACAGCTAGCACGGCATAGGTTCCACGGCTTTGATTTGGTCATGGTTAGAGCACTTAGCCTTTCTGTGTTAGACATAAATTACATTGTCGATAACCTGCTGAGTGAGAAGGGAGTGCTTGCCGTGTGGGCAGGGATCAACCCAGGATTTTCAAAGAGATTGAAAGGCCTATTCGGGAAAGTCGGGCTGAAAAGCTACCACATTCCCGGCCTTAAAAGGCGTTACCTGGTCCTGATTGGAAGAAGTGGTTATGATGAAGAAGTATGGTCTTGCTCAAAACATAAACGTGTTGGTAGTGGATGATGATCCAGACGCTGGATCTTTTTTAGTTCATGTTCTCCAACAAAGGGAATATCGGGTTTTTTACTATAGCAATCCCTTTGAAGCCATCCGTAGTGCCAAGAAAAGGTCCTTTGCCCTTGCATTTGTTGATGTTCACATGCCGGAAATGAGCGGTCTTGAAGTCATATCCATTCTCAAACGGCAGAATCCGGAAATAGAAATCGTAATAGTCAGCGGATATGGATCTCTGGACGATGCTGTCAGAGCCATAAAGGTAGGGATAAATGATTATCTTAAAAAGCCATTCTCAGTGGATGAAGTTTCTTTTTGTCTTAATAGATTTGAGGAAAGAAAGCGAATAAGAGATCAGCTTCGCAAAACCGAAGAAAGGTATGCTCAGCTTGTACAAAATTTACCCCTGATAGTTTTTGTCCTGAACAGTGAACTAAAATTGGAATTCATCAATAAAGCTGTGGAACCACTTCTGGGTTACTCCCCTTCGGAAGCGGTGGCTATGGGGAACTGGTTTCACGTTACCGTTCATCCTGAGGATAAGGAAAGAATATTCGAAAGGTTTGAGACTTTTTTCAAAGGGAGCTGTGGGGCTTTCAAGGAAGAGTGTAAGCTCGTTCATAAAAAGGGACATACCATATACACAATTGTACACTCTCTTCCGTTTTATGGAGGGACGGATGCTCCGCGCCGCCTTGAAGGCATTATCGTGGACATAACGGATAGACTTTTTTACGAGCGTTCCATTATCCAGCAGGAGAAACTGAAGACCTTGGGAGCAATTGCAACGGAAGTGGCTCACGAGATTCGAAATCCCCTTACTTCGATCGGGGGATTTGCGAGAAGGATAAAGAAAAAGCATCCTGAGCTGAGAGAGGCAGATATTATTCTACAAGAGACTAGGCGTCTGGAAAAGCTGCTTAATCGAATACGCAATTACCTCCGCCCTATGGATATAGAGAAAGTTTATATCAACGCCAATGAAATCATTGAAAGGTGTTGTGAATTGTTGCAACCGGAAATGGACCACAAGGGAATCATATGCAACATGGAGCTGGATCCAAGACTCCCTCATATTTTCGTTGATCCCAATGTGTTATTACAAGTTTTGATAAACCTTTACAGAAATGCCATTGAAGGTAGTAGAGACCGCAGAGGGTTTACTGTTAGGACTTTTGCAACAGAAAACCATGTGCACATTCAGTGTGTGTCTCCTTTAAAGGAAGGTGAAGTGATTGATTGTGAAGCCATATTTCTACCTTTTGCGGAAGGTGGGCGGAGTGTAGGCCTTCCCCTTTCGTATCGGCTTGTGAAAAGCATGGGAGGGCTACTTTCCTGCACTCAGGAGAACCATGATGTGGTGTTCACCATTACCTTTCCTATCGCCAGAATTGAAAAGAGCGAATCCTGAAAACATAACTTTCCCGCGCAATCTTGCGTACAAAGCGAAATTATCGTTTTTGGGCTATAGAGCTTGCTCAACCCTCGATTGACAAGGTTTACTTCTTTCTTTTACCTTATTTGAGACTAAGAGACTAACAAAACTGGAGCAGTCTTAATGCCGGCAAATCTGCCACCTCATTATTTTGAAGCAGAGAAACGGTATCGTGAGGCAAAGAGCCCTGAGGAAAAGGTGCGCGCACTTGAGGAAATGCTCACCATTATGCCAAAACACAAGGGTACGGATAAACTCAGGGCCTCTTTGACGAGCAAAATAGCCAAATTCAAGGCGCTGGCTCAGCAGAAAAAATCAACTTCTAGGCGCGACGCTGCTTACGCAATAGAAAAAGAGGGGGCGCTTCAGATTGCGTGTATTGGACCGCCCAATACTGGCAAGTCTTCTTTGGTCGCTTCGCTTACAAAGGCCACACCAGAAGTTGCCGATTTTCCTCATTCTACTTGGAAACCAACACCCGGAATGGCTGCCTTTGAGAATGTTCAGTTTCAGCTCATTGATACGCCTCCAATAAATCGAGAATATGTCGATCCATGGATGGCTGATCTCATGAGGCGAGCGGATATCCTCGCCATTGTGGTGGATCTAAAGGATGATCCTTTTGGGCATTTTGACGAGACTGTTGAGGTGCTCAACAGCTTGAGAATTTACCCTAAAGGGTTGTCCATTCCTTCCGACCTTCCGAAGAAGCCCTTTGTTAAGAAAACGATGGTTGTTGTTAATAAAGTGGACACGGAAAAGGACGAGGAAGACTTTGAAGTTTTCCTGGAACTTTCTGAAATGGCGCTCCCTTGTGTGCCTTATTCAACCCGGCACGATAAATATCGCGGTGGGTTGTTGAAAAAGATTTATGAAGTTGGTGAAATCATTCGAGTATATACAAAAGCGCCGGGAAAGGAGCCGGATTTGAAAGCGCCTTTTGTGCTGCCAAAAGATAGCACCTTGGAGGATTTAGCTGCTAAAATTCACAAGGATTTTCTGGAAAAGTTAAAATATGCGAAAATTTGGGGTGTTGCTGTTTTTAACGGCCAGATGGTTCAGAAGGACTACGTTCTTCAAGATGGCGATATAGTAGAAATGCACATCTGATCTTCCCGGTTGCTCGCAGAAGTAAGCTTTGGGTTGAATTGACTGTTTGTTTCCGGATTCTTAAATTTAAAAAGTAATGAATCTGTGTTTTCATGTCGGGCCCGGGTTTTTTCAGGGTGCCGAGGAGGGATAGCCTATGAGGCTAGAAGAAAGAGATACGGAATCACTGGATGGTATTTTCCTTTTGGAAAATGGAATTCGAAAATGCAGGGAGAATAACGAAAATTCTATGGAAGTTGATGAATTAGAATTTTCCGGATCGAATGATGATAAAACCGAGATAGCCGAAGACACGGAGGCCGCAGGGGTAGATGTAGACGAATATCTTTTTGATTCTGACCATGTTTCAGCATATTTGAAGGAAATTGCTGGGTATTATTTGTTAAGTCCTGAGCGCGAGATTGAGCTGGCGGAGACGATTAGAGATGGTCAGAATGAACTAATGGAACTTGTTAAGGAAGAAGCCTCTAGAGACGATCATTTTCGACAGATTCATCGGAAGGTTTTGAAACTCCATGCGAAGGAAAAAAAGTTTCCTGGTGTTAGAGACAAGATCTTGAAGGTAATCCAGCGATCCATCAATCAGATGGTGAAGAAATGGCCCGATAACGAGCACTACTGGGATTTGAAGTGCCGCTGTGATGAAATAATGGATCGTATTAATAGGGCAAAAAATGAAATGGTAAAGGGCAATCTCCGATTGGTCCTCAGTATTGCTAAAAGATATCGTGGAAGAGGGATGAGTTTTGACGATCTGATTCAAGAAGGAAATCTTGGGCTTTTAAAAGCCGTTGGGAGGTATGATCACACGAAGGGTAACCGATTCAGCACTTATGCCACGTGGTGGGTCAGGCAGAGTATAATTCGCGGTATTTACGACAAAACCCGCACCATAAGACTTCCGGTGCATTTTATCGAACTGCGGAATCTGTATCACAAGGTTTATCACGAGCTGTATAGGGAATTCGGTAGAGAACCAACGCTGGAAGAGATTGCCGAAAGGGCAGGGATACCTTCAGACAAGGTGGAATCTGTCATCAAAACTACGGGGCAACCTCTGTCGTTGGATATGACGGTTGGTGATGACGACCAAAAACTGGGAGATTTTATTGCCAGCATTTCTGAGGATTCGCCGGCTGATTCGATGAGGGAAAAGGAGCTTTATGAGGTGCTCAGGCGTTTGCTGGCGACTTTGCAACCTCGAGAAGAGAAAATCTTGCGTCTCAGATTTGGGATAGATGGTAATCCTGAGGAAACACTCGAGCAAATCGGTCGCAGTTTTAATGTGTCCAAAGAAAGGATCAGGCAGATCGAAAAGAAGGCTTTGCAGAAACTTCAACATCCGAAAAGGCGGGCGTTACTAGAACCGTTCCTTGAGTGAGCTGCAATGGAGCGTCTTGGTAATGCTAGCTGTTACTTGGCTTTGTAATTTTCCAAGTGTATGCTGACCAACGGGGATAGATTTATGGGACTGGAAGTTTTCTGGCTGAGGGCTGTAGGAAATTCAAGGGCGAGCAGGCGAAAGGGTTATTAACAGTTACTTGATTTTTTGATTTTATTTGCTTATTTGTATGCATGCACACAAACGAGTTATAGTGTTATAGATTTATGAGCTGTGGGCAACTAAAGGGGCTTGTCTCCGATGGTGTCAGGCAACGTAAGCCGTTACGTCTGACTCCACAGCTCATTGAAGTGGATGTTCATCTGAGCAGAAATAGGAAGCTGTGAGTAGGAAAAAGGTGACGGTAAAGCGTCTAGTTTGGGCATGTGTCATGAGGAACTCAAGAGTGTGGATTGGAAGCCCAACCCACTGGGGCGCCTTAAAGGCAAGATCAAAGCAGAGTTGAAGCGCAAGGCTCATCATTTGAGGCCCGTCGTTCAGATAGGGCATAGCGGAGTAACTGATGATGTTATCGCTGAAATTCGTCGGCAACTCCTGATTCACGAGCTGATAAAGGTTAAATGGGCATCACTCACCAAGGAAGACGGCAACAAAAAGGAACAGGCTCGTGATCTTGCAGAAAGAGTGGGAGCTCATTTTATATCTCTGATTGGCCAGGTAGTTGTGCTTTATCGCCGACGGGAAGATAAGATTATATCATAGTAACACGGAAGCGCTGTGTCCCTATAGTCTCCAGACTACGCTCCTACAAATTGGTGCAGTGACGGTTTTGCGAACAGTTCCAGTCTTTGCTTGACACTCCATTTTCCCCTTTCTAAGGTTACTTTGCTTGAGGAAATACGACGAACAATGGAGGAAGTGATTGATGGATTATGTGCCAATTACGCGGGAAGGGTATGAGAGGTTGAAAAAAGAGCTGGAGCGGCTTCAGAAAGAGGAGAGGCCTAAGGTTATAAAGGCTATAGAAGAGGCTCGGGGGCATGGGGATTTGTCTGAAAACGCTGAGTATGAAGCCGCTAAGGAAAAACAAGCCCTGATAGAGGCTCAAATAAATGACCTTAGTGATAAGCTGTCGAGGTGTCGAATAGTTGAGGATTTCGATAAGGATGATAGCCGAGTTACCTTTGGATGTGTCGTTGTTGTAGAGGATTTGGATTCAGGAACCGTTGAGTCATATCGGCTTGTGGGACCTTATGAGGCTAAGGTGGAGCTGGGCACAATTTCCATTACTTCTCCCATAGGACAGGCTCTTTTGGGAAAGGAAGTCGGTGAAGAGGTGAAAGTTAAAACGCCGAAAGGGATAAGAAATCTGGAGATTGTTGAGGTGCACTGGAATCACGGTTGAGCTGCAGCACATTTCCCATTATTTTTGCTGAAGACCCCCGTCGTTAAAATTTCGGGGGTTTTTTATGGGCTTACTTTTGAGGATTTATTCTTTGTGCTGAAAGGGCATCAGTCATGATTTATGCCAGAAAAGATATTTTGGGGATCGAGGAATTAACCAAGGAAGAGATAGAACATATACTGGATCTAGCTTCTTCTTTGAAGGAGATAAACGAACGATCTATCAAAAAGGTTCCAACTCTTCGAGGTAAAACGGTTATTCATCTCTTTTATGAACCCAGCACGAGAACGAAAATGTCCTTCGACATTGCGGCCAAACGTCTTAGTGCCGATACTTATTCGATTTCTGTCAGCACTAGTTCAGTTGTCAAGGGTGAAACGTTTCTGGATACAGTTAAGAACCTCGAAGCTATGAAGCCTGATATTTTCGTCATTCGCCATTCTGTTTCTGGTGTTCCTCACAGGATTGCCCGTTACACTAAAGCGTCGGTTATAAATGCTGGTGATGGCTCTCATGAGCATCCTACTCAGGCATTACTTGATATGCTGACCATACGCGAGCATAAGGGTACCTTTGATGGCTTACATGTTCTTATCGTAGGAGACATTCTTCACAGCAGGGTTGCTAGGTCAAACATTTGGGGACTTTCAAAACTCGGTGCCCATGTCACTCTATGCGGTCCTCCAACGCTGGTGCCAAAGGAACTGGAATCTATTGCTAATGTGAAGGTCCTTTACAACCTTATGGAAATTCTGCCGGATGCTGATGTCCTTATGGTTTTGCGCCTTCAACGCGAAAGGCAGAAGCAGAGTTTTTTACCATCCCTTCGGGAATATTCGGTTCTTTATGGCATAACAAATGAAAAATTGAAAAAAGCAAAGCCGGATTTGCTCATAATGCATCCAGGCCCTATAAACCGGGGTATTGAACTTGCACCTGATGTTGCAGATGGCCCGAGATCGGTCATCCTTGAACAGGTAACTAACGGAGTGGCCGTTAGAATGGCCGTGTTGTACGTTCTCGCTCAGCGTAATTTGCCGTAAACGAAGAATCATTAGAAGGGGTAAGGCATTGAAAAATTCAAGGGTTCGAAGATTAAAGGATGCCCATCCTGCTACGGTGCTCTTTAAAGGCGTTCGCGTTGTAGATCCAGCAAATAACCTGGATCAGGAAATGGACGTGCTGGTTGAAGATGGCGTGTTCAAGGAGATTTCACCCAGAATTGATATTCCCGACCCTTGCAATTTGAAGGTAATAAAGGCTGATGGTTTGTGGTTGCTTCCTGGGCTTGTGGACATGCATGTCCATCTTCGAGAACCGGGCGAAGAATACAAGGAGACAATAGAAACGGGAACTCAGGCAGCAGTTGCCGGCGGAATAGTTGCCGTAGCATCAATGCCAAATACAAAGCCGGTAAATGATAATCCGGCCGTTACCAAGTATATTTTGGATCGCGCCAAAGAAATAGGTTCATGCACCGTTTTGCCCGTCGCAGCCATAACAGTTGGACTTGCTGGCGAGACGATGACCGAGATGGCCGCTCTGATTGAAGCAGGTGCCGTAGCTTTTTCGGATGATGGGAAATCAGTCAGGTCGTCTCAGGTTATGCGTCGAGCTTTGGAATATGCTTCCATCTTTGATGTGCCGGTCATCTGCCACTGTGAGGATCCGGATCTTTCTAGAAACGGGGTAATGAATGAAGGAGTAATGTCCGTCAAGCTTGGAATAAGGGGCATTCCTAGAATTGCCGAAGAGATAGTTGTCGCGAGGGACATAATTCTGGCGGAATATACCGGGGCTAGGATTCATATTGCACACGTGAGCACGGAGAAAAGCGTTTCGTTGATTCGAGAGGCAAAGAAGCGAGGTGTGAAAGTAACTGCAGAGACGGCCCCCCATTATTTTTCGCTTACAGAAGAGATTCTAGAAACCTATGATTCGCGTTTCAAGGTGAATCCACCTTTGCGCACCCAAAGTGATGTTGAAGCAATCATCCAGGGATTAGCCGATGGTACTATTGATGTGATAGCAACTGACCATGCTCCACACAGCCCGATTGAAAAAGATATCGAAATCGACTTTGCTGCTTTTGGAATGGTTGGTTTGGAAACCTCCCTTGCTGTATCTCTGGGTCTCGTCCGTTCTGGGGTTCTGACACCTGCGGAACTCGTTAAAAAAATGAGTCAGAATCCGGCCGATATTCTAGGAATTCCTTATCGAGGTATTTGTAAGGAGGAAGAGGCTTCTTTTATCGTGGTTGATCCGAATGCCGAATGGATTGTTGATTCAACCGAATTCTATTCGAAAGGGGTAAACTGTCCTTTTGAGGGCAAAAAGCTGGTTGGCAGGGTTGAGTTGACTGTTTGTCGAGGAAAAATTGTGTTTGGTCGAGGGGAGTATCAGTGGTTAGTGGAGTAAGGAGTGCGGCCGACAGCCCTGTGAGCATCATGGTTGTGGACGATGATCCGGGTATGTTAGAAGTTCTGGAATTGATGCTGACGAGCAGGGGTTACAGGGTTGTTGCTGAGGCTGACGGCAGGCGTGCCATTGAACGGGTAAAATCTGAAAAGTTTGATCTCGCCGTAATGGATATTCGCATGCGACCTGTGGACGGCTTGGCGGTGTTAAAAGAAGTAAAACGTTTTTCTCCAGATACGGTTGTTATAATGATATCCGCTTATGCCAATGCTGAGACAGCAGTGGAGGCTATGAAAGCCGGCGCTTACGATTATCTACCTAAGCCCTTTAAGGTTGAGGAATTTATGGAAATTATTGAGGAAGCCCTGGAAAGGCGCAGGCTGGAGAGTTCCGATCAGGAGCGAGAAAAGCACGGGGAAGGAATTCTTCACTTCGGGCTCCTTGTTGGTGAAAGTCCTGCCATGCAGCAGGTTTATCGATTGATAGAGAAAGTTGCCCAGATAGACAGCACTGTTTTGATTAGAGGTGAAAGTGGTACGGGGAAGGAGCTGGTAGCCAGAGCAATTCACAGGTTAAGTGCTAGAGCCTCAAGTCCCATGGTCGTTGTGAATTGCTGTGGTGTTCCGGAATCACTGATAGAAAGCGAGTTGTTTGGCTACAAAAAGGGCGCCTTTACGGGGGCAACTCGCGATAGGTGCGGACTGGTGGAAGCGGCCAACCACGGAACGCTTTTTCTGGATGAAGTTGGGGAACTCTCACCCCAGCTTCAGGCAAAGTTGTTGAGGCTCCTTCAGGAAAAGACCATTCGTCCCGTGGGAGGCACGGTAGATGTGCCGGTGGACGTGCGCATTATTGCTGCCACGAACCGAGACTTGGAAAAAATGGTTTTAGAGGGCACTTTTCGGGAAGATCTTTATTACCGGTTAAACGTTATTCCCATTCACCTGCCGCCTCTTCGGGAACGGCGAGAAGATATACCATTGCTTGCTCAGTACTTTCTGCAGAAATACGCCAAACAGCTTGGCAAGGATGTGCGTCGCATATCCGCCTATGCGTTGGATATTTTGAGAAGTTACGATTTCCCAGGAAATGTGCGGGAATTGGAAAACATAATAGAGCGAGGGGTGGCGCTGGAGCAGTCGACCATTATTCTACCAGAGAACTTGACAATTGCCGGGGCGTTGGCGAAAAGGCGATCGAAAAAGAAGCTAGCTGCGGAAAATATTGGTGGAATTTCGCTCCCTGAATTGTCTCAGGAAGGTCTTGATCTCGATGACTTGCTGGAAGAGGTTGAAAGATATTATTTAAAAGAAGCCCTGAAGCTAACAGGTGGCGTTAAGCAAAGGGCAGCCGAGTTGTTGAAAATGAGTTTTCGATCTTTTAGGTACCGTTTGGCCAAGTATGGGATAGAATAAGATGAATTGAATTTTATAAGAGAGGGGAGTTTGAGAAATGGTGAAGCGGCCTACGGGTGATGATGATTACATGGAAGACATGGATGAAGAGGTTAATGCCGGAGGGCTTGGAGAGGAAGGTGTGGAATTAGGTTTTGATGACGAAGAGGAACTTCTTCTGGATGAGGATGTGGGTATAGATGATACGGATGACGTTGGGGATGAGATTCCTTCGGTCCTACTGAGCGGGGTTATAAAACCCAAGACGGTGGATGATTGGCGAAATCTGCTAAAAAAAGCAAGCCCTGAGGGGGTGCCTGAATACAGGATTACCGAGTCTTACAGGGAAGGAGACTTACTGGTTCATCGTGAATTCGGGTTTGGGGTCGTTAGCAAGGTAAAAAGTCCGAAAAAAATCCAGGTTGTTTTTGAAAATGATGAGCGACTATTAGCGATGAACACTGTACCGCCTGAGGACGAGTAATGCGCCTTCGGTGGATGGTTCAATCAAAAAGGATTCCTTCTGACGTTGATGAGGTTGTGGATATCGTTCTGAGCAATCGTGGTGTGTCCAGAAGTGATTTCCTGAATATTTCCATAGAAAAACTGCAACAATACATGAATATTAAAAACTTTGATGATGGTGTTAGACTGATCCTTTCACACCTGGTCAGAGGTAGTAAAATAACGATAGTTGGGGATTACGATTGTGACGGAATCACCTCGGCAGCACAGTGGACATTCTTTTTGCGAGATATTGGTTACAGCAACTTTGATGTCATTATACCTACCCGTGACGAGGGCTATGGTATCCCGGAACGGGCCGTGGAACGGTCAGAAAGCGGTGGCCTTGTCATTGCTGTTGATTGCGGTACTCACGACCGGGAAGTTATTGACAGGCTCAGATCTGCCGGATGTGATGTGCTTGTCATAGATCACCATGAGGTCAAGGACTCTGATAAAGTGGCATCGGCGACTGTTCTTATAAATCCGAAACAACAGGGATGTCCTTCCCGGTTCAAAGAACTCTGTTCATCGGGTTTAACATTGCTATTTCTGGTGAAGTTAAGACAGGCTCTGCCATCTTTTTTCCCCAGGCCGGTGCTGGATGGTCGATTTCAATCCCTCGCCGCCATTGGTACTATTGCCGATGTCATGCCTCTGGTTGAGGCAAACCGTATTATTGTTGCATCCGGGCTGTCGATGATGGGAAGAAATCGTTTTGCTCCCGCAACAGTGCTTAGGAAAGCTGCCGGTGTAGAGAATAAACCCCTTTCATCCGGAATGGTAGGATTTTATCTGGCACCTCGCCTTAACGCTGCAGGTCGCGTGGGAGATCCCATGATGGCTTATAAATTGCTGACAGCAACACGAATCTCAGAGATGGAAGATATTGCTCGGACCCTGAACCAGCTGAATGCCAGGCGGCAGGCCGAGGAAGAACGGGTTATACGGTGCATAGCTTCCTATCTGACTTCTCAACCCTTTACCGGAAGAACTCTCGTTGTGGCAGGAAAAGGTTGGCATCCAGGAGTGCTTGGCATAGTCGCATCGAGAGTGATCCAGCGTTATCATTACGGCCCTGTGATTGTTGGTTCTGTGGGCGATAACGGAGTAATAAAAGCATCAGCCCGCAGCGTGCCTGGTTTTGACGTGTGTGATGCATTATCCCATTGCGATGATCTACTCATAAAATGGGGAGGGCACGAATCCGCAGCGGGTCTTTCACTGGAAGTCGGAAATCTTAGAGAGTTCCAAGAACGTTTTGAAGATTACGCCGCTAGGTTACCCGACGATGTTTTCCAGCCGAAACTTTGCATCGATGCTACATTACCTTCTAAACTGGTAAGCAACGATCTTGTAGAAGCACTGAATCGGCTGGAACCTTACGGACCCGGCAACCCGAGACCTCTTTTTTTAACCAAGGCTCAAAGAATAACTAATGTCAAAGCCTTCGGAAATAAGCACGAGCATCTGAACATTGAATTCAACTCCAGCATTTCGGCGGTATTCTGGAGAGGATGTAAAGCAGTTTCTTACATAAAACCATCGCTTCTTTATAACGTTGTTTATCACCTTGAGGAAGATAGTTATCGAGGCAGTATCCGCATGGTAATTCAGGATATTCGACCCTTCTCTGACGGTGGAATTGGGATTGGCCTCAGGTGATGTGAATAGGTTGGTAATGAAATAAGTTAGTAGGCTGAAGTGTACAGCCCGTGAAGTAAATTCCTCCGTATTAAAGAAAAAAGGAGAATTCAATGAGATCAGCAAGGAAGTTAACAGGAATAGTGGCAGTGGTTATTTTGTGCTTTTTTTCAACCATTATCGCAACGGCGGGAACATTACCGAGCTATACTGAGCTGTGTAATCGTCTTGTGAATATTAACGGTTGGCAGGCGGAAGATTGTGATGGAATGAACATGAGCGGCTCTGGGATGTCGATGGTTAGCTCCACTCGCACTTATACCAGTGGTGATAAAAGGGTTGAGGTTGTGGTGGCTTGTGGTACTGCAACGGCGGGCTACTGGGCTCCTTTTCAATCCGGGATTACCGTGGAAAGTAAGGAACAAGTGGTTAAAACTGAAGAAATTGACAGTTACAGAGTTGGAATTGCTTTTGAAAAGCAGAACAACAGCGGCTCCATAGTAATTCTTCTGGATAAAGGCGGTGAAACTCCGATGAAGCCCATACTTGTTGGAAGCTTTGAGAACATGCACTGGGAAGATGCCCTGGAATTCCTGAAACAGTTCGACTGGGATGACCTAGCTAAAGCCTTTAAATAGAATACTTTAATTTCAGCTCCACGGGGTCAGGCCAGAGGTAGATCTGCTTGAGAAGCATTGGCTCTTGGTATTTACTTGCCAGATAGCGGAGTACAGACAAGGGCATAATAATAGGTAGTAACCCATTACTAAAGTTTTCGATGATATTTAGAATTTCCCGTTTTTCAGCCGGTTCCAGTATTTTCGCCAGTCTTTTCAGCGCATATTTTAATGTCCTGGTGTGTTTTTTCACGGTGGGCAGCAGTGTTAGTGCTTTGAAGAGGTGAACTTCATAGGTGTGTAGAAGTTCGCAAGGGGGAACTGCCGGTTCTTGTGTGATGAGTTTGGTCAGCTTTTTACGCGCCACTTCGCTATGGGCCATTATTAGTAATTCATGATTATTGTGGAACTGTTCGAGATCGGATCTTGTGATCGGCTTTTTGCTTTTGAAACTGAGCCATCTTTGATGTGTGAAAATTCGAGATATAAAGCGTTCTCTGGATCTTTCGTCGTAAAAGGCTCTTTCTTCTTCAACAGGAACGTCTGGAAGCCGGTTCATAAATTCTCTGGCAAAGATGCCCGGGCTTTTCTTTGGTTTTGGTTTTCCATCTGTTCCAAAGACATCCACACTGAGGCCACAACTGGGAGACTTGGACTTAAAAATAAAAGCGGAAAGGTTTTCAGTTTGTAGGTTGCTTATTTTTTGCTGAGTCCAAATTTTCAGTTTGTCCGTCACGTCTTTACCGGTTGAGATAACGATTACCCTGGGTGAACGGGTGTTGCCACGAAGCTGTATGGGCTCTCGAGGAATGCCCAGTCCGCATTCCGTTTCAGGACAGATAGGAACGAAGTCGGCAAATTTTCCCAAAACGTCGGTAACGTAACGGTCTCTTGCGTGATCCCCATCGTAACGGACCTTCTCGCCTAGCAGGCATGCACTTATGCCTATGCAAAGCTTATTTTCTCCCACTGGAACCTCCCCTCCCATAGAGTCCCGTAGAGAATGTTGCACTTTCGTGGTTCATTGTATATGGTTGGTTTTCATTTTAAAAATTTTCAAGCGGAGGATGACTGGATGGGCGAGTATATAAAGATCGAAGCAGGTAAGTTAATCGTCCCTGATCGGCCAATTATTGGGTTTATCGAAGGAGATGGAATTGGGCCTGATGTATGGGCGGTAACAAAGAACGTGCTGGATTTTGCTGTTGCTAAGGCATACGGGGGAAAGAGGCAGATCGAGTGGAGAGAGCTTTACGCAGGAGAAAAAGCCTTTAAGGAAATGGGAAGCTGGCTTCCTGATGAAACCTTTGAACAGATTCGCCGATGCGTAGTTGCCATTAAAGGTCCTCTTACAACTCCGGTGGGTGGAGGATTTCGGAGCCTTAACGTTACGCTTCGACAAGTTTTGGATCTTTATGCCTGCGTGCGACCGGTTCGATACATTCGTGGAGTTCCATCGCCTATGAAACATCCCGAAAAGGTTGACATGGTTATCTTCCGTGAAAACACCGAGGATGTTTACGCGGGGATCGAATGGCTTGCCGGATCCGATGGATCTTTGAAATTGCTTGAGTTTCTGAAAGACGAATTTGGCATAACACTCCCTGAAGACTCGGGGATAGGGATAAAACCTATAAGCAAGGGCCGAACAAATCGGCTGGTGAGAATGGCTATTCGCTATGCCATAAATAATGGCCGTAAGAGTGTTACCCTGGTCCACAAGGGAAACATCATGAAGTACACGGAAGGTGCCTTTTGCAAATGGGGATATGAGCTTGCCGCTTTGGAATTCCAAGATAAAACGATCACGGAAGCTGAACTTTACGAAAAGTACAGTGGGAAACAACCAGAAAACGTTGTCGTTATAAAGGATAGAATTGCCGATGCCATGTTTCAGCAGGTTCTACTTCGCCCGGACGAATACGACATCCTGGCTACTCCAAACCTGAACGGAGATTACCTGTCCGATGCCCTGGCCGCGCAAGTTGGCGGTCTCGGTATGGCACCTGGTGCAAATATAGGAGACGAATGCGCCCTCTTTGAAGCTACTCACGGCACTGCGCCCAAATATGCCGGCCTGGACAAAGTCAACCCCTCATCTCTGATACTGTCCGGTGCTATGATGCTTAGGCACATGGGTTGGAACGAAGCGGCGGACCTGGTGGAAAAAGGTCTCGAGCGAGCCATACAATCGAAACGTGTAACTTATGACTTGGCACGGCAGATGGGCGATGCCGAAGAAGTTTCATGTTCGCGTTTTGGCGAGATTATTACTGAAATGATGTAATCGAAGACGGGGAGCAAAAATAGCTCCCTTACTGTTTTACTGTTAACAAGAGATTCAACATTTTACCGGGTTTTACATCAATGCTTACAATGCTTACCAGCTTTTTGCCTGTGTTTTCGGTGTGTTTGTGAAAGATATCGTAACGACCGGGAAGAAGTTCAAACATCGTCGAGCATCGAATAGTATCCCGACGTGTTCTCACTCGTTTAACCGGTTTCGGTTGCCCCTTGGTCCACCTCAATATTCCGAAGTCTTTCATATACTTGAAGGACTCTGGGTTTATACATTTATTCTCTTCTGTTCTAAAGGAAAGCTCAAGAACAGAAAAACCCGCATCTTCCAAGGGTTTTTCCGGCATTCCCGGGCGGAATAGGTTCCATGCTTTCCCATCGTAAATGAGCACGGTTTCCGCGTAAGGCACAAGTTGAGCCGGGATTCCAGCGGCCCGAAAGAGAGATGCTGTGGTGACCAGAATTTCCAGATCTCTGGTGGCTTTCAGGTGTTTGATAACCTGGAGAGGCGTAAGTAACTCTTGGCAAAAAGAAGATGGCACTTTACGGATTTGTTGCACCAGACGCGCTATTTGCGCAGCCTTAAGCGAAACTGTTTTTGGGCTCAATTGTTTGACAGGCCCGATAATTTTTGCAAGTTCCTCGTAATGCCATGCTGGAGGCTCGTAGTAAATCCGAGGATTAATGAGAAAATAATCCACTATTTCCTGTTCGAGGTTGTTTTCCACTTTGATGTTGGCTCTGCTAATAGCTAGTTTCTTCAGTTCCCCGATACCGATGTCAACCAGATCTTTGGAATTCATAAGTTCCAGTAGCTTCCACAAACGATCCCACCTCTTTTGCTGAAGACCTTCTGCTAGAGCCATGATTTCAAATGCCCTTTTGCCAGCGGTGGCCAGTTTATGCGCCAATCTATCGCTCAAAGTCGGTTTCCAACTTTTTACGGTCTGAAATATGCCGTCTGAAATTTTTCTGACCTTTTCCGCTTGTTTTTGCCTTCGGCTGCGAAGTCCTGGCGATAGCCGTGCTTTGCAGGTCGGGCGAACAGGTCTAAATGTGCAGAACATGGTATTTAAGCTTTTACGCGGCGGTTCAATCGAATAATTCCCTTCAGGGCTGACGTGCAGACAGCCATAATGTGCGCCTGCTGTTCTTGTTGCGAAGGCCAGCACGTAATCACCGGGTGTGATGCTGAATGTCCAATGTAGTGAATCAAGGTTGGTAAAGCGATGACTGAGCACGGGCCTCAGCCTTCCACCGTTGAATACCATCACGTATCCGTAGATTTTTCCGATTCCGTCAAGGTGTTCTAAAAGTAAGTTCAGGGTTTCTTTGTTAACGGTGATCGGTATGGTGTTAGCGTATCTGTCGGTTACAACGCATATGCGGTCGAGATCGAAGCGCTTATAGGTTTTGCAAATGTCCGTTAGTGCGGAGGTCATTACCACCGGAGCGGTTTGGAGAAAGGGGGTAAACCACGTGTTGTCAAAATCTTCCTGCAGCCATGAGGGATCCGTATAATGCCACCTGCCGTCATCGAGATATACTTCTACCCAGGCGTGATTACCGTCTGTGTGTTTCCATGCGGGGGTCCATACTGATCGTGCCGGAATTGCCACGCTGCGCAAAGCAGCGATATAAAGAATATTCAATTCCTCGCACCTTCCAAAGCCTCGTTTTAATACATCAAGCGGTGCAAGATCTCTTGCGTCCGTTGGAGCAAAAAGCACCTTTGATGTAAGCCAATCATTAATCTTCAGAGCAGCCTCTTTAATGGTTTTGCATTGGGCAACCAGTGGTGCGATCTCTGCAAAAAGGTATTGCCTCCAACGAGTAGTCCCTTCCTGGGCAATTCGGTTCGGACAAACATAATTCAAAAAGATATCTTCAGGAATACTTTTCCCCCACGGCATTGTTTTACGAGCTAGGGCACAGTAAAGTACATTATTTTTGAAGTCTTCTGGGGACGTATTTAGAAATTCGGCGTAAGACATGTGAGCTATGAGGAATTCTGCTATTTTTCTCTCTGTGGAACCTTTGGGGAAGTCGTCTTGGAGGAAGTGAAATGTTTGATGCATTTTCTGGGCACAAATCGGAGTCGAAAGTAATACCAGAATTATCAGTGTGCAAAAAAGCAATTTCATGGTGCGGCTTCCTTGGATTTTTCCTTGCAAATATGCTCGGCCATCAGGCAGTTTCGCGCATTTACGAACAGATAGTGAGGATGTTTGGAAGTAGCGCAATGGAAACCTTCCTTTTCTGGTTTTTTCCATTACTTGCTTTTGTTGTTCTGTTAATTGCTCTTCCACGTTTTCGCAGAAGTATTGGCCAGTACGGTGCTGTTGCTTCCATTCTTGCATGGTCCATAGCTCTATTATTGCCGCTTTTTTCGTACGTAGCTTTTATACTGGCCAATATCGAAATTATCCATTTTTTTCAGTACGCCATCGTCGGCTGCTGGTTGATGAGATTGATACCGGATCCCATTGTTGCCTTCTCAATCGGTACATTCATGGGAGCAATAGACGAAGCGTATAATTATTTTTTCTTTCCTATGTTTACCAAGTACCTGGACTTTAACGACATTGTGCTGAACTGTTCTGGTGTGATGTTGGGTATTGTTTTCTTTCTGTTTTTTTATGGTCCGAAATCGCTCCATCTCGTGAGCCACCGTGTCTTCGCACGAATGTACTTTGCCGTTTACGTCGGGCTATGTGTTTTTACACTTATGGCCGCTACCGGATTTATAAGGTTTTCCATTGCAGGATCTGATGCTTCCTCTGTAATTGTTGGCAACTCGCTGGTGCTTTCGCTCAAACAGATAGAATCTTTTCTGCTCGTGAATAGATACGGCAAACATTATCACGTGATGACACCTGTTGAAGGTATACTGGCTTTAGCCGTGATGATTACGGGGCTTTGTATGTTTTTGAACTGGCTTACTTACCGTGGTTTAAAAAATGTCAAAGCATGTCCAGAATGCGCTTACGGCCAGCGTAAAAGTTCATAGCCATCTCTTCAACAACGCGGTCAACCTCGTTTGTGTAGAAGTCTTTTGCTTTTTCGGGAGAAACCCCTAACTGTTTCTGAATTTTTCTGATCTGGCCGAGTGTTCTGGCGCCTAGCCATTCAAGCTTCTCACGGCAAAACTCGCAAAAAGCTGCCGAATACAGATAGCTCATAGAAGTCTTGACCGTTTCCACATCACCGGTCTTGAGTAAATAAGCTATATGCTCGTAGAGAAGCTCTATCCAAAAAGGTCGATCTACGCCTAGGAATATAGCGGGATCGTCATCACCGATGTTGGCTTTTTTCAATCTCTCATAAGCCCGATTTATTCGAGCTGCAGACTCTTTCAGCAGAACCAATTCCATAGCAGGCCTGTAGTCTTCGTATTTCTCGATTAGGCTGTTTCTCTTCACATCGACGTCGAACACATTCGTACAGCCGGGGTCAATAAATTCTATGCCCGACTTTTCAGGTCCCCACACGATTGGTTTTTCAACAGGTTTGTCTTCAGAAATGACGGTAGTAATTCGAGACTCTTTTTCCTCATAATGAAGGAGTCTCTTAAGTGCCGATCCTATTACCTCACCGGGCATTACACTCAGTTTTGCCTCATCGGTTACGTCGTGAAGTTTGGCTCCGAGGTAAACCTCGTAAATCAGAGTTTGTGGATCTGCAATATTATCGAAGGTCGTGGCAATATCGGTGCCGTAACGACGCCTATGGTCATCCCATTCCATCTGGCATTCTCTATTTACCGCTTCCCTGGAGAGGACTATATCTCCGGAAATACCTCCAGGAACGTAAGTTCCCATGATTGTCGTAAGTGGTCCCACGACAAATCTGGTAAGAGATGCGTCAACAAAGTGTCGGGCATACCTTGCTGTAATGAAAAAACCCATTCCACTCCGAAGGGAAAGATGCTCTTTTTCAACGGCTTTGAAAACCCGAAACCATGGATCGAAATCATTCCTCAGATCTCCATCCAGAAGAATCAATGTTGAAACCTCTCGAGTTCGTGAAACCTCTTCATAGATCAACTTAAGAGCGCTTCCCTTTCCCGGGGTGTGGTCGTTTTGATAACCATCGTAAGGTGTGCATATCACAATGAAATTGCGCCTAGTTTCTTTGTTAAGACTGCCGAGTATTTCGATAGCGCCTTTCAGAGCTGCATCCATGGTGGACCTGTCTGGAGATTGTTCTGTCCATGTCCCGTCGGATACGATTATAGCCGTCGGATCGTCAGCGAAGTGTTTTGCAGCCGCTGTTATGTCCCGTTTAATTTCATCTCCTATGTTGTTATCATTTTTGTAGGTGGGATGACCGATGACTCTTTTTATATTGTATTTATCGAGAAGTTTTGCTATGGACCCTGTCTCTGGCGCTTTTCCCGAAAGATAACATCCTTCAAAAACTCTTTCGATAGTCATTGTAGGTCCTCCATGATTTTTAATAGCCTTTCTCGTAGTAAGCCGTAGCGATTTTTCAGTTTTGTGTTATTCAAAGCAATGGCCAGAGCCTTATAGGTTCCTATCATTACGACGAGTTTCCTTCCCCGGGTAACCCCTGTGTAAATTAGATTTCTCTGCAACATAACAAAGTGCTGAGTTACCACCGGCATGATCACGGCCGGGTATTCGCTTCCCTGGGCTTTGTGGATGCTTATAGCGTAAGCCAACGATAGTTCGTCCAGTTCGTTGAATTCGTAAATCACGGGTCGATTGTCGAAGGACACGACCATCTGCTGGGCTTCTTCATCTATGAATTCAATCCGTCCTATATCGCCGTTGAACACTTCCTTTTCATAATTGTTGCGCACCTGCATAACCCTATCACCTTCGCGGAATCTCATACCTCCGCGTTCAATTTGCCGACCTGTTGGATTAAGGGCATCTTGCAGAATTCGGTTCAGGTTGGCCGTACCCAGAATGCCCTTATTCATTGGAGTAAGCACGTGGATGTCATGGACAGGGTCCAAGCCAAAAGCTGCGGGTATTCTATCAACACATAACCTTACGATGAGAGATTGAATATCTTCTGGCGATTCTCGAACTATGAAGTAAAAATCCGACGAACCGGAGTTACTTCTTTGGTTGTTGCGCAGGGGAAATTTGCCTTCTCGAATTCTATGAGCGTTGACCACTATTGCACTGTTTCTGGCCTGCCTGTAGATGGTGTTCAGTTTCACAACCGGAAATATGCCCGAATCTATGATATTTCTCAGTACATTTCCCGGTCCGACCGAAGGAAGCTGGTCCACATCCCCGACGAGCAGCAATGAAGTCTCATTCGGTAAGGCTTTGAGCAGGTGATAGAACAGAGGGAGATCCAGCATAGAGGCTTCGTCAACAATAAGGTAATGAGCCTTGAGATGGTTGTTTTCGTTCTTCTGAAATCCGCCCGAAGCTGGGCTGTATTCTAGGAGTCTGTGAATGGTCATAGCAGGATGGCCCGTGGCTTCTTCCAGGCGTTTTGCTGCTCGACCGGTCGGTGCTGCCAAGAGAACTTTCCAGTTCAGTACCTTTGCTGTCATGGTAATGGCTTTTACAAGGGTGGTTTTCCCCGTGCCGGGTCCTCCCGTGATAACGGTAACTTTTCTGGTCAGAGCTGTTTTTAAAGCTTCCTTTTGCTTGTCGTCCAGTTTGATGCTGAGCTTTCTTTCAACATGGTCTATGGCTTTTTCCACCGGGAAGAGGATGCGAGGGCAGAGATAAAGGCGCATGAATTTTTCCGCCGCTCCAATTTCGCACTTGTGAAATCCCGGCAGATAGATAAAACCTTGGTCGGCTACTAGGCGTTGTTCTTTTATCAATTCAGACAGGGCATCTCTGATGGTTTCATCGCTTATGTTTAGCTTTTCTGACGTTTTTCCTATCAGTTCTTGCGATGGGTAACAAACGTGCCCTTCCGACGCAAGTTCGTGAAGCATGTAAAATATGGCACCTTTTGCCCGAATAATTGAGTCTTCGGGAATACCTATTGCCTGCGCGATTCTGTCAGCCGTGATGAATCCGATTCCCGCTACATCAATCGCCAAACGGTATGGATCGGATTTGATAACGTCCACCGAATCCTTACCGTATCGTTTGAAGATTTTATAGGCATAGGAGGTTGATACTCCGTGAAGCTGTAGGAACTGCATAAGTTCCCGTATTTCCCTGTGTTCTTCCCAGGCGTCCTTTATGCTCTGTAACCTTTGAGGACCAATCCCTTCCACCTCTTTCAGTCGATCTATGTCGTGTTCTAGTATGTCCAAGGTATCGGTTCCGAATTTGTTCACTATTCTTTCGGCGATTACCGGACCTATGCCCCTAATGAGACCGGACGCAAGGTATTTTCTCATTCCTTCGATGGATGACGGTCGTGCCGATATACAACGGTGAGCGACAAATTGCTTTCCGTACTTTTCATGAATCGTCCAGTGGCCTTCAATTTCCAGGGATTCTCCCGGAGACAGATTTCCCAGATGTCCGGTCACCGTCACCAGCTCTTTTTGACGCGATCCGTTTGGTCTGAGCTTCACCACAGCGTAACCGTCTTCCTGGCTGACGAAGGTTATCCGCTCTATTTCGCCTCTAAGCCTTTCCGGTGCCACCTCCGTTTCCCTTTTGACAAGCCGCCAGCTGATTTATATTTTTTACCGGGGTTGTTAAGCCTCCCGACATTCTGTCTTTTGAGGTTAGATAATATGTCTCTTTACATCAAGACCGAAGATTACAAAAAATACGGTATAACTAAAGCATCGGATCTTCGAAGAATTCGCTCCATTGTTCAGCAAGAATTGAATATATATCCCATCTACGTGACCTTCGTTAACAGGAGAGAATTTATTCGGGTCGATTTTATCAGGCCGCGTTTCAGAAAAAAAAGGAAAGGTTCAGGAAAGCGACGATTTAAGAAGGCTTGGCGTTTTTACTGAATTTTTGGATATGCTGCATTGAATCGCCAGCCGGTCAGATCGGCCATAGCGGGCTTCTCAGGCTTTTACTATTTTATACGAGTACCTGTCTAATCCTCTAGTCGCGTTTCTTGTGTCCACGATTAGTTGCGAATTTTCAACAATCCAGCGGTAATCGTAAGCTGAGTGGTCAGTGATTATTACAACGGCGTCAAATGATCTCAGCGTTTTCTTGTCCAGCGGCGTGGATTTCATTCTAAAATGATATTTCCGTGTGGGACGAAGCGCGGGTATGTGAGGATCGTTATAAGAGACTCGAGCGCCCCTGTTCATGAGTATTTGCATTATGGGATAAGCTGGCGATTCCCGGTCATCGTCCACGTCTTTTTTATATGCAATGCCCAAAATAAGTACGGAACTGTTTTTTAAACACTTCCCCCGTTGATTAAGTGCTTCGGTTATCCTGTCCAGAACATAGTGGGGCATTGACACGTTTATCTCACCGGCCAGTTCGATAAATCGAGCTGTGAAGTTGTATTCTCGAGCTTTCCATGCAAGGTAAAAAGGATCGATGGGAATACAGTGGCCTCCAAGACCGGGTCCGGGGTAAAATGGAGTAAACCCAAAGGGCTTTGTGGCCGCTGCGTCTATCACTTCCCAGATGTCAATTCCCATCTTGTGGGCTAGTATTTTCATTTCGTTGACCAACGCTATGTTTACCGAACGATAAATATTTTCAAGCAGCTTAGCAAATTCCGCCACTTTCGGCGATCGAACCGCCACTACCTGATTCGTTATCGCCCCGTAAAGCTCAGATGCCACTTCAAGACATTTTTTTGTTACCCCACCAACGATTTTTGGAATATTTCCGGTGTTGTATTTAGGATTTCCCGGATCTTCCCTCTCCGGGGAGAATGCGAGAAAGAAATCCTCCCCCACCCGGAATCCCTTCTGTTCAAACAATGGCAGTAGCAGTTCTTCAGTCGTGCCAGGATAAGATGTGCTCTCTAGCACCACCAGCTGTCCGGGCCTCAGGGTTTTGCAAATGCTTTTGGCGGTGTTAATAATATAACGCATATCCGGTTCCCTCTGAGGCGTAAGCGGTGTTGGTACGCAAATGAGAATACAATCAGGGTCGGTAAGTCGGTCGAAATCGGTAGTAACGCTCAATTTCCCGCCGTCAACAAGAGCTACCACCCTTTCTGATGGAACGTGCTTTATGTAACTCTTGCCGCCTTGTAAACTCTCCACTTTCTGCCGATCGATGTCAAAACCGATGACGCGGAAGCCTTTTTCTCCGAAGTGGAGAAGTAATGGCAATCCTACGTAACCGAGTCCGATAATTCCAATGCGAGCTTCCCTCTTTCGAATTCTTTCTATTAACAATTCCATCGAAGTCCTCTCCGACTCCCCGGAATGCAGATGTTTGCCTTTACAGTTAGTATAAAAACTTTTACCTTTCCACCTCGTACCATAGCATGTTTTTTTAAAGCGCGGTCAATTTTCCAATACAATAAGGAGGCCTTTACAAAGCCATTGTTGCGAATTTCTGCTATGAAAAAGGGTGTGTGATATTCACATTGGCAACGATTACATTGCGTAAGGAGCTAAAGCAAGATGGTTTTCCAGGAGAAAATCGTAACATCCCTGAAAAATCAGCGCGAGAAGTGGATTAATGATTTCAGCGAAGACGGCTTCATCGGGCATACGCATTTTCTCGAGATTTCGCTTATATCACTCTACAACCGTCTGATGAACCTGCTGAATGTGGACGCCGAACAATTCCGTGCCAACGGAGTGGTTCTTGCCCTTGGGGACTTTGGCAGGGGGTTTATTGGTCCCTACCAGCGCGTGCCTATACTTTTTCTTAAAACCGATACCTGCAAGCTCCAGGATGACTGGCTGCGGGAAATTATAAATCCGCTGGAAGAAGCGGGGTGGAAGATAGACTATGAAGTGCTGACCGATACAGAGGTTATCAAACGTGTTGATAGAGACTGTCAATTTTTGCAGGAAGTTGCTTCGGCACGGTACCTTTCGGGCAATCGATCCCTCCTCGACAAGCTAGAACTCAAGCTATATGAATGGTTCGAAGCCAATCGTGAGTTCTATATTCAAAATTTCAGAGCCAAGTGGTCCGACCCAAGCCGATTTCAACTCGGCCCTGAGCCGTGGCTTGAACCCGATATAATCGATTTCCCAGGCGGCTTGGGAGATCTTCGAAACCTCAGAGCGGCCCTTGCCGTTTTGGGCTGTACCACGCTTGATGATGCCATAACCTCTGGGTTGCTTTTCAGGGAAGACGCGGACGAATTAAGAAAAATTGAAAAATTCTACCTGAGAATCATGAATGTTCTGTTTGCTCGCAACTCTCATTCATGCAAACTCGAATATGGGCTGCAGGAGGAAGTAGCAAAACTATTCGGTTATGCACCACGAATGGGTTTTAGCGAGGTTGAAAACTTCATGCGGGATCTTTACGTGTCCTTTCAAGCCGTCCGCAGGGCGCTTACTATTTTCTGGGGGCTTGTGCGTTCAGAAAAAGAAAGATCATTGGACGAAAGAGAACTGGAAAAGGGAATCCTTCTGGCATCGGGCGAGCTGCGTGTGAATTTTGATGAATACAACCTCCTCGACCCGGCTTCTTTCGTGAAGATATTCCGCATAGCTGCTGATCATAAGGCTACGGTCAGTGCTGAAACGCTTCGCCATCTCAGAGCCTGTAGAAATGTGCTGGAGACTTCGGCTGGCGATCGGGCTGTGTTGATCGAGTTTATGGCTATGATGGAAAGTGATTCCAACGATGTGAGAACCCTGAGATTGTTCCATGATATGGAGCTCCTGTCCTCCATTATCCCGGAATGGAAAGGCATAGTCGGTCTTGTGCAGCACGATCTTTTTCATGCTTATCCTTTTGACGAACATGCGTTGAGGACGGTAGCCGAGGTGAAAAAGGTGCTGAACGGCCATTATGATTCAGAGGAAAGAGAACTTACCGTCGTTGCCAGTAGAATCAGCTATCCTGGATTGCTTTATCTTGCTGCTCTTCTTCACGACATCGGGAAAAGCGGGGGAAGCGGCCACGCCATAAAGGGCGGCGAAATGATTCCAACCATATCGCAACGCCTTGGTTTGCTTCCGGTGGAAAGCGACTTTATCCAGTTTCTGGTGGCAAACCATACCCTTCTCATGGATAGTGCATCCATGAGAGATGTCGGCGATGAGGAGATGCTAGCCAATTGTGCACTCAGCGTAGGAGATCTGGTAAAATTGGATCATCTCCTGGTCATGACCTTTGCAGATCTTAAAGCCACCGGACCAAGGGCGTTTCAGAAATGGGAGCAGAGCCCGATTATTTTCCTTCATGAAAGGCTTTCCCGTATACTCGAAAAAGGTGAGCCCAGCCCGGCACTTATTGCTGAACGGCTGGAACAGATGAAAATGGTCGTGCAGCAGAGAGTATCTGATTTGATGGATGAATCGGAAGTGGCATCTCAGCTTGCTGAAGTGGATCCAAGGTACCTTCTTTCTATGGAGCCGGCCGAAATAGCGCAACATTTGCGCATGGAATGGGACCTCTTTCACGGAGATGAACCGGTAGTGTGGGAGGTTCGCAGGCAGGAGCGAGGCTGGGTGGTGACGATAGTAAGCGAAATGCTTCCATGGCTCCTTTTCAAAGCCGCTGGCCTCATGACTCTGCACGACATTGACATAGTAGCGGCACAGATTTTTCTGAAAAAAAACAACGTGGTAGTGTTGATTTTTAACTGCATGTCTCGAAACCTCGGTAAAGAACCTGATTGGAACGAGGTTAGAGAAGAACTTATCAAGCTGCTGGAACATAAGTTTGCTCTGGATTATCGTCTATCGAAGCATTTTCGCGAAGCGCGCCAGGTCGGCCCTGTTGAGCGGAATGGCCGCGAAAGTCGAATCGTTGTGGATAACGATTCCTCTGAGGCTTTTACAATTCTGGAGGTTTACACATACGATAGACCCGGGCTTCTCTACACAATAACCAAAACCCTGGCCGACTTTGGTATCAGGGTATATGTCGCAAAGATTTCAACAAGAGGTGATCAGGTAGCCGATGTTTTTTACGTAAGAGACCACCTTGGAAGAAAGCTTACAGATTCTGAATTGATCGAAGAGCTGAAAAATGCCGTTAAATATTGGCTGGACGAATGTGAGTATTGGCATTAGGCAGAGGTGTTTTGCGAGGAGGGGTTTGTATGAGTGAAGATGTTGTATTGCTGGAAAGGATCGATGGGGTTGCCAGAATAGTTTTAAACAGGCCGGAGCAGCGTAACGCGCTGTCAATTGATGTGATGGAACGTATAATAAGTTATCTTGCAGAATTGGAGAAAGATGACAATGTTAAGACGATCATTGTAAAGGGAAACGGCCCCGTATTTTGTGCAGGTCATGATTTGAAGGAGATGATGCGAGAAGATGCCGATATTCACGATTATAGGAAGGTATTTCGCGTTTGTTCGGACATGATGCAGATGTTGCACCGTGTGCCACAACCTGTAATTGCTCAGGTACACGGTGTAGCAACGGCCGCTGGCTGTCAGCTTGTTGCTGCTTGCGATTTGGCCATCGCCGAAAAGGGAGCCAGGTTTGCTACCCCCGGGGTGAAAATCGGCCTTTTCTGCACTACCCCTATGGTGCCGCTGGTAAGGGCTATCGGCAGAAGGCGGGCCTTTGAAATGCTGATAACCGGCAGGTTTGTTTCTGCTCAGGAAGCTTATGAGTGGGGTCTGGTTAACAGCGTGGTTGAGCCGGAAGAATTGGAATCAAAGACCCTGGCTTTTGCAAAAGAAATTGCTCAGTACAGCAGGTTTACCCTTGGACTTGGCAAAAAAGCGTTTTACGACCAGATTGACCTCCCTGAATCGGCCGCTTACGGTTACGCTCAAGAGATAATAGCCATGAACTGTACCTGCTACGATGCCCATGAGGGGATAACGGCTTTCCTTGAAAAGAGAACTCCACGGTGGAAAAATCGATAGTGTCGGGTTAAAGCGTGTTGGCTTTACTGGGACGGTACACCTTCAGAGTCTTTTGATCCTGAACCTATGGAAAAGCGGTTCGTTTGCGCACGAAATGGAGGGCTTGTTTTTTTTGAATAATTTCGCTGGATCATTGACGGACTAACTGTTTCTTTTTTATATTCTAAAATTTTAGAAGGCATTTCAGTCCGGTTTTTGTGCATTTTAAAAGAGTGCAGAAAGGAGGGTACGTCGATGACTTTGGGCAGGAAAGTAACTGGAGGTTTTGCTGTTGTTTTAGTTTTACTCGCTTTGTTGGGTGTAATGTCTTACATCGGGGTTAGTAAAATTCAACAGGTTTCACAGGCTGCAATCGAGGATATCGAGTTATCAAAGAAGCTTGCTGCGGTCAAAGCGGATCATTCGAAATGGATAAACGATGTAGCGATGTATGTTGCCAATCCTGCAGGAAAGCAGTTGAAGGTTGAGTTTGATCACAGGGCTTGCAGTTTTGGAAAATTTTTTTACGGGAAGGAAAGGCAGAAATTGGAAAAACGCTTTCCCAGGGCGGCAAGCATCCTCCGAGAGGTCGAAGAACCTCACATGAAACTGCATGCAGCAGGAAAAAAAATTGCTTCTGTCAGAATTGTGGAGCATCTAGGCTTGAGAACCTTTCTTTTGACCGAATTGCTTAGAGAACATCAAAACTATGTTTCCAGAGTTACCTTTGAGACGGGAGCGGAAATTGCCGGGCTGAGTTCAAAACAGGTTCTTCTTCGAAGTGTTGTACAGGCAGCGATTTCAATGATTGACGCCGTTGCCAAGGATGAGAGCCTTGGGCCCGTTGAATACAGGCAGGAGATCGCAAAGAAACTGGTCCAGAACCTGAGGTATGGTCCGACCGGCAAGGATTATATCTGGATCAACGATACTCATCCGAGAATGGTTATGCATCCGTATAAACCGGCATTGAATGGCAAGGATTTAAGCAATTTTGCTGATGAGAAGGGTAAAAAGCTTTTTGTAGAATTTGCGAAGGTATGCAAAGCCAAAGGGTCTGGTTTTGTCATGTACTATTGGCCCAAGTACGGTGCTGCCGAACCGGTTCCAAAGATTTCTTATGTGCAGTTGTATAAACCCTGGGGTTGGATTCTTGGCACCGGTATGTATCTGAACGAGAAAGACAAAGTTCTCATGCAGAGAGCTGCCGACTTCGCAGCAGGTAAGCCTTTCGTTTTATCGGCTAAGCTAAAACCTTTTGATTCCTTTGATTTGACGTTGCTGCAAAAGGCGGCAGAAGACATTCCGGAAATAAAGACTTATCTGCCAAGGATGGCTGACATAAATGCGAAGATGAGGGAATCAGGTGAGGCCATTGAAAAGTACTTAACGGAGCTGGATATTGACGCTGCTCAGCAGGAGCTAAGTCAGACTCTTCCGCAGCTGCTAAAAGAGATGGAAGAAATGGTTCTTCACATTGTCAAGGCTGAGGCGAAATTACGCGAAAACCAAAAGTTGGTGGAAAATATTTACAATAATGAGGTGCTTCCGAACTATAAGCTCGTTGTGTCCGCTTTAGACGAGTTGATAAAGGGTGTAGAGCAGACCAGAAGTGGAGCTTCCTCGGAAGAAGAGTTGATTAAGGTTGTAACCAGAAATAAAGTTCTCATCATGACCATATCGATTGTTGCAATTGTGCTGGGTATCTTGCTGTCCCTTATCCTTGTCCGAAGCGTTACTAAGGAATTGACAGGTATAGCGGCCGAAATGGGTGAGGCTTCGGAGCAAGTGGCGACGGCGGCTGAGGAACTTTCATCGACCAGTCAGCAACTTGCCGAAGGAGCATCAAATCAGGCTGCTTCACTGGAGGAGTCGGCATCGGGCTTGGAAGAGCTTGCTTCTATGGCACAGCAAAATTCGCAGAACGCTTCAGAAGCCAATCGTTTGGTAACGGAAACAGCAGATGCTGTAGCTCAGGCTAATGATGCCATGCAGAAGCTTATTACATCCATTGAAGCCATAGATAAAGCCAGCGAGGAAACTGAAAAAATTATCAAGACAATCGATGAGATAGCTTTCCAGACCAATCTGCTTGCTTTGAATGCCGCGGTTGAAGCTGCGAGGGCAGGTGAAGCAGGGGCTGGTTTTGCCGTGGTAGCCGATGAGGTTAGGGCGCTGGCCATGAGATCTGCTGAAGCGGCGAAGAATACGGCCGAACTCATAGAAAATACACGTAAACAGGTGAAAAACGGGGCAGAGTATGTAACCGTTACAGACGAGACTTTTAAGAGCGTTACCGAACTGACTCGCAAGGTGTCTGAGTTGATAAACGAGATTGCCGCGGCTTCCAACGAACAGGCCGACGGAGTCGGTCAGATTAACAAGGCCATTGCGGAAATGGACAAGGTCGTTCAGCAAACAGCAGCTAACGCCGAGGAATCGGCTTCTGCGTCCGAAGAGCTAAACGCTCAGACTCAGCAGCTAAGAGCTAATGTAATGCGCCTGCTCATGCTTGTTGGCGGAGAAGCTTTGAAAACTGAGCAAAGAGCAGAAGCTCGCAAGAGAAGAGCCGGGAAAACAACAGCAAGAACACCAAAGGCTGCAGTTCCGGTTGCGTCGCGGAAAGAACAACCGGCTGAAAAGCCACCGGCCAAAGGAGAAAAGGAAAAGAAAGAGCAGGAAGTGAAGCCCGAAGAGGTTATTCCTCTCGAAGAAGATTTTGAAGATTTTTAGTGGAGCTGTTTGAAAAATCTTTTGACCCATTGCTTGGTACGGGCGGCGTATGCGCCGTCCGTACAAATGCTTTGTGGTTTTTGTTGTTTGCACGGCGCTTGTCGAAGCGTCGGGCTTTTAAGGGCATAGAATAGAGGAGAATATTCGCATGAAGGACAAGAGCAGTCTCAAGATTCTTCTGGCCGAGGATTCAAAAATTACCCGGCGAATGGAAGTTAAGGTGCTCAATGAGCTGGGTTACAAGAATATTATAGAGGCCGACGATGGGGAGCACGCAATAGACATCCTAAAAAAGGATCCAGATGTTGATCTTGTTATTAGCGATTGGAACATGCCCAACATGGGGGGAATTGATTTCCTCAGGTGGATTCGTTCTAGTGAGCGGTTTAAAGACCTTCCTTTTATTCTTGCTACCGGTCGTGCTCAGAAGAAAGAAGTGGCAATTGCTACGGAAGAAGGGGCCAGTAATATTATTTCGAAGCCCTTCGCTCCCGTTGAACTCAAAAAGGTTATCGAGGAAACCCTCGCAGGCAAAACTCTTCAGGAGAAGTCCAAAAGGGGAATACAGGAGCGACAGGCAGAGAAAGACGAACATGGCCGTCTGGTGCTTAATATGGCCCACATTCAGATTACCGATCACCTCACCCTTGGTGTAGTCAAACATCTTATTGAGACGGAAAAGGTCAAGCCAAGACACTTCACCTTGAAGACCCACTGCATGACTAGCTGGAATCCTGTACAGGAAGCCCTGGAAAACGGCACAGTTGATGGCGCCTTTATACTTGCTCCAATTGCGATGGATCTCTTTGCTTACGACGTGCCGGTTAAGATGGTGTTACTGGCCCACAAAAACGGGAGTATCTGCGTCCGCAAAAAGGAGAATATTTCTCAACTGGTGGATTTTTTCAAATCCAGGACCTTTTGTATTCCCCATGAGCTATCCATACATCACATGTTGTCTCACATGTTTCTGACGGAAATGGGATTGAAGCCGGCTATTGCAGGGGCAACGGAAGGGGATTTTTATTATGAGGTCGTTCCGCCTGTAAAGATGCCGGAGTTTCTCAAAATGAATCCCGATGCCAGCGGCTTTCTGGTGGCGGAACCAATAGGCACCAAGGCCATTGCAGAGGGAGTAGCGGAACTCTTATTTTTGTCAGCGGAGTTGTGGCAAAATCACCCGTGCTGTGTGGTTGCTCTGCGGTCGGAGATTATTGAAAAATATGGGGATGCTGTAGATGAGTTTGTAAGATTGCTCGTGCAGGCGGGGGATTTGATATCGAAGCGGACGGAAATGGCAGCGGAGATAGGTGTTGCATTTCTGGACCCCAATAGGGTTCTGGGGCTTAAGGCACCGATTCTCAAAAATGTTCTGTCCGAGGAGCAGGGCATAAAAACCGATGATCTCCTTCCCGATAAGGAAGCTTTGGACATCATGCAGAAGTACATGCATGAACAAATGGAAGTGGGATCAATAATAGATCTTAACGAGTTTGTCATCACCGACTTTGCAGAAAGGGCTTACAAAGAACAGGTTGCTTACTCACCCCGGATTTCCCGAACACTTGATGTGCAGAGCCTGATTTTGCGGGTTCAGAGGGACCTTAAAGAGGGGAAAAAGTCTGCCAAGAGCAAACTTGCTCAGGAAGGTAAGTACCTTATCTTCCAGATGGCAGATCAATTTTACGGGTTTGATATCTTAAACGTAAAGGAAATTATAGGTTTGTTGCCCATTAGAAGTCTCCCGCAGGTTCCACCTTATGTTAAGGGCGTTATCAATTTGCGAGGCAAAATTATTCCCGTTGTTGACCTCAGATTGAAGCTAGGTTTTGACTCGGTAGAGTACGACAGCAGGGCATGCATTATTATTCTTGAAGTTCCTTATGAAGGGCGGCTGATTAATATAGGAGTTATTGTGGAAGCAGTGTCGCACGTTGAAAACATAAAGGCTACAGACGTAGAGGATACAAAGACAGCGGGAATTGGAAAGGGTCTTGGCTTTATCAGTGCCATTGCTAAGACCAGGGACGGTTTAAAAGTACTCCTCGATGCCGGGAATCTGTTTCAGGAAGGCGAATTGGAACGGCTGGCCAGGGCGGCTTAGCTCCCTGACTGTGTTCGGTCATCCGCAGATTATGCCCATACACCATCTTTGGGCACTGTATAGACATCGCAGGTTCGCCTTTGTCATGTGGTTTAATGATAAAGCAGGTAGGTAACGGTTCGTGAGCACGAAAAATAGCGAGCTTGCTACAATCTTCCACGAAATGGCGGTCATGCTGGAAGTTTTGAAAGATAATCCCTATCGAGCAAAGGCATATTATAAGGCGGCGAAAAGCATTGAAAAGCTGGAAAGTGATATTTGTTCTTTGGCTGCTTCGGGTGAACTGGAGAAGATTCCTGGTGTGGGCAAAAGCATAGCCAGGCATGTAGATGAATGGTGTCGGGAGGGGACCTTTGACGAATACGAAAAACTAAAAGCCAGGTTCCCCGCCGGGATTTTTGAAATATTGAATATTCCCGGGCTGGGGCCCAAAAAGGCTCGCGTTCTTTACAGGGAGCTTGGGATTTCTTCGATTGGTGAGCTGGAATACGCCTGTATGGAAAACCGGCTGGTGGAGCTCAAAGGCTTTGGTGTTCGAACTCAGGAGAAAATACTGAACCATATAGAGAAGATAAAGGTTTACAGCACGATGCGTCGTGCTCCCGAAGCCTATCGCCTGGCCGGTGAAGTTAAGAAGCTACTCCGACGCTATTCGGATGACGTTTATCTGGTAGGTGGTCTCAGGCGTTTTCAGGAAGTGGCCTCTGATGTAGATTTTCTTATTCATGTTGGCGAACCGGGAAGTGTTTTGTCGCATGGTCATTTGGAAGATTTTGAGGACGTTCGATTCGTTCAAGAAGATCGGATTTTGGCAAAGTACGAAGGTTTTTTAGTGGACATTAGAATAAGTGAAAAACCGGTAGGTGTTTCTCAGCTTTTTTTCTTTACTGGCAGTAAAGGACACATTGAAGCCCTGAGAAAGATTGGATCAGGTTTGGGTATAACCATATCCAGTGATGGTGTTTTTGTTGACGAGCGTTTTGTTGACATAACGTCGGAGGAGGAAATTTATAACCTGTTCGGCCTTTCATACATTCCACCAGAGTTAAGAGAAAACTTGGGCGAAATCGAGGCGGCGAGAGACAGAAAGTTGCCGGAGCTTATCACCGATAAAGACATTTGTGGTATTTTCCACATACACACAACCTACAGTGATGGTTCTCTAACCCTGGATAAGGTAGTGCAGTATGCGGTAGAGCAGGGTTACCAGTACGTTGGAATATCCGACCATTCGCAATCCGCCTTTTATGCCGGGGGGCTTAAAGAGGATGATCTAAAAAGGCAGCGGGATCAAATAGAGGTAGTGAGGGAGTCTTATCCGCAAATCGATGTGTACTGGGGCATTGAGTCTGACATATTGCCAGACGGTTCGCTGGATTATTCCGAAGAGATTTTAGGCATGTTTGACTTTGTCATAGGTTCGGTTCATGGCAGTTTCAGGATGTCCAGTGAGGACATGAGTGCCCGCATTGTTAAGGCCCTGAACAATCCCTATTTGACCATTTTGGGGCATCCATCGGGACGCCTGCTTTTGGGGCGAGAACCTTACGATGTTGATATGAATCGTATTATAGAAGTGGCGGCTGAAAAAGGTAAAATAATCGAGCTAAATGCGCATCCTTACAGGCTGGATCTGGACTGGCGGTGGTGCAGGCGGGCAAAGGAGCTGGGCGTGCCTGTGGCAATAAATCCGGATGCTCACAAAGCCGGGGATTTTAATTTGCACTGGGGTATAATGACGGCTCGCAAAGGGTGGCTCGGAAGAGAAGACGTATTCAATGCGAAGAACCGAGAGGCCATGCAAAGGCTGATGAAAGCCAAGCCGTGGATGGGGTAAATTGCCTTTGAGAGAGGTCGTTGAAGTAGATGGTCTTTGCAAATTTTATGAAGTTCATCATAAAGAACCCGGGTTTTTGGGATCGCTAAAGAGTTTATATCGTCGGAGATATAGGATAGTCAGAGCTGTTGATGGGATATCTTTTTCTATCGAACCGGGAGAAATTGTTGGATTTTTGGGGCCGAATGGAGCTGGCAAGACAACAACTTTAAAGGTTCTGGCGGGGCTTTTGTATCCCACCTCAGGGCGTGTTACCGTTCTGGGGTACACCCCTTACGAGAGGCATCCTGGCTTTTTGAAAAGCATCACGCTGGTTATGGGACAAAAAAACCAGCTTATATGGGATTTGCCTCCTATAGAAACCTTCTTGCTGAATAAAACCATTTACGATATCGACGACATAACTTTTCGAGAAAGGCTTAACAGTCTTTCTAAGCTTCTGGATCTTGATCCGTTACTTAAGAAACAGGTACGAAAACTATCCCTTGGTGAGCGCATGAAGTGTGAACTTGCTGCGGCTTTGCTTCACATGCCCTCTGTACTTTTCCTTGATGAACCCACAATAGGACTTGATGTTCATATGCAACAAAACATGCATGCTTTCATAAAAGAATACAACAGGCTCTACGGTGCAACAGTTCTCCTGTCCAGTCACTATATGCAGGACGTGATGGCGTTGTGCCAGAGAATTCTAATCATAAACAACGGTAAAATGCTGTACGATGGTTCACTTAAAAGGCTGGTTGAAAACATAGCACCCTATAAAATACTCAAGATCACGCTTGAAGATTCCGGCAGCCACGACAGCCTTGCTCGATTTGGCGAGGTAGAATCTCTCAACGGCCAAAAGGCCGTAATCCGAGTCTCACGGAAGGAAGCAACTGCCGTGGCGGCGGCGGTCTTGAATCAGCTAAAGATTCGAGACATAGTTCTTGAGGAGCCTTCCATAGAAGAGATCATTGCCCAGGTATTTTCGGGCAGGATTCCATCATAATAGTTCGATTATCCGGCAAGCCGTTCCACGGCGTAGATTTCCTTTTCGCCTTTGAGGATCATGATGAGTTTTTTGAGATGTTCCTGGTCCTTGACCGCAACTGTTATTCGCCCTTCATGAACTCCGTCCGGGAGTGAAACTACCTGTACCGAAAGCATTTCTGCGTCCATTTGTCCCAGCAAAGAACTTACATGTGCTAGCATGCCCTTTTTGTCGGAGAAGAGTATTTTTAGTGAAGTAGTGTAAAGGTCTTCAGAGCTGGTGTCCCATTCGACATCTATCAACCGTTCCGGCTCGGCATTTTGTATGTTCTTGCACGATTTTCTGTGTATGGTAACTCCCCGCCCTCTGGTGATGTAACCGATTATAGGCTCTCCCGGCAGAGGGTTACAACATCTGGCAAAGTGAGTCATTATATTTCCCGTTCCCATTATGCGGACGCTGTCTCCACTGCGGGATATTTTTTTTATGGCTTCTTTTCTGTTTTGTTCGGTCGTTATATCGGCGCGATCTGCGTCGGCTTGCAGTTCGGGTTCCGGCATAAAGCGGCCTAGCACCTGGCCTGGTGTTATTTTCATGAACCCTACGGCGGCCAAAAGGTCATCAACGGATTTAAGTGAAAAAGATTCTGCCACCTGAAGCATTTCCGGGGAGTTTATGAATTCGCCAAACTGAAGTCCCCTTTTGCGAAACTCTTTTTCGCACATTTCACGCCCTATAGCGATGGCCTGTTCTTGCTCTGCCATTTTTAGCCAGTGGCGAATACGATTTCTGGCCTTTGCCGTTTTTACAAACTGCAACCAGTCCTGACTCGGGCGCTGGGTTTTAGAAGTGATGATCTCGACGGTGTCGCCACTTTGAAGTTCATACTTGAGAGGGACAATTTTGCCGTTTACTCGCGCTCCAACACATCGATGACCAACTTCTGTATGTATCTGATAAGCAAAATCGACGGGAGTCGATCCCTTTGGAAGCACTTTAACTTCGCCCTGCGGGGTGAATACATACACGTCTTCCGGGAACAAAACCGAATCGATGGAACTGAGTATTTCTTTGGTTGCCTGTGCTCCACCTTTCCATTCCAGTAGCTGACGCAGCCATGTAAAACGCTTTGCCTCTTCAACCTTTGCCGGATCCATTGGTCGACCTTCTTTATAGAGCCAGTGAGCAGCGATTCCCTCATTGGCCACCTTGTCCATCTCTTCTGTACGAATCTGGATTTCCATAGTTGCGCCATCGGGTCCGATAACGGTCGTGTGCAGAGACTGGTAACGGTTAGGTTTTGGACGGGCGATAAAGTCCTTAAACCTTCCGGGCACAGGTTCCCATGTTGAATGAATAATGCTGAGGACTTCGTAGCAGTCGTGAATGTTCTGTACGATTATCCTGAATGCAATCAGGTCGTAGATACGGTTCAGGTCGATTTGCTGAGTTTTCATTTTCATGTAAATGCTGTAAAGGTGTTTAGGACGTCCCAGGACTCGACCCTTAATACCGTGTTTTTTTAGCAGATCAGTCAGGATTTTGCGGACTCGCTCTATGTAAGCGTTGCGCTCTTCCTCTGTTTTTGCAAGCTTCTGTACAATGCCGTCGTAGGCTTCTGGCTCCAGTACTTTAAAGGATATGTTTTCCAGCTCTTTCTTTATCCACTCGATGCCTAATCGTGCGGCAAGGGGAGCATATATGTCTAGAGCTTCCCGGGCTATAGCCCTTGCTAGATCGTTCTGTGAATGATTGGCATTTAAAAGCCTCATAACGTGGACTCTATCTGCGAGTTTTACCAACACCACCCGTATGTCTCTCGATATGGCAAGGATCATGTTTCTCAGATATTCTATCTGCTGCTCCCTTTTTTTGCCGTAGGTGTAGGACAGACGGTTAAGTCGCGATATGCCATCGACTATTTTAGCAACTCGTTCATTGGTTATATGGGATATTTCCTCTTCGGTTATGCCGTCCACTTCCAGGGCATTATGTAACAAAGCCGCTGCGATTGCTTCTTCATCAATATGCATATCTGCGACGATTAGTGCGACAGCAAGGGGGTGTTCCAGAAAGTAGCCCGAGTATTCAATAGTGTCAGGAATTGACCTGGATTTGTATCTTTTTAAAGCCAGCCGAGCGGCAAAAACATAAGCCTTGGCAAGCAAGTCAATGTTTGCCTCAGGGTGGTAAAGTAACACACGGTCAACAATTTCGTAAAACATTATCTCTCGGGCCACTGTAGCCTTTCCCCCGTAAGCTCTTCAATTTCTCGGAGAAGATAAGGCACCAGTTCATTTTCAGCCACTTTCTTTACAACTTTACCCTTCTTAAAGAGTATTCCCTTTCCCCGCCCTCCGGCAATACCTATGTCGGCTTCTTTTGCCTCTCCCGGCCCGTTGACCACACATCCCATGATTGCGACGGTTACTGGCGTTGACACTGTGGCAAGAACTTTTTCCACTTGCTTTGTCATACCGATCACGTCTATTTCCGTTCTTCCGCAGGTCGGGCAGCTTATAATCTCCACTCCCCGTTGACGCAACCCCAGTGACCGTAAAATCCCATAAGCGATGGGTATTTCATCTTCTGGAGGGCCGGTTATTGACACTCTTATAGTGTCCCCAATTCCCATGAAGAGGAGCACTCCCAATCCTACCGCCGATTTTACCGCCCCTCGAGGAATAATTCCTGCCTCGGTGATCCCAAGGTGTAAGGGATAGTCAGTTTTTTCAGACAGCAAGCGATATGCAGCTATGGTGTCGAGAACACTGGATGATTTCAAGGATATTTTAATCAGGTTAAAATTTAAATCTTCAAGGATTTGTACATGTCTTAAAGCGCTTTCTACCAAGGCTTCCGGACAGGGGTGACCGTACCTAGTAAGGATATCTTTTTCTACCGAACCACTGTTGACACCTATTCGTATGGGAACATGCCTTTCCGACGCAACTTCCACGACTCTTTTCACCTTTTCACGTCCGCCAATATTTCCCGGATTCAGTCGGAGCCCGTCCACCCCAGCCTTGATAGCTTCTATTGCCAGTCGATGGTCAAAGTGGATATCCGCAATGATGGGAATTGGAGAATGCTGCTTAATTTTTGATATTTGTCTAGCAGCTTCCATGTCGGGAACGGCGATTCTCACAATTTCACAGCCCCTTGCCGCCAGCCTGTGGATTTGCTGAACCGTTGCTTCCCAGTCTCGAGTGTCAGTATTCGTCATGGACTGGACCACAATGGGAGCTCCACCACCTATAGGCACCGATCCTATATAGATTTTTTTTGTCTTTCTACGACTTATTTCAATCGAAGATTTCATCTTTTGGACAACCTCCTTGAAAACTGTTCATTTTGCTATATTTCTATTAGCAAAATTTCAACTATGAGAGGAACGATAAGAATGTCAGAATTTGCAAAAAAGTGGGACTGCATCAGTAGCTGGGAATATAGACTGGAAAAGATAAGAAAGAACTTACGGAAGCTGACATTAAAAAATTGCGCTTCACAAGAAAGAGAATAGGGGCGCACAACAGTGTGCCCTTACTTTTTCTCTAGCCAAAGCTGTCGTTTTGCAGATGTCCGTGTTCAGGGCTTGCTCCATATAACGGCAACGGCTTTTGCCGGTTTGTCGCCAATTCCTCTGAAACCGTGGCTTATGGAAGAATCCAGGTATATGCTGTCACCTTCCTCCAGCACCTCAACGGTATCCACGCTGCGAAACTCCACTTTGCCTTCGAGAACATAGAGGAATTCCTCACCCTCGTGGGTGGTGAAGTTCATCTCTTCAACGCCTATCAAGGGAAACTCAACGTAAAAAGGTTCCATGTGTTTATCCCGCTTTTTGGTTTCCAGCGATTCATATATGTAAGACACGTCTTCCTTCCCATGGTGTGGACGACGTTGTACTCGTATGCGTTCATTTTTTCTGGTTATAGAGACCTTTTGTGTGGTTACTTCGTCCTGGAAGAAATAACTAAGAGTAACCTCCAGAGCACGAGCTAGCTTTAGCAGCGTGGCTATAGGAGGAATTACATGATTATTTTCAATCTGGGAAAGAAAGGGCTTTGAAAGTCCTGTCTTATCCGCCAAGTCTTGGAGGGTATAGTGATGTTTTGTACGAAGTTCACGAATCTTGGTGCCTATCTTCAGAGCTTTAACGGCGACTGAAACGTTATTGTTGTCGTCGTGAATCATACCTGCTCCTTCTTAAACAGCCACGCTTCGTTATTGTTACAGCTGGTTAGCCTTCTATCGTTTTTCTTTTAAATCGGTCAAAATCCTTAATATTACATCCTTTAATTCTGGTATTTTATTTTTACACACTTCGTAAATTATTTCTGCATCAACATCGAAGTAGTGATGACTAATTATATCTCTCATCCCCTTAATTCCCTTCCAATCTATCTGAGGATATTTGGAAAAAAGGGAACCCTTAGTAAGCTTATCTATCTTTTTTACACCCTCTCCAATTGCTATCAATTGCATACAAATTGAATCAAGTTTCTCCATTCCCCACGGAGAATCTGTAAAGTCTTCTACCCGTTCAATTGGTTCAAAGCGATATAAAATAGTTTCTAGTGAATTTTTCATTTTGCTTAATATTTCTAGTACTAATTCCCTATCGTAATCATACATAAATAGAGTCTCTTTCTATCCTTTCCTTTAAAAAAGGATTTATCTTTTCTCGAAGTCTTATAATATCAACTGATCTCTTAAATTTTTCTTCCAGCTCTATTTTTATTCTACCTAATAAAAACAAATCAGGGTATTTTTGTTCTATAACTACGTCTATATCACTATCTTCAGTTTCTTCTCCTCGTGCCAAAGAACCAAATATGCCTATTTTAGCAATTTCATTCTTGTATTGATTCTTAATTTCCTTTAATTCCTTAATTATATCATCTTTATTCATACACTTTCCTTTATGAGGCTAACAACATAGATCAACGGCGAGCAGGTAGCGAGTCCGCTGCACCGCTACCTTCGAGTGAGCGTGTTCCAACGTTTTATTGTCACAAGCATCGGGGAAAAATGAACAGTTCCCCCCGATGCCTGTGATTGTTGTTTCTTAAATATTTAATTTTTTCACCAGTGATTTCACCGCGTCAACCGATCGCTGGAAGGCTTCTTTCTCTTCCGGGGTGAGTTTTATCTCGATTACTCTTTCTACCCCGTTCCCTCCCAGCAACACGGGAACTCCAACAAAGTAACCTCCCACATCGTATTCTTTGTCACAATAAGCAGCACATGGGAGAATACGCTTTTTGTCTTTCAGTATGGACTCAGCCATTTGAATTGCCGACGCCGATGGAGCAAAAAATGCGCTTCCTGTCTTCAATAAATTAACGATTTCTGCACCACCGTTTCGAGTCCGCTCCACGAGAGCTTCAATTTTTTCCGGTGGAAGCAGATCTGGCAGTGGAATACCAGCAACAGTACTGTATCGTGGCAATGGCACCATCGTGTCACCGTGACCCCCAAGAACGAAAGCCGTTACATCTTCCACCGATACACCAAGCTCCATTGCTATAAAGGTACGAAACCGTGCAGAATCCAACACGCCGGCCATTCCCATCACTTTGTTGGTTGGAAAGCCGCTCACTTTATGAGCTACATAAACCATCGCATCCAGGGGATTGGATACAACAATAAGGAACGCATTGGGAGAATACTTCGCAACCTGCTCAGTTACGCTCTTCACTATATCGGCATTTTTAAAGAGCAAATCATCTCGACTCATGCCCGGCTTTCGAGGCAATCCTGCCGTAATGATGACGATATCGGAGTCGGCCGTATCTGCGTAGTCATTTGTTCCTATAATTTCTGCATCGAATCCCTCTATAGGCGATGCTTCCAAGAGATCCAGTGCCTTACCCTGTGGCATCCCCTCGATTATGTCTACAAGACAAACATCTCCCAATTCCTTTATCGCTGCCCAATGCGCTGCCGTTGCTCCAACAAAACCTGCTCCAACTATGGTTATTTTATGACGTTTGATGGCCATTTGAGAATTCCTCCTTTATTCGATCACCACGAGCACATCGCCCTTTTGGACGCTATCGCCTTCTTTGAAATTGATTTTCGCCACCCTACCTGCGACCGGAGTTGTTATAGTATTTTCCATTTTCATCGCTTCCAAAACTAGGATTACGTCGCCTTCGTTAACCATGTCTCCTTCTTTGACCTCATAGCGGATGATCATTCCAGGCATGGGCGCTTCAACGGGAGTGCCTCCTGTAACTGGTGCCGCTGGCTTCGGTGCTGGAACAGCTTCCGGTTTAGGCGGAGGTGGTGTAGCTGCCGACGGTGGTGGTGGAGGTGGTGGCGGTGCTGGCGTGACCGCCGGAGGTGGCGGAGTCATGGGTTGAGGCTGTGCCTGGGGTGGCGGTGTTACGGTCGTTACAGCCGGTACGCCACCGACTTCTTCTACTTCAACTTCAAAGTATTCCCCGTCAACAAAAACATTGAAAGTCCTGATACCAGGCCCTTTTGGTGGTGCTTCCTTTTTTGGCTTTTCCACGAGCAACCCCGCTTTTGCTTTTTTAATTAGTTCTTCTTCCTTCTTTACATCTTCCAGGGTCTTGGGCTTGAGTTCATCAGGTACAGGTTCAAGCCCGTACTTCCACCTCAAGAAACGCTTCCCCGTTGTGGGGAATAGTGCGTATATAAGCACATCATCAATATCTTTGGCCAGACCTTCCACTTCACTCTTAGCTTTTTCAAGCTCAGGTTCAAGAATATCAGCAGGACGACAATCAATTGGAGTTTCACCTCTCGGATATCCCTTGAGAGCCTTCTTTTGTACTTCGGGATCTATCGGTGCAGGCGTTTTGCCATAAAGTCCATAACACAGATCCTTAACCTGAGCAGTTATCATCTTGTAGCGTTCTTCTGGTGTATCAAAGAGGACGTTGTTAACGGTCTGAATTCCTACTATCTGACTTGTTGGTGTTACCAACGGCACCTGACCTAGTTCGCGTCGCACGATGGGAAGCTGATGGAAGACCTCGTCGAGTTTGTCCAGGGCGTCCATTTCGCGGAGCTGGTTGATCAGGTTGGATAGCATGCCGCCGGGGGTCTGGTGGAGAAGCACGTTTATGTCGATGATTGACATTCTATCATCTAGGAGATGGCGATATTTTGGCGAGATCTTTTCGAGGTACTCACTGCATTTGGCCAGCAACTTCAAGTCGAATCCGGTGTCGCGATTGGTCCCTCTCAGGGCTACAACGAGCGGTTCTATGGCCGGATGAGATGTTCTATAAGCCCAAGGGGAAAGGCATGTGTCAACTATATCAACGCCGGCTTCTATGGCCTTCAGAAGTGCCATGTCTGCCATACCAGATGTAAAATGGCTGTGGAGGTGAATCGGAACCTTCACAGTTTCTTTGAGGGCTTTTATCAATTCATAGGCATCGTAGGGGGCTATAAGTCCTGCCATGTCTTTGATGCAGATTGTGTCAGCTCCCATGTCCTCGAGTTCTTTGGCTTTTTCCAGGTAATACTCGAGGTTATAAACGGCCCCTCCCATCCGAGGTTCCGTCAAAGAGTAGCAAATTGCCCCCTGAAAGTGCTTCCCGTTTTTCTTAATAACTTTAACAACCGTTTGAAAGTTTCGGAAATCGTTGAGAGCATCAAAAACTCTGAAGATGTCAATACCATTAGCACAAGCTCTTTCTACGAAAGCTTCGGCCACATCATCGGGGTAATTTCTATAACCGACTAGGTTTTGTCCCCTGAGTAGCATTGAGAAAGGCGTGTTTTTAATGTACTTTTTCAAAGTTCGAATTCGCTCCCACGGATCTTCTGCAAGAAATCTGTGCATTGTGTCAAAGGTGGCTCCACCCCAGACTTCCATAGAGTAGAAACCAACCTTGTCCATGTCCTCGGCAATGGGAATAAAGTCCTCGGTTCTGCCACGAGTGGCGAACAGGGACTGATGCCCATCGCGAAATGTAAGATCCTGCACTTTTACTGGATTTGTTACTTCCACTTCATCTTTGTCGAGAAGTCCCGCAGTCAGAACTCCATGTTTTGTTGCCATACCTCTAACTCCTCACGTGATATTTATATGATCATCGAACAAGACGCATTTGCCACATTCGCCTCAATTCCATCATTGCCTGCCGTCCTGAAAGTGCCCACGGGCTGGGCAGATGAACGGGTTTTGCTGGAATTTCTTTAACAGCCGGAGCTACAGCCCGTTCTACAACAGGTGCTTCCATTATTTCTCGCTCTTGTTGCAAATACATATTGATCGCTCCAGCAATGGCTGCAACTATCTTGGGTTCAACGGCCATCTCTTACACTCCTTATTTTATAGTCCCAATTCAGGGGCTACCTTTTTCATGGCCTCCAGGCTCAGCTCAATAAAGGCACCCAAATCCATACCCAATCTTTCACACAAGAGAATGCGCTCCCTGTTCACGTTCCTGGCAAAATCCTTACTCTTCATCTTCTTCTTTATCGACTTAACCTTAAGACTGGCTATCTGCTTGTCCGGATGAACCAAGGCCGCTGCTACAATAAGTCCGGTTATGGTTTCTGCAGCTGTGAGGGCAAAGTCAAAAGAGGTTTCCCTTTCGAGGTCAAGATTTTCAGCGTTGTGCCTTAGTATAGCGTTAATGGCTTCCTCTGGTATGTCGGTATCTTTGAGTATTTCATATGTCTTTCGGCCATGCTCTGACGGGTTGTCCTTTGTGTACTCATAGTCCAGATCATGCAAAAGCCCAGCAATTCCCCACACATCGGGATCTTCCCCAAACTTTTCTGCCAGATCCCGCATTATTGCTTCCGTAGCAATGCAATGCTTTTTTAAATTCTCAGTTTTTACGTGTTCATCTAAAAGCCTTATCGCCTCTTCTCGCGTCATAAGTTCACACCTGTTGATGTTTTTGTTTACGCCGCTCGCCTGGTTTTTTTCTTCAATCTACTGATCTTGCGCCTTAATATATCAACCATTCTTTTATCACCTGCGGCTCTGGCTTCCTCACGTTTTGCCTTGAGTTCTTTTATCTTCGCTTTGATTGCTCTAACATCAACACTGGTTGTTTTCTTTTTCTCATCAACTATTCCACGAGCTTCTTTTATGGCCTTTATGAGCTCGTTTTTGTTCATGGCGTGAACGCCAGTAATACCTTCAATACCGAGTGCTATTTCACGAAGCTCTTTGGCGGTCATTTTCTCCAGAGGTTTTTCCTTTTCAGCTTTCTTCTTTTTTCCCATTTTACCAGATCCTCCTTTTCGTTTCTTTTACCTTATCCCTCAGAATTGCTACCACCTTTGCCTTGCTGCAAAAAGGGGCTGAGCAGATCAATAGGGATCGGGAAAAGAGTTGTGGAATTATTCTCCGCCGCTATTTCCTTCAGGGTTTGAAGATAACGAAGTTGTAAAGCTATCGGCTTTTCGGCAATTATTGTCGCGGCGTCGGCAAGCCTCTGAGCGGCTTGGTATTCACCTTCCGCAGCTATAACCTTTGCTCGACGTTCCCTTTCCGCTTCGGCCTGTCGAGCCATTGCTCGCTGCATTTCCTGAGGTAAATCAATATGTTTGATTTCGACTACCGTAACCTTTATTCCCCACGGGTCGGTGTGCTTGTCCAGGATTTCCTGAAGATGAGAGTTAATCTTATCGCGTTCAGAAAGGAGTTCATCCAGCTCTGCCTGACCGCACACACTTCTCAGGGTGGTTTGGGCAAGCTGACCCGTCGCAAAAAGATAATTTTCAACCGACACCACCGCCTTCACGGCATCCACTACACGAAAATAAACAACCGCATTAACCTTGATGGATACATTGTCTTTGGTAATCACATCCTGAGGCGCCACGTCCATGGTCACAAGGCGCAGACTCACCTTCTGCATCCTATCAATCAGCGGGATAAGGATTATAAGCCCGGGCCCTTTGGCACCAATAACCCTCCCTAACCTGAAAACCACTCCACGTTCATATTCCCGCAAAACCTTGAGTGCACTAGATAAAAAAAGCACAAGCAAAATTACTAAAGCAAGTATTCCATACACTTTCCTTCTCCTTTTGTTGTCATCTATTAGATGGTTAATGAGCCAGAAAAAAGGTTAAAATTATCTAACACCGATTTTTTCCACGTGCAACTTCAAATTCTTCACACCAACCACACGAACTTTTGATCCTTCTGGTATCGATTCAGGCGCAACGGCATTCCATAATTCACCGTTTACGAAAACTTTTCCTTCCGGATCAAGTGCTTCGACGACAGTTCCCTCTTCGCCAACCAGTGCTTCCATGCCGATTTTCGGCTTCATTCGTTGTGCCCTGTAAGCCAGTGTGGCCACTGATGCAAAGAAGATTGCCGTTACCGCAGCTACCGGTACCAGCACCGAATACGCAATGGATTGAGTAGATTCAGGGGTTCGAAAAAGCATGATGGAACCTAGGACCAAGCAGGTTGTTCCTGCAACGCTGAGCATTCCGTAGGATGTTACCTTGATTTCGAGAATAAAGCACAGAACCGCCAGTATGAGAAAGAGTATTCCCGCATAGTTAACGGGAAGTGTTTGCAAGGCATAAAAGGCCAGTACCAGGGAAATTGCTCCGATGATTCCCGGAAGAACCACACCCGGCTGTGAAAGCTCAAAATACAATCCGGCCAGCCCGATCATTAACAGGATGTACGCAATTGTAGGGTTGCTTATGGTTTTCAGAATCTTGTGTCCAATCGACGGGCGAATTTCGCGAAGTTCAATGTTTTTCGTATGGAGAACCTTCCTGTAGCCCTTGCGCTCAATTTCCCAACCATCCAGTTTTTCCAGCAGTTCTTGCACATCGGCTGCTATAAGGTCAACAACGTTGAGCTTGTACGCTTCCGTTGCCGTAGCTGAAACACTTTTACGTATAGCCTTTTCCAGCCATTCCGCATTCCTGAACCGTTCTTCGGCAATGCTCTTTGCCAAGGCCACCATGTCGTTTACTATCTTTTCGTTCATAGCCTCGGGAACATTTCCACCTGTAGCCGTAACCGGGTGGGCAGCTCCTATGTTTGTCCCGGGGGCCATGGCTGCAACGTCAGCGGCAACGGTAATCAGCACCCCGGCAGATGCTGCCTGGGCTCCTGGAGGATAAACATAAACCACCACCGGAAAAGGAGCAGACATTATTGCCTGGACCATCTTACGCATTGAGGTCATCAAGCCACCGGGGGTGTCGAGCAGGATAAGCAAGAATTCCGCGCCGTCCTTTCTGGATTTTTCTATGGCGTTTTCCAGATAATCCTGAACTCCTGGGTTTATCGTGTCGTTTATACGTATTACGTTTATGTGGGCAGCAAAGCAGGTAGCCGTTGGTTTCTGTAGGAATAAAGTGGCAAAACTGACGAGAAGGATTACTATATGAATCCACGCTTTTTTTGACATATGTGGTTTCTCCTTTAATTCGGCGCTTTTAGTAAGCTGTAAAGAAGCTTAAAATCTTCCCACGCTTTGGACTTTGCTCTGGGATTTCTCAAAAGATATGCCGGGTGATAGGTAGGAACAACATTTATGCCTCTCCACTTGAGAGTTTTGCCTCGTATTGCCGATATGGATTTGCTCGAGCGCAACACGGTTGATGCGGCGCAAGCTCCTAGCAAGCATATTACCTTAGGATTTATAATTTCCAGCTGACGAAACATGAAAGGGCTGCATGCCGCAATTTCATCCGCCTGTGGGGTTCTGTTATTCGGTGGGCGGCATTTGACCACGTTGCAGATATAAACCTGAGAACGATCAAGGCCGATGGCTCTTATCATCTTTGTGAGCAGGCGACCTGCCTGACCGACAAATGGTTTTCCCTGCATATCTTCATCATGGCCAGGGCCTTCCCCGACAAATACCAGTTCCGCTGCAGGATTTCCATCGCCAAACACTAGATTGGTCCTGCCTTCACAAAGCCGACAGCGGGTGCAATCTTTGAGTTCGGCTTCAAGATCGGAAAGCTCCTTCGATTTCCTTCTGAAATCTTCGTCAGGTTGTTTCCCCCTTTTACCGGCTACCGGCACATGATAAATCCCCGCATCTTGCCAAAATCGACACGTCCACTCCAAAACTTCTACTATTTTGGGATCAATTCCTTTTCGACTCATCTCTTTTCTCTGCCAGCATTTTTCCTGCAATATCCAAAATGCGATCGGCTACCCGTAGTTTGCTCATAGGTGGCACATCTTCGACCACGCCGTCCCTGTAAAGTATCTTTACCTGGTTGGTATCGTAACAAAATCCGCTTCCTGGTTTGGTAACGTCGTTGGCAATTATAAGGTCGAGGTTCTTCTTGCGAAGCTTTTCTTTTGCATGTTCTACTAGCTTGGTCGTTTCGGCAGCAAAGCCTATAAGAACCTGCTGGCTGCCTTTTTCTTTGCCCAGTTCTGCAAGGATGTCTGGATTCTGCACCAGCTCTATCTGAACATTAGCGAGTTTCTTCTTGATTTTGGACGGTGCCACCTTCTTGGGTCGGTAATCACCCACCGCAGCCGCCATAATGATTATGTCCATGGAAGGCGCCAGATTGCGGGCAACTTCGTGCATTTCGAGAGCCGATACGGCCTTATAAACATTTACCCCAGGTGGAGGTTCCAGAGACACAGGGCCTGAGATCAGATGTACATTTGCTCCACGAAGTCGGGCGGCTTCAGCGAGTGCATAGCCCATTTTGCCGCTTGATGGGTTTGAAATGAACCTGACTGGGTCGAAAAACTCACGGGTAGGTCCTGCACTGACCATTATCCTGACTCCGGCAAGAGACTTTTCAGATAAGATTGAGGCTATTTCAAAAACAATGCGGTCCACCGCCGGAAAACGCCCTCGCCCCGCTTCCCCACAGGCTACCGGTCCAGTTTCAGGTTCAAGCACGTGAAATCCACGTTCTCTCAGAATTTTTATATTTCCCTGAGTTGCCACATTAGAATACATCGCTGGATTCATTGCCGGGCAAAAAAGAACGGGTGATTTGGTTGCCAGCAGTACAGTGGAAAGGTAATCGTCGGCTATGCCAGATGCAGCTTTTGCCATTATGTTTGCCGTTGCGGGTGCAACTACAATAATATCTGCCATCCTGGCCGTTTCAATGTGTCCGATTCGTTCACTAGAAAGATCAAACATGTCAACCCGAACGGGGTTTTGCGAAAGGGCCTGCATTGTCAGTGGAGTTATAAACTGACAGGCATTTTTCGTCATGATGACATGAACGTCAGATTCCTGTTCCTGGAGCCGCCTTATCAGATCGGCAGCGCGGTAGGCTGCTATGCTCCCACTTACTCCCAAAACAATAGTTTTTCCACGTAGCACCCTGTAATTCACAACGACTTTCCTTTACGGAGTGCGAATTGGTAAAATGTATATTTTCAAGTAACAATACCATGCTTTAGGATAAATGTTTATCACACAAATTTTTGAGGGTTTTTCAAATACCATTATACAATGACTGTAGCGGGAGCTTGCCTTAAGAGTCCAATTTTCTTTCTGCATTGCACTCAGGTAAAAATCCGCTACGGAATTGTAGTTGACCCTTCCCTTAAAAACCAGCACGCCGGATTTAAAGGTGGAAGTCTGGAGAACGTTTGATTCCTTTTGAATCAATGTGAATTCCGGCGGTACCGGGACGTCTTTGAAGTCGTAAAATACTGGTGCTGGTGCGGCAAGTGGTGTAGTAGGGTGAGATCCAGGTATTGATGATGAAGTGGAAGAAGAAGAAACTGTCGGAGGAGATGAAGGTGGATTTTGGGTTTGCGTGTTCAAGCTGGCACATCCGCTTAAAAGCAGGTATGCTACAAGAGCCAGCATCGTATAAAAGCCTTTAAAATTCCTCATGACGGGTACCTCCTGTTAGAAGAAAAAAGGGTTTGTCATGCGTTCTCTACCCACAGTGGTTTTGGGACCGTGTCCCGGATAAACGACTACATCATCGCCCAGGGGAAATATTTTTGTTCTAACTGACTCAATTAACTGTTCGTAAGAACCCCCTGGAAAATCAGTGCGGCCGATGGAGCCGGCAAAAAGTGTGTCTCCAACAAATACTATGTTGTAATCCGGCAAGAAAAAGGATACGTGACCGGGTGTATGGCCTGGAGTTTCCAGAACGTTCATTGAAATTTTTCCGCAGCGAACAATGTCGCCTTCGCGAAGTTCGCCGTCAACCTGTCCTTTTAGCCCGGTGATTTTACCCATCAAGAGAGCTCCGAGGCCGACCATGCGGTCTTTAAGCAGAGGTTTATCAGCTGGATGGATGTATATAAGGCCGCCACACATGTCTTTAAGTGTCCATGCGTCTAGCACGTGGTCAAAGTGGCCATGTGTGAGAAGTATTGCTTCCAATTTAAGACCCTTAGCCGTAATTGTCCTCGCGATTCTCTTTGCCTCTCCTCCTGGATCGATTACCACACAGCTTTTGCTTGTTTCATCTCCGAGAAGATAACAATTGGTTTGCAACATACCGACCACAAAGCTTTCCAGGATCATTATCCGTCTCCTACTTTTCGAATACAATAAATTCGTCTAAAGCCTTTCTTGATGACTTCTGGTTTCTATCTCGAGGGTGACCAATGGCAACTATTGCCATAAGCTCAAGTTCCTTTGGAAGACTCAGCAGCTCCCTTACGGCTTCTTTGTTTTTAAGAATTTCTCCAAGCCACACCCCGCCAAGGTCCAATTCATGGATGGTCAGAAGCATGTTTTGAATACATGCACCTATGGCCTGACAATCCTTTACGTAGTGGTTGCAACAGCTACCCGAAAACATAGACATTCATGCACACGGAATAGCCATTGCTCTACAGGCTCCGCTTAGATTATGCCACCTGTGGCTTTTCAGCGAAACCTGAAAGGT
>JAFDGW010000049.1 GCA_019309115.1 Deltaproteobacteria bacterium
ATGGCCAAAGATGTTTACCTCCAGAAGGCGACCATCTCTGTCTGCCACATATTGCCTTTTAAGTCTCCCCTTTACCTCAATTTTATAGTCTTCACGGAGAAGGCGGGGCAAAGCTTTAAATGCTTCGTCCTCCAAGCGATAGCCCACAGTCATGGCCAGCCCTCCAAGCTGGCTCCTGGTCTCCTTGTGCTCCTTAATTAGCTTCTGGAGTTCCTCTTCGGTCCTCTTCTGAGCCTGCGCCAGTTCTTCAACCCTCTCTTCAGTTCTTTTTTGAGCCTGCGTCAGCTCGTTAATGGAATTCCACACCTGCTGGAATGATTCCTCCATCTTCTTACCGAACTCGAGGAATTCCCTGCGGGTGATGCTCTCCTCCCATTGAGCCCTCTGCCTCTCCATCTCTTCCAAAATGGCCAGAAGAATATCCCTTAGCTGAGGCTCCTCTATTTCCGTTATCTTCCGAATTAAAGCAACGCTTACCGACATTTATACCCCTCTCGCTACCCTCAGACGAGCTTGCTCCACATGCTTACGTATAACATTCTGTCTATTTTCCGGAAACCCGAAAGTCAGTATATAGCCTCTCCATCAATCCAACCCCGTCGAAATTTACCAGTCACAGTGTTCAGTCAAACGAGCCCTACATAAAGAAGCCTTCTCGAATTGAATTTAACAATGGTTTCCCGAAATCCTGGTAAGCTCTACCACTACCGCTCGAGTAGCTTCTGAAATCGTGCAATTATGCCTTTTTTCTTACTCTGCGCCACGATGTAAAACTCGGCCACACTTCCGGCTTTTGCGTCGCCCGGGATTTTGTTCGGGTTTTCTATATCAGCAAGGCGGTCATCCCCTTCAAATCTGGCCTTCCACCTGTTGCCTTCACGAACCAGAGTTCCCTGCCGTGTTTGGCCTTTTTGCACGGGCTTTGAACCTGATACGGCCGTGAAATATTCGCCAAGGGGGATCTTCAGGCTTGAACTATGCCTAAGGGGTGATTTCTTTGAGATACTATCACGCCGGAGACCGGCTGATTCCGAATCTCTTTTAGAATCTCTTACCTCTTCTATCAGACATACTCCCACCGGTAACGGCCCAGGCCAAACCCTGTGTTCTTACCAATATGAAGAATCGTTCCCGCCGAAATGTATGGCTCAAACAAGGAAGGATCACCTTCATAGACAACATCGCCCACAATGCCTCCAAGACGCATCCTAAGGCCCTGCCTGTGAGAATAGCGCACCCAGTCATACCATGAGGTGTTATTTTCAATAATATTAACTCCTCGTGCTAGTCGAATAAGATCGTCGGACAGATCAGGAAAATCCCCTTCTGCATGGAATTTCATCAAAAGGCTTATTCGCTTGAGCAGGTTCCCCATCACTATATGAAATTCCGGAATATCCACCAGTTTGCCTCTAAACCGAATCCTGAGTGGGGTTAAGAAGGTCAGGCGAAATTTGCCATTCCCCTCTCCGGGTTTTCCTCTGCCCAGGCTCTCAAGACTCAAAAATTTTTCCGGAAACCTGAACCCCTCTTCGTTGTAAAGTAGTTCAACAGGATTTCCCTTCTCATCAAGAGACCATAATCGCTCAAGCTCGAACTTTCCACGTCCTCGGCCAATACCGATCTGACCCATCCTTTCAACAGCGGCAACAAAATAGGGTAGCCAGGTTACAGCACGCCCGAAAACCGTTATACCAAAAGACCACGTATCACCGGGGTTGAGCAGCGTATTCGTTTCTGCAACAGGTACGACAAGCACAAAGGGGTGAGGCGCATTGCGAAAGCGCGGATCACAGAAAGAATCACCCAGCATGGTTGTTTCAAACAGGTAAACGTACACACAGGAGGATCTTATGAGGCACTCATCACAGGCACGCTGTTTTGAAATGCAGCAGATTCTTTTGAGAGCCACTCCCAGAGCGCCTCTCAGGGTGCTCCCCGCAAAAGGCGGAATCTCCACCGAGGTTTTGGCTTTTATCTCGAACCGGAGGGGCAAAATAGGAAACCTTTCCTCTTTTGCATCCATAGCCAACTCCATGCAATTGAAAATAGAAGATTCACTTGCTCCTCAATCCATGAGGAAGATCCGGAAGCGTTTTGGGAAACTGCTGAAGCCTGCGCTTATATTTTAGGACATCAAAAGCTTTTTCAATAAAGGACACAATCTCCTCCGAAACTTCACTGTATGTGGCTTCATTTATGGGCTCATTCCCGTGGGCCAGTATGGAAAAGTTTCTTTTTTTCAGCGCATTTGTCAGTTTCTTCTCCCGGTTTTGATATAATTTACCGATAGGCTCATTCTCAAAGGCTGCAAGCACTTCGTAGGCCTGTTTGAGCCCGATTTTTACTTTTCCGTCTTCATCAGAGATCAAACTCCCTCTGATGCTTTCGGGAACCCTGTTCAGATCAACATCGGAAGTGTTAATTTCGTGCTCGAATTCCAGTCTGATCTGGGCAAGGCGTTCAACTGCTCTGTAGAGTCGCGCAACGGCATCGTCAAAGCGCTTTTGAGCTGCTCTTCGTTCGGCGTTCATAAGGAGATCTTCTACCTCTTCGTATGGAGGTTTTTTGCTATTTTTAGCTCCTGTCAATCTTTTCAAAAACGCCAGCCATTGCCCTGTAAAGGAGCCATAAGGCTCAAGGTATGTGAGAGCCTGTTCGTGATGAAAATAGTCCCACTCGCTGAAGCCAAGACAAAGACTTCGCCACTTTATAAGCTTTTCCCGATCATCTCTTGGTACATACCGAAAATCCTTGATCAGATGCTCGAAAATTTCTGCAGCCTCGCCGTAATGATAGCCCTCAACCAATGAGGCTACAATCTGGAGGTTCTGATAAAGCCTGATTCTGGACACTCCCACAAACATTGGCATATCCCCGGAGCGGACCTTTTCCAAATCCCTTCGGGGACCAACATTGCATTGAACCTCCCAATTGTTAGAAAGTGAAAAGGCCACAAGAGCGGCACTCATGGTCTTGGTACCGCCTGTGTAATTTGCGATCACTTCCGGATAGCTATCGGAAAAACGGTTTTCTATGTCCTCTTTCAGCCTGGAAAGCTTCTCGTGGCACTCTTCAAAATCATCGGGGTCAGCGATTTCCACAATCTGGTACTTTTCAGGCTCAAGACCGAGCTGGGCAACAATGGAAGGAGCAGCCCTAACACTACCATCCTTTTCTTGTTCTCGGCATGGGCTCCCCGATCCGTCAACCATGCTTTTGCTGCTTATGCTCCCTGAAGACCCCGATGAACAAATAAAATACACAAAATCGGGCTCCGTTATTCTTATCGCATTTACTATAGGTTTACATGACCCTCCTACCGTCAAAACGTGAACCTTTTTAGCTTCAGCCATGAACTCCTCCACAACACGCTGTTAAGGTTCGCTCCAGAGCCTTGACCGGAAAAACTCTCATCCTCCGGTCTTTAGAGCCCTTACATAATGATTAGACGGTTCTGAAATTCCGTTTTTCAAAAATGTAAAAAACTCAAAAGTCTTTTGCAAATTCCTGAATCCGTGACAATTGGGAAAAGCTTGTTAATCAACGATTTCGATAACCCTCAGAAAACCATCCAAATCCGTCGAGGGTTTACGAAAGTTTTCCTTCTGCTTAAAAATCAAGAGTTTTCAATCACAAATCGCTTTACCTTTTGCCCAGGAGAAAAAGAAACCCTGGATATCAAGCTCATATACAACCTAGATCGGGTAATAAGAGATTAGACCAGATTTCGCCGTTTGACCTGGAAAAGCTTCGTGTTGAGCTTCAAAAATCCCTTAACAAACGTGACGAACCATTTAAGCCGGCCACCATCAAACACATTCTGGTAATCATCAGATGGCTTTACAATCTCGGCATAAAGTGGGGAATGTACGATGGCGTCAATTCAGTCAGTAAAATCTCTATGCCTAAGCTTGATAACGAAATAGTCCGTTATCTTACTCCGGAAGAACTGTCCAGGCTCATGAATGTTCTGGATAAATGGCCCTTTAGAACTTCTGCATGTTTTGTTAAGTTTGCTATACTTACAGGTTTAAGAAGCAGAGAAAGCGGCTGAGCTTACAGGAGCTGACTCGGTGGGAGAGAAGAGTCAAATTCTTACTTTGCCGAAAATGAGGAAATAAATAGCGGGGGTGTGTAAGCCATGGAAGTACTAACAATTGAAACCAAAGACAGCCAAACAGCAAAAGAAATAGTCGAGCTGATTACCCAGAAATACGGAGCTTCCGTAACAATAAGGAAAGCCACCAAACCCCTTCCTGATGTTTTTTACAATCCTCCACGGGTTGACAGTTATGACCCAATAGCACGCCGTGAGGAAATTTATGGAGAGTAGAGTTTTCATAGACAGCAACTTTTGGGTTTATGCGCTTACAGAAAGCAGAAGAAAAGAAGACCTTATTAAAAGGCAGAGTGTGCTAAATCTACTTCAGTTGCAGGACAAGACATTTATTGTGTCTGTTCAAGTTTTGAATGAGGTTCACTGGAACTTTGTAAAAAAGTTTAACTTTAAAGACGATGAGGCTTATTACCTAATTGAAAAAGGCATAAAAGCTGTTTCTCGCGTAGTGCCTCTAAGGGATGTAACGCTCCCCTGAAATCAAGACACTTTTTGATAGAATTTGTAAAGACAAGATCATTTTCTCGGTACGTTACGTTTTTGCCCATGAAACTATACCTATATCAAAGTGTCTCACTTAAGAAGAGAGCAGTATAAATATCTCTTCCAATTCCACATTTTTCGAACAGGCTCATTGATCACTTGACCAGCTCTAAGCTATTGATTTCACTGGCGCGCCTGGCAGGATTCGAACCTGCGGCCTGCGGATTAGAAGGCCGTTAAGATAGCATTCTCGCAAATTCCTGATATTTCCTAAATCCTGTAAAAACAACAACTTACGAAATTTGACTTTTCCCACAATTTCCCATAAAATCCACTACAAGGTGGGAAATAGGTGGGAAAATAGACCAACCGTCATACCGACGGATTTTGGGGTGGTAAACGGCCAAAAAATAATAAACGGATTTCGGTGGGAAAGGTGGGAAAAATGCGAGAAGGGTTTAAAAAATTCCCTGGAGTAAGGGTTTATATCAGTGCTTCCAGGAAGACTCCGGATGGAAAACCTGATAGGTGTTTTTACATTCGCTACAAGTTACCAGGCGGTAAACTGGTTGAGGAAAAAATTGGCTGGGCATCGGAAGGAGTAACTGCAATCTATGCTGCTCAAATTCGTGCTGAAAGGATAAGGTCTGTGCGCCTGGATGAGGAGGTTGTCCCCATTCAGAAGCGACTAAAACAGCAGTGGAAGTTTTCAAACTTCATGGAAGAGCATTACCTGCCGTGGGCCAGGGAGGAAAAGGCATTAAAGACTTACAAGCGTGAAGAACAGGTCTATCGCATCTGGATTAAGCCTGTCCTGGGAGGAAAGACGCTTAAAGAGGTCAGTCCCTTTGATCTTGAGAAAATTAAAAAGGCAATGAAAGATGCTGGCAGAAGCGAACGAAGTATCGAAATAGCCCTTGCTACCATCAGGCGAGCATTCAACAAGGCTAAAGATTGGGGAGTTTTTGAAGGTGAAAATCCCGTCTCAAAGGTAAAAATACCCAGGAAGGACAATAGACGCCTTCGTTTTTTGACTCCAGAGGAGGCAAAGGCCCTTCTGGAGGAGGTACGTAGTCGCAGCAAACAAACCTATGAAATATGCCTTTTAGCACTCCATTGTGGTCTGAGATTCGGTGAAATCACCAATCTGGCATGGCAGGACATAGACTTGGCTAAACGTATAATCTACATTCGAGACTCCAAAAACAACACCACCAGAACAGCCTATATGACCGATGAGGTGGCCAGGATATTTGCCGGAAAGCGACCCGGTGCACCAGAAGATTATGTCTTTCTGGATAGAAAGCATGGAAAGATAAAGTGGCTTTCTCAGGTATTTTCAAGAGCAGTCAAAAAACTTGGCCTTAACGATGGTGTGACTGATCCCAGAATGCGAGTTTGCTTTCATACGCTGAGGCACACTTTCGGTTCCTGGCTTGTTATGCAAGGTGTGCCTATCTACACAGTGAAAGAACTCATGGGCCATAAAACATTAACCATGACAGAAAGATATGCCCATTTAGCTGCTGAACCCCAAAAGGCGGCCATAAAGGAGCTTGAACAATTGGTCAATACTGTGTCTAAAGGTAATGTGGTATCTTTAAAACAGGATTAACCTGGATCGGGGAATTTCAGAATGGCTGCACCAGAAATGTACCAGGATAAAGATAAAGTGGTTATTCCCATTGAGGCGTGGAAAAAGATAAGAGAAGCCCTGGCCTTACCGGAAGACCCGGAGGAGGCAGTGGCGGAATTGCTCCAAACTTTGCCCAACACAAGAAAGAAAAACGGCAATTGGCGAAAATTGCAGGGGTGCTTGAAGGGAATAGCCTCCACAAAGGATCTGGAAGAAGAGCATCGCTGGGAATCAGAGGCGACCTATGCCTAAGGTTCCACCATGCAGCCGAAAAAAAGCTTATTAGGAAACTCAAAAAGCTGGGTTTTGAGGGCCCCTTTCTTGGTGGAAAGCACTTAATTAAAGCTCTAAAAACTGGAATTTTTTGATTTTTTCTCTAAATTTCTTATCAGGCCAATTTTTAGCTTTGTTAATAGTTACAAGCTCTCTTAAACACTTCTCAAAATAACTAAATGAATACCTGCTTCCCACGGGTCTTATCGATTCTGCAATGTGCCTTTTTTCCGTTTCAGTGAGCAAGCCTTTATTAAAACGATCTCCTATATTTTCCTTGTGCAGTTTTTCAAGCAACTGAACGGCAAACCATCGCTTCTTATAACAATGTGAGCACAAAATTCCCCGATTCCTGAACGTATTCCCACAAATGGGACATTGCTTTGGTGCCTGTTGACTTTTTCTCTTTGGAGGCCTTTTAAGAGCATCTTGTATGGCTTTCCCAATATCACTTAAAGAACCCTTTAGGTTACCGTTATTTACCAAACCTCTGCTTTTCAAGTAATCCCATGCCTTATTCCTAAGAGCTTCTTTATCGTTAGCGTTCTTGTTTAGCAAGTAATTCTCAATCATGGAATTTACAAAACCTTGGGTATCACGATAAAAGAAATGCAAAACTTCAAAAAATGCCTCTGGTAATACGCTTTTTGCTAAAAGAGTGTCATTGCTTTTCAATTCGCTACAAAACACTACGTTAATTTCAAACGGAAAAAAGGTTGTGTCATTGTCAAAAGGGCTTTCTGGCATAAGTTCATAATGCCACATCACCAGAACGCCTCGTACAAGACACATGGGTACGAACTGCCTTGAAAGTTTGCTTCGGCTTCTGACTCTAGCCGACCAATCTATATGATGAAGATCTGGCCCCTCTATACGATTGTAGGGGAACACGTAACTAAGCGCTTTTAAAAGCTTTGATATAAGTTTGTTTCCATTGGGTACACCAGGAGGGTTCCAAAAGACACCGTTCAAATGATAGATGAGCACATATGGAGTTGTCCAGACGTTACCTTTGCACAAAATGGCAGGGAAATCCCCAATGTCTTGTAGATCACCATAACCCTTAAGGTGTAGAAGTTTACATAAAGGCCCTCTCCAGTGGTGGTACCTAAGTTTGCTGGTGAAATTTTCTAGTGTATTGCTAGGTTTCATTGCCCTACAAGATGTAGAAAAACTTTTTGTATACCAATAATTTTAGTTGTTTGATTACGTTTACTACATAACATAACACTTAAAGGAACTCAAGGGAAATTGGGAGCACAAAGGAGGTTAAAAAGTGAAGTTAACCAAACCTATCCTTATCGCTCGAGACGAAGTAGAAAAATTCTTTCCGGGTCTGAAGCCAAAAACATTAGCAAACTTAGCGTGGCAAGGCCGTGGACCCAGATACTACCGCCAAGGAAGGCGCGTTTTCTATCGCGTGGAAGACATTGAAAGGTGGCTCACGCAACAACCAATTCTAACCGCCGATAGCTCTATTGATTATCCGGAGGACGTTAATAGATGAACCAGTCGATTTAAAGGGGGGTAAAGGCCGTCGACCGGCTATCAGGTACCGGCTAACCGAACTGGAAAAATTCATGAGGGAGGAGGCAGGCTGTGACCCCTGAAACCATTGCAAAAGCCTTAGGAAAAGCCAGTCGAACGAAAGATGGATTCCTTTGTCTCTGTCCGGTGCATGACGACAGGAATCCTTCGCTTCACGTGAGCCAAAAGGACGGAAAAATTCTTGTTCATTGTTTTGCCGGGTGCACGCAGGAGGCTGTTATCGAAGCGCTGAAAGAGCGTGGGTTATGGGTTGAAGACACTGAAGTTCCGACATGGCTTCCGCATGGCATCTGGCAAACCCGCAATGGTAAAAGGGCCATTGCTTACTGGACATATCGGAACGAGGACGGGGAAATTATCGGCCATGTGGTTAGATATGAAGCGGGCGGTAGGAAAGAAATTATCCCGTTTTTCAAGCGTGAAGGTGAAAACTGGAAGGCCGGAGCCCCAGAAAAGCCCCGACCTTTGTACAATCTACATAAGGTAACTCAACGCCCCGAAAAAACCATTTTAATTTGCGAAGGCGAAAAAGCCGCCAACGTTGCTGAACACCTTTTTAAAGACAAGTATATCACAACGACATCGCTTGGTGGAAGCAAAAACTTCCACACTGCCGATTGGAGCCCATTAAGAGGCCGTCGTGTTATTATCTGGCCTGACGCCGACGAGCCGGGTGTCGGGTATGCCTTAGGCGTTATCGGGGAGTTGCGCAAAGTCGGAGCAAAAATTGAGGGCGTTGTTGATTTTGAAGCTCTCGGCTTTGAGTTTGGTAGTGGTAAGGACGCGGCGGATATAACCTCGTTGGACAGTTTACCACTTATACCTGTTGGAGAATTTGAAGCGCGTTACGCAAAAAATGACGGCAAAAAGGATGAGCACCAGGGTAAAAAAAAGAAACACAGACGGCAATCTCAAGCTACCATCATTGTGCAGCTTGCATTCAAGCACGGCGTTGAACTCTTTCATACGCCAGACGGTAAAACCTACGCTTCCATTCCCGTCGATGATCACATTGAGACCTATCCCATCTTGAAAGGCAATAGTGGCCTCAGAAGCTGGCTTCGGAAGCTTTTCTTTGAAGAGTGCCAAAAATCTCCAGGAAACCAGGCCCTGCAAGATGCGATTTACACACTGTCAGCATTTGCAGAGTTTGAAGGCAAGGAAATTCAAGTCTTCACCAGGATAGCGGAACATGATGGCAAGATTTACGTGGACTTGTGCGACAAGGAATGGCGTGCTGTCGAAATCTCGCAGGACGGCTGGCAGGTGGTAGAAAACCCACCCGTGAAGTTCAGGCGCTCAAGAGACGCGAAGCCATTACCTGTTCCTAAAAGAGGCCAAAGCCTAGAGCTGCTAGAAAAGTATGTTAACGTCGCCTCTGAAAGTGATTTTACTCTTGTTATTTCATGGTTATTGGCAGCCTTGCGACCATCGGGACCCTACCCTATCCTAATTCTCCAGGGCGAACAGGGCTGTGCAAAAACGACTACTGCGAGAGTTTTGAGATCGCTTGTTGATCCTAGCGCTTCTGATACACGCACAGTGCCACGTGAGGAACGCGACTTGATGATCACAGCCACAAATTCTTGGTGTATCTGCTTGGATAACCTTTCAGGCATCAGCATTTGGCTGTCAGACGCATTGTGTCGTTTATCCACCGGAGGTGGTTTTAGCGCAAGGAAGCTGTATGAAGACGATGAAGAAGTAATTTTGGACGCTATGCGGCCAATCATTTTGAACGGTATAGATGAAATCGCCACACGACCGGACTTGTTGGATCGGAGCATTGTTTTGAATTTGCCTGTTATTCCTGAGCAAAATAGACAAACCGAAAGGGAATTTTGGGGGGCCTTCGAAAAAGACAAACCATATATTCTGGGTGCTCTTTTTGATGCGATTGCTACTGGCTTGAGGAATTTTCCAAATGTAAGTGCCCAACCCTTACCTCGAATGGCCGATTTTGCGGAGTGGATCCTAGCCTGTGAATCCGCCTTGCCACACGCGAATTTCATGACCGCATATTACGGGAACAGAGGCGAAGCAATCCAAAATACCCTGGAAATGAGTTTATTGGGACAAGGTATCCTGAGATTATTAGAGAAGACCGGAATGTGGGAAGGAACCGCTACGGAACTGCTTAATGATCTACATTCGTATATGTCAGATGAGGAATTGCATCGTAAAGCCTGGCCTAAGACCCCGCAAACATTGTCAAACCAATTAAAAAGGATTGCTTCGCTCTTGAGGCATCAAGGAATTGGAATTGAATGGACCCGCCAGCCTGGAACAGGAAAAAAGATCATTAGATTGGGTACGGAAAAGACCGTCACAATCGTCACAAGCGTCACACCTGGAGAAAAATCCAATAATATGAGCAAGTTACAATGTGACGATAAAAAAGGGGGATCGTCACACCATCGTCACACTCAAGGGGAGACCGTCACACTTACAAGCGGGTGTGACGATGGTGACGATAAATGTGACGGTCCTGTGACGATGGGGCAGTTTTGTAACTACCCGAAATTATTGAACTGTGACGACTGTGACGGTCGTGACGATGATTTGCATACCCAATCTAAAGACAAAAAACACAACGACGACGATTGGGTCGAGGGGTACGTCTAATGGACTGCCAGGCCATTCTGAAGGTGGCACACAACAACGGGGTTACC
>JAFDGW010000026.1 GCA_019309115.1 Deltaproteobacteria bacterium
GAAAAATCAGCGGTTTATATCTGTAAAACCTAAACCCTCGAAATTGCATACTTTTTCTAAAAAATATCTTTCATTCTGTCAACAATTTACTTATATTTGTTCACGGATCCAGGATACAAGAGAAATCATAAAGATAGTAAAAAAGAGGATGCTCTGTTTGTATTTCATCTTATCACCTCCAAAATTAAAATTTAAAACTAATTGATCCACCAAAGGTTCTATCAGTCATTGGAAAACCTCGCTGATTTTCGTAGTCCTCATTAAAGAGATTCTTTACATAGAATTTAAATGTAGCTTCTTTGATATGGATATCTCCTAAGATCTTGCTTAAATTCAACTTCTGTTCTATTGCAAAATCAAAAACATGATACCTATCTATAGGCTCATCATATGAGATGAGATTTCCTGACCCTGGTGGTACTTCTTCATAAACATGGGCAACCTGTTTGTCCTGAAATCTATAATCAAGCATAAGGATGGTATTTGGAAGAGGACGAAAACGCAAACCCGCATTTACACGGTGTTTGGCACGCTCATCGATTGCTTCTTCTCCAGCTGGTTCACCTCCCATATTTCTCAATTCCAAAAATGAATAACCAATATAGAAAAACAGATTGTCCAGAATATGTCCGTTAATTTCTAAATCTAATCCCTGATGTCGAATCTCATCAAGATTGATCTTGTAATCACTCAGTTCAAGGCCAGGAGGTACATGATGCCCTGGAGATGGCGTATATTTAGCAAACTTGCTGTTGTATGCCACATAATCATAGATCTTATAAAAATGATAATCTGCTTTCATAGTGATATCTTTGAAAAGTCTTCTTGTAAGTATAAAATCGAAGGCAATACCATCTTCTGGCTTAACCCACGCACCGTGGGGGATATCTCTTGGTCAAGGCATGCAATGTGGTATTGGATTCCATATCCTACTTATACCAACCGATAAGCTGGTATCCCTTAAATAAGGTGAAAACCTATCAAGCTTGCAAGTTAGAAATGATTTTGGCACCAGTTCATTCCTGTGCCTTTTGATAAAAGGATAATCCTCGCCTGTGATCCATGGTTTGCTATGTCTGTAATCCCAGTTAAAAAACCATAACTTGGCATCCTCATATCTAAGTCCTAAGGTAAGGATTAGCCATGGAGTGATATCCCACTTGTCCTGAAGATATATTGCCTTGAGATCAGCTCTTTTATGGTTGGGCGTGTGATAACCGTATTGAGAATAGCTTTCCGATCTCTCATGACCCCTCCACATCTGAATAATATCAAAACCTACAGTAAATTCATGTTTCCCAATTTTTATCCTATCCTGTATCTTTCCTCCTCCTTGCCTATGCTGAACGTCGTAGTGGTTACTTCTTACAAATGCTGGCTTAACTTCAGGTCCATACCAGCCAGTTCCTGGAGCAAGCCAGGTTCTTTCCCAATCCTGTCTTTCATAATAAGCAGCAAGAGTCCAGGTTCCAATTGGAGTTGGCTGTTCCCATCTCAAGCGGTAAGAGTACTCCTTTCTATCCCTCTCAGGTTCTTGCCATGGCCAATATCCCCAATATCCTTTTGGGGTATCTGGATAGTCTGGATCATAGTCGTGCATTCCCGGCTTATTTGTTACTGGTGTTTCCTGGGTTTCATCCATAAGTGCCATATCTAAGGTAACAAAGCCATCATAAGGGAGGAGGTATCCAAGCCTGCAGGCATAGTTGTTTATATCAGTGCTGTTGTTTCGCAAGTATCCGTCTGTTTCATAATGCTGAAAACCAAAGTCATAAATAAAAGATTGAATTCCGCCCTCTGTAGTAAAGGAATGAATTTGTGTGCCGTACGATCTGAAGCCACTTTCCATTCTAATATCTGGTTTGAGGCTCAAAAACTTATGTGGTTTTTTCGTTTTTAAATTGATTGTTCCACCTTCACTTTTGCCCCAGTAGAGTGCAGAATGAGGACCAGGAATAATTTCAATCTCTTCTATGCGCCAAAGGGGCAAGCTTCCAAAATGAACCTGTGTTGTTCCAAACATCCCAGGCCTTTGGATCGTCATTCCATCTATCGCAATGCTAAAACGCATAGGATCAAAGCCTCTCATATATATTTGATCATACTCTGGAACAAGATCGCTTCTTCCTCGAAAGTCAATTGTTGGACGGGTCTTTAAGATATCAACAATATTTTGTGGGGTTCCAGGAATTTTGTATTTTTCTACATTTATCGTTGTGGTAGAAGGATCAAGAACAATTTCTTGTTCTAGCTTGGGAGCTGTAACTGTTACTTCTTCGAGCTTTAAAGCCTTCTTTTGCTTTTTATCCACATTCTGAGCCAAGACAAGAGCAGGAATCACAACTATTGCTATTCCCAAAAGAAAAACAGTTCGATTCAATTTTTTCATGGTAAATCCTCCTTGACAAAGATTTACCTGTTTAAGAAGTCTCCAACATAAACCAAGCTCTCAAAAGGCAATTTCTGATTACCTACTTTTGACAAGATGTCGGAAAGTGTTCCTTCAATGACCTTTTGTTTCTTTTTATATCCTGCATGCAAAACAAGAGCTATTGGTGTATTGATAGGATAATGAGCAGAAAGATTTTGAACCAGATCAGCTAACTTTGTGCCTCTTACAAAGGGCATAAAGATTACCAAAGTTGCCCTGTGGCTTGCTAATCTCTCAATGGTATCAGTTTTTGCTAATCCAGGTAGATCAGGCATGGTTAAAATAACTGATTTTGTGTCTTTCCCAGATGTAACCCCCTTTTTCAAGGCTGCGTTAGCTGCATTAAAGGAGCTGAGTCCGGGTATAATAATTGGTTTCATCTCTTTGAATTCTTTGAGGATCCAAACCCATGGGCCATAGATGAGGGGGTCTCCATGACCGAGAAAGGCTACTGTTTTTCCATCCTTAACCGCACGATATACTTGAGCAATGATTTGAGCACGTGCCTTTTCACTCCTTAGAAACTTCTTTAGCTCCTTTCCCTTAAAATCAGATGCCTTTTTCCCATAGCCAAACCATATCCAAACACCTTTTGGTGGTTCGATTATCTTTTTGCCTTCAAGTTCTTTAGCAAATCTTTTACGTATACCCTCCCAACAGACAATCAGATCCGCCTTTCGGATAGCATTTAGTGCCCTTATAGTGATAAGGTCAGGATCACCTGGCCCTACACCTACAAGGTATATCTTTCCTTTCTTTGAATTGCTTGCAGCAAGGTTTGGTGATGCCAAAAAACCCAAGGTAAATGTTGTTGTATACATATATTGATCAGCCTCGGATATATCAGGATAAGAAGTTTTGTGACCTACCTTGAACATCCACTGCCCTTTGGCATTCAATTTGATACGCACAACTCCGTCTGGGTCACTTTTCTCTTCAATTGCCCAATGGTGTTTTTTATCTGTTCTATAGCCGGTATAGATTGCCTGGAGATTGACTTTGGAAAGGGGTTTTCCTTCAAATAGAATTTTCAGAGGCAAAATATCACCGGATTTCAAGTTGGCTGGATCTTTTAAAGGAATGATTTCAAGTGGTTCACCAGTCATATGAGAAAAAGCATTTGACTTTTCTCCAACTTCAATTAATGCCTTAGCACCCATAATGTATTTGAAACATGAAACAACGTTTTTAAGCTGTTTTTTATTTCCCAGTTTATGCCCTTCTGTAGTAATAGAAACAAACCCTGGTTTGAGCTTGGCAACAATTAGATAAGCCCCTCTTAATTTTGGAACAAACCTGTAAAAGGAAGGAAAGATTTTTTCTAAGAAAATTTTTTCTCCTCTTGGACCAATAGCATAAACCTGTTCTAACAATCCTTCACCTATAACCTGATCTCGTGGATACTTATGTCCCCAGCCAATCTCAACCCATACTGTATCCCCTACCTCAGGATAGTAATTACTTACATTTAACCAGAGCATATGAGCTTGCGCCGAAATAGCCATTAATGTGAAGAAGGTTAGTGTGGCAATGAGTCTTTTCATCCCTTACCTCCTGCTTGTTTTTCAAAACAAAAGGCCATATCCCCTTCGTGGGGATATGGCCTTCCTGCCTTTCTGTAATAAGATTCTTAACAAAAAAAGCTGCGAAGGCTTAAGGTTTCCTGCTTTTTAGCCTTCACGACTTTTGTTTTTCTAAATTTTCATTTTATTTGAGTTGGGCTTCTTGCCACGGTTTCCGTAGCACTTTTTATACTAGAAGCACTTTTCTGTCAATAGCTTCGTTGAGCCTGTTCGAAAAATATTCACGCGAGTGAGTTTATATTCTGGTTCTTTCGTAAGCGATCACAGGGTAATCATAGTAGTATTGCAGATTTTTGTATACAGTGAGCAGGCTTTGTGATAAGGGGAAGTGGTCTGAGAGGAGAAGATAGTTGAAGCGGAAGAAATTACTCATCGTTGATATTCCGTCAAGTGCAGAAGCTTTGGGATTGCCTTTTTCGGAAGAGGACTGGAAGGCAATGCCCACAGTGGTTCGGCATTTTATCATTGAGCGTGAAAAGGCGAGCATTGAAGGTAAGAAAACGATAGCTGAGCTTTCGGAACGTGTTGAGGAACTTGAAAGGCTTTTGAAAAGCTTTTAAAGTGCAACTCTTCCAATTCAGACCAACCTCCTTCGTCGGATAGTCCTTATCGTAAGCCAGGGGCGAGCAAGGAGAAGGAAAAGAAGTCGAGGAGGAAGAAAGGTCATCCTGGAAGTAATAAGGAGCGGATTCTGTCGCTCGCCATACCTGTAAGCTGCAATGTAAGCCCACTTTTAACGTTCTTGCGAATGCGTTTTACTTCCAAGAGATAAAAGCTCGACATTGAATGGTTAACCGAAGTTGACAACGTATAATACCCTGTGGTGGATTACAGTTCACCTTCTTTCACAAAAATAGCCACCGCAACAGTATCAGTAGCCATCACCCCAAAATCACTGTATGGGATGCATAAGGATTTTCCAAACTGAACTGGAACCAAAATCGCGATAATCCTCCTCTCAATAATTGAACACCAAAAATAGGCTCCTTTGGATCACCGAGGAGATAAAAGATAGACGTCCACTAGAATTCCACAGTTAAGCGAAGTCCAGCAATCCACCCGTCCACGTCTTCTCCTGCTCCCTCTTTATACTCGTCATCCATATACTGTATATCCATAGTCAGCGCGAGAATGTCATTTAGACCGAACCGGATGTAGCTTTCGAATACATGGGTTTCGTCTATTTCCTGATTACCTCCATCAAGATAGGCATAACCAATGCCAATATTATCTTGCTCTCTACCCCAGAGTTTTCCGCTTATGTTAATACCGGCGGAATAAAAGTTTTCGAAAGTAATGCTTGCTTCATCATCAGACCAACCACAGCGGACCCAAACACCCAGAATATCCCCCAATTCCTGATCGAAAGAAATCACAATACTCTTTAATGACTCCTCATCTTCGCCAAGAGGATCACTGAAATCGTCGCTTGTAGCATCGAAAATTATCCGGTAATTTCCCTCACCAAAAGGAGTGTCGATGCTATAACCTAATTGAAGACCGTAAAACTGATAACCATTGCCTTCGTCATTTTCACCTACTTGCATAATCACAGCCTTTGCGGCAAAATTTCCTACCTCCAGTTCCACTGCTCCTCCGATGTCATAAGAAGGTAAAAAGGCTACAGGAGCATTGACGAAGGCTTCGTTCATGAACTGGGTGAATTCATCATTGGCGTAGTTGTTTTCATCCAGATAGTCCGTGGCATCAATTATCCCACCGGTTACGCCAATCTTTACATCTGGTTTTGCAATGTTAAAGGTGTGTTTGTACCATGCAGTAAGCAGATAATCTCGATTTCTCCCGTTAATATCCTTAACATCGTCTTCGAGATCTGCAGCCCATGGAGATAAAACGAACCTGTGTTTGTCTATATTTAAGGCGTTCCCTGCTGCGAAACCGAACTTGAAGAAGATTTCATCAGATTCAGTTGGCTGTATGGTAATTTCCGGTTGAATCGGCATTGCCCCTCTACCGAAATTATCGTCCCCTTCTGACTCACTTGCATTTTCGTACTGATATGCACCCGCAATAGTACCTCCAATCTTTATTTTGCTACCAAAGAGATCCATCTGTTCAACGCGCTGTCTTAATTGCTCTACTTCATTACGTAACTCACGTAATTCTGACTCATCTGCCCATGCATTGACCCCCAAAAATACCATAAAAAGAACTACCAGCATGCCTATTAACCTTTTCATGCCACTACCTCCTCTATCATGGCGTACTGAGCAGTACTAACTTGTTAGGCACACATAAACACAAAAATCCCCGGCTCATTGGCACCATGATCCACTTTACAAACACAAGTCAGCCGTTTTGAAATCCTCTTAAAGTCTCTTTCTGGCCTTCGTGGCGTGGTATTCGAGCAAGATTCAAAAAGATGGAGCTTCCTGCACCCAGTTGTATTTGAAACTTAGCAATATTTTCGGTGGCTGTCAAGCTGGATGGAGCCTGTTTGAAAAAACGGATTAGAAGGATAGAGCAGGCGTATTTTATGCGCAATTGAGGCGGGCATAGAGGGGTTTGGTATCTTTGCGAAAGTAAAAAACAGAAGGAAAAGGAGGGAGATGAAGAAGCAGAAGTTGAACAGGATTACTTTCCCTATTACGTACCTTGCTGCCATTTCATAGGATCTGGCATTTTCTCATCCACTTTGACAGAACCACTAGCCGTGTTAATGTATTACTGGCTTGTACCTGATTACATTAACCTCAAGTGGTTCCATAAAGAGTTTGGCACTATGAGTAGAAAGAAATAGTGTATTTACTATATCGCGCGTCCTCACATAGAAACGGGCGATGCTATCTTGTGGAAGAAAAATGGACGCTTTACCAACCTGGAGTAGCGCTTTGATGAGCACAGCAAAAATCGCTAACAAAGAGGTAATACCATGAGAGTAATTCTCTACGCTGGAAAGGGCGGTGTTGGAAAAACAAGTGTAGCAGCAGCAACTGCGCTGCACTCTGCTGAATTCGGATACAAAACCCTTATTATGTCTCTGGACATAGCACACAATCTGTCGGATATATTCGATGTAAAAAAATCTCTGCTCGATTTCGGCGAAGGAAAACCTCTCCGCATTCTTCAGAACCTCTGGATTCAAGAACTTGACATGCATCGGGAGCTCCAGCGCAACTGGAAAGAGGTACACGGTTATCTTTCCATGCTCCTCAACACCACCGGCTTCAACAACGTTCTGGCCGAAGAGCTCGCCATACTGCCTGGAATGGAGGAGGTAAGTGCCCTTCTCTGGATAAACCGCTACGTCAGGCACGGAAGCTTCGACGTCATTGTCCTGGACTGTGCGCCCACCGGTGAGGCAATTCGGTTTATAAGTGTGCCAAAGGCTTTGGAATGGTATGTCAAGAAGATCTTCAATCTGGAAAGAAATATCCTCAGGGTGGCACGCCCCATAGCAAAACGGGTCAGCGATGTCCCACTTCCTGATGAAAGATACTTTGAAAATATCCAGGAACTCTTCGATAAACTGCAGGGCGTCGATGAAATTCTCACAGATTCGGACCTTACGAGTGTAAGGCTCGTTGCAAATCCCGAAAGAATAGTTCTTAAGGAAACTCTCAGGGCCTTTATGTACTTCAACCTTTACGAAATAAACATCGACGCAATTGTTTTGAATAAAATGATCCCAACCTTCGTAGGGGACACGTATTTTGACCAATGGAAAAAGATGCAGGCTTATTATGTGGACCAGGCAAAGCGGTACTTCGATCCGGTGCCATTATTTACGATAACTCTGTCCGATCGTGAGATCATAGGGCCTGAGCGACTTGAAGAGCTCGGTAAAAACCTGTTTGGGGAAGAAGTTGATCCAACTCGGGTTTTTCACAAAGGAAGACCTTTTGAGTTTATCAAAAAAGGAGAAACCACCGTAATAAAAATAGCTATCCCCTTTGTGGAAAAGGAAGACGTGGAGGTATATTCTTTAGGTGATGAACTTGTGTTGAAGGTCGGGGTACTGAGAAGAAATATTCCCTTGCCCCGATCGGCAGTATCTTCCGAAATCAGAGCTCATCTCAGGGACGGAACACTTGAAATCGAGCTGGGAGGAGGGACAAATTATGAACCAGAACAACCATCAGAAAAATAGAGGGTGTACCTCTGCCCCCTATGGGTGCCCAATAGGGGAATTGATTTCTCAGGTGTGGGCCACATTTGGAGCTGAAAGCGAATTCAGAAGGCATATGCGCAACTCAAAAATAGAGTTTTTAAAGGCCATAAGGTCGATAATAGACAAGAAGATCGAGGACCTGGAGAAACACTCCACGGCGTCGAAGAAGCGAGCCTGCAAAGTGGAAATAGATTGAGTGTTGTTAACAGTTGCTTGATTTTTGATCTTATTTCCTGAATCCGTGACGAAAATATAGTAAATACCCACTCAAGCTTTTGTTTTTTCAGACAATACTGCACGGGCAAAACATTCACCCGCTGGGTGAATTTTCCGGCCATGTAAAATTTTACCAAAAGGATAAAAGACTATCCAAAGCTGTACTATGCTTTCTCTCGGATTCAGGAAAAAGGTGATTTGTGGGCTGAGACAAATAACAATACAGCTTCTACATACTCCCTCGCCTAATAGTAGATACCAACAGCCAGAGTCCCATAACACCAGCAATAATAAACCCAGCCAGACCGATGACTGGTATTTCATGCCACTTAGGAGGGACACCAGAAAGTACGATAAGAGATGAACCGATCACAAGGGAAGCCAATACGATGGCAAAGGCAATACGGTTGCTGACCCGGTCAAATGTAGACAGCATCGGCTCCATGCCCTGATGCTCAAATTCTATCTTTACCCTGCCCTGTCTGGCCTGTCTGAGAATCTCACGTAGTTCACCGGGGATCTCCTTGATGAGATGGAGAAAATCGGAGCCCGAGTCGTATATGTCTTCCGCTACCCGTTTTGGATGAAGCCTCTGCAACTGGATACGCCGGACAAACGGGGCAGCCTGCTCCATGGCATCAAAGTCAGGGTCTAGCACCCTGCCAACTCCTTCTGCCGTGCTAAGGGCCTTGATCATTAGAAAGATATCCTGCGGAATTGTCAGGCGATGCCTTGCGGCTGTTTCCAAAAGCTGATGTAATATCTTTCCGAAATCCAATTCTTTCAATGGTCGATAAAAATGCAGATCTATGAACTCGGCCACATCCCTCTCCAACGAATGGTAGTCCGGTTCCTCATCCGAAATGGTGAGCTTGAGCAGGGCACGCGTTGCCTTTGTTTCATCTCGGTGAACAATACTCATGGCCAGGTCGGCAAAATTTTCCCGGCTCTTACGTCCGATGCGGCCCATCATGCCGAAATCCAGGTAGCAGATGACGTTTCCGGGCAGAATAAAGATATTGCCCGGATGGGGATCGGCATGAAAAAAGCCATGAACAAAGATCTGCTTCATGATCAGGTCAAATCCCCGGCGGGCGATCTCGCGTCTGTCATAGCCTGCTTCATCCAGCCGGGCGATTTCGGATGCCTTGATACCGCTTACATACTCCATGGTAAGCACTCGGCTTGTTGTGGCCTCCCGATATATTTTGGGTACATACACGGTAGTATCACCAATAAACTGCATGGCAAAGCGCTCTTCAAGTTCCTTTTCCAGTGTCCTGGCAAATTCCTCCACGATCCGGGTGGGGCGCTGGATATCCCAACCTTCCAGGTGTTTTTCCATAAGTGTAGCCAGGTGCAGCATGATCTCCAGATCCACTTCAATGGTCTTCCGGATACCGGGCCTCTGAACCTTTACCACCACCTCATCCCCATCTACAAGCCGTGCCCGATGGACCTGGCCGATTGATGCTGAAGCCAACGGAGTTTCCTCGAAATCCTTGAAGAGTTGGCCGAGGGGAACTCCGAGCTCTCTTTCAATAATATCCTTTGCCTGGGCATACTCAAAGGGCGGAACATGATCCTGGAGCTTCCCCAGTTCCCGGATAAATTCCATTGGCAGTAAATCAGGACGAGTCGAAAGTATTTGGCCCATCTTGATGAAGGTGGGACCAAGTTCCTCCATTGCCATCCTCACCCGCTCTGCCCGAGACAGTGTCTCTATCTTTTCTCTACGTTTGCGGGAGATCATCTGAAGACCAATTTCCAGGTACTGCTCAATTTTCAGCGTATGCACCAGATCACCAAAACCATATTTGAAAAGTACGGTCAGAATCTGGCGGTAGCGCTGGATATGACGGTATGTTTTTCCTATTATCCAAATTTTGCGGATATGCATGCTTTAGCCTCTCTGTATCCCTCGGCAATGACCTCCCGGGCCCTGTTGAATTCCAGGAATCTGATGTGACCTAAGTGTGGTTGAATCAGCACGTCCGGGCGATCGGTTTTTAGTCTTGTAGCGGTAATCTGTGCCTGCATAATATTGATGGAGCTTATTATTACCTCAAAAATGTTAGGCATAGGATCCCTGGACATCCATTGTCTTATATGGGCTAAAGCAGGGAGATTAAGCGTCTCGAGTCTTTTGTTCAAAGCATCCAGTATTTTGCTCCTTTTCGTCAATCTCTGTGAAGTTCCTATGCCTGAGGCCAATGCACCGGAATTAGGGATACGGGTTTTACTGATTCCTTTCTTCTCAACAATATCGTGGTTGAGATCAACCGCAATAACCAGATCGGCCCCCATCTCCCTCACTACACTCACGGGAACAGGATTGACAAGACTACCGTCTATCAGGATCATATCGCCTTTCCTAACCGGGGTGAATATGCCGGGCACCGAGATGCTGGCCCTCACTGCCTCAATGATGTCTCCATCTTTAATGACCACCTCGTTTCCGGTGGCAAGATCGGTTGATACCGCACAAAAGGGTAAGGGGAGATCTTCAATGTTTTTTGCTCCCACATGGATGCGGATAAACTCAGATATCCTGTTCCCGTCGATCAGCCCGGATTTAGGGAACACAACATCGAGGAAAGAGGCAATCTGTTTCCAGTCAAGCTGAAGGACAATCTCTTCCAATGACTCTATGTTGCCGGAAGCATAGATTGCGCCAACCAGTGCACCGATACTGGTCCCTGCCACATAATCGATACGGATGCCTGCTTCAATAAGCGCCCGGATTACCCCGATATGGGCCCATCCCCGAGCAGAGCCACTACCGAGGGCAAGGCCTAGCTTTCCGGGAGGAACCCTGCTGTTCTTATAAAAGATATCGGTCATTCAGACGCAGCCCAGAAACTAGATTGGGATCTCCTTCACCTCCAGCCCCTACTCTCCCGAAGCCTTCTGTTGTTCAATATGCCTGATCTTTTCCTCAAGCCTTGTAATATCCTCTTTTGTGGCCAAATTCATTTTCTCCAACACCCTTTCTACTATACTCTCAACCTTTGTTTCCAGCTCCTTTCTGGCTTGCTCGGATTTCTTCATAAATTCATCCACCAGCTCTTTTCCTTCTTTCTCGGTCATTTCACCTTTTTCTATCAGCTCCCTGACCAGTTCCTCGACCTTGTCTCTAGTCATTGCGGCCAGCCCTACACCTGTTAGCATGGTCTTTTTAATAAGATCAAACATGATTTCCTTCCTCCTTTCTTATCAGGTTTCTACAAATTATGTAAGGTCCAAGGTGTCAGAATCACTTTCGCACAAAATTGCTTGCTCTTTTCCACAATCCCAATCCAGATACCCATGATTTCCATTTTTCGATTTCCAGTGATACGTGATTGTCAAAATTGGCCAGATATTTCGGCCAAATCCGGGAAACAAAGAAAGGCCGGGCCATTTGGCCACTGACAACCACTCCCGCACCGCAGTCCATCTCCTCCCTGGCTGCAACGATGTGATATGGTTGGAGACACAGCCAAATGGTTGAACACAAACAATAAGGGAGATTCCTTCGGTAGAAACGGAATTGTCGCATTACTTGGTCACTCTGTGATAGGTAATGATTCACATAGGTTTCAAGCCGTCTGCATTTTTGACGGTTTACTACAGCTATGGCATTAAGGTCCTTCACCGCTTCTCGCAGGACATCTAAGAGGCACTCATAATCAACTTTTTTCAGGCATTGTTTCATTTTTGAGAGATATTTGGCGTGCAGAGCCTTTGAAGCACCTGCAACCCGTTCCCTAGCGACCGTGGCCAGGTACATCCGGGCCAGGGGATCGGTGAACATCACCCCCAGGGCCAGTCGCTTCACCAGTTCCTTTTTACAAATCCTCATCCCGTATGAGCAATAAAGCAGCTCAGTGACCCATTCCAGCGTAGAAAAGACCATGAGAGAAAAGAGCATATCAGCGATATCCAGAACCATGCTTATGTACCTTCCAATCTGACTTTCCCTCACTTGCAGGATGGCGGTATTTATTAACGCGCGGGTACTCCCCTTGTCCATAACTTGCAAATATCCTTTTTCCTTCTCCTTGGGGCGTATTACCGGAATCGGCCCCTGGAGAAGCTTATAATTGGTAAGTAGATAGCACAAAAGAGAGACGATTTGATGATCATGAAAGGCGCTCAAAAGATTCGGTATATTGAAGTCCTTTTGGCTCATGTAGTATTCCTTACCGGCTTTCTCAGCCCTCTCAGCTGCACCGGAGATCACTTAACTGCAGCCTTTGTTTCCTCATAGGGAAATAATTCATCTCTTTCATTTAAGATGGTCCCCAGCTTTTTTGAATAATCATCGAGATGATTAACCAGCACCTGGTCCTCGATTATCGATTCTGCTCTTTCATGCGTGGGATAAGGGTGCGTTTTTTTGACCACGCTGCGCAGACAGTGAGGATTATCGATTACCATACAGGGCATCTGATGATTCTTGTTCCAGGGCTGACCAGCCCTGATATCCTTAAAAAAATCCGAATTCAGGGCATCCCACAGGTGCCCTCCACGATTATAAATATCTAGGATGTTATCTGCGGCAAAGTGGGCAAAGACACAGGGCTCAATATCACCGCTGCTGTTAATGTGAAAATATCCTCCACCTGTTTTGCCGGCCGCCAGACATCCATTTACGTAAGGACCGTCATTCCAGAAATCGGCAATAAAGAGGGGGTATTTGTTCCGTATTTCTTTTATTCTGTCATGAAGAGTTACCCTCTGCTCAGGGGTGAGCATAAGCGCAGGGTTCGGTCTGAAACCAATAGGGATATACTGGAAAAACCAGCCAAACAGCGCCCCTTTCTCAACAAGAAATTGATAGTATTCTTCCCTAAGTAGTGTAGAAAAATTATAGGAGGCCGGCACCGTGGAAAAACCAAAGATTACCCCGGCCTCTCTCAGGTTATCCATAGCCTGGCAGATCCTTTGAAACGTCCCTCTACCCCGCCGATAGTCGGTCTCTTCTTCAAAACCCTCACACGAAATGACCGGGGCAATATTTCCCAGTTGTGAGATTTTCTTGGCCAGTGTTGAGTCTATTAAAGTGCCATTAGTGAAGACCTGAAAGTAGATATCATTATGCTTGGCAAACAGGTCCAGAAGATCCTCCCTGAAAAAGGGTTCACCCCCCGAGACGGTCACAAAATAGATACCCATTGTTTTGGCATCTTCAAAGATCCTGTCAATTACCTCACAAGACAGCCCGTCCTTACGCTGATAGTTGCCCGCATAGCAGCCAAAGCAGTGTAGGTTACACTTCATAGTAGGGGAAATAACGAAGAAAAAGGGTTGAGGTGTATTGTGGCTGCGCGAGAATTCTTTCCTCTTCTGCCTCCCTCTAAAGACCGCGTTGAGAAAAAAATTGCTTATAAGTCTCTTGCGGCAAGCTGGACTCTTTTTGGCTACGATCTCAAGGAACTGGATGTGGGGATGGTTGGCCTCAAAGGCGCTGCGAACTGCATTGACGGCGGGGGCATATGCTCCATCCTTATCCAGGTCCTCAGCTATATCAAATAGTTTTTTCCAGGTTTTTTGGGAGATTTTGGCCTCCATTCGCAATAGGATGTTACTTACCTTGTTGATCAGCGTGTCTTCCACACGGCCCAGAATAACATTTCTTTTTTCTGCAAAACCTTTGCGTGAATAATTACTTGACATGCCTCTTACTTCCCTCTCTACTGCACCAATATTTATCGCTGTAAAACGCCTAAGGGTGGTTCATGCCTTCGCAACACACCTCTTTTCCGACATCAGCCCATAAAGGAGGATACTCATCAACTCATCAAGATAATGATCAATCCGCTCTTCACTCTCCTGAACCAGCCAGTTTATCTCAAATCCTCTCAAGGCATGGCCAATGGCCCTGGCCGTTAGAAGGACATCCCTAAGGTGAAATACCCCCTCCTCTACCCCTTCCTTCAAAATGGAGCGGATGATATCTACCTCCCGCTCAAAAAATTGGTTTCGAATCTCCTCGGCAGCAGGAAGAAGTTTTTCTATCCCCTCCCGATCCAGGTTCAGGATTTACAGCCCGACGCATATAATGAAACTTCGCCCTGGCAAAGGCCATTAATTTGTCCTTTGGCGAGGATTCCCCGGCCACTGACGATGAGAGCTTCTCCACAATCTCGTCTGACTCCCTGCGAAGGACTTCCATGTAAACCTTATCCTTGCTCCCAAAGTAGTTGTAAATGGTGGCTTTCGCCACCCTGGCCATGCGTGCCAGTTCATCCATGCTTGTTTTACGCAGGCCGTATCGTGCGAACATCTTTTTTGCTATATTCAGTATGGACTCAAATTTTTCCTGTTTCATCATTGGATCCTTCCACTTTTGAAAATTTAGACTAAAATCGTTTTTCAGTATAGGATGAAACCAAAAAATTATCAAGCATAAAAGGGTTTGTTCGAAAAATATCTTGATTTCAGGAAATTACTAGGTCGCCGAAGCCGTAAAGCTAGCAACGGGGCAAAAACCTGCTTTTGACGACACACTTCTTTAGGTCGATCTTGAGCTGGGGGAATTTCACAAAGTTCCTCTCCGATGATTCTTAAAGCCATGAGCAATATACCGACCGGGCATGTTGACAATTCTAGTCAGTCTGAGCCCTGCTTTTTCGAAAAGCATTTCCATTGTGCTGTCATCGGGCAACCTGTGTGACATTACTTCGGGGTGTCTGGCATGGTGTTGTGCCAGCTCTTCACGACTCAGGAGATGAGCGATTACAAGCTCGCCCCTCACCCATTTCTCGCTTCTCAGAACCCGGGACATCTCACGGAGCGCCTTTTCGTGATCATAAAAATGAGGAAAGGCAGCGAAACAGATCACCCTGTTAAAAACCCCAGAACCGAAAGGCAGGCTGTGAACATCGGCAACACACAGCAGATCACAGATATGTCCTCGTCTTTTACGAGCTTCCCGAACCATAGGCTCCGACAGATCTATGGCAAAAACCCTTCCTCCCGGATCAGTAGCTCTTCGCAAATAGGGGATAAGTATTCCTGTGCCGGTTCCAACATCAAGAACCCATTCACCGGGTTTAATACCAAACTCAGGGAAAAAGGCCTCAAGCCTTGATACTACCTCCGGAGGATAGCAAAGAGCCTCCCACTCCTCTGCACGGCGGTCGAAGAATTCCGACGACTTCATGACTATCGCTCCCCTCTCAGAAAGTACACCTGATGCCGCCCATAAAGGAGGTGCCAGGCATGGGGTATCCCGGCAAATACTCATAATCGGCATCGGTTATGTTTTCCACCGCAAGATAAAGACTGGTATCAGAAGGCCAAAAACCGGAAGGTAGCCGATAAGAGACCTTGCCGTTAAGCACAAAGTAATCATCAACCTTCACAGTACAACTGGAATTTCATCAGCGGATTCAGCCATCAATTTAGATCCCGAAGCAAAAATAGCGCTGCAAAAGACCAGGATAAAAACAAAAGCCTCCGAAAGCCTCATGATCAATCCTCCTCTGCCCAACCACACAGATCACGGCCAGCCCCACCACCATGGGCCGCACCATCGATAACACCACCAGGAATCACAACACCAAGACGGACAAACATAAACAGGGGCCTCCTTTTCCGGGGGCCAGAGATATATATCTTCCGCCTCTATCAAAGGATACCTGTACTCCACTTCACCGAGCTTCTCACGATGATCGCCGGTTACCACTCCACCAACGGTGACCTTCCTTCCCCGAGAGTAAATTGCCGGATCGAGAAACCTGTGAGTGTGGGCCATAAATCGGCCTTCCGATCTGTCGACATTCTCCGGTCGAGAACCCGGTTTGGTCGGGACCTGAAGTATTTCACACATGGTGCCGTCCAGAAGAACTCTGCACTCCAGGATAATCCCCGAAAGTATCACCGTTTTTCCCTTGAAACCCATCGGATTTCTTTTAAGATCCTTGAAGGATATGGGTTCGCTCCGCTTGATAAGCTCCGGATTGATCACGTACTGGGCACACCCCAGAACCACCACGAAAGAAAGTATTACAAATGTGGCTTTCAGATATATCGACAAGCGATTCATATTTCCCCTCACATCAGTTCTGATCTTCCTGCCAAAACGGCGGATTTGACCCCAGAGCCCCATAATCATCCGCCATGGGACCATAAAGAGAGGCACCCACAAAAAAGGTGTATATTTCGTCGGCTTTCTTTTTCAGGTCGATGTCAGCAAAACGCTCTGGAAAGAGGATCTTTCCGACGGCATAGGCATCTATCAAGGCCGTTTCCACATTGGTTGTGTAGAAGTTAAAGGGAAAGAGAGTATAAATTTCCCGGTTTTTATAGGCCTTAAGGGCACGATAAAATTTCCGATGTTTATGGAAATCATCAAGCACAAGAGCCAGCCCTCCACCGTCAATAAAGATCACGTCTGGATCAAGCCGAAGCAGGGCTTCTTTATCAACAAAGAGGTGCGAACCAATACGGGATGGAAGCCTTTCGGCACAGTTGGGGATACCTATCCATGAAAAGGGGATATAATTAAGTTCCGTACTTTCTATTCCATGTGCTCCCCGATAGCCAATACCGCCCACATAAACGCAGAGATTGCTCCTTCCCCGGGCCATAGTGGTTCTGCTAATGAGATCCTTCCGTAAAGAATTTACATAATCGACAATTTCCCGAGCTCTTTCCTCTCGACCGAGAATCTTTCCTGCAAGAACCAGAGAATCCAGAATTTCTTCTCCAAAGGTTGCAAAGGCTCCGTAACTCAGGACAATCACAGGTATTCCCGAAAGCTTCTGAACTTCATCCGCCAGCTTTCCCTCCATGTAGGTCACAAAAATCACATCCGGCTTTACCTTAAGAATCGGCTCAAGGTCGGGCTTTGTGTTTATGCTCTGAGGCCCTCCCGGTCCTATGCTGGGAAGCTTTGTAAGTTCAGGGTGGGCCATCCAGTAAGGCCGCCCTCTTGGAAACCGCTTTTCCATTTCTTCCACACCAACAACCATATCCTGGGCATTTAGATAGACAATCAGCCTTAGTGTCCCGGGGCCTATACAGATGACACGCCGAGGATTATCCGGAATCTCCACATGTCTTGATCCCATATCGACAAAAATTTCAGCACTCACATGGAAAGACCAGATATGTATTAAAAGCAGGGCAAACAACAAAATCATACGGGAACGATACATAATGGACGTCCCTCCGATCCTTCAACTATGGAAACCTTCACTCCGTACACTGCCTCAATTACATCTTCCGAAAGTTCCTCGGGTCTGAGGGCAGCGAATATTCTGCCGTCTTTGAGAAAGAGCAGCCTGGAGCAGAAGCGGACGGCCAGATTCACGTCGTGAATGGCAACCAGGGTGGCCAATTTCTGAGAAATGGTAACCCGATTAAGGAGTTTCATAACGTCCAGTTGATTTTTCATATCCAGATGGCTTGTAGGCTCGTCGCAAAGAAGCACTCTCGGCAATGTGGCAAGGGCACGTGCAATGATAACCTTCTGTGCTTCTCCACCACTTAAGGTGCGCATAGGCCGGGTGCTGAGGTGAGACAGATTCAACATATCAAGAACCCTTTCCACAACTTTCATATCTTCGAGACGGGGCCTGCTTGAACCGTGAGGCAGCCTTCCGAGGAGAACTACATCAAAAACGGTGAGCTCCATTTCAGGGGATTTTTGAGGAACCCAGGCCATTTTTTGGGCCCGTTCCGCAGTCTTCATATTCCTGACATTCTGATCACCTATTAGAACTGCGCCATTGGTGGGGTTGAGTAGCGCCAGAATACATCTCAGAAGTGTTGACTTTCCTGCCCCGTTAACTCCACAAAGTGCAACCATCTCGCCGGGACGGATACTAAAAGACACTGAGTCCAGAACGGGATGGCTGTTGTATGAAAAGGCTATCCCATCAATCTTCAGAATCACCTCTTCCCCCTTACCAGCAGATAAATAAAAAGAGGTGCCCCGAGAAATGACGTGGTTATGCCAACAGGGAAGGAACCCGAGCCAATAATAAGGCGACTGAAGGTGTCGGCTCCAAGGAGAAGTAGGGCTCCAATCATGGTCGAGGCCGGAATGACATGACGATGGTTACTTCCGCAGATCCTTCGGGCAATGTGAGGAGCAATAAGGCCGACAAAGGCAATGAGCCCGTGAAAGGCCGTTGCCAGTGCGGTGACCACTGACACAGCCATAATGCACTGCCATCGCAGTGAGTTTACCGCGATTCCCAGAGAACTTGCCGTATCATCACCTGCTTCAAAGGCGTTGAGCTTCCATGAATGCCGATAAACGAGCAGAAAAACAAAGACTGTCGCAAAAAAGACAGCTGAGATCTCATTCCAGCCGGAACGCCCCACATCTCCAAAACTCCACGCAATCGCACGGGCAAGCTGAGTTTCATCCGTAATGTACTGCAAAAGCACCGTACCGGCCCCATAAAGGGAAGATAAAGCCACTCCGGAAAGGATTATTGCTTCGGGGGCAAGCCCACGGATTCGACCCAGAAGAAGGATAATTGCCATGGAACTCAAAGCTCCGAGAAAGGCCGAAAAACCGACGGATAACACAGAGCCTTTAAGAACAATTATGGAAAAATATGCTCCAAAGGCCGCTCCCTGGCTTATTCCCAGGGTTGAAGGAGAAGCAAGAGGATTCCTGAGAAGCGTCTGAATGCATGCCCCCGACAGGGCAAGACCTGCTCCAACAACAAGGGATGCCACAATTCTCGGGAGCCTGACACTCCACAAAACCACACTCTCCGGGCCTCCGACCGACCCTGTGATGATACGAACCATTTCCCTGAAGGAGATCTCATATGTGCCTTTGCACAGGGCCATGACCGCCAGAAGAAGCGTCCCCGTTAAAAGTATCAAAAAGAAAAGGCGCTTTTTCTGCAAGCTCTCAATATAAACATCAACAACGCTCTTATGCACACCACTCATCCCTACACTTCCCCACCCGAAAAAAACAAAAAGGTCACAGACCTCACGGTGATTCTTCACCCTCCTCGAGGTCTCCGTGACCTTTTTTCTTACTCTGCTTTTATTTACTGTATAATCAGGCCTTCAAGGCTTTTTATTGCAAACGTTTCCTAACATAGAATAATAACCTACGCAATAATCATTTTATGCAATATAGGGTCCCCCTGAAACTAAAGAACATTCTTGATAAAATTTGTGGGCATTGTGTTTGGCAACCGCCATTACCTTTCTGCTTGCCTGTGGGCGTTGAAAATGGTTAAAAAGAATTTTACAAGGTAACCAGTGAAGCGGAGAAGCTAGAAATGCCAGTCAGTGTAGCTTTCATTAAACGGCTCGAATCGGTCGATCCTCAGTTAAGGAGTGTTCTCATTGCGATGCTCGAGGAGATCGAGCGTCAAAGGGAAGAGTCCGTCACAAAACGAGAATTCAATGAACTTCGCGACGCCGTAAAGGAACTCGCGCAAGCCCAAACAAGAACTGAGCAACGACTCGAAGAACTGGCTGAGGCACAGAAAAAAACAGAAGCAAGATTGGACTCACTCGCACAGAAAGTTGAAGAACTAACCGAAGCACAAAAAAGAACAGAAGCAAGAGTCGAAGAACTGGCCGAAGCACAGAAAAAAACAGAGACGAGAGTCGAAGAACTGGCTGAGGCCCAAAAGAGGACGGAAGAGGAGATTCGGGCTTTGGCTCGACGCCTGGATGTGGTTGAGGAACGTGTCGAAGGCATTTCCAATTCAGTGGGGTATAGTCTGGAGAACAGAGCATACGGCAAAATTCCATTGCTGCTTCGCGACAGATTCGGCATCGAAATTGACGGAAGGCTAGTTCGAAAATATGTAACAGTTGGAAGCAAGTTCATTCAGGTGAACATTTACGGCTATGGCAGGCAGAATGGTAGGAAAATCCTTATACTAGGCGAATGCAAAGTTCGCCCATCGAAAAAAGAAATTCTCAGATTTGAGAAATACGCTGAAAAAATCAGCACTCAGGAAGGTTTGGAAATCTTTCCGCTTGTTGTTGCCCATGATTTTCCACCGCCAATTGAAGAGTTTCTGAAAGAAAAAAACATCCCCTATTTCTGGTCTTATGAGCTCGAAGAGTGAGGCGGATTCCATCGGTAAGGGCTTTTTCGCACCGAGCTAAGGTGTTTTTAGGAGGGGCTTTTCACGTTCCATTTCCCTTTCATGATCAAGCGCAAATCCCCTCCTAACCAACTCAAAGCTAATCAAACCAAAAGCACCAAGAACTATCCCGATCCGCTGCGCAAAACTTCTACCACATTTCTGCAAACTTCACATTTGTAAACCTGTAGCTTTTCAGCCATCTTCAAGTCTCCTTTGTTGCCCCGTATTCCCAACTGCTCTTCACAACCAGCCACCAGACAAGTAAAATATGATTATCCTCTGTAAAAAATTGCTATCAGGCAACTAATCAGCCACACGCGAAATTCTGCACGGAATTCCTTTTATCAAAGGAGTACCAAAATCTTTCCCCACGTCCTTAGTCGAGGTAACCATGTTGTAGTTGGACTTCCGCCACTCGTATTGCTTGTCAACTCCAGATTCAGGGAACCACCAGCCATAAGCAGCCATAACCACGGAAGGATGTATTTTATCGCTGAGAGAAGCATATTGAGTCATGGAGCCGTGTTGCGTTTCGATGCGAACGAGATCTCCAGACTTTATACCATATTGCTGCGCTACATCCGGGTGAATGATACACTCAGGTCGAGGGCTCCTCTTACGGAGATCTTCTAACCATCGATACGATGAATGAAGATAAAAAGGATCCTTACGACATGTTAACAGCAACGGAAACTCTGCGTCTACTTCCGAGCAGCCAAACAGATTAAATTCCCTATCCGGCATGAGTTCCACCTTACCGCTACCAGTTCTAAAGGTGTCGGTCTGCTCCACTGGGCCTTTGAGAATTCCCATTTTTACGAATTCTTCGTAGCCTATTCCAGAAGGTTCCAGCACTTCTTCCAGAAACATCTCATAATCGTCATACCAGAATTCGGGCGGGCTAATTCTGCGGCCAAGCTCGTTCAGTATTTTCATATCTGGCCAACAATCTTCAGGAGGATCAACCAGCTTGGGTCTTGCAACGATAAAACCATGCCCGAGGCCGTAATGGCCAATGTCGTTAAATTCAAAATGTGTTGCCGCAGGAAGTACTACATCAGCGAAAAGCGCCGTTGGAGTTAGAAATACGTCTGCCACCGCCAGAAAATCCAGGGACTCAAGAGCCCTGCGAGTTACTTCCGAATCTGCGTAAGCTAACAGAGGGTTAGTACACTGCATGTAGGCTGCCCTGACGGGGTACGGATCATCTTCGAGAACGGCTTTACGAAAATAAGCCGGCGGAACCGTCATCAACCCCGGTACGGCGCCGAAATGGGCGTGTATCATTTCTTTTCTTTTGTTGGGAATTACACTGGCTCTGACGAATTTACCCAGCTTGGCAATGGCCGGATCCTTAGCCCAGACGTTTCCTCCCCTTCTTCCCAGGTTTCCTGTAATTGCCATCAGGCTTACCATAGCTCTTGCGGTTTCATAATTCCTAGGGGTATGTTCTATTGCATTCCCCCAAAGAAGCATGGCCCTTTCTGCCTTAGCGTAAACATAAGCCGCTTCCCTAATTTTCTCCGGATCCACCCATGTAGCTTTTGCCAGTTTTTCAAGATCATACTTCAGAATCGCATCCTTTAATTTGTCAAAACCACTTGTCAGGTTATTTACAAAGGCGACGTCATAGAGCTTTTCTGAAATTATTATGTGAATAAATGCGGCTGCCAGTTCAAGGTCGGCACCAGGTTTGACCTGAAGGTGAAGGTTTGCACGACTGGCAAGCTCTGTGTGGAAAGGATCTATCACCACAAGTTGAGCACCTTCACGAAGTCTATCTAGCAACAAACGGCATATTTGACCTTCTTCGTTAGTGGCCAATGGATTGCTTCCCCACAATAGAATTAGGTCTGTAGGATGCTCCAAATCAGCAACGGGGTAAAAGCCGCAAGCGTGAAAGCCGGCAACTTCCCTGGGAGCATGACATAGATCCTGCACGGAGACCACGTTAGGGGACCCGAAAACATTAGCCAGCCTTATGAGCACAAAGTGCTCCAATCCTTTTGGCATCCCCTGACAAAAGGCAACGGCCCTGGCACCATATTCTTCCTTCACCTTGAGAAAATTATCGGCAATCAAATCCAGCGCTTCATCCCAGGATATTTTTTTCCACTCGCCGCTCCCTCGCTTTCCCACTCTTTTCATCGGATACCGCAGGCGATTGGGGTGGTAAAGCTTTTCTATAGCCGCCACAGCTTTTCTACAGACGTAACCTTTGTTAAGATGCCCGTTAGGATGACCTGTAATCTTGATAATTTTACCATCCTGGACCTTTACTTTAATGGTGCATCCACCGTGATCCATACGTGAACAGTGAGTAACAAACCATCCGTTCTTTGCGGTCATTTCCTTTTCTCCTTCCATGCGTTGATTATCTTGGTTAAAAGAACAGCCAACCGTCTGTCGGAAAGAGACTTCCTGCTGTAAAACATATCCAGAAGATCAAGATCTTCTAGCTTTAAAAGCCGCTCCAGGTCGTCAAGTTCTTCCGAGGTTAGCTCGTGACCATGTCTGTTCCAGAAATGGTTAAGGATCGTTTCAACTTCAAGATTTGCTCGTTTTGCAATGTGATAACGAAGTCTTTTTCTCCTTACCGCTTCACAAGTTCCGCCAGTATTTCCCGCCATCTTTCTCTTTCCCTACGTGGTACATGATGTAGCTCAAGGCCCAATCTTGCCGCATCTTTCCACAATGCCCGACTTTTCTGCTTCTGACTATCATCATCTAGAACCACAAAGTGAACCGTCCACGGAAGAGCCCCTAAAAGCGTGACATCAGCTTCCTCAGCAAAAATCAGCACATCCCCCGCTATCGGCGTCGGAAGTTCATTCACGACTATGATAACTCGCTCGAGCGCCATGTCTTCAGGTGCTTCCGGCCGGCCAATTCTGTGAGGTACAAAGCTTTCTTTGTGAAATGTCCACAACAGATTGTCAAAATGGGAAGCCCCTGCCGTCGAAAGAGTATGAACAAGAACGGTTTTGCCAAGTTCGTACATAATCTCCACAACGCGGCATAGATCTCGATCCCTAAACTGCTGCACCGTTTCCAAAAAAACTACATCCGCCATGGATACCTCAGCAGGTCAAATGAAAAACTCCCGCTACAGATTGCCCTTTTCTGTACAGATCGTTGAAAATTTCTACCGCCTTACCCGTTTTGTCGAAACGAAGTTCTATGCCCTTTTCTGAAAGCAAGTCCTTCAATTGCGGATCTATTCGCATCAACCCATTAGCACCAGTGCCAACAACCAAAACTTCTGGCGCACTTTTTACCACATCGACCACGTCTTCATAACACAAAAAATGGCTCTCCCGACGCCACCAGTTTGGATAAACCTTGCCTTCAATAATCTTCAGGTCGGTATCATACCTTTTTCCTGCAATGACCATTGAACCAAAGGAATACTTTTCTATAAACATAACATCTTACCTCTCCACCGAGTTACCACCTTATTGTTTTCCATAAACAAATTCCACGGAAGAGCCGCCGAAAAACCGCTTCAAATTGCCGATAAAATCCCGTGTTGGAGTTACATACAGATCTTTATCGAGCATCATTACCGCTTCTGCTTTTCCATCTACTTCGAGGTGTAAACAAATTGGGCAGTTACCGGGATTGTCAGCTATCAGACGTCGAAAGCGAAGGATATCGTCTCGCTTCAGATTTGACGCTTTCAACCGAACTATTACCTGAGACACCGACCTCTGCGCTGCTTCCTCAACTGTCAGTATTTCGGAAGCTATGATTTTCGACGACTTTTCGTCATGCTGCACGATACCAATAACCACTCTAGGATCATCGTCTTCCACAAGCAGATCCCTGAACATCGCATAGGTTTCCGGGAATGCAACAACCTCAACAATACCTTCTCTATCTTCCAGATTCAAGAAGCCCATTCGTTCTCCACGGCGAGTCGTGATCTCCTTCACCAAGCTGAGCATACCGGCGAGCATGATACGGGAACCTTCAGGACGAGCTGTTATATCCTGAGTGGTCCCTGTACATATCTGCGAAATTTTATCCTCGTAAAAATCCAGCGGATGCCCTGATATATAAAATCCAATGGCTTCTTTTTCGTAATTCAAAACCGTACGCTTGTCCCACGGTGGTGTATCCGGCAGTTTCTGAGGTCGAGATGGTAGCTTTTTCCTGCTTCTGAGTATCGTCAAAAGGTTCAGTTGCCCATTCTGAGTCCCCCTTTGAAAAAGTTGTGCCTTGTTTATTGCATCGTCTAGAGCAGCAAGGACTTGTGCTCGATTATCATGCAAAGAATCAAAGGCCCCGCACTTAATCAGCTGCTCTATTACCCGCCGGTTTACCCGCTGACCATCAACTCTTTGGCAAAAGTCAAAAATCGACAAAAAAGGGCCATCATTCGCTCTACTTTCCATGATAGCGTCAACGGCTGCATCACCCACGTTTTTCACAGCTCCGAGGCCAAACCGAATCTTACCTTCTACCACCGTAAATCCACGATCACTGAGATTAACATCAGGTGGCAACACCTCAATGCCCTTTTCCCGACACTCATTTATCAGTTTAACCACCTTGTCAGTGTCACTTAACACACTGTTTAACAGGGCTGCCATAAACTCTACGGGATAATGAGCCTTCAGATAGGCCGTCTGATAAGCAACAAAAGCATAAGCTGCGCTGTGAGACTTGTTAAAGCCGTAAAGGGCAAATTTTTCCATTCGGTCAAATATTCGGTTAGCCTTGTCCAGATCAATCCCTTTGGCCTTGGCGCCGCTGAGGAACCTTTCCCTCTGTGCTTTCATCTCTTCAGGCTTTTTCTTTCCCATGGCACGGCGAAGGATGTCAGCTTCTCCTAGCGTGTAACCCGCAAGGACGCTGGCAATTTGCATTACCTGTTCCTGATAGAGAATAACTCCATAGGTTGGTTCAAGAATCGGTTTTAGTTCTTCCAATTCGTAGGTCAAGGGGACTTCGCCGTGCTTGACTTTTATGTACTGATCCACCATGCCGCTTTCCAGAGGGCCGGGACGGTAAAGAGCCACAAGGGCAACTATGTCGGAGAAGCGTTCAGGCTTCAGCCGCACCAATATGTCTCTCATGCCGGCACTTTCCAGCTGAAAAACCCCCGTCGTGTCGGCTCGACACAGAAGTTCGTAGGTATCTTCATCATCCAGGGGAATCTCCGTCATGTTGAGCTTCACACCATGATTTCTTTCAATAAGTTTTACGGCATCGTCTATGACCGTAAGATTCCTTAAACCAAGAAAGTCAAATTTGATGAGCCCTGCCTTCTCGACGTATTTCATCGAGTACTGGGTCACCACTTCACCTTCCTGATCACGGTATAGCGGAACATACTCAACTATCGGACGGTCACCGATGACCACACCTGCCGCATGGGTCGAAGCATGACGGGCCAGTCCTTCAAGGACGAACGCAATGTCAAAAAGTTCCTTAATCTGGGGATCTTCATTTTGAAGCTCTTTAAGGCGAGGCTCCAGCTCAAAGGCTTTTTTCAGGGTCATACCCGGTGTTCCGGGAACCAGCTTGGCTATACGATCCTGTTCATTGTAAGAAAACCCCAGAGCACGTGCTACATCGCGAACAACTTGCCGCGCCTGCATGGTTCCAAAGGTGGTTATGTGAGCTACCCGGTCACTTCCGTACTTTTCCGTAACATACCTTATAACCTCGTCACGACGCCTTTTGCAGAAGTCAACATCAATGTCGGGCATACTGATGCGTTCTTCGTTCAAAAAGCGTTCAAAGAGCAAACCGTGCTCGATCGGATCTATGTCGGTAATTCCCATGACATAAGCTACCAAACTGCCGGCGGCTGACCCACGCCCAGGGCCAACTGGAATTCCTTGAGATTTTGCGTAGTTAATAAAATCAGCTACTATGAGAAAATAGGGCGCAAAACCTGTTTTCTTGATAACAGTAATTTCTTTTTCAAGCCTTTCTTCGTACACGGCAAAGGCATCATCGCCCAGCTTTCTTCTTCGCTTTATTTGGTCCCACCTCCTGCGTAAGCCCGCACGAGCTTCCCCTTCGAACTGCTCTTCGGCCGTCTTGCCGTTTGGCAAAGGGTATTCCGGAAAGTGATACCTTCCCAAAGGAATTTCGAGGTTGCACTTATCCGCAATTTCCAGAGTGTTCTTCAATGCTTCTGGAATATGCCTGAAGGCATCGTACATCTCAGCTGGGGCTTTAAAATAAAGTTCATCCGTTTGGAAACGCATTCGGTTCTGATCGAGAACCGTTTTGTTGGTCTGAATGCAGAGAAGAATCTCATGGGCTCGCGCATCGACTTTCCTCAAGTAATGGCAATCATTTGTTGCGACTAGGCCAAGACCAAGATCAGAAGCAAGGCGAATCAGGCCTTCGTTTGCCTTTGCCTGTTCAATCAATCCATTCGCCTGAAGTTCGATGTAGAAGTTGTCACGACCGAATATGTCGGCATATTCGGAAGCAGCCTTCTTTGCCCCGTCATAATCATCTCTAAGAAGATGTCTTGCAACTTCGCCTTTTAGGCAACCAGAAAGCGCCATAAGGCCGTCTGAATGCTTCGCCAGGTGCTCTTTATCAACGCAAGGTTTGTAGTAAAACCCTTTGAGGTGAGCGATAGTGACGAGTTTCATCAGGTTGCGGTAACCCACGTAATCCTTTGCCAGCAATACAAGATGATAATTTCGATCTTCATCCTTTCCCGACCTCGCATGAGCATGCTCGGCTTGCTCCTCAATGGGATACGGGCTTATGTACACTTCACAACCTACTATGGGTTTGATGTTGTTGGATCGAGCAGCTTCGTAGAATTCGAGGACGCCATACATGTTTCCGTGGTCGGTTATGGCAACAGCCGGCATGTTGTACGCCTGGGCCGTTTTCATCAAATCTTCAATCTTTATCGCCCCATCAAGCAGACTATAGTGAGTGTGAACGTGCAGGTGAACGAATTCGGACTTCATTATTTTACCTCCGGTCCAGTAATTAATTGCGGGCAAAGGTTGTAACGCCAGTTCAAACACTATAAACTTGCTCTGAAAACATGGCAACTTTGGTGCGGGAGATTAACCATGAAGTTGATTGGTCTGACCAATCAAGTTTTCTACACCGTGCCCCAATCGATGAAAAACTTTCAGGCCTGTGCTGGGTTGCTTATTAAAGGTGAAAAAACAATAGCTATAGACACAAACATGGGGCCCGATCAGACTCTTGCATTCCTCGTAGAACATAAGCCTGATATGGCTATTATTACCCACTACCACATAGATCATAGCACATGGGCAAAAACGGTAGATGAAATTGAGACCATAGAACTTTTCGTTCCAGAATCGGAAGGCCATTTGCTTACTTCGATAGAAAAATTCGTTGATCACACGGCGGGACCTTACGGACTTCATGCGGAATGGAAAGATTTCACGGTCAACACGGCAAAATTCAAACCAATCTCTCGATTTTCAACTTACGATTGGAACAGATTTCCCGAGATAAAAAAACCCCTTGTGAAACCTATCTTTACACCTGGACACTCACCGGGCCACTTTGCCTTTTATCTGCCGGAAGATGGGATACTCTTTACGGGAGATATGGGTGTGGATCGCTTTGGTCCGTGGTATGGATGGGGTGATTGCGATTTAAAAAACCTTATGGAATCGATCATCAAGCTTCGAGAAATTCCAGCCAGAATTCTGGCAACGAGTCACGGCGGCATAGTGTCCGAAAACATAGAACGTGCATGGGACAGAGCCATTGAAATATTAATTAAGCGCGAATCCTTCGTAGCTCGGAAACTTGAACTTGGCGCCGGAAAAGACGAGATAGTGCGAGAAGGCATATTTTTCCCGCAAAAAGAAAGGGTCTCCGAACCCATGAAATCATTTCTTTACATGTGGGATTCCTTTATGTTCGATCATCACAAGAAACTGCTCGAAGAAGGTGGATTTAGAGCTTATTTCCCTGAAGTGGTTAAAAAGTTTTTCCGAAGCCTAAATGCGGAGAATAAAGCATGAAGAAAACTATTTTTGTAAAGGATCTTAAAGTCGGGTCCCCTGTTACGTCTATTTTCGTGATTAATGAACGAGAGGTTCGCTTCACGAAAAACGGAAAACCTTATATGCACCTTTGCCTGGCAGACCGAACCGGCTACGTTTATGCCAAAATATGGGATTCTGCTGGAATAGACTTCGATTCTGTACCTGAATCCGGCCCCGTTCTGATATCCGGAAAAACGGAAACCTTCCAAGACGCCATTCAAATCATCGTGGAAAAAATCTCAGGCGCCAGTGTTGATAACCTTCAGAAAGAGGACTTCCTACCTGCTTTACCTGATGAAGATATAACCAAATTGGTCAAAGAACTTAACAAATACTACGCCAGATTAGACTGCAACTGGTGCAAAACGCTATGGAAAACCTTTCGCTCGTCAACGGAACTTTTCAATAAATTCTGTGAAACCCCGGGTGCATTGAAGATCCACCACCCTTACATTGGTGGACTGCTGGAACATACGGTTTACGTGTTGAGACTCCTCAGCAGCATTTATCCGCTATACCCTGACTTGGACAAGGATATACTCCTGACGGGAGGACTATTCCACGACATAGGAAAAACGAAGGAATATGTTTACGACTGGTCTATAGATGTTTCCGACGAAGGACGGCTTATGGGGCACACGGTCATGGGTGTGGAAATAGTAAAAGACCTGATTGGTAGGATAGCCGGCTTTCCGGAACAGAAGGCAATGCTCATATATCACATGATACTAAGCCATCATCGGGAAGCAGAATACGGAGCAGCCAGACCACCCATGACTCGCGAAGCGATGGTCTTACATTTTGCCGATAATTTGGACGCAACACTTAACGAAATGAACAGAATTTACACGGAAACCGGCGAAGGTGAGCGGTGGACACCATATCAGCGGAATTATGGCAGTAGATTTTTTGTTGGTGCGCTGAACACAAGCGGGAGCACTGAATGACGGGCAAGGTTATAAGCTTCGAAGGAATCGACGGAGCAGGAAAAACATCGGCGATAAAGGAGTGTAAAAGGCGGCTGAGAAACATGGGATTGAGGATCACCGTCGTGGAAGAACCGGGCGGATGTGAACTCGGAAGATGGCTAAAGACGATCCTTACTGAAAATGGTAAGACCGTTAACGACCCATGGGCAGAGGCACTACTTTTTCTGGCTGCCCGTGTTGAAAACATTCGAGAACTAATTGAGCCGGAAAGAGCCAAAGGAAAATGGGTGCTTATTGACCGCTTTGTGGATTCCACCATTGCATATCAGGGCTACGGCAGGGGACTGGACACTGACACGCTGGAAGAGATTTATAACCGTGTGAGCGGAAGATTTTACCCTGATTGCACTATTCTCTTAGACTGTCCCGTAGATGTCGCAGAAACAAGGATTGCCCAAAGGGCAACGAAAAAATCTCGATGGGAAAGGTTGGGGCGAGATTTTTTCGAAAGAGTTAGGCGCGGTTATCTGGAATTGGCCCAAAATAATCAGAATCGGATTGTGGTAGTTGACGCCTCTTATGATTTTCCCGAAGTGATCAATTCGGTCATGAAAATTCTCGAGTCCCTGGTTGAATGGTAGAGGAGTATCGGCCTGTGTTGATTGATTTTGAAGAAATACATGGTCAGAGTCGTGCAAAGAAGTTGATAGGCAGGCTTATTCGTAGCACGCGAGTTCCACACGCACTGCTTTTGACCGGAAGGCAAGGTATTGGCAAGAAAAGTTTTGCTCTCGCTTCCGCAGCTCTTGCCATGTGCCGTGATTCTGAAAACAACAGTTTTTCACCGTGCGGAAATTGCAATTCCTGCAGGCGTTTGCGTTCCAATATGAACCCAGACTTAATACTCATAGCCCCGGAAGGAACTGTTATAAAAATTGATCAAGTGAGAAACATTATACCAGAGTTAAAGTTCAAACCATCATATTCAGCAAAGCGTGTCATAGTTGTGGAAGAAGCGGAAAAAATGACCGAGGAAGCTGCAAATGCCCTTCTGAAATCGCTTGAAGAACCTCCCCCACACAACATTTTCATTCTGCTTGCAACAGATGCTCACAGGCTCCTGCCAACTATCGTCTCACGGTGCTGTCAGATAAGACTTGAACCCGTTCCGCACGAAGTACTCAAACGGATAGCTATTGATAAAAGCGGTCTGGATAACGACACGGCGGATGTGTGCGCCTTCCTTGCCGGTGGCAGCATCGAGAAACTCAACGAATGGTGTACCGAAGAAAAACTCAGAACTTGGAAAGAAGTGAACCAAGTAATAGAAAACCTCAAAACACAACCAGTTTGGAAGTTTTTTGAAACTGCCAAAGCATTAACGGAACGGTTCGATTCCTTTGAAGATTTTGTTTACCTCATCAAATCAAAGCTCGTTCTCTTCATAAGATCTGAGATTCGTAGTAAGAGAAAAGAGCGATTGGGCAAGCTACTTGATACCCTTGACTTTGTCGAAGAAGGGGAGCAAGCTCTCAGGTTCAATGTTAATAAGCTGTTGCTGGCCGAGGAAATCGGCCTGGCCATTAGGGAATGTATGCATGAAGAAGATAGCTGGAATAAGATTTCGAGAACGAGGATTTATTCGACACTTTGACTGCGGTAACTACGAAATCAAGCGGGGTGATTACGTACTTGGAGAGGGTGACGAGGGAGTGCTTGCGGTAGGAATTGTTGTGGAAGGTCCTATAGAGTTCCCGGACGATGCGGTGGGAAGTACGATACGGAAGATCGAACGACCCGCCACGGAAGAAGAAATCAAAATGCATCTCGAAAATCTCGAAATCGAAGAAAAGGCCAAGCAATACTGCCTTGAGCGGATAGAGGCTCATGGGTTGCCCATGAAACTAGTGGATGTTGAGCTTTTGTTTGACAGATCCAAGATCATATTCTTTTACACCGCTGAAGGCCGGGTGGACTTTCGAGAGCTTCTGAAGGATCTGGTACGGCATCTGCGCATGAGAATAGAACTACGGCAAATCGGGGTCCGTAACCGAGCGTCAATGGTCGGGGGAATCGGAATGTGCGGAAGACCAGTGTGCTGCGCGCAGTTCCTCACGAAATTTCACCCAGTATCCATAAAAATGGCTAAAGAGCAAAACCTGAGCCTGAATCCATTTAAAATATCCGGTGTGTGTGGTCGGTTGATGTGCTGCCTACAGTACGAAACGGACATCTATTTGCTACTCAAGCAAGATCTTCCAAAGGTGGGAAAGAGGATTAAAACCGAATATGGAGAAGGAAAAGTAATCAGGCAAAACGCCATTGAAAGAACCGTTACCGTTGAACTTGATGATGGCTGTCTGGTAGAAATAGCTTTTCCACCGCTTGAGTATAACGAAACCGTCGAAAGCAAATACATCGAAACAGGAAAAGAGGAAGGAGAATGAAAAGATTTTATGTAACCACTCCGATTTACTACGTTAACGCAGCCCCTCACATTGGACATGCCTACACCACAATAGTTGCCGATGTAGTCAACCGCTTTTACAAACTAATAGGATATGAAACGTACTTCCTCACCGGAACGGACGAACACGGAGACAAAATAACCCAAGCAGCTAGAGAAGCGGGCATGGAGCCCAGAGCATACGTGGATAAAATAAGCCAGCTTTTTCGTGACCTGTGGCCTCGGTTAAACATATCCAACGATTACTTCATACGCACCACTGACGAAAGTCACAAGAGGGTGGTCCAGTACATACTCCAAAAGGTTTACGATGCCGGAGACATCTATTTTGGCTCCTACCGTGGGCTTTACTGTGTTGGATGTGAAAGATTTTACACCGAGCGAGAGCTTGTCAACGGAAAGTGCCCGGACCACGACAAAGAACCGGTGGTGCGTGAAGAGGAAAACTACTTCTTTCGAATGAGCAAATATCAAGACTGGCTTGTTGAATACATCAAAAACCACCCAGAGTTTATACAGCCGGAAAGGTACAGAAATGAAGTTCTGGCTTTCCTGCGTGACCCTTTAGAAGATCTTTGTATTTCACGACCAAAAGAGCGGTTATCCTGGGGTATAACTCTGCCATTTGACGATAGGTATGTTACCTACGTTTGGTTCGATGCCTTAATAAACTATGTTTCCGCATTGGGGTATCCTGATGGAGATCTCTTCAAAAAGTTCTGGCCCGTCGCTAATCACATTATAGCGAAGGACATTCTAAAACCTCATGGGATTTACTGGCCCACAATGCTAAAGGCTGCCGGTATTGAACCGTATCAGAGTCTTCATGTTCACGGATACTGGAAGATAGAAGAAGGCAAAATGAGCAAGAGTAAAGGGACGGTGGTGCGCCCTCTAGACCTGGTGAACATTTATGGTCTGGACGCCTTTAGGTACTTTCTGTTGAGGGAAATGGTGTTCGGGCTGGATGCGAACTTCAGTGAAGAGGCTCTGATACAGAGGCTGAATTCTGACCTTGCGAATGATCTGGGCAATCTTTTTAGCAGAACACTCGCCATGGTTCAGAAGTTCTGCAACGGCAGAGTTCCATCCATGCCGGAAGGTGGCGAAGAACCAACAGAAACTGAGATATGGGAGCAAGCCGACAGGACAGCGGAGGAATACGAAAAATCCATGCGTGAATTTGCCTTTCACAAGGCATTGATAGCCATCTGGGAACTTATCAACAGGGCAAATAAGTACGTTGATGAGATGGCACCATGGGAACTTGCAAAGGACGAAACAAGGCGAAAACGGCTTGCGGTTGTAATGAGAACGCTTTTGGAAATAAACCGCATGGTGGCGGTTTTGATAGCACCCTTCATGCCTGGGACGGCTGAAGAAATGCTCATAAGACTTGGCATTGACAAGAAGGTGCTTGAACTAAGATGGGAAGATGCTCGAAAGAGACTGGGGTTGAAAGAAGGCTATGAGGTAGAAAAAGGCAAGGCATTGTTTCCAAGGGTCAACATGGAAGAATGGAAGAAAAAGATGGAAAAGGAACAAAAAGAAGATAGACCAGTAGAAAAGGTAGATGAACTCATTAGCATAGAAGAATTTCAACGGATAAAACTTAAGGTTGCAACGGTGCTTGAAGCCGAACGAGTGCCTAAATCAAAGAAGTTAATGAAGCTTATTGTTGACGTAGGTGGGAAACGCCAGATTGTTGCCGGTATTGCCCAGTATTATGAACCTGAAGATCTGGTAGGCAAACAAGTGGTTATCGTCTCGAACCTGAAGCCGGCAAAATTAATGGGAATAGAATCACAAGGCATGATGCTTGCGGCCGAATCTCCTGAAGGTCTTGCTATGGTTACCTGTGATAAGCCAGTTCCAGCCGGTTCTGAAGTACGGTAGCAAAAAGCCCGTAAGACTCTCGGTAAAGAGGTGTTGCCATGGCAATTCGAATAAAGAGCATCTTTGAACCCCCCGAAGCCGAAGACGGGCTCAGGTATCTCATCGAACAGTCCATTCCGGCAGGGATAGACAAAGACTCACTCGAACTGACGGGCTGGATTAAAGAACTAGCACCCGGAGTTACCTTTGACCCCAACGAGCCGATGGATGAAGACTCATGGAGAAAATTCAGACGGCTCTATTACCAAGAACTCATGGATCCATCTAAAGAACCGGCCTTAGCCTTGCTAACGGAGAAAGCTCAATCGGAAGTTGTAACGCTGGTTTTTCGGGCCGCAGATCCTAGGAGAAATCATGCCGTTGTTTTGAAGACGCTTATAGAACTTCGCATGCGAATTTACGACGAGTTTTAGTGTAGACAAGCTGTGGGTTCCATTCTCAGTAATGCCACCATTCCGATTTTCTCAGTCATAGTCCTCGGTTACTTCCTGCGAAAAAAGGAGGTTATCACGCCCCAATGGATCGGCCCTGCCAATACGGTAACTTTCTACGTGGCTGTTCCTGCTGTAATTTTTCGAGCCGTCGCACGTCAGGAAACGATAATAAAGCTCTCGGCTCCTGTGTCGCTTGTAATTCTTGGTTCAATAGGGGTGGCCCTGTGTGTGGCATATATGGTAACACTACTGGCAAAAATAAAAGGTGACACTGCAGCAACTTTCGTTCATTCGTCCGTACACGGCAACATAGGCTACATGGCTTATGCTGTGGCATATTACGGACTCGGAAAGAGTGGCTTTCAAACAGCGGTATTTCTCAGCCCCCTTCTTTTAATAGCTCAGAACACCGTAGCGGTACTAATCTTCGCCCTGAAGGAACGTTCCGGCCAGACAAAAATTCTGTTAAAGCTTTTCCTGACCGGCATATGTGTCAATCCCATAATACTCGCCGTCGTTAGCGGAATCATCGTATCGCTGTTTCAGATACACATACCCGTTTGGCTGGGCCAATTTATCGACATTCTCGCCTCTATGGGACTACCTACGGCACTGCTCCTGATAGGATCCAACCTGACCTTTACCAACGTGGGAAACGATGTAACAAAACTTGCAGCTGTTGGTTGCATAAAACTTTTACTTATGCCACTTACCGGAGTGGTATTACTACATCTACTTCATCTACCCGCAGATTATGCTAAACCCTTTGCTATTTTGCTCGGGGCCCCAACGGCAACGGTAACCTATGTCATGGCACGACAGCTCGGTGGGGATCCTGTCTTCGCTTCTGAAGCAATATCCATTCACACCTTAGCTTGCGCCGTCACCTACAGCATTTCCCTCGCAGTGTTATAAACAATGCCGGCAACTCTACACTCACTCATGATGTCACGACAGTTTTCCGAATCCACTCCCAAAAAGAGCTTGCAAGAAACCATTCCCGGTCAGGAACAACGATGAACGGGCCGTTTTTCAATGTTTCCTTATTGTACTCTAGCGGACTACCTGTCACATTTATAACAGCACCTCCGGCAGCTTCCACCACCGCCTGGCCAGCTGCCGTATCCCACTCCCAGGTTGGACCAAACCTTAAGTAGAAATCAACATCTCCTTCGGCAACGGAGCAGAACTTAAGCGCACTACCACGAACAACAGGTTCACAACAATCGCTGAAATCTTCTAGAAATCTACGAGTTATCTCATCGAGGTGAAAACGACTTATTGCAACCTTCAGGCGGCGGTTCGTAGGAATCTTCGCCGTTTTTAAAACCTTGCGTCTTTCGTTGTCTATCCTCAAAGCTCCCCTATCCCCATACCCCAGGTAAAGCCTGTTGAACACTGGCACGTACACGAATCCAAAAACTGGCCTGTTACGACGCACGAGACCGATATTTACGGTAAATTCGTCAGCCGAATTTATAAATTCTTTTGTGCCATCCAGAGGATCAACAACCCAGAAGTATTCCCAACGAAGCCGTTCTTCATAAGGTATCTCTTTTCCTTCCTCGGACAGCACCGGGATGTTCGGAAAGTAATTTCCAAGAGCCTCCTTAATTATCCTATGGCTGTGAAGATCCGCCTCCGTTAAAGGAGATTTGTCCTCCTTAAAGGATGTGCTGTAAGTCCCCTTGTAGTATTCTAAAATCACCTTCCGGAGTTTTCTGGAAAGCTCAACAAAAAAGGTTTCATTCAGGTTAATCCTCATGGTTACGTGCCCCACTGAAGTTTACAGTTCATCTAACCGGTTTTCCAATATCCATCTCGAGATTTGTCGAGTAGCTTGCACCGTACGCTTATGAGTTTTCGTTTTCAACCATAAAGATTTTGTTGACTTTTTCACTTCTTCAAAGATAATGACCAGGTGGTCATCAATCTGTGTTTTTGTGTTTGCACGAGCAGGTGAATATGAGAAACCGAGCGGAAGTTCCCACCGAGGTTTTCCGAAAGCTCCCCGCAGAAAAACGAGAGCGGATTATATCAACGGCGGTTGAAGAGTTCGCCGAACATGGTTTTCATCAAGCAAGCATCAACCGGCTGGTAAAGCGGCTTGGTATAGCTAAAGGATCCATTTTTCAATATTTCACTTCAAAGGAAGGTTTATTTCAAGCTGTCTTTGACCATTGTGTTGACCAGGCAAGAAAGCCACTCCGTGAAATAAAACACCACCCAGAAGGAATGGGCTTTTTCGACAAAATAAGGGCAACCCTTGAAGCCGGAATTAGATTTGTCCGTGCACATCCCCAAGCATATAAACTTTATCTGAAGATGATATTTCAGGAAAATTTTCCCTATCGGGAAAAACTTCTGAGCAGGTTACACTTATTTTCTGCTGACTACCTTGAAGATCTTATACGGCAGGGAATTGAAAAAGGAGAAATAAGAAAGGACATCAACGTACCCACGGCCGTGTTTTTTCTGGATGCCCTCCTGGATCGTTTTATACAGGCATACGTTGTGGCATTCTGGGATGCAAGTTCAGTCATACATCAGGCAAAGGATGAAGATTTAAAAAAGCACATAGAAGAATTTGTAAAGTTAATAAGATCAGGGCTGGAAGCGAAGACTAATGAGCATACCTGCTGAAATTTGGACAAAGATCAAAAACGGTACCAGGCTTTCTCGGGATGATGGAATAAGACTTTTTCAAACAAATGATCTTATCGGACTTGGAGAGCTGGCCCATACCGTAAGAAGTAGATTAAACGGAAAAAGGGCTTACTTTGTTAGAAATCGGCATATAAATTATTCAAACATTTGCGTGAACGGATGTGCCTTCTGCGCCTATGGAAAACAACCTGGCGAAGCTGGAGCCTTTGAATTAACGATAAATGAAATAGTCGAAAAGGTTACGGCACCCGATGCAAAAGCCATAACAGAAGTGCACATTGTAGGTGGCTGTCATCCGTCGAAGCCATTTTCCTATTATGAAGAAATTGTGCGAGCCGTAAAGCAGGCTCGACCCAGTTGCATTGTAAAAGCCTTTACGGCAGTTGAAGTGGAACACTTTGCCCGACTGGAGAATATTTCGGTAACACAGGCGCTGGAACGGTTGAAAGAAGCAGGGCTTGATATGATGCCCGGCGGCGGAGCAGAAATCTTTGCTCCATCGGTTCGCTCAAAAATCTGCCCCAAGAAGCTCTCCGGAGAAGGTTGGCTCAGCGTAATGGAAACAGCCCACAGGATGGGAATACCCACCAATGCAACCATGCTTTTCGGGCACATAGAATCAATCGAAGACCGGGTGGATCACCTCATCGCACTTCGAGAACTTCAGGACAAGACGAATGGTTTTGTGTGTTTTATCCCATTGCCCTTTTTGTCTAAAAAATCTCCCATGAGTCACATTCACGGCCCCACGGGCGTAGACATACTCAAAACCATTGCAGTAAGCAGACTTATGCTGGATAACATACTTCACATTAAGGCTTACTGGGTTATGCTCACCGTCAAGTTAGCCCAACTGGCGCTGTGCTTTGGGGCCGACGACTTTGACGGAACAGTAATGGAAGAAAAGATCGGCCACATGGCGGGTGCTGAATCGGAAGATGCTCTGACGGTAGAAGAGCTCCAGTATGTCATTCAATCGGCAGGTTTTGAACCGGTCGAACGGGATAGTTTTTTTAATCCGCTGAGGCGATGAGAGATGGAGGTAACAGAGATTATTGAACAGGTTGAAAGGGAAAAACGCCTGAATTTTGATGAAATCATGAAGCTTTATAACGAAGCAGACCTTTTCACCCTTGGCCGCTTAGCCTCTGCTATCAGATTCAGAAAACGTCCAGAACCTTACGTTAGTTATGTGGTGGATCGGAATATAAATTACACGAACATATGCGTCTGCGGGTGTAAGTTTTGCGCTTTTCATCGTCCACCCGGACATCCCGAAGGCTATGTTATATCCAGAGATGAACTGAGGCGCAAAATTCAAGAAACCGTCGAACTTGGTGGAACCCAGATTCTTCTGCAAGGTGGGCATCACCCGGACTTGGATATTTCTTTTTACGAAGATATGCTTAGGTTCATAAAAACTGAATTTCCATCAATCCATGTACACGCATTTTCACCTCCGGAAATTGCCTTTTGGGCCAAGCGTGAAGGCCTTACGGTCAGAGAGGTTATTGGTCGCCTGATCAAAGCAGGGCTGGATTCCATCCCTGGAGGTGGGGCAGAGATATTGGTTGACGAAGTCAGAAAGGCGGTATCGCCGAACAAATGCTCGGCATCTGAATGGTTGGAAGTTATGGAAGAAGCCCACAGGCTGGGATTAAAGACGACAGCCACAATGATGTTCGGGCACGTGGAAAAACGAGAGCATAGAGTTCAGCATTTACTTGCCATACGAGAACTTCAAGACAGAACCGGTGGATTTACCGCTTTTATACCGTGGACATTTCAACCTCGAAACACGAAAATCCCGAAAAAGATGCCGGAGATGAGTGTCGAATACCTCAGATTACTTGCTATCTCGAGAATAGCCCTCGACAATTTTGACAACGTTCAGGCATCTTGGGTAACCATGGGTCCTTATGTGGCTCAAACGGCGCTTTTCTTTGGAGCAAATGATTTCGGGTCAACGATGATAGAAGAAAACGTGGTTGCGGCAACAGGAGTTTCCTTTCGCATGTCAATCAGTGAAATAAAACGGCTTATTGAAAGAGCTGGTTTTATACCAAGACAGAGGACGATGGCCTATGAGTGGGTTGATGAAGTGCATAAGAGCAAAATGGGTATGGACAACGAGAGGATGGGTTGAAAACGGAGCAGTGTTAATAGACTCTGAATCGGGAACAACGGCTGCCGTCGGTAGCTTCAACGAGTTGCAGAAAGATTCTAGTTTGAGCTTTGATTCGGTAGCTGACCTGGATGGTGCAGCAATCATCCCAGGTCTTGTGAACGGGCACACTCATCTAGAACTTTCTGCAATTGCTCCCATGGCAAAGCCGTCCAGCTATTTCTCTTGGGTGGAAAAGGTCGTTGAAGCCCGCAGCAGGGTTTCCGAGGAATACCTGTATCTGGCATTTGAAAAAGCTTACAAGGACGCTTTTGACTCCGGCACTCAGTTTCTCGGAGACATAACCAACATGCCCTTTGAACCAGCAAAGGACTCGTTCATCGTATGGGGTGCGCCTGCCGGAAACGTTTTACATCGCCATATATTTTGGGAACTCATCGGATTCAATGTGGATAACATAATCGATGCTCTGGACTGGAGCCAGAAACGTATGTTTATGGAAAAAAAGTATACGGAAAAGCTCAGTCTTGTGCCACATGCCGTCTATTCAACATCGGGCAAGTTAATAAAACAAACTTTTCACTGGACCCGAAGCCGTAAGAGACCTTTCACGATTCACGTTGGTGAAATAGAAGAAGAAAACCAGTTTATGAAGGATGGAACCGGGCCTTGCCGCGATATTCTTGAATTTCTCGGCCGCTTTGATAGTCGGTGGTTACCACCTGGCAAATCCTCCGTGGAATACCTAGACGAGCTTGGTGCACTCGACAACGGCACCTTGCTTGTGCACTGTGTTCATCTAACCGAATCAGACTGGGATTTGGTAAAAAAGCGCGGAAGCTGTATCTGTTTCTGTCCCAGAAGTAACAATTTCCTCGATGTTGGAAAGGCTGATGCGCAAAAGGCTTATCTAATGCAAATACCCGTTCTCATCGGTACGGACAGCCTGGCCAGTAATGAAAATCTGAATCTTTTTGAAGAAGCGCTATTCCTTGCGGAGCAAAACCCATCGGTAGAGCATAATCTCATTCTTCACAGCATAACCTATGCGGGTCTTCGGTTTTTTGGACGGATGAACAAGAAAGTGCAATATCTGGCTGTTGATGTAGATGAGAACGTTTCTGTTGGTGAACTCAGCGAGTGTGTCTTAAATCAGGGCATGAGGAAAAGATTCAGATGGATCGAATTAAATTAAAGGTTGGACGAATAGGTTACCTTAATGTTTTGCCCGTTTACTATCCGTTGGAACATGGATATCTGAGCCATAATTTTTCGTTCGTCTATGGATCCCCGGCGGAACTTAACGAAGCTATAAGGAAAGGAAAGTTGCACCTAAGCGTGGTTTCGTCTATTGAATACGCCAGACACCACGAGCGATATCTGATCCTGCCGGATCTCAGTATTTCAGCTCGAGGAAAGGTGAAAAGCGTGTTGCTTTTGAGCAGGATTTCACTGAAACACTGCTCATCTTCTCCTGTGGTTCACACTACGCCGCAGTCTCATGCATCGGTCGCCCTTGCTGACATACTTCTTAGGGAAATTTTCGAGCTTGAATGTAACTTCGTAACATGCGCAAGGCCGTTGTGGCAGACCAAGAGGTATAGCCCAGACTCGCCAGAAATTTATCTCGCAATCGGTGACGAAGCACTTTACTGGGCGAAAAAAGGTTTCTTTCCACACGTGTACGACCTTGGAGAACTGTGGACACAATGGACCGGCAAACCTTTTGTGTTTGCCCTCTGGGTTTGCAGAAAGGAAGTGGCAAAACGATTCAAGAAGCTGGTAACAAAAGGAGCTCGCCTGTTAACAAATGCGAAGCGCCTTGGGTTGGAAAACCTCGATGAAGCTATAAAACAGGCTGCTCGTACCAGTTTTCTTACCTCTTCTGAACTTAAAGATTACTTCAGCACCTTAAGCTACAGGCTTGGGGATGATGAAATTGATGGTTTGCTTCTTTATTTCGCCTATCTTGTGAAACACGGTATAATAACAAAAATACCGCCTGTTCAGATTTTAAACATCGGGCGAGGTGATGGCCGTGAGCGGTATAAATATACGAATGAAAAGGTTTTTCAGGGAGAGTTCGGGAAAAACAGTCATATTCCCGCTTGACCATGGAGTGACCTGCGGCCCGATCCTCGGGATTGAAAACCTGGCAACCACCATGAGATGGGGCGTTGAAGCCGGGGCTGATGCCTTTGTGCTCCATAAGGGAATGTTTGATATTGCTGCCACGGTGCCAGGGCTGAAGCAGGGCTTATTCCTGCATGTGTCGGGAAGCACTCAGCTGGGAAGAGCAGTCAATCGTAAGGTGCCAGTATCTTCTGTGGAAGAAGCCATACGGCGGGGAGCGGACGGCGTTTCCTGCCACATAAACCTGGCAAACCCTGATGAACCTGAAATGATCAGGGATCTTGGAATCCTAAGCGATGCGTGTTTCAAATGGCAAATGCCCTTGTTGGTGATGATTTACATACGGGGAAGCTACGCCAACGAGGTTGACAGGGATCAGGCCACGGTTCACGCCGTCAGGCTAGCAGCAGAACTGGGGGCAACTATTATTAAGACGTCGTGCCCATCATCTCAAAAATACATGGAAAAACTGGTGCAGGTTTCTCATGTTCCTGTGGTATTGGCTGGTGGAGCAAAGGTATCCAATGAGAAAGAATTGCTAAACCGAATACATGAAGCAATGAAATGCGGAATTCACGGAGTTGCGGTAGGCAGAAATGTTTTTCAGCATTCTAATCCTGTTCTTTTTCTAAAAGCTATACTCGGAATAGTTCACGAAGAAATGTCGCCTCAGGAAGCCTGGGACATGTTGGTCTCTGCCGGCGAATAAAAAAGATGAACACAGAACGCACCATCATCGTGGCAATAACAGGTGCCAGTGGATCGTTATATGCTAAAGAACTCATGAAATTCTTAGGAAAGCATTTGTTTCTGCGAATGTACGTTGCAGTATCGGATGCGGGCCGCATTGTTTACGAAATTGAAACGGGAAATTCCATTGAACGGGATGTGCCTGAAAATGCCGAACTTTTTTCAGAAAAAGATTTTTCCGCACCTTTTATAAGTGGCTCCTGTCCTTTCGATGCTATGGTGATCGTACCGTGTTCCATGGCAACCCTTGCAGCTGTAGCGCAAGGAACGGGACAGAACATCATACACCGCGGAGCGGACGTTTGTCTGAAAGAACGCAGGAAACTGATATTGGTTCCCAGGGAAACCCCTTTGTCGGTGGTACACCTTCGTAACATGCTCATCTGTGCAGAAATAGGGGCAGTGGTCCTGCCTGCAATGCCGGGCTTTTACCACCACCCCCGAAGTGTAAACGACGTGGTAAAATTTATAGTGGCTCGCATCCTTGATCATCTGGAAATTTCCCATCAAATGGTCGCCGCATGGAATCCCACGGTTAGTGTTTGAAAGCCCTCTGGCCTGTAAAAACCATTGCCACATTAGCTTCGTTGCAGGCTTCTATAACTTCCCAGTCTCTTACGGAGCCGCCGGGTTGTATCACCGCCGTAACCCCCTCACGAATGCCCACGTCTACGCCATCACGGAAAGGGAAAAATCCATCGGATACCATCACAGCACCCTGCAATCCTCCCTTTGCCCTCACCGTTTCTTCGTCAATTTCTTGTTTCATTTCCTTGGGCTTCTCTCCCTTTCGAACGGCCAGTTCTAGTTCCTTGTATGAAATGCCATATCTGTCAAAACACAGAGCATCTGCATACTTTTGATAAGCTTTGAAAACAGCTATTTCTGCAACTCCCACCCTGTCCTGTTCTCCCGTACCGATTCCGACGGTGCATTCATCCTTAACGTAAAGAACTGAATTGGAAGTAACACCCTGTTCCACGAACCAACCGAAAAGTAGGTCCCTCGCTTCAGCATCTGTAGGTTTTCTGTTGATTCTATAAACCCTTCCGTTATGCTTTACTTCAGGTAAAATGAAATCATCAGGCGTTAGCACTCTGCACAACGGCGATTGCTGAACAATGATTCCACCGTCAATAAGTGACTTAAAATCAACGAACCGCAGTGTACGGTACTCTGCTAGGCGATCTATACGTTTTATGCGTATAATACGTAAGTCTCGTCGTTTCTTCAAAATGTCAACGGTGCCGTCCTCGTATTCAGGAGCTGCCACCACTTCCAGATAATAGTTAGCAATTACTTCGGCCGTTTCTTTATTAACAGGGCGGTTCAACACTACACATCCACCAAAAGCGGCCACACGATCAGCACGATAGGCTCTTTCAAAAGCCCTGGCTAACGAATCTGCAGATGCAGCCCCACATGGGTTGTTGTGCTTCAATATAACTGCAGTCGGTTTGTCCATTAGAAACTTCAGCACGTTAAGGCCGTTGTCAACGTCGGTAAGATTTATCTTGCCCGGATGTTTGCCCGCCTGGATCATGTCTTCTTCCACGAGAGAACTAACCAGCCCCATACCCGGGCTTATAAATTCACATTCTCCTAACACCAGATTTCCATTCACCAGTTCGTAGAGGGCAGCCTCTTGTCCAGGATTTTCGCCGTACCTCAAGCCCTGCTCCACAATCTCGCCGTTGTTCTGCGTAATCTTCCATGTTTTCTTGCGATATTCCAAAGTAACATCACCGAAGGTTATGCTGAGCCTATCTGGAAAATGATCCGAAACCACGGTGCGATACATTTTCTTTAAATCTTTTTCCATTTGACAACTCCTTCCATGCGGTGTTTGGTATGACCTTTCGAAAATCTGAGCACCTCAGAAAATCATCGTCCACACAATTACAATGGACGCTTGGACAAATCAATTACTGGGGAGTTGAAAAAATGATGGCACCAGCGTGGAAACCAAATTGTGCACCAACAATGGTTGGATCAATGCCCCACAGAAATAGGAAAGAAGTTATAGAAATGATACTGAACAGGCTCGATGAAATTCCCGTTTGGCCACAGCTTTCGCCCTATAAATCGGAAGGAATGATGGTTCAATACCTGGAGGGACTTCCCGGACTAATCCAAGAAGATGACGAACGTTACATTTTTGACACCGAACTACCGAACTTTGAAGAAGACTTGTACAGGCTGTATGATGCTTACGTTACTGTGTCGGGGGACGAATCTTATCGTGATGTTTTGAAAAATTTTGCCTTTGGGCCGGAGACGGGAGCAACCTTTTACGCTTTTACCAAAGCTTTAGAGCGCCACGGTAAAGACTATATAGCACTCAAGGGACAGGTCGTTGGTCCTTTTACGCTATTGAGTTACCTAAAAGATAAAAATGGCCGCCTGGCTTTGTACAACGAAAAGATGCAAGATGTGGTCCCGAAGCACCTTGTCATGAAAGCCCTGTGGCAAGCAGAAGAATTAAAAAAATATTCACGGCGAGTCATCATCTTTTTCGACGAGCCGGCATTGGCTGGATATGGATCGTCGGCCTTTATTAGTGTATCTCGGGAATTTATCGAAAAGATGATCGCAGAAATGTGTTCATTATTGCAATCTCATGGCGTTATGGTGGGAATACATGTGTGCGCAAACACCGATTGGTCTTTGCTGTTAAGATCCTCAGTTGATATTGTGAATTTTGATGCTTATAGTTATAGTGATAAGTTTTTATTGTACTCCAGCGATATACGCAATTTTGTTCAGAAGGGTGGATACATAGCGTGGGGTTTGGTTCCGACGGATGAGTCGGAAAAGATTTGGAAAGAAAGCGTCGAAAGTTTGGAAGCATTGCTTGTAAAAATGATAGAAGATTTATCCGACAAGGGGTTGGTGAAAGGCGATATTTTTCGCTCTTCGCTTGTCACGCCCAGTTGTGGGTGCGGAACACTTACCGTAGAAGATGCCGAAAAAGTGCTGGATCTCCTGGTAACTACTGTGCATAGGGTTAGAGAAAGGTTTAAAGTCTAAATGTTCTATATTTCGATGTTATTTCGAAATTCAGAAGTTTTATGTTGACAAAAAACGGACGGCTACTTAGGTTTACGGTGCCGCGTGAGGGGGTTCTTAAAAACGCGTTAGAAAATGAAACTAACAGGTTAAAATTTACGACCTGTTTTGATGAATATCTAGAGTGTGGAGGACTTTCCGCTGGCCAATTAGACGGTTAGTTGTACAAAGTTTTATTCTCTTACACCGAAAATATGAAAAAGCTAAAAAATTTTTTCGAAGGAAACTCTAGGTTTGGAGGAGGAAATAAAATGGAAGTAGAGTACAAAAACATTGATCCAAAACTGGTAGTAAATGAGATTAGGAACGGTCGATCTATCGAGGCTGTTCAGAAGCTTTTTGGGCTACGCTTTAAAAGCGAGGTTATGGATCTGTACACAAGAGGTTTGATGGAATTGGGTGAGATACCACCTGTGGATTTCACCAAGAAAAAGCAACGCAGTACGAACCGTGAGACAACCCAACAAACCCCTGTTCCTGCAACACGGGCAAATGTTCAACCTGTCGATGAACCTGAGGTTGTATATGTAGAACCATCTAAATCAATCGTGAGCACCCCTTCTGTGATGCCTTCTAATCCGTCGGCTAAACTGGAACCCGCTGTTACTAAAGCTACCGTAACTTCTGAAAAAACCGAAAAGCCTGTGGTAATCAGGCGGAGAGAACGCAAGCCAAATGTATACATAAAAACGAATAATTTCAGAACCATAGGTCAAAGCGGTAGTATAACCTTGAACAAAGCCTTGCTTATTGACCAGCTTGGCTTTTCAATTGGTGATACCTTTGAAATCTGTCGAGAAGATGACCGCATAGTGTTGCAAAAAATAGACAATGCGCCAATTTAATTGAGTTATAACACTATTGGACCATTTCTTGCTGCCGCGCGATGTGGGAAGGGGGGGGTGTGCTGTTTGTTTTCAGCATATCTCTTCCTTTACCTGGCTTAATTGTAAGTGTGGTATTCCCTACCGAAGAAGTTGCTTACCTCATAAGTGGTAGAGTGGAACGACACACATTAAAGCCTAGGGAGCAAGTGTGTATGCACTCGCCGAAATGGGAAATCCCTCACTTTCGATGAGGAATGGTTCACGTTATTACAGCAATAGCATCAATTTCCACCCGGGCTCCTCTAGGAAGTCCGCTTACCTCAATACAGGCGCGGGCGGGACGATGTTCTTTCACAAACCGCTCATATACGCGGTTCATTGACGCAAAATCGTTAATATCGGTGAGATAAACGGTGGTTTTCACCACATCGTCAATGGAAGCACCTGACGCCTTCAGAACGGCACAAAGATTTTTCATAACCTGTTCTGTTTGTGCTTCTATGGTTTCAGGGATAGTTCCATCGGCCGGGTTAATACCTATCTGGCCAGAAACGAAAACAATATTTCCAACTTTAACAGCCTGGGAATAGGGGCCAATAGCCTTTGGCGCGTTATTAGTTTCAATATAAGCTCGTTCTCCCTTCACTTTTAATCCTCACTTTATCTGTCGAAGAAGAATCCGCCCCTCCTGGGCAAGATTCTTCCCCTTCAGATCTAGGTTTATGAGACCCTGGCAATCCAAAGAGCTAAAGATTACTTTTTCATGTGCTTAAGAAATATATTTTCACACTTATTTGCCATGGCTTCAGCTCTGTCAGCGGCCTGTTCAGCACGAGTGGCTGCTGCTTCGGCTGCCTGAGCGTTGCTCTGGCACTGTTGTTTAGCCGCCTGAGCCTCCTGCAGAGCCTGCTGCGTCTGTGCCTGCAAGGCTTTTATTTCGTTCGTGCTCGCACAACCACCGAGTACGCAAAATCCAAAAGCCGCTGCCAAAATGACACCTGCTGTCTTTCTCTTCATAATACCAACCTCCGTTTTTTCTCTTAAATTAGTACAGCCCCTGAATACAGCCCCAATCTGAATACCCATGCTAATAAGCCAAATATGAGCCGTCAAGCTCTATTGTCAATGACCAAATAGATTGTTCGATGGAAACAACAAGTGAGTCCCGCAATCTGAGCACAAAGAAAAATCGAACCGAAAGAGCATCTCGTCGGAATAGTTGTTTCCCATAGGGCACACAGTCGCGGACAGTCTAACTATGGCACTGGATTGTATATGATGTTTGCATTCCAAATCGCAAGATGAGACTCAGTTTTTCGTTCCAAATCTTTACTTACAAATCTGCACCCTTTATTTGGTGCCCCCGGCAGGATTCATGGTTTTGCATGGAGGCTAGATGTTACAAGGCACAGTCGTCATACCGTCAAAGAGCGTACCGTCAAAACTACCGTCTCTTTTATTCGTTACCACCGTTTTCTTTGGGGTAGTTGGATTTTTGCCCCGCTTTCACCTTTCAGCAATGAAGTCCTGTTTTGTGGACCAGAAGTATGGTAAATATTCGGTAGCATGGGGACTAGGGAAGGCCAACCGAAAAGCCGGGCATCCCCACCCGGCCTGTCCCCGACACACCAAAAACTGGGGGAGCCTAGGGGAGGGCAAACATGAAACATTCCGAAGCTGAAAAGAAATTCATCGAATGGATGAAAGACCAACCAATACCTGTGGATGAGGAGCTTTGTGAAGATTCATCAAGGTTCATTATTGAGGTTGCGAGAGAATGTTTTCTCAACGAAAAGGTTTCCTGCTATACTTTGGCGGAATCTGATGAATTCCTACTAAAAATCATTAGACAGGAAGTGCACCTAGATTTACTTGTGCCGTTGCGCCCAATTGATAAAGAGGCCGTTGCCGAAGTATCGTTGGCCTGCATAGCGCTGATCAGAAACGAAAATCTGCCATGGTCCGAAAGGGTAGACAGCGTGTATGATATGTTATTTCACGTCTATTTAGACTTTGTCCGGGCAGTGCTCAGGAAGGACCATGCAGCCAGCGATGATGAAATGAATGCGCTGTGCAAGGGCGAAATCCCCCCGGAGGTAGTAAGAAGAATTGTAGAAAGAGCTTATTTATTGCTTTACTTTTTTTACGCCTCAGAACCAATACCACAAAGATCACAGCAAAATGTGAGAATTGACCTGTGGCACTTCAATAAGTTTTTTCTAACCCTACCCTTGCCATTTGTTGAGAGAAAAAGACAAGGCCAGGGTATTGAGGTTGAAATAGAAGAACGTGAATACAAATATCCCGAACAAGAAGAAACCGAACACGGAGAACAGTTTGTCATTCCATACGATGCGGCGTTGTTTTACGTGTGGTATATGATAGCAATTGGTTTTAGAGCAGTGGTTTTCTGTGACATTCTTCGAGAGCTTATAAATAACGGGTGCGGTTCGGTTTTCAGCGTTGCTACTGAACTGGGCCTTTTGCTTGGGGAGCTAGCGGCCCTTGCAACAGCCGATGAAGTGCCATTTATAGCATTGCTTGCCCATAAGACCGTCTCTTGTGCGCTTCGACATGCAGGGGCATTAGAAAAGAACAAAGACGTAAAAGCAAAGATAATTGAATATGCAATGCATAAATTCGAGCAGGCTAAACTAACAGGAAAGAAGGTTTCCTGCTATACTTTGGCGGAAGAGGTTTATCGTGACCTGCTCACAGCAAAAAGAATACAAGAAAGCGGAAAGGCACAAAGGAATGTGCCCACATCAGCAATCCCAAGCCTGCTTATAGGCCTTGACCTAAACAAAATCCCCACTTCCAGCAGAACCATATACAATTGGTTAAGGGATGCGGGGTTCCTACCAAGCAAGAAACGCAAGCCATAATGCGCTGCCTTTAATTTCTGAAAAAAGCCTTTTTTCAGAAAAAAGCCTTTTTTCAGATTGTTGTTCAATACTTAGCGCCTTACGCTAACAAAAACTAATCAAGTGTAAAAGCAGCCGGAAAAATAGGAGGTACAGATGCAGCAAAGGTACATCAGGATTAAAGACCTTACCGAAAGATACGGCATACCGCGGAGCACGGTTTATTACTGGCAAAAATCCCTGGGCTTTCCACAGCCGATTAAACTCGGAAAACGTCGGGTGGTTTGGAGCGTGGACGAAATTGAACGCTGGATTGAGGAGCGTCGAAAAGGAAATGAAAGGGAATAAGGAGGAGGAGCCATGAGAATCGATAAAGGAACGGTAGAAAAATTTCTTGATGTTGTCATGGACGGCATTGTGGAGGTACGAATAATAAAGGTCCCCAAAATGGGGACCATCTTCGGGTATTACACCGATACGCTAAAGCTTATTTCAGACATTCAACGATACAACCATAACATTTATATCACGCTTAACCCACCTATAAAAGCGCTTTTTGCCCGGTCGGCAAATAGGCTCACCCCTAGGCCTGAGAAAACCACTGGCGATGATGAAATTGCCTCCCGCCGGTGGCTTTTCATTGACATTGACTCGCAACGTCCTTCGGGAATATCAGCCACTGACGATGAGAAATTCCATGCCTGGGAATTAGCAAAAACCATTGCAAGCTTTCTTAGAAATAAAAAGTGGCCTGAACCGATATTTTGCGATTCGGGAAACGGTTACTACCTTCTGTACCGGATTGACCTGCCGAATGACAGCGAAAGTACTACACTGATTAAGAAGGTTTTGGCCTACCTAGATTTGCGTTTCAGTAACGAAGGTGCTGAAATTGATACTTCTGTGTATAATGCAGCCCGGTTAGTGCGCTTAATAGGTACAATCAACCGCAAAGGGGATAATGTTCCGGAAAGGCCTCACCGCTTAACCAAAATTCTCAAAATCCCCGGTTCGATCGAAGTTGTACCTAAAGAAAAGCTTGAGGAGCTGGCCAGAAGGCTACCAGAGCCCGAACAGGACACGGCACCACAGCATTACACAAGAGGCACATTTGACGTTCAAGCATGGCTGGAGCGTCACGGCTTGGAAATTAAGCGTGTGAAGCCGTACGGAGGCGGCACTTGTTATGTACTAAAAACCTGCCCCTTCAACCCTGAACATACGGATAACGCTGCCTTTGCGATTCAATTCGGTAACGGCGCTATTGCAGCCGGGTGCCACCACGATTCTTGTACTTGGACCTGGCATGATTTACGTAAGAAGTATGAACCACACTACGACGAAGCGAAGAAGAGCAGGCAGAAAGACAATAACGGAGAAAAAGCCCCTGAGGACGACGAACAATCTACAAAGCAGGTCCAGGCTCAGGTTCTCATCGACCTGGCTTTTGCGCATGGTATAGAGCTCTTCCATACCCCGGAGGGTGAACCTTATGCATCGTTCAGGGTTAACGGACACATAGAAACATGTCAGATTTTGAAGAATAACGGTAAGTTACGATGTTGGCTCAGAAAGCTCTTCTCTCAAGAGTACCAGCGACCCCCAGGCAGCCAGGCCGTTCAAGATGCGATTTATATGCTTGAGACATACGCACAGCTAGACGGCCCCGAAATGCCTGTCTTCATCAGGGTGGCCGAATTTGGGGGCAAAATATACGTCGATCTTGGTGATGATGAAGGCCGAGCGGTCGAAATATCCCCCGCTGGTTGGCAGGTGGTAAAAAATCCCCCTGTACGTTTTTTACGACCAAAAGGCATGTTGCCACTACCTGTTCCCCAAAGTGGAAACCTGGACTTGCTCAGGAAATACATAAACGTTGGCTCTGAGGATGATTTTTTGCTTGTTGTCTCATGGCTTTTAGCAGCTCTGAGGCCAACAGGGCCATACCCAATCTTAATCCTGCAAGGCGAGCCAGGATGCGCAAAGACGACAACAGCAAGGGTTCTGAAATCACTTGTTGACCCGGATTCGAGCGACACCCTACGACCACCACGGGACGAGCGAGATTTGATGATCATTGCTGTGAACTCCTGGTGTCTATCTTTCGACAACCTGTCGGGTGTTAGCCCCTGGTTGTCTGATGCTCTATGCTGTTTGTCAACAAGGGGCAGCTTCAGCACAAGGAAATTGTATGCCGATGATGAGAGAGTTACCTTAAATGCAATGAGGCCAACAATTCTCAACGGCATCGATGCTATCGCCACCCGATCTGACCTTTTAGACCGGGCTATCGTACTGGACTTACCCATTATACCAGAGCACAAAAGACAATCAGAGCGCAAATTCTGGAGCTCTTTTGAAAGGGATCGGCCCTATATCCTTGGGGCTCTTTTTGACGCTGTAGCCACAGGGCTGAGGAATTTACCCGATGTTAGCGCTCAGGACCTGCCCAGGATGGGCGACTTTGCTGAATGGATTTTGGCATGTAAGCCAGCACCACAGGGGGATTTCATGGCGGCGTTTTATGGCAACAGGGGTGAGGCGGTACAAAACACCCTTGAAGCGAGCTTAGTGGCTCAGGGGATCACGAGACTACTTAAAGAGGAAGAGTCCTGGCAGGGAACGGCTACCGAGCTACTAAACTTGCTCTGTTCGTACATGACGGAGGAAGAACGGCGTCGTAAGTCCTGGCCAAAAGCCGCAAACGTATTGTCGAACCAATTAAAGAGGATTGCACCGCTTTTGCGACAGCAGGGAATTGAGGTTGAGTGGGACCGGTTACCAGGTACTCGAAAGCGAATTATTAGATTGGGTATGCAAAAGACCGTCCTGACCGTCCCAACCGTCCCAGCAGATAAAAAATCTAGTGATATTCATGGCTTGCAAAGCGAGGGCAAAAACTGGGGATCGTCCCAAGATCGTCCCAACACACCCCCAGGATCGTCCCGACCGAGCGGTAGGGACGATAACTCATCCGCTGGGACGATGGGTGGGACGATCAAGCAATTTTGTAACTATCCGAAATCATTGAAATGGGACGATAGGGACGATCGGGACGATCATATCCTTACTAAATCCATTGACAAGAATGAAGCCCACGACGACGACGATTTATTGAGGGGTACGTCTAGCGGGTGTGACGATGGTGACGATAAATGTGACGGTCCTGTGACGATGAGGCAGTTTTGTAACTATCCGAAATTATTGAACTGTGACGACTGTGACGGTCGTGACGGTGATTTGCATACCCAATCTAAAGACAAAAAACACAACGACGACGATTGGGTCGAGGGGTACGTCTAATGGACTGCCAGGCCATTCTGAAGGTGGCACACAACAACGGGGTTACC
>JAFDGW010000004.1 GCA_019309115.1 Deltaproteobacteria bacterium
CCCCAAGTCCTTATGGATAGGGGATAGTAAGCAGGATTTATATCCTGCAGGGTGGACGGAAATACTACTTCAGATGAATACATTTGAAAACTGAAGTAGTATTTTTACGAACCTAACAATAGCTACCACAACTATTTTCACTTCGCCCTTATGATTATGGGATGTCCCTCATGCATTTGTTGTTCAATCCGGGATGCGTATTTCATAGCTTCTTTCTTACTCCCACGAACAGGAACCCTGACCAAATAAAGCTTTCCATATTTCTTGTGATTGATCGTTTGGATAACAACGGGAAATCCCTTTGATACGAGCACCTGCCTGATACTATTTGCATTTGCCGGCTTTGAATACGCCCCCACCTGAACCCAGTAGGATACACTCTGAGTTCTGATTTTGACCCCATGGGAGGTTCTGACAACGTTATCAGAAGGTGCCTTTTTCTTTTCGGGCTGGCTTTGTTTTGAAATTTCTGGTGTTTGGGCGTTTTGCGGAGATAGCAGGGAATACATGCTGTTCTTTCTCGTTGTTTTTTTGGGGATAAGATGAGTAGCTTTTTTCTTTTCATCTTTAGTGGTAGGTAATTCCTCTACCTTCCGGATTTCGCCTTCAACCTCTTTCAGGGCTTCAGAAGCAGCCAGTACCCGCAAAGAGCTTTCTTTACGTTGCTGGACCTTTTTAGCATTTTCCCGGCTTTCGTACAGGTCTGCCCGAGGTGGCTCTGCTGGTGATTCAGATTTATTTTGAAGCTTAGGTTGCTCGGGTTTTGGGGGTTTGCTTTCTTCCGGAATAGCTGCCGTTGTTATTTTGTTCCTAACTATGCTTTTTATTTTCCCGGTAGCGATTACGGGCACCTTTCCAACCACTATTGATCTTTTTTGCTGATCTGCCGGAAGTGTAGACTTTCGCACTCGATCTTGTCTGAAGGGATAGTGTATCCTAAAGATCAGCATAAACACCACCACTATGGCGATGACCATAGCAACCCAAAGCAATCCTCTGTACGGTGTTTTCTCGCTGTTTTTCTTAACGTACAGATCCTTCGTCATCTCAGCTGTCCTTTATAGTGTCTTTGCCTTTTTGAAGGCCTTTCGAAAACCTTCGGCCGATCGCTCGATCGTTTCATCATCAACACAATAGGCTATCCTGAAGTGTCCAGGGCCTCCAAAACCCGATCCAGGCACGACCAGAACAAGCTCTTCCTGAAGCATCTGGACGAATTTCACATCGTCGGAAATTGGAGATTTCGGAAAAAGGTAGAAAGCTCCGCCAGGCTTCACGCATTCATAGCCGATTTCCGAAAGAATTTGCAACAGATGATCCCTCTTTTTCCTGTAAACCTCGGCGTCGATGGAAATTCCCTGAAGACGTGCAACGAGGCGCTGCATAAGTGCCGGGGCATTTACAAAACCGAGAATACGATTGGCTAGAATTAGAGCACCTATTACCTTCTTTTTTTCGCTCATTTCGGGATTTACAACAATGTAGCCTATGCGTTCTCCGGGAAGACAAAGATCCTTCGAATACGAAGTTACCACAAAGCTTTCGGAATAAATCTTCAGAATAGAAGGCACTTTTATGCCGTCAAATACGATTCTTCTGTATGGTTCATCAGAAATGAGATAAATCGTATGACCCACGGCTTTGCTTTTCTGAGTCAACACATCCGCCAGTTGTTCCAGTTCTGATTGTCCGTAAACCTGTCCCGTTGGATTGTTAGGCGAGTTTATAAGGACAGCCTTTGTGGAGCTAGTTATGGAGTCCTGTATGGCATCCATGCTGAGGGTAAAATCAGGATTGGTCGGAACCGATTTGATTACTCCGCCGTGATTGTCAATGTAAAACCCATACTCAACAAAGAAAGGTGCTGGTACAATAACTTCGTCTCCCGGGTTCAGAATTGCCTTCAAAACAACATTTATTCCACCTGCTGCACCACAGGTCATTATGATTTCCTCTTCCGATAATGCCATACCATGTTCTGATGCGAGATAATTAGCCACGGTATGGCGCACTTCTGGATAGCCTGCATTTGGCATGTAACCATGAGATGCCCCAGTGCTTTCCTGTGCGATTCGCACCAGTTCTTCATGAACCTGGGGCGGTGGGTAAACATTGGGATTTCCAAGGCTGAAATCACAAACCTTATCTGACCCGTAAATCGCTTTGAGCTTAGCCCCTTCTTCGAACATCTTTCTTATCCAACTGCTCCGTTCCATGAATTCGGCCATTTTACTGGAAATGCTCATCACGTTTCCTCCACGTTGTCAGATCGAGTCCAAATGTATGGATAAAGTTGCCAGTGAGTGGTATCAATGCGGTGTAGACCGCAATTCCTGGCGTGTTGCACAACCGTTTCGAATTCTTCCCGCATGAGGGTTCGGTTCAACTCATGCATTGATTTTGCCTTGTGACATGGTCGATAGTGCCCCATGATGTTTATGTATGTGTTTGTCGATAAGTTTTCCGCAATCCACTCGACGATTTTAACACTTTCTTCCACAAAACCTGGCAACACGAGATGTCTCACCAGCAACCCCTTCTGTGCCACGCCTTTTTCGTTCACAGTTAGATCGCCCACTTGTTTGTGCATTTCTTTGATAGCTCTTTTTGCCACATCGGGATAATCCTGGCAACCACTCAACATTTCAGCTGTACGGGAATCCCAGTATTTGAAATCCGCTAGGTAAATGTCAATATAACCTTCCAGGGACCTCAGTGTTTCCACACGCTCGAAACTGCTAGTGTTGTAAACGGTTGGAACAGTAATACCATCCTCACGAAGGCTTTTAATTGCAAATCTGATGTGAGGTACATAATGGGTCGGCGTAATAAAGTTAAGATTTTCAGCACCTTTTCTTACGAGGTCTTTCAGTATATCGATAAATTCTTGCGTTGAAATTTCAATGCCTTTACCTTCCCAGCTAATTTCCCAGGTCTGACAGTAAACGCACCTAAGCGTGCAGCAGGCCAAAAATAGCGCTCCTGAACCATTGCTCCCTACCAGGCATGCCTCTTCGCCAAAGTGCAACATGGCATCGTTTAGCCTTAAATCTGCCGGTGCCCGACATTTCCCCAATTCCTCCGATGATCTATCTACACAGCATTCCCAAGGGCAAAGCCTGCATTTTTCGTATTCCGGATAACTAATCAATTCTTGCATCCAACTTCGAATACCTCCACGAGTCGCGAGTTGGTAACCCCTTAAAGAATCGCATATCAGAAGAAGAAATACAAATTTTTCAAAACTTTGTTAGCTCCTTGTAAGGCCAAATGTCAGCAGCGAGAGTACACTTTCATGGGTCCTTGTTAACCGTTACATCGAAAGGAACTCCGTTTTTAAGGCGAACAGCAAGGAAGTAACGATCCCGGTCGACCCGTTTCGTTCCAAACGGGCACTGATTTAAGGCTCGCACGGCATAGCCGCGAAAATCAAGGATTTTTTTGTACACATCGGGGTGGACTTCAACGTAGATTCGCCCCCTCTTCTGTCCCCATTTTATGGGTTCATAAATGATTTTTACGGGGGTTCCAACCCGCACCTGTGCGAAAAGTTTTGTTATATGCTCAGGATACAGCCGAATACAGCCATGACTTACCAGTCGGCCTACTCCCCATGGCATGTTAGTGCCGTGTATGCCGTAGCTCGTTCCGGCCAGTTTCATAATGTAAGCTCCCAGAGGGTTGTCCGGTCCTGGAGGTATGATACTTCTGCCGTACTTTCCCTGCAGGGACTTTGGTATGTACCATGTGGGATTTGTTCTTTTCTGACCGATGCGGTAGCTACCAAGGGGAGTCTCCCACCCTTCATCACCGATACCAACCGGGTAAGTTTGCACCGTGCCAGGCTCAGAGCTGTAAAAATACAATCGAAGTTCTGGGATGTTCAAAACAATGCCTTTTCTTTCTGCTGATGGAAGAACCCAAAATGATGGAACCATAAGTCTTTTCCCGACCGGCGGAAGCCATACATCCATGTTGGGATACACGAGGGCAAGATCGTTGTAGCCCAGTCCATACCTTCGAGCAATATCAAGGAGAGTCTCTCCTTTGGTGACCGTATGATAGCTTATTCCACCTATCACAGTGTTTTCGGAGTCGTAGTAGTACTCAACTGCCCATAGAGTACCAATGCAAACAGCCAGGAGGAAAGTGAAAAAAGACCCGGCAGCATTCAAAAAGCGCATTATCTTGGCTCCGCTATTGATGATAGTTGACACATCATATCCACAATAGTAGGGCTTAAAAACGAAAGCCAATTTACACAAAAAGGAAACGCGAAGTAAGAGGAGGTGGGCACATGCTTCCGCTTAAGGGGATCCGAGTTTTGGACCTGTCCCGTCTTTTGCCGGGGCCTTTTTGTTCTATGTTACTGGCTGATTTTGGAGCAGAAGTTATAAAAATAGAAGACCCGAAAAAGGGAGACTACATAAGATGGTGGCCTCCCTTGCTGGGTGGTACAAGCGGCTTCCATATTGTGCTGAATCGAAACAAAAAATCGGTGACCATCAATCTGAAAAGTGATGAAGGCAAAAAGATCTTTCTCGAGCTGGTAAAAAAGGCTGATGTGGTTCTCGAGGGCTTTCGTCCCGGGGCTATGGACAGGCTGGGTATAGGATATAGAGTTCTCAAAGAAGTAAACCCAAAGCTTATATATTGCGCCATAACCGGATATGGTCAGCACGGAAAACGAGCGCTACGTGCCGGGCATGACATCAACTACCTAGCAATGGCTGGAGTATTGTCGTATACAGGAACTGAGGAAGGAACTCCTGTTGTTCCGGGTGTTCAAATAGCAGACATAGGAGGTGGTGGGTTGCCGGCGGCTTTCGCGATAGTGCTCGCTCTATGGAATCGCGAAAAAACGGGTAAAGGAGACTTTCTCGACATCTCAATGACCGACATGGCAGTTATGTGGAATTGTTTAAGATGGGGCAAGTTTCTCGCCGACGGCAAGGTGCCGCGTTATGGGGATGACATGCTGAATCACGGCTACGCCTGCTATTCTATTTACCGCACAAAAGATGGACGTTACATGTCGCTGGGTGCATTGGAACCTCAATTTTGGGAAAACTTTTGCCGAGCCCTGGGTCGAGAAGACCTGAACGTTCCGGAATATTTCACGCCAGGAGAGCATCAGAAACGGCTAAAAAAAGAGCTGGAAGAAATATTCATTACTAAAACTCAGAGTGAATGGATCGAATTCTTTGCACACGTTGATTGCTGCTGTGAACCCATAAGGAACCTTGATGAGGTCATGAATGATAATGAGTTTCTCACTCGAGGTCTTGTTGTTAAAATGCTTCACGAAAGCTGGGGGGCTTATATGCAGCTAGGGAACGCAATCCGTTCAACTCAGATGCAACCGTTGATCAGATCACATGCCCCCGAATTGGGAGAACACACAGAGGTGATTTTAGAAGAAATCCTAAACCTTACGACTGAGGATATAAAAAAATTGCGAGATGGAGGAATAATTTGATAGTGGAGAAAATCACCTACAGCCCCATAGGCGTGATCAAATCCCCTTTTGAAGATGTTCGCGACATGCCTATTCAGCCAACAGGAGCCAGACAGGTCATAGGAACTGTTGAAGTTTATCCGGAATTCAAGGGAGGCTTAGATTCTCTGGAAGGTTTTTCCCATGTCATACTACTTTATCATTTCCACAAAGCCGCATCTTGGAAACCCATGATAACGCCTTTCCTTGACAACAAACCTCATGGGATTTTTTCCACAAGAGCGCCAGCAAGGCCAAATCCCATAGGACTGTCGGTGGTCAAATTGATGAAGTTGGACAAGGAGCAAGGCATTCTAACGGTTGAAGGTATTGACGTCTTAAACAAAACTCCGCTGCTAGACATCAAACCGTTCGTACCAGCCTTTGACATACCTGACGAGCCCATTCGAATCGGTTGGTTAAAAAGTGTCCAGGCTAAAGCCAGGAAACAACGGGCAGATGCCAGATTCCTAGGAAAAGGAGTGTGAAAAACATTTCTTGACAGCGCGAGAAAAAATTCACTAAAAATAGCTGTGTTGGACTTGGGAAAATAAAAGTTGGCTTTTTAGCTGAGAAGAGGGGATCAAATAATGAAGAGATTAGTTTCCGTACTCGTTGTCTTCACGGTTGTGCTGGCTAGCTGGGTAATACATGTGAGGGCACAAGAAGAGGTTATCATTATAAATTCCAGCCTTTACAAAAAACACACAATGCCTTTGGTTAAATTCAACCATCAGGCTCATTTTGACGATTATGGAATAGACTGCCTCGATTGTCACCATATTTATAAGAACGGTGAAAACGTGTGGGAGGACGGTGATGAGACCTCTTGTGAGGTATGCCATAATGAACCCACTGTTAAAAACGAAAAACGTCTTCCTCTACCCCAGCAAAAGCTGAATTTAAAGCTGGCCTTCCACAACAATTGTATTGGTTGTCACCGCAAATATAACCATGAAAACAACACACAAGCAGCTCCTATAACCTGCCAGGGTTGTCACACCATAAAAGAAGGGAACAATCAATAGGTTGCTAGTAGGGGCGCAAGGCCTTGTGCCCCTACTTGTTTGCACTCCTACAGGACGCCATCCGTGTCTATTTGAGAGACCGTTTGAGCCCCCCGAAAGAATGTGATATGGAATCCTTCCTGTATTCGTGAATCTTCGGAAGACAGGAGAAACATTATGATCGAAAAACTCCTGGTGGCAAACAGAGGCGAAATAGCCATACGCATAATGAGGTCTGCTCAAGAACTGGGTATCAAAACGGTGGCCGTCTATGAAGAAACAGACAGGTTTGCTATGCACATAACGAAAGCCGATGAGGCCGTGTGCATAGGTCCTGGCCCGAGGAAGGATTATTTGGACATAGATCGTATAATACATGCAGCAAAGGAAGTGGGAGCGGATGCTATACACCCTGGGTATGGCTTTTTATCAGAAAATCCAGAATTTCCCTTGAAATGCCGCGAAGCGGGTTTGATTTTTGTTGGCCCTCCGTCGGATATCATTCTCAAGATGGGCAGCAAAGTCACGGCCCGTCAGATTATGGAGAGTGTGGGCATTCCACTTATTCCGGGAACGAAAACTCTGCCTCCGGGTAACGAAGGCAATGAGATAGCCCTTGATTTTGCCGAGCGCTACGGGTTCCCTATTATGATCAAAGCTGTTTCGGGCGGAGGAGGTCGAGGCATAAGAGTTGTTCATTCGAAAGAGCAACTCATACAGGGATTAAAACTGGCTAGATCCGAAGCGAAAGTAGCCTTCGGAAACGAAGAAATCTATTTGGAAAAAGGAATATCCAGGCCACGACACGTGGAAGTGCAAATACTGGCAGATACTCATGGAAACGTAGTGCACCTTGGTACCCGTAATTGCTCGATTCAGCGGCGTCATCAAAAACTCATTGAAATCGCTCCGTCTTTTCTTACCCCTCTGGTGGAAGAACGTATATGCGAATCTTCCGTAAAAGCAGCCAAGGTAGCAGGGTATGTAAACGCCGGAACTATAGAGTTCCTCGTTGACGAAGATGACAATTTTTACTTCCTCGAAGTTAATACCCGAATTCAGGTAGAACACACGGTAACGGAGATGGTTACGGGGATTGACATAGTCCGGGAACAACTTCGCATTGCCGCTGGAGAACCATTGTCCATAAAACAGGAGGACGTATCTGTTAGAGGGTGCGCTATAGAACTTAGAATCAACGCCGAGGATCCTAAGCAAAGTTTTATACCATGTCCTGGTGTCATTGAAGTATATCAATCCCCCGGAGGTCACGGAATTCGGCTGGACGGAGCAGTTTATCAAGGCTACGAAATCCCTAGATTTTACGATTCTCTTATAGTGAAACTTACCGTTTACGGCTTCTCCTGGAACGAGGCCGTTGACCGGCTTCGCAGAGCTCTCGATGGTTTCAACATTGTCGGTGTCAAAACGACAATACCGTACTACAAAGCCATAGTAGATGATCCCGACTTCAGAAATCGGCAGTTCGATACGACCTATATAGATTCTCACCCCGAACTTTTAGACTATCGAGAAGCAGAAGACGAAATGGATAAACTGGCACGATTGATTGCCGAAATAAATGCTTACGGTTATAACCCTCACGCACTTTAGCAAAAAACGCAAGGAGACCGTCGTGTTTCGAGAAATGTCAGCAAAGGAAGTAATTGACTACGTTCGAAACTATGATGGCTATTTTTTGACGAATAACGAAAGAGATGTTTCGCAATCCGATTTTAAGGGGCGAATCATGCCTTGGACGACACTCCGGGCAGCACCCACCAGAGATATGGTGGGTTACTTTGCCTTTGAAATATCCGGCGGTGCTTCCATTCACGTCGATCTAATGAAAAAACAGATAAACCCCTTTGAAAAGTTAAGACTTGTTAGGAAAGCGATGCCCAACACGCTAATTCAGACGGGGTGTAGAAGTCATAATCTCTTTGGCTATCGCCCTTACTCTGAGGAAACAATAAGGGCGACAGTGAGGGCTTTTGCAAAGTATGTTGATGTGTGGCGGGTTTACGATTTTATGAACCACATACCCAACATGAAAATTGTTGGTGAGGAAGTTCAAAAGGCTGGGCGTATTCTTGTTCCATCACTTTGCTTTGGTACCGGACCTGAGCATTCCAACGAGTTTTATCTGGAAAAGGTTCAAGAAATTGTGGACACCTTTGGGCCTGACATAATCTTGGGAATTAAAAACCATTCAGCCCTTGGATCTTTTGAGCGGATTGCCAACTTGGTAGAAGCTATTAAAGCCGAATTTCCTGAAATCCCTATTGCCTACCATGGTCATAATACCGATGGGAACGACCTGGCTCGCATGGTTGCAGCGATACGGGCAGGTGCCAAAATAGTGGAAGTTTGTGATCATGGATTTGGTGCATGGTACAGTCAGGCTCCGGCTCTTTCGCTCATTCAAGTTCTCGAAGATCATGGATACAGTCCCAAGAATATCAACATCGATGCCATAATACAGTCTTCCGAGATAATCAGGTATGAGAGGCGGTATTACGCAGCCTTCGAAAGCCCCTTCCGTGGTGTGGACCCCCTTGTGCGCGCACATAAATTAACGGGCGGTGCCGTGAGTATGGCTTACGAACAAGCGGAACAGCTGGGTCTTCTCTCACGCATACAAGAGGTTTTTGAAGAATTGTCAACGGTCATAAAAGAATTGGGAAATATCTGGCCTGTGACACCGGGAAGTCAGATTTTGTGGTCAACGGCCGTGAGTAATATTCTTTACGGCCGCTATGAACAGCCATCGGATGACCTGAAACGGCTACTTCTGGGTCACTATGGTCCCTTCCCTTTTTATGATCCGCCTGATTGGATCTACAAGAAGGTGCTTGAACATAAAAGAACTAATGGAAAACGGTGGTATGAGATACTCCAGAGCAAAGACAGGGCAAAGCCGGAAGATAAAGAAGGCATCGAATCTTGTAGGGAACAATTCAGAGAGGAAATGGGTCGGTACCCGTCAGAAGAAGAGATGGTTCTTTACCTCATTTTTCCCCGTGATACTGTTAGTTATCTAAAATTCGAAGAACGATACGGCAGGACATGGCTCCTACCACCAGACATTTGGTTTCACACCGGGGGATTTCCAAATGGGAAGCGCATAACCTTTACCGATGACAGTGGGAAACCCCACATAATAGACATTGTGTCAACTCAAGTGCTGGATAATGTGGTGAAAACGTCCTGTCTTGTAGATTACCATTTTAAAACTTACAGCGTTCCGGTGGATGCTAAAAAACGAAAGGCTGGGTGATGTGTGGCACCTCGGGATTATATTCCCTGGTTGACTCATTTCTTCAATACCTTGCAATCGAACGAGGCTATAGCAACCACACCATACAGTCTTATTGTACAGACCTGAAGGACTTTATAGCCTTTCTGGAATCCAGCGGGTACAACGAGGATGTGAATAATATTAACGAAAGAACAATATCGAAATACATGGAACTGACAGCTTCTCGTTTTTCCGTAAAGACCCAAGCTCGGCGACTTTCGTCTATCAAAAGTTTCTTTAGTTTCTTGATGCGCGAAGGGATGATTCGCATCAATCCCGCGACGAAGATACGACCACCAAAGCCTCGAGAGTCTCTGCCATCTTGCCTTTCTGTTGATGAAGTAAATAGACTCATAAGCGCTCCAGACATCACAACCCCTCTAGGTCTTCGTGACAGATCCATTATTGAACTGCTCTATAGCACCGGGGTTCGTGTAAGTGAGTTAACGGGCCTTACGGTGGCGCAGTACCACAGGCAGTCGGAATACCTTCTGGTGCGCGGCAAAGGATCGAAAGAAAGAATAGTCCCTCTCGGGGAATATGCCATTGAGGCTCTGGACACCTACCTTACAAAAGGGCGACCGAAGCTTTTGAAAAAAGGCAAGACGAGTTCTTTTTTATTCATCAACAATAAGGGAAATCCTCTTACGAGGCTTGGAGTATGGAAGTTGCTGAAAAAGTATGCCATCCAGGCTAGAATACAGAAAGAAGTAACTCCGCATGTGTTGAGGCACACCTTTGCGACGCATCTTCTGGAGAATGGAGCAGACCTCAGATCGGTTCAAGCGCTTCTCGGGCACGCTAGCATATCGTCAACTCAGATATATACACACGTGGCACTTAAACATCTAAAAGAAGTCCACGAACTTCACCACCCCAGGGCGTGATGTTATGGAAGTGATCACAACGCATGTGCACGCAGACTTTGACGCTATGGCTTCTATGATAGCTGCCGCCAAGCTCTATCCGAACGCCACGATGGTATTTCCTGGATCCCAAGAAAAGCTGGTCAGAGAGTTCTTTAACGCCAGAATATCTCCGTCCTTTAACATAAAAAAAATGAGAGACATTGATCTGGATTCTGTGAAAAGGCTGATATTGGTGGACACCAGGCAGAAATCCCGTATCGGCAGGTTCGCAGAAATAGCAGACAGGGGGGATGTGGATATTCACATTTACGACCATCACCCTGACGCAGAAGACGATGTTACGGGAAGTGTGTCAGTAATCAGGCGGGTCGGGGCAACGGTGACCATACTGACAGAGATAATAAAGGAGAGGAATATTCCTATTACACCAGAAGAAGCCACAATACTGATGATCGGCATCTTCGAAGACACGGGTTCTTTCACGTTTTTGTCCACCACACCGGATGATTTCGAGGCAGCATCATTTTTACTTAAATGCGGTGCCGACTTGAATGTGGTTTCCGACATCGTCACGAAGGATCTCACCGCCGAACAGGTGGCGTTGCTAAATGATATGATATCTTCGGCTAGGGTTTACACCATTCACGGCGTTGATGTGTGCATATCATCTATTTCCATTGACAGGTACGTGGGAGACTTCGCCCTTATTGTGCACAAATTCAGGGATATGGAAAATCTGGATGTGGTCTTTGCCCTGGCCCGTATGGAAGACCGGATTTACATGGTGGCAAGGAGCAGGATACCTCAGGTGAATGTTGGAGAGATCGCTGTCTATTTCGGAGGTGGCGGGCACGCGACGGCCGCTTCCGCTACGATAAGAAACAAAACACTGATTGAGGTAGAGGACCGACTTTGGGAGGTACTGCAGAGCAAGATTAAGCCCACTCCGGTGGCCAAAGATTTGATGAGTCAGCCGCCTATATGCATTGATGAAACTACACCGATCAGGTCGGCAGAAGAACTAATGATACGTTACAACATAAACGCCGTGCCAGTTCTGGACGAAAACAAGAGCCTTGTGGGCACGATATCTAGGCAAATAATCGAAAAAGCCATCTATCACGGGTTTGAATTGGCGCCGGTTCAGCACTATATGAACCGCGACATAAAAACAGTTCATCCGGACGCAACGATAGTAGAAATTCAGGAACCGCTGGTGGAGCACCAGCAGAGGATACTTCCTGTCGTTGAAGGCAACAGAGTAGTAGGAGTCATTACAAGGCGGGATCTTTTAAAATACCTGGTGGAGGAACGTGCCACTGACCCGAGTGGACTTAACGGACAGATGCTTTCTCAAAGGCGCCGGCAGAAGAATATATCAAGCCTGCTTCGTGAACAGTTGCCATCTTACGCTGTAGACCTGTTAAGAAACCTCGGCAAACTGGGACAGAAGTTAGGATACGGTGTTTACGCCGTGGGCGGCTTCGTAAGAGATCTCCTGCTTAGGCATCCCAACCTGGACATAGACATCGTGATCGAAGGTGACGGTATTCGCTTTGCCAGAACTTTCGCACATGAGCATAACATTCGCATGAGGGCACACAAAAAATTCAACACTGCCGTTTTGATTTTTCCCGACGGTATGAAGATAGACGTTGCCACTGCCCGCATGGAGTACTACCGTTACCCGGCGGCGTTACCAATTGTCGAATTTGGATCACTAAAAATGGATTTGTACCGCCGTGATTTCACCATAAACACCCTGGCGGTGGATCTGCATCCTGATCGCTTCGGGCAACTTATAGACTTCTTCGGCGGCCAGAGGGACATAAAGGAAAAGGTCATAAGGGTTCTCCACAGTCTGAGTTTCGTGGAGGACCCGACCAGGATCCTTAGAGCAATACGTTTTGAACAGCGTTTTGGATTCCAGATCGGAAAACAAACAGAGAAACTGATGCAAAATGCGGTAAAGATAGGTTTGATTGACAAACTGGGAGGGCACAGGCTTTTTCACGAGCTTCAGCTCATACTTATGGAGACCGATCCGGTGCCGGCTTTGAGGCGAATGGACGAGTTCAAGCTGCTGAAAGTGTTGTCCCCTTCCCTTCAGTGGACGGCTCGTAAGGAGAGGCTATTTCGTGATCTGAAGGAAGTACTCGCTTGGTACGATTTAAGCTTTCTGGAAGGGAGTGTGGAAAAATGGTGGATCTACTTTATTGCTTTATTCATGGGGCTTTCTCTGAAAGAGCTGAAAGCAGTTTGCTCCAGACTCGATATTCCAGAAGGCCCAAGGAAAAGGTTTCTTGGCGCTTACAAGCGCATCGATGATGCTCTTCAAAAACTGGGTGACGGAATTGATATACCAGCAAGCCAGGTTTACCGTATTCTGGAAAGCTTATCCACAGAAGAGTTGCTTGTTGCCATGGCCCGAACAGAATTCCCAGAAGTGCGACGGTGTATTAACCTATATCTTACCCGCTATCGATATGAAAAAACAGAACTCAGAGGACGGGATCTCAAAGACTTTGGTGTTCCGCCAGGACCGATCTACCGAAAGGTACTCGATGAACTTCTTCATGCAAGACTGGACGGCGTGGTCAAAACGAAGCAGGAAGAATGGAATTACCTCAAGAGGCATTATCCGGAACTGTTTAAAGGATCTCAAAATGATACCAAATCTTCACAAGTTGACTCAGGCAGGGATTTACTTCCTGCCCCTACTGATTGGGGTAATACTTCATGAAATTGCCCACGGCTGGGCGGCAGAAAGGTTGGGAGATCCCACGGCACGCCTTGCGGGTCGGATAAGTTTGAACCCTCTGGTGCACATAGACCCCTTCGGCACTATATTCCTACCTCTTTTCCTGTTTTTGATGAACGCTCCTTTTCTCTTCGGGTGGGCTAAGCCAGTGCCCGTGAGGCAGGACCTTCTAGTTGGTGGTAGAAAGGGCATGGCCAAGGTGGCACTTGCCGGTCCGCTAACCAACCTGATGCTGGCGGCAGCCAGCAGCTTGATATATCACGGTCTGGTGTGGGCAGTCCACGGAAGCATTATAGGAAAGGGAAGCATGTGGCTTATTGAACCTCTTATCTTGATGGCTGGCACATCGGTGGCTATTAATTTGGTGCTCATGATTGTTAATTTAGTACCGGTTCCACCTTTGGACGGAGGGCGCATACTTGTTGGCATTTTGCCGGAAGAAATGGCTATGGCTGTGGCGAAACTAGAGCGATACGGTATGTTTATCATCTTGCTGTTGATTGTAACCAACTTGTGGTCGTATTTTATCACCCCCGTACTGGACGCATTGCTGAGCTTTTTTCTTGGATGATCAAAGCGAGAAGGAGGACTTAAAGGAATGACCGTCGAAAGGAAAAGAGTACTAAGCGGAATGCGACCCACCGGAAGGCTTCACCTCGGAAACCTGCACGGCGCCTTGGACAACTGGCTTAAACTTCAAGAGGAATACGATTGTTTCTTTTTTGTTGCAGACTGGCATGCTCTTACCACCGATTACGCAACCCCCCAGCAGATAAAGGAATACACCTGGGACATGATAACCGATTGGTTAAGTGTTGGGCTGGATCCAAAAAAAAGCACAATTTTTATCCAGTCAGAAATCCAGGATCACGCCGAGCTTTACCTTCTTCTCGGCATGATAACGCCCGTTCCGTGGCTTGAACGAAATCCCACGTACAAAGAGCAACAACAACAACTAAAGAATAAAGATCTTTCGACCTATGGATTTCTTGGCTATCCCGTGCTTCAGGCTGCAGATATAATTATTTATCGGGCTCATGGTGTACCGGTCGGTAAGGATCAGCTACCTCACATTGAACTTACTCGTGAAATAGTGCGCCGGTTTCATCATCTATACGGGCACAAAATATTCCCAGAACCGGAAGCATTGCTCACAGAATTTCCCACCCTTCCAGGAACGGACGGTAGAAAGATGAGCAAAAGTTACAATAATTGTGTTTACATTACCGAACCGGTGGAGTCGGTACACCAAAAGATAATGACCATGGTGACAGACCCGCAGAGGAAACGGCGGAAAGACCCAGGAGATCCTAGTGTGTGCCCGGTGTTTGAATTTCACAAGATTTATTCAACCGATGACGAAAGAGAAGAAATAGTGAAAGGATGCCGCACCGCGGGCATTGGCTGCGTAGATTGTAAAAAGATGCTACTGCGCCATATTGATGAATTTCTCGACCCCATCCGGGAAAAGAAAAAATATTACATGGACAACATGATGGAGGTACACGAAATTATCATTGACGGGATTGACAGAGCAAAAAAAGAAACGGCCATGACGATGGAGATGGTAAGGGAAGCGGTGGGGATGGCTCCATTTAGCGGAAGTAATTGAAAAAGACAGAATATGGGTGATCGGATACGGCTTCAGAAATTCATAGCACTGGCAGGATTAACGTCCCGGCGGAAAGCTGAAGAGTGGATACATGAGGGAAGGGTTCAGGTTAACGGAGAAACGGTAACGGAAATGGGGATTACTGTGGATCCGGAAACCGATGAAGTACGAGTTGACGGTAAAGTCGTGCGACCGGCTTCTCGTAAGGTTTATCTGGCCATGTATAAGCCGAGGTTTTGCGTGACGACCTTGCATGATCCCCAGGGAAGACCGACGGTGATGGATTTTCTTCGAGATGTTAAGGAAAGAGTGTATCCCGTAGGCAGGTTGGACTTTGACTCAGAAGGCTTGTTGCTATTTACAAACGATGGCCAGCTTGCGCATAGGCTTATACATCCAAGCTTTGGAGTGGAAAAGGAATACATTGTTTTGGTTAAAGGGCACCCAGGCAAGTGGTTTTTCAAAAAGTGGCGTGAAGGTGTGTATCTTGAGGAGGGAAAGACTGCACCAGCTCGGGTTGAAGTGATTAAGAGAGAACGCACACGAACGTGGTTGAAGGTAATTATTCATCAAGGATGGTACAGGCAGATAAAAAGAATGGGATTAGTAACGGGTCATCCTGTGTTGCGTATTAAAAGAGTGAGGTACGGTCCTATTCAACTGGGAGATCTTAAACCTGGACACTACCGAGAATTATCGAATGATGAAGTAACTAAACTCTACTGGGTGACGGCTCTTATAAAAGAGGCTGATTCGTCAAATGGGGCGGGCGATGTGTGCGTCGCCCGTAGGCACACTCCGCGATGAGATGGTTAAATGAAAGCTAATGTATAGAAACAATAGATATTCCATTTACGTTAGAAGAAAATCACCTCGAGGGCGGACAAATCTTGTTTTTCGATTCCTGAAAATTCTTACATTGCTGGCATTTCTTGGCATTTGTTCCGCCGGGGCCTTAATTTTTGCCCAAGTGATCACCATCGACTCTCTTTATAAGCGCGCTCCACTTGTCCCTCATTCAATAAAATCTCTGGAATTTGAAGTTAACGGTAAGGAAACAATTTCATGTACCCCGAACAACCACTGCGTTTTCAGCCCTGATGACGTGTTAAGTATTACGGCAGTAAAAACGGACGGCAAAATAACCTGGGGCATGCGCCTTCATTCCGACCTGATGGATGTGGAATTACTGCGAAGTCAGCCTCAACCCCTTGTAAAACTTGCCCCATACCTTCCCTTTGATAATCACGTTGACATAGAGATATCCGCATTGTGGTATAGGTGGAAACTGGGCACCATTAAAATCCAGGCAAAATGGCCTGCAAAGCACTGGATCAAACAGGCACAGTTAACCCAGAGTCCGGAGCGTAAAAAGTACTTTCTACAAAAGGCTCTGGCGGAAGAGCCAAATCATATGATAGCTCGGATGCAATTAGCCGATCTTTACTTCACCCAGAAAGATTACAAACATGCGGTACAGGAATACGAAAAAATCTTGCGATCTGGCATGTCCCGTCACGCCATCATGCGTTTGCTTTCCTGTTACCGCGCAATGGGACAGAAGCAGGAAGCAGTGAATACCTATATCAGGATCTTGAAGCACTTCCCGAAAAAGGAAAACATCGAAGCATTTCTGAAATATCTAAATACCGCTTACAAACCTCGCCAGACCAAGGTTGTGCTGGAAAAATGCATTAAGGAAGTGCCTGATGCGCTTAAAGTGAACTTCTGGCTTTATCTTTCCGACCTTTGTACGAGACTGCAGGATTGGAATTGTGTGGCGAAATACTCGGAACTGGCAAGCAAGGTTTCTTCCAAAAACAGACCAACACTTATGTACAACACAGGGGTGGCTTACTTCCAGAAAGGAGACTACAAAAGAGCATTAAAATATTTTCAGGAGTACGTCCGGTCACATCCCGATGACATGGACGGCTTACGAATCCTTGCCATAACTTACTCAAAACTGGAAGAACACGGAAAAGCAGCCGCCTTATATGAAAAACTGGCTAAAATGGACAAAACGGAAAGCTCCATAACTGCGTGGATCTCCGCTCTCAGAGAACTAGGTGATCGCGAAAAACTAACCAAAGCATATCAGTTTTTTGTTAAAAACCACCCTGACAATGCTCAAGCGTGGTACAATCTAGGAATTCTTGAATACCGGCAGAAGATGTTGGATGAAGCAGAACGGGCGTTCCTTAAGGCGAGTAAACTGGATCCTCAAAATCCGGCTCCCCTCTCCTACCTCAAAAAAATCTATTATGCTAAGAAAGACATGAAAAAAGAACTGGGAATTCTTGAAAAACTTATAGCTTTGCAACCAAAGGAGTTGTCCTATTACGAAGAATTTTTCCAATTAACCGATAAAGGGAAAAACTCAGATAATGCACTTACTGTCCTAGGGAAATGTAAAGATTCTTTGCCTAAAGAGCCTAAGTGCTATGATATGCTCCTTTACATATTGTTAAGTCAGGGAAAAAAGCAGGAAGCCGCGGTTGTATTGGAAGAACTGGTAAAACTCAGGCCGGACGATCCTCAAGTTCTACTTGAGCTGGCAAAATTGGATTACGACATCGGTAAGTATGATAAAGCAGTGGAGTCTCTAAAAAAATACCTGCAGGCAAAACCCAATGATACAAAGGCAAAAGAGCTTTATTTACAGAGCAGGTTGAAGCTACTCAAGAAGAGTCAAAACAAGTGAAGTATTACTTTAGGAGGTTTTGAAATTTGACCTATGTTAGCTATTTTTATAGCATTGTGGCTTCATTAGAAATTTTTCACAGAAAGTGAGTAATTCACTATGAAAGATGTAACTCGTCCGATATCCATCGATCTCGAAGATGCTCCCGATTCTACTCGGGAAAGGTTACGGCATTATTTACAGTGCGACCTTCTTCGAATTGAAAGGGAGATAAAGGCTCACATTTTCGGCTCCGTTGGGCTGGTTAATGATGTAAGTAAGTACATCATCCACAGCGGAGGCAAAAGGTTAAGGCCTTTATTGACAATTCTTTGCGCACGGCTGTGCGGTTACAGGGACGGAAATGAGGTGCCTCTGGCTGTTGCTTTCGAATTCTTGCACGCGGCCACGTTGCTTCATGATGATGTAATAGACCACGCGGAACTCCGACGAAACAAGCCCGCTGCAAATACTCTTTGGGGCAACCAGGCAGTTGTCCTAGTTGGAGATTTTTTATATTCCAAATCCCTAATGATTTCCCTTCAGTATAATAACATCCGTTTGATGGAAGTACTGGCAAGGGCCAGCGGTCTAATGGCAGAAGGCGAAATTATGCAACTTCTTCAGCTTGGTAACATCGACATAACCGAAGAAGAGTATTTCGAGATAATATACAGGAAGACGGCAGTCCTTATCAGTTCTGCCTGTCAGGCAGGTGCAATTCTTGGCGAGGCTTCACCCGAAGAGGAAAAAGCCCTCAAGGATTATGGCTACCATCTCGGCATGGCTTTCCAGTTAATAGACGACGTCTTGGATTACACGGGAACGCGATCGGAACTGGGAAAACCGGTTGGCAAAGACTTTGAGGAAAGCAAGGCAACACTTCCGCTTATTCGCGCATTTAGGAACGCCCCTGATGAGCAAAAGCAAGAGGTGCGCAGGGTCTTCAGCAATCCAGAAGGCCCTATTGATTTTGAGTGGATAAAGAATTTTGTCCACGAGTATGGTGGTATTGAGCACACCATGAATGTTGCTGGAGAACACATAAATAATGCTCAAGAATGTTTGAGTACTTTTCCTCCGGGGAAAGTGCGAAACATTCTCTACGATCTGGCCGAATATGTCATCACACGACGTTACTGATCGCCGTTATCAAGGATCATCAACTATTTATTATCCGGTTATGCTAAAATTAAAAGGAAAAGACTGTCTTGTCGTCGGGGGTGGATCTGTTGGTGAACGAAAGGTCAGAATGCTCCTGGAAGTCGGAGCAGAGGTGTATCTGATTGCCAAAGATGTAAACCAAAATTTGAAAAAGTTGATTTCTGATGGAAATGTAAGGTATCTCGGCAAGGAGTTCCATCGAGAGGCAATTACCGGCAAATGGTTGGTTTTTGCGGCAACGAGTGATAGAAAGCTGAATAAACGAATAGCAAAATTCTGTTGTGAATCCGGTATTTTCTGCAATTGTGCCACCGATCCAGAATTATCTTCTTTTGTGGTTCCGGCGTCACATCGAAGTGGCAGACTGGTCGTCTCTGTAGGAACATCTGCAGCAAGTCCGGCACTAGCGGCAAAGATACGCGATTTTGTGGCCGACATGTTGCAAACCGGTCAATGGCACTTTTACTTGGCACAGCTTGAAAGAATAAGACACTTTATTCAGAAACTCGGTCTTTCTTCGGAAGCAAATCAAAAAGTCTTCCGCTTTTTGGCTGAAGTGGTGTATTCCTGTGTGCGAAAACAGGCTGAACGTTCGAAAAGTTTGATAATATTAAAGGACTCGTGCGAAAAACTTCTAAAGGAAGTTGGTGCTGAGTATCCGGCAGACGAATGGGAAAAGCTATGGAAAGTCTGAGCACCCTTCTTGCAGTAGTACTTTATTTGTTTTCGGCTGTAGCGTTTTGTATATCCGAGTGTCGCCGTGTTAAGGCTTTGCACCCGACAGCTCTTCTTTTTGCAGGCGGTGGCTTGCTTTCGCACACGGCAGCTTTGTGGTTTCGCTGTTACGAAACACCGGTTCCGGCTCTTTTTAACACCAGATTTGCTCTTTCCTTTTTCGGCTTTCTTTTGGTGACCCTTTTTCTGAGTGTTTATCTTCGTCACAAAAGACCTATTCTAGGCGCCTTTGTAATGCCCCTTGCGACAATCTCCGTTGCTGGCTCGCTTTTTATCCCGTCAGGGCCTGTATCTGTCAATCCCGCCCTAAAAAACAGCTTGGTTATTGTTCACTTAATGTTTCTTTTTGTTGCATATGCTTTCTTTGCTCTAGCTTTCTGTATCAGCATCATGTACGTTCTTCAGGAGCGAATGATAAAGAAAAAAAATATACAGGGCTGGATTACCAGGATGCCGTCTTTGGAAACCCTGGATAGAATTAACCATTCCTGCATCCTCATTGGTTTCCCTTTTATGACTGTGGGTCTTATTATAGGATTTGCAGCAGCGAAAATACTATGGCACAGGGGCTGGAGTGGAGATCCCAAGGAGGTTTTTTCGATTCTGACCTGGATTATTTACGCTGTGCTATTTCATGAGCGGCTGGCCGTGGGCTGGAGAGGCAAAAAGGCGTCCTGGTTAGCAATCTGTGGCTTTGCGAGTGTGGTTGTCACTTTCCTAGGGGTTAACCTGTTTATGAAAGGACACCATACAACCTTCACAGGCAGGTAAAGGTTATGAACTTCGGTCAGATAATACTCATAGGGATGAACCACAAAACGGCGCCCGTTGAAGTTCGAGAAAAACTCGCAGCAAAATGTTCCGATGCATCCATTTACGACGATATGCGAGCGTTTTTGCGGGATGGCCGCCTGAGTGAATGCCTCGTTCTTTCCACGTGCAATAGAATAGAATTTTTGCTTGTGACTTCCAGATCTGATGAAGCAGAACTGATTGTTCAGGACTTGATGCAAAGAGAACTCCAAGCTGAAAACCTCAGTGACTGGTTGTATCGTTTCAAAAACAGAGAAGCCGTCTCGCATCTTTTTAAGGTTGCTTCCGGCTTGGATTCCATGGTTCTGGGAGAACCCCAGATACTAGGGCAATTGAAGGACGCCTACCGTGAAGCAACAATGCAGAAAACTACGGGAGTTATCCTCAACCGTCTTTTACACAAGGCTTTTTCTGTTGCCAAGCGCGTGAGATCTGAAACCGGGATAGGTTGTCGTGCCGTATCGGTAAGTTACGCGGCGGTGGAGCTTGCCAAGAGGATTTTTGGTTCTCTGATAGACAAAAGCGTTTTGCTAATAGGCGCCGGGGAAATGGCAGAACTTGCAGCGGAACATCTGGCTACCAATGGTGTGTCGCAGATGTACATTGCCAACAGAACCCTTGAAAGGGCTATTGAACTGGCCAGAAAGTTTAAGGCAAAGACGGTGCCCTTTGAGCAGTTCGTGGACTCTATAGCAGTTGTCGACATTGTTATATCGTCCACCGGGGCTACAGAGCCGATCATTTCCAAAAAGGTCATCAAATCCATGATGCGCAGGCGCAGGCATCGTCCTCTTTTTATAATAGACATCGCGGTTCCGCGTGATGTTGAGCCGGAAGTAAACAACATAGACAATGTTTACCTTTATGATATTGACGATCTTCAGGGTATAGTTGAACTTAATAAGGAGCAACGTCGAAAAGAAGCGCAGAAGGCATTTCACATAGTAGAATTGGAAACCTTCAAATTCATCGAATGGTTACAAACCCTTGATGTAGTACCCACGATCATAGCGCTTCGTAGAAAGGCAGAACTCATACGGCAACAGGAAATGGAAAAAACTTTTTCTCACTTACCTGATCTTACTGAACAGGAACGAAAGGCAATTGGAGTGCTCACGGAAGCTATTATCAAGAAACTGCTACATGATCCAATAATGTTCCTGAAGAACAAAGCTTCCAGGCCATCTAAGGAATTCTATGTGGACGTGGTTCAGCAGGTTTTCCGTTTGCCGGGGCACTGTGAACATCCGATGAGGTGCCTTGACCGGCCGGAACGGGAATGTTATGAAGCCGAGGGATCTTGCGAGGGGAAAAGCGTAAGAGGACCGATTGATGGCGGAGATTATTAACTTTAGAAAGAAGGCCCCAGACGAATCCCGCCTGCGGCAGATGAAGATAGAATCTCTCAGGCGCCATTTTCAATGCATGAGGTGTGCTTTCAGGTGTGCGCGTTGCGGCAGTCAGATTAACAACGAAACCAGGTCTGCTGGCGGCGAGCAATACGCCGCGCCTTATATCTTTTGCAAAACCTGTTACGAAGAATATAAGGAGTATCGAAAGATAAAATCCGGGGAGAAACCGAATCCTGACTACTACTGGCATAATGATCTGTGGGTGCAGGTGTGGGATTTTTGGCTTAAGTATCAGGAAAGCATGGAACGGTACAGACAATCCCCGGAGTTTCTCCGCCTGATGGACGAGGTTGAAAAATTCATGCGGAGGAAGTGAGGAGAGATCAATGATTGGCGGAATTGGTATGCCGGAACTTATAGTAGTTCTTGTGATTGTTCTCATAATCTTCGGCGCCGGAAAGCTACCGGAAATTGGAGCAGGACTTGGCAAGGGTATCCGCAATTTTAAAAAGGCGGTACAGGAGCCAGTGGATACTCCACCAGAAGTTGAGGACAAAAGCACCGATCGAAAGGAGCAGTAGAACGCTTTTATACTATGGATGGTTTGCATTACGAAGGCATCATTATAAGGCCTCCAAGTGAAGCAAACAGTATCATCCTTCAGGTCACAGTGGGATGTTCTCACAATAAATGCATATTCTGCGGTACATACAAAGGAGTTCGTTTTCGGATAAAACCCGCTGAAATTATTGAGCAGGACATAAATTACGCTGCTGAAAATTTTCCCTTCCTTCGCCGTGTGTTTTTGTGTGACGGCGATGCCCTCATCATTCCTCAAGACAGACTCAGGTGGATTTTAGAGAAGATAAGAGAAAAATTGCCATGGATTCAGCGGGTTGGTTTGTATGGAAACGCAAAGAGCATTTTGCGCAAGACTCCGGAGGAACTAGAGGAACTGAGGGACCTCGGTTTGGGGATAATTTATCTGGGAGTGGAAAGTGGAGATGCTGAAGTGCTCAAGTTCGCAAGAAAGGGAGTTGGTCCCGAAAAAATGGTTGAAGCCGGCAGGCGTGTTAAAGAGGCGGGGATTAAGCTGTCGGTAACCGTTTTACTGGGCATAGGAGGGGTGAACAGATCTCTGGAGCATGCAAAGGCAACGGGAAAAATTTTGAGTCTCATAGACCCTGATTACGTGGGAGCTTTAACTCTTATGATTTTACCAAATACTCCCCTGGGAGATCTCGCCAGTAAAGGCAAATTCCAAATGCCTTCCCCTATAGGGCTTCTTAGAGAACTCAGGGAGATGTTGGTTAATACTAATATGACTCGTGGTCTTTTCATGTCCAATCATGCTTCCAATTACCTGCCCCTAAAAATCAGAATGCCTTCCGGAAAAAAAGAAGCCGTCGAACTGATTGATAACGCTATAAAGGGACGGATTCAACTCAAGCCCGAATGGCTTCGGGCATTATGAAAAATCATCAGCGGAAATAGAGAACTACTCCGCCCTTCTGGTAGAGCCCAAGTTTGTCAAAATTTTCTGTAACATATTGAAATCATTAATAAGTTGGTTTTGCTTTCGACACTACAAAAGATTCTATTTACGTATGGAATTCCTCAGGTTGAGATGCAATCCTCAGAAACCAAATTTTTTTCAATGGTTCTTTTACCTCATTAGGGGGAGCAAATTTTCTTTTCTCAAAAGATCCAAGCACTTTCCTATCTTCTTTTGAGCATTCTAAAGAATATCTTCGGCAATGTCGTGGACTGTTACCGGGATTCCCTTCAGTGCGAAAACAATAGCCCAACCCTGACCTATAAGCCCCGCCCCCACGCAGGTAACCTTCCGAATATTTGGAAGGTCACTGTTCAAACATTTACCCTCCACTCTTTATCACTCCCTGCGAAAGTGTCTTCATCATGTCATGCATTTCTTTCCTTATCTTTTCCGAGTCATAGCGTCTGTCTATGGCAAACCGAAGCATATCCATTGTAATTCCCCTGTTCATGGCTGCCATAACCGCCAGCCCTGCAAAGGCTCTCTGGCTCTTCTTCACGCCCAGACTTTTGAAATCGACCTCGAGCAGATCGGCCTTCGAATCTGGTAGCTCCAACCCTCTGTCGCATATAATCAAAGAGTCCGCCGAAAGAGCCTTAAAAACAGACCGTCTTCTGTCTATTCCCTCCTGTGCCACGGCGATAACTACATTAGGACTTTTGATCCCAGTATAATGAATTTCTTCTCCCGAAAAGATCACCTCTGCTATAGATGGGCCTCTAAGAACTGTTATGTCATATTCGTTTTTTTGGGTAACCCGTAAACCGGCACTCATGGCAGCAAGTGCGAGGACTCCACCGGCCGTTACGGCGTGTTGCCCTGCCGCCCCCAGGATCAGCACTTCATACCTTTTGGTTTCTATGGGCTCAAATTGAGCTTTAATTCCATCCGGACGGTTTATGGGGCTGAGTGAAGCTAGGTAATCTCTATAAGCCTGCCCATATTCTGCTCGCTCATTTTCCATTACAAGCCCACGAAAAGATGAAGATTGAGCGGCTTCTTCGAGCATCTTTGGTGTTAGCTTATTCCATTTCGTAAAACGACCGGGGCATATCTCTTTAACCTCAACAACACTGAACCCTTCGAACTTTATGGCTTCTTCAAGAATTCGCGAAAAGTCTTTATCATATGCAGAACAAACGTAAACAAAGGGGGCACCTGCCGCTGCGGCAACTTCACCTACAGAAAGAGGTTTTTCAATCTGGTTCAAAAAGCTCGTACTCACCCTCGAATCTTTGGGTGTTGTAACAGAATGCTGACCGCCCGTCATTCCAAAGTTGAAGTTATTCATTATTATGAGAGTCAAATCTAGATTTCGTTTACACGCTGCAAGGAAATGGGCTCCTCCTATTCCAATACCTCCATCGCCTAAGGTTACAACTACCTTGAGCTCAGGTCTGCACATTTTTATGCCCGCGGCGTAGGTCAGGGCACGTCCGTGAAGACCGTGAACCGCGTGGGTGTTAAAAAAAGTGTCGAATAGGCCAGAACAGCCTATGTCGCTGACAATGCATATTTGATCACCTGCAAGCCCAAGGTTAACAAAAGCCCTGTCCAGAGCCTTTACGATGTTTTCATGAGAACACCCCGGACAGAAAACCGGCGGCCTTGATGGATTAATGAGAGACGGTGAGCTCATTTCGAAAGAACCTCCATTATTTCTTCAGGGGTTATAAGTGTTCCGTTCATTTTGGTTATGGATATAATATCGTCTCTACAGAGCACTCTCTGGATCTCCCGCAGATACAATCCCATGTTCATTTCAACCACGGCAATCCTCTTGTAATCCCTGGCTTTTCTTCTAATGAGATCTTCCGGGACAGGCCATAATGTTTTCAAGATCAGAAGGCTCACAGGCCGCCCCAAAGACTCCAGCGCTCTGGCAGCCTCAATGGCCGATCGCGCCGTTATACCGTAAGATATTACAAGTGTGTCCGAATCGATGGCTTGAAAGTAATCGTAAAAGGTAAACTCGCCTACCGCCTTCGCCAGTTTTTCTTCCAGCCGACGATTCTGTTTTTCAATGAAATCGGAATTTGTGGTTATGTATCCGTCTTCTCCATGAGTTGACGAGGTAAAGCGGCTAAGTCTGCCCTTGGCTCCTACCGGAAGGAAGTAGGGAACCTGCTCATAAGGGGCCACTCTAAAGGGCATATAAGGCTGACCCTCCGGAGGTTCCTTACGATCTATCACATCGGGCCTTTCTAACTTGTCCAAATCCACTGTCTCACGGGTCATTCCGATTTCTTTGTTAGAGGCAATAAAAACGGGGCAACGAAAAATTTCTGCAAGGTTAAAGGCATGAATGGTTAGAGAATAACAGTCTGCAATCGTAGATGGGCAAAGCACAATTGTGGGAAAACCGCCGGTGTTAGCCCAGCGGAGAAACTGAATGTCGCCATCTGCTCCCCTTGTTGCTGAACCGGTAGATGGCCCTAATCTTTGAACATCAACAATGACCAGAGGAATTTCACAAGCAATGGCAAAAGAGATATTTTCGCTATACAGGCTGATACCCGGCCCTGAGGTAGCCGTCATGGCTTTATATCCGGCCATGGAGGCACCTATGCAGAATCCTATGGACGCTATTTCGTCTTCTCCTTGCATCACTATCCCACCATTGGGGGGTAAAACCCTGAGCATAGTGTGCAAGATTGTCGTGGCCGGGGTAATGGGGTAACCTGCAAAAAAGCGACAGCCTGCATCGACCGCTCCCCATGCTATAGCCTCATTACCTCCCCAAAATACTGTGCTCATTCTTTCCCCTCTGCTTTGCATCATCGACTTTTATTCCAGATTTCAGGATTCACAACATTGGCAATTCTTTCTCCCTTAAGCACCGAAACAACACTTGCTGCAACCTCTCATGTTCACTGCTTCCTACTCCCGGCCAAGAGGTAGATCCGGTTTTTCCCAGCTTACTGGGGATCATTCATTACGATAGCTAGGAGAAGGTGGGGCTGAGGAAGTGAACTTCATCGGTTCCATACTCTGTCCCCATTTCAGTTTGGTCCGGAGCACTTCAAAGTAATCGAGCGCGAGAGGTTTCACGAAACGTAGGTGAGTACTCGATAGAGTTATCTTCACGGTTTGTCCTAACTCCAGAGCACATCCCACCTGTCCATCACAGGTCAGAAAAACCTCCTGACCGGCACTTGCAAGCAGAATTTCTATTTCAAAGGGTGTTGGTACAACTATAGGACGGTCGGTTAGATTGAAAGAGCAAATTGGAGTTATAACGGCAACCCGTGCTGTAGGACAAACAATTGGTCCTCCAGCCGAGAGATTATACGCTGTGGAGCCGGTAGGGGTTGAAATGATAAGGCCGTCTGCACGGTAATGGGTAAGATAAACGCCATTTACATAAGCCTGGAGGTCGATAATTCTAGCCATGGCGCCCTTATTTATGACCGCGTCATTAAGCACCGTTTCTTGAAAGATGACTTTTCCATCTTGCAGTATTGTTACATCGAATCTGATTCGATCCTCAACTATGCAAAACCCTTCCAGAATTTTTCTAAGTTCTTCAATGCAGCTTTTGCGTGGAATTTCCGTAAGGAAGCCTAGACTGCCGAGATTCACGCCCACGACAGGGATTCCACAACGTCCTAGCCATCGCACAGCGCTCAGGAAGGTTCCATCTCCACCGAGAACTATCAACAACGTCGAGCTAAAATCACTCTCCGGTATCAAGTCGTAGGGAGTTTGAACGGGCATCGCTGCCGGTACGTCAAAAGTCAGCACGCCGCTTTTTTTCAAAAACCCTTCAACTTTTTCCAAGACCTCTCGACATTCTTTTTTTTGTTTGCAAAAGACAATTGCCTTCTTGACCCACGACATGGCAACAACCTTGTTGCAATGTTTGATTCCTGATTGAAGCTCACTCTCAGGCTTTAGCAAAGTAAAAGATAATCACAAGAACCTCAGCACAACAGTAAATTAAACAACATTGAATTGAAGGAAAAGAAAGAAACCATGTGATTTCTGTAACAATCGAAAATCTTTAAAATTTTTTCTTGACAGCCCGAAGAGATTTCAGTAAAAGATTAATATAGGTTGTATTAGATGTTTTTCAAGTTATCAAGGAGTTGGTCAATAGTAGCTCAAGGGGGAGGTGATAAAATAATAGGTTAGTTGGGTAGAGAGCAGATGATGTTGGGTTTTTAAGTAATTGTGAATTTTACTTTCTCCTGTGTCAACTCACGCTTCATGCTGAATCTGAGCCGAATGTAGGTCTGGAGCTGTAGATGCAGCAGCCAGGCTAAAGTGGTAGGCGGCTCAAGCTCAATTAGACCTGCCCTACAGAATGTATGGCTTCGCGAATTCAACAAAAAGCAGAAAAGTTTTCCTGTGTGTCTGAAGAAGAAAATGTCAGTTGGAAAGGTGGCTCCGACTAAGAACATCTTAAGTTAGTTAGGAATTCTTAGTTGGGCAAAGTGGATTTTTAAGTAGAAAGGAGGAGTATTATGGGTAATGCTCAGGCCGTAGCCAAAGAACCAACCAAAGCGTGGGTGGTTACGTTTGCCGGAACAGTTATCAATCTTTGTCTCGGATGTTTGTATGCATGGAGTGTGTGGGTAAAATTCCTAACCGATAAGGATTTTATGATTTCTCAGGGGTGGGCCCCTCTTACTGCAGAGCAGGCTTCCAATCCCGCGTCCTTGTGTATTCTTGTGTTTGCACTTCTTATGATTCCTGGCGGTAAGATTCAGGATAAATTCGGTCCGAAGGTTGCCGCTTCCATAGGCGGTCTCGCTATTGGTATAGGTCTTATTATAGCTGGTGCAATGAAAAGCTACGGTGGAATTCTTTTCGGCTTTGGACTGCTCGGTGGAATCGGTATGGGTGTCGGATATGCAGCACCGACTCCTGCCGCACTCAAATGGTTCGGCCCTCACAGACGCGGTCTTATAGCCGGTTTAGTCGTGAGCGGATACGGATTTGCGGCCTTTTATGTCGCACCTCTTGCTAGATATTTGATTACCCATTACAGCATGAGTGCATCTTTCTATGTACTGGGAGTCCTGTATCTGATCGTGATTCTTGCTGCAGCTCAGGCTTTGGCATGGCCGGAACCTGGCTATGTTCCACCTGCACCACCAACAACCGCCCAAACGGCTGCAAAAGCTGCTGCTCAAACCCGCTACGACTGGGAAGCTTCTGAGATGCTTCGCACCTGGCAGTATTACGCACTGGTTTTGATGTTCTGCATCAACACCCAGGCAGGGCTCCTTTTGATCGGTCACGCTGCCAAGATGATTAAGACCGTTATGGCAGCAGGGTACCTGCTTGTGTCCTGGGGAGCTATATTCAATTCCGTAGGCCGTATTGGTACCGGTGTTATATCCGATAGAATCGGCCGGACCAATGCGCTCATATTGAACTACATTGCAGCGTGTGTTGTTATGTTTCTCTTCCCTACCCTGCTCAATATAAAAAACGTGCCTCTGTTGTTCATTGCTGCAGCAGTCGGATTCTGGTGCTACGGTGGTGGACTGTCCCTGTTCCCATCATTCACTGCTGACTTTTATGGCCCCAAGAACCTCGGTTTCAACTACGGTCTGGTGTTCCTCGGGTGGGGCTTCGGAGCATTCATGCCCAAGCTGGCCGGTCGTATTTATGACAAGTACCATTCCTATGATTATGCCTTCTATATAGCAGGTGTGCTGCTAATAGTTGGTATTGTACTGGCCCTCATAACTAAGAGACCTCGCTACGCAAAAGAATAACGAGAGTCCCAGTCCTGTGGTTTTAAATGAATGATGAGGATGTCGCCCGTTAGGGCGGCATTCTCTTTTTATAAGCCCTTCCTCAGCTTACTATGCAGTTACGACATCTCAACCGGAGGTGACAGTGGCGCAGATCCCCAAAGAAAGCTGTGCTGAAAATAAGCCAAATAGAACTATCCTGCTTCTCAATGTACCGGAAGATTTGCAAATACACTTAATGAAAGGCATTTATGAGTGTTTCTCGAGTAAGTCTATCGAAATATCTTCTAATCCCAACTTTTCGGAAAGAATCGAAGCAATATTTGCCACATTAACGCCAGAAACAGCCAAAATTATCGAAAAAAAGTCAGACGTTCCTACTTTTCTTTTTGTTCCCGATAATGATTGCCCAGACGAGTTATTAACCCGCATTGCAACGTCCCGCCAAACTTTGGATTATTCCTTCCTATCAGAGCCGAAGGATGCTTTGGTAAAACGCCTTCACCTCTTTCTCAAGACATTACAAAAAAGAAAGGAACTAGTCGCAGCTGAACCCACTTCAGTAAAATTCTCAGAAAAACTCTTGTCTTTCCTGTCCTGGCTTTTTAGAGCCAGGAGGAAAATAGAAACGGTTGAAATGTCTCCCGTAATTGGCGAAAAGTGGGAGCGAATTCGTCGCCTTGGATTCGGAAGTTTTGGAGAGGTCTGGCTGGTAAGGCGTAAGGGGACCCTGAGCGAAGACTATGCTGTTGCCAAAATACCCCACAGCTCCAGATCTAACTCCAAGTTCCTTCAAGAAGCCAAGATACTCAGGAGGCTTGGAGAACATCCCAACGCTGTCAGGCTAATAGAAGTGATAAAGCAAGCCGATAAAGTGGTACTAATTGAAGAATTTGTTGACGGAAAAACTCTTCAAGAATTGATAGACGAAGGGATGGAACCGCGACAAAAGGAACTGCTCTTCGCACAAATTCTTGACCTTGTGGCTTTTGCTCACGATCATCGTATTATGCACCGCGACCTGAAACCGGAAAATATACTTGTGACGTCTCAAAACCTTGTCAAGGTTCTAGACTTTGGCACGGCGAAGGATGTAAGTGTCAAGAGTATAAGCAGTACCGTCATTGGCTCAAGGCCGTTCATGGCCCCTGAACAAATCATGGGCCAGAGCAGGAGAGCAAGTGACGTGTGGGCTTTAGGCGTGCTTTTATACGCTCTTTCCACCGAATATCTTCCTTTCTATTCTGAACGAGAAAAGGAACTCATGGACCTTATACTCGAAACAAACCCCAGGCGGCCTTCTGAACTCGTTCCCGAAATTCCTGAAGAACTCGAAAGGATTATTTTAAAATGTCTGGAAAAAGACGTATCAAAACGGTACCATCATGCAAGGAGCTTACAGGAAGATCTCAAAAAAACGTTCCCGGACTTTGGAAACGGTCGGGTTATTCCCGAATAATCTGATGATGCAAATTGATGTCCTTTGACAACCATTTTCTATCAAAGTACCTTTCTATGTCGCACACCATTATCAGAATGTCCATGTTATTATCCTCAGCGTCCTTCACTAGCCCTTCAATTACTGCCTTGCACCCAAATCCTGCATTTCTGAAAGCCCTTACAGCCGCGATAGAATCAAGGGGCACCTCAGCCCATAGCTTTTCCAGGCCAAGTTCTGCCGCGAGCTCAACCACTTCGTTTAGCATTGCTGTCGCCAGTCCCTGCCCTTGATAGTCCGGAGATACCACAATTCGAACTTGCCCTATATGGCGCTTCCAGCCGTGAGAAATTCTGTGAAGAGTTACATCGGCAACGATCTTTGACCCGTCCAGAGCGAGAAGTGGCAGGACCCGATCATAGCTGAGATGTTCAACCCATTCACGTATCACAGCAGGATCACGGACATTGTGCCTTAAGAACACGAGCAGTTTATCCGGAAGCTCCCTGAAAAACTCGAGTAATGCTTGTTCGTCTTCCGCTATCATAGGACGAATCGTGATCCTTTTGCCAGATCGAAGAGTAACCTCTTTAGTTCCAAAGATGGTTTCTTCTCCACCCATTTTATATCCCCTCCGCCAACCTGGTTGCCAGGAACTCTGGTAATTTCGCCCTTAATATTTTCGCCTGTGCCAGCGTAATATTATATTCTACCGATCGGAACTGAACGGTCATTGCATCAATGTCGACAATGAGATAATGAGCTCTCGAATCTTTCTGCCTGGGCTGACCAACACTTCCTGGGTTTATAAGGTACATTTCATCGGATCTAAGAATAATGGGCTCCTTCGTTAGCGGGAGCGCTCTGATCTTGCCCTGAGAGTTTCTCGACCACACCTTGGGTACATGAGTGTGCCCGAAGAAGGCAATTCGAACAAAGGGAAGTTGCCTCCTCATGAAGTTGAATGCCCTCTTGGCCTGATACATGTTGGCTATGTAAGTGTTAACACTTTCAAGCGAACCGTGGAACAGTAAGAATTGTCCTTCCAGAAGCAGGCTGAAAGGAAGGCCAGAAAGATACTCCACATGATGCGCATCCAATTGCTGCCGCGTGTAAAGAATCGCATGGTAAGCCAGCATGTTAAACCCTTCAGCAAGATCAAGATCAAGAGCTGCAACATCATGATTCCCCTGCACTCCGTGAACGTTACGTTCCATCAGCAGGTCAATCACTTCGCACGGGCTGGCATTATAACCCACTACATCTCCAAGATGCAGCACTCTATCGACGTGCTGGTGGTCCAGATCTCTGAACACAGCTTCCAGAGCTTCCAGATTAGCGTGAACATCTGAAAAAATAGCCAGCCGTGCCACGGTCACACTACGATTACCGGTTCTCTCATGATCAATGATCGAGCCTCCCCTGCCGACCTGGCGAGATCTTCATGAGAATCCACAAGAGACTCGATCTGGTGAAGGTGATCCGCCGTCCTTATTATTAGCATCACCAGATCACCTTCGTCCATGCGAACAATTTCTTTTACTTCTTCCCAATTGCTGCCTTTCGCCCAGAAATAAACGGTCGGAACAGTCCAGAACGGCAGAGGTGGAATAGCAAACCCCCACTCCTGAAGTCGGTTTTTCAACCTTTGCAGGGTCTGGATCATATGAAAGTAATGTTTCGCAAGGTCTGGAAACTTATAAATTAACGTTCCAAGTTCGATATCCTGAGCACGTTCACGGTCTATAACAAAAGGAGCTATGAGACCTGCAAGCAATGGCGGATCATTGGCCGGAAAGATTTCATTTCGTATCCCTTCGGAAATAAGAAGCGGTTGATCCAGTCGTAGCTTAGATGCCCATATACCATCTGGTGTAAGGCTTCCATTGGGACTGACATAACCTTCCTGCTGCAAAAATCTCATGTGGTAAACGAAGGACTTCCAGAGCTTGTCCTGGACAGAGGTCGTTGCCTCTAGGGACATCTGGAAGCGATGGAGCAGATGACCGAAGGGATGATCTGAACCTTTTATGCAAGCTGCATAGAGCTTGCAGCCTTCACAAGGAAGACTGGATCTGTGTTCCAAAAGTTCTGCCATTTCTTCATCAGGACCCCAGAAGACAGGGGAAGATTCCCGAGGATCTTCATAAAATTCCGTTATAATTCGATGCCACTCTCCCACGTCTTCTAGAGAGGGAAGATCTGATATGTGGTGTCCTATTCGAGCGATGCGTGATAACCTGATGTACGACACCTTTACCCTGCCGCGCCGCGTCTTTACTGGTATTGTCAGACGCACAGATTTAACTCTGTCAGCGAAGGGCTCTGGTCGCTCCAGCACCACATAAGGAACGGACCGCCTGTTGTAGAAAACCCTGCCACGTACCAGTAGATGCTGAACAGCAGACGGCAGACTTTTTCTCTTCCATTCCTTTTTCAACTCTTTTATACGATCGCTAAGATTTTGATACCGCTTCCGCATTTCCAGTGCTTCTTCCACAGAATCACAGGCAATGTCTTCTTCCCATTCCTGCAATTTTCTAAAAAGCCTGGCCTGAGCTTTACGCTTTTTCTTTCTTTCACTAGCCATGTTCTGGAATGTGGCAAGAGATACGGCAAAGAGATCTTTTATTTCGTCAGGTTGATGAGAAAGTAAAAGATTCAGAACCATGGAAAAATTAACTCGAACCTGACTGAATATTGGATCCGGAGGGCTCTTCAATAGATCGTATATATAACGAGCATCCTGGTACGGCCCGGGTAAAATCAGTACAAAACCTACTTCGTCCATCCCTCGCCTGCCCGCTCTGCCTGTCATCTGTAGAAGTTCCGTTGCTGTAAGAGGTACAAACTCGTGACCGTTAAATCTGTCGCTCTGACATATAACCACCGTTCTGGCCGGAAAGTTCACCCCGGCAGCTACAGTGGACGTGGAAAAAATTGCCTCCAGGTAACCTTCCTGCATGAGTTTTTCCAGGAACACTTTCCAGTAAGGGAGCTGACCACCATGGTGAGCTCCTACCCGGGCTCTCAAGAGTACTTCCAAATGCTTATGACCCCTTAGAAAGGGAAACTCATTTAAGAGTTCCTCCACTCGAGCTTCAAATTCTTCACGACTCTTAACAAGAGAAGTTTCTTCAACAGGTTCACACATCTCGATAGCTTTTTCGCAATCAGCTCGCGACTTCAAAAAAAATATGGCCGGCAGGAGATTTGCTGCACGCAGTACTTCCATAACCCTGGGAATATCGGGAAAATGGAAGCGAGGGAAATCTCTCGGTTTGACCTCGTAGATCCTTCGATAAAATCCACGGCTAGTTTCAAGGGGAGCCAGCTCCCCGTCCGGAAAAAGAAAAAGGGGATATAGCGGTACCGGACGTTCTGTAGCCCTTATCCATACACATTTATTGCCTCTGAGCCATCTCAGCCAATCGCAAATCTCCTGGGAATTTCTGATCGTTGCAGAGAGCAAAAGGACCCTAACTCGAGGAGGAAGGTAAATAAGAATCTCCTCCCAAACCACACCTCTATCTGCGTCCCCGAGATAGTGCGCTTCGTCCACGACCACCAGATCCATGTTGAGATCTAGCCCTTGGTGCATAACGTCGTAAAGCTGATTCCTGAGGATTTCAGTGGTTCCCACGATTATGGGTGCATCCGGATTTTCCTTTCGGTCTCCCGTGAGAATTCCAACATTTTCTCTGCCAAAAAGATTACCAAACTCTTCGTATTTGGAATTTGAAAGGGCTTTCAAAGGTGAAGCATACCAAGATCGCTTGCCTTTTCTGAACTGTTCTTCTATCGCTTTGATGGCTATATAAGTCTTGCCTGCCCCCGTCGGCGCTGTAACCAAAACGTCTGATTTGCGTATGGCTTCAATGGCTTCAACTTGAAAAGGATCAGGCACAAAGGGCGCCGGTTCCGGCGAACCAATGCGTTCGAGAACTCGCTGCACCTGAGGGTGGACAGAGAGACAAAATTCATTCTCCTGGATTTTTCCGATTGCCGTCGATTTTAGTTTTCCCATATTTGAAATAACACACCTTAAAATTGAGTGAAAATTGGACAACAATTTCATATCATTGTTGTCGTAAAAGGAAAAGCGTTTGTCATTGAAGGGAGGTTTTTAGTGGAGAGGGTACGTGCCTTGGAGTTAAAAAAGTATCACGAAATTGTTATGCGAATTCCACTGTTCGAAGTGGACCTCGGCCAAGCAGTTTATCATGGAAGTTATTTCCACCTGTTCGAAATTGCCCGGGATTCATTCTTCAGATCATTGGATTTTCCCTATAGCCAGCTTATGCGGGAGGGTTACCACTTAACTATAGCACAGCTGGCCTGTGCTTACTTTCACCCGCTGCGTTACGATCAGCTCATTCAAATACGCACTTCTGTGAAGGAACTCAAAAACAGAACACTCACCATGATCCAGCAAATCTGGTACGAAAGCACAATTTACACCCAGGCAGAGTTCATAATGGTCTGCGTTGATTTCCAAGGCAAGGTGTCGCTGATCCCAGAAAAGCTGAGACAAGTCCTTTCTGAGTGGATGGCACACAGTTAGGGAAGGTAAAAAAACTGGGGAGAGGATACAATGCGATCAGGCAATGCAAGCCACAATGGGGTTTTAATTTCGATTTTTGTGCTCAGCACTGACCCGGAACTTAAAAACACCCTAATCAATGCGGCAGCGGCTTGCAAGCCTCGTCCATCCATCTCGTTTTTTACTAACTATGAAGAATTGGTCCAATCACGTCGGGAAAGAGTAATCCTCCTGATTGACTGGAATTGCATCAAAAGTAATTACGAAGAAATTACTCAAACAATAAGGGTTAATTTCCCAAGGGGATACATTGTAGCCCTTGTTGCCGAGCGCCCTGAAGACCCGGTTTTGGAATGCTTAAGGAAGAGTATAGTGGACGACCTTTTATATAAATCTAACCTTCACTTGTATGTTCTTCCGCTTATTGAAAGAGCCGCCAGGGTAATCCAGCTCCTCTTGAAACAGGAAAGAGTACGAAAGGAAGCTGAAATAAGGCGTGAAAACATGATTAGAATTATAAAACATTCCCCTGATGGTATCTTTGTGGTTGACCGGGATATGCGAATCCTGGCCTTTAATTCGGCAGCGACGAGGATTTTCGGTATCCCGGCTACAGAGCTTATTGGGAAAAAATTCCCTATTGACATTAAAGATCCCAAGCAATTTCGGCAACCCGTTGAATTACCTTACGTCAAGCCCAATGGCATAGAAGTTTGGCTTGAGGTAAGTGGCAGTGAAATAGTGTGGCAGAATGCTCCGGCTTTTTTCGTCCACATGAGGGACATGACCCTTCAAAAAATGGCACTCGAAGAAATTAGATCACTCTACACCTTTCAGGAAAGTTTTCATAAGATAGCGAATGTGGCTCTCACCGTGAAAGATCTCGGAACTTTTACAAAGAAAGCGCTTAGAATTCTAATTGATACCGGTCAACTCAATGGAATTACAATAATATATCAAGAATCCGCGGAACGCTACAAACTCCATCACTTCGAAAAGACTACCAGGGAATACGAAGATCACTATCTGACCAGGGAAGAGCTTCCTCCTTGCACTGCAGCCCTAAACGGTGATGACGCTACGCGCCTTATCGAACCATCCATTTGCGAAAACTGCCATTTTTTTAAAAAATGTACCCGATCTGGCACCACTATCATGTCTCCCCTGCACTACGACAGTGAATACAAAGGGTGGATTATAATTTGCCTTAAGGGCGCTATCACTGAGCTTTATTTGGAGCAACTCAAGGAGCTGGTTGATAATATGAACCTGTGGCTTAGTGTAGTCACAGCCAGGGTTGAGTCGCTTATAGCCCAACAAAAGGAAAAAGAACTTAAGAAAAGGCTTCAGGAATCGGAAGAAAAATTCAGAAAAGCTTTTGAAGATTCACCTTTGTGGATTTGTATATGTAATTTGCACACGGGGCAGTTGATTGAAATCAACAATTCAGTTTTAAAGAGCCTGGGTTATTCGAAAGAAGAGCTTATCAACAGGACACTTCACGACCTCAATATCTGCGGATCGAGAGAAGAGAGACAGAATATTGTGCAGCAGCTCTGCCGAACCGGCTCTATCAAGAGCTACGAAATAAGATGTAAGGGTAAAGATGGAATTTACCACGATGTTCTTTTGTGGGTTGAGCTTATTGAGGTTGGCGGTCAAAAATGTGCATTAATCATCGGAGATGACATAACGGATAAAAAACGGCTTGAAGCAGCCCTTCTACAGGCTCAAAAAATGGAAGCAATGGGGCAACTCGTGGGAGGTATTGCCCATGATTTCAATAATGCCCTATCGGTCATGATGGGTTATGCAGAAATGATGCGAATTCAGCTAATGGATAAAGTGCAAAAGGATCAGCTGGCTTCATGCGTTGAAGAAATCATTAACGTCATAAAACGGACAAGGGAAATGACCGGTAAGCTTTTGGCTTTCGCCAGGAAACAGCCAATAAATCCTCGTGTTCTAGATGTAAAAGAAGGGGTTGAGAAAAGTATAAAGTTACTAAGGCAGTTGGTGGGAGATGATATTCAGGTTGAGTTTTCCGCACAGGACGGGATAAAACCCGTAGTACTGCTTGATCCTGCCTCTCTGGATCAGATCCTGATGAATCTTGCAGTCAATGCACGAGACGCTATAAGAGGCAGAGGAAAGATCACGATAGAAATCAAAAATATGCTTATTTTGGAAGAAGAAGCCGAGTTGAATCCTGAGTTAGAAGCGGGTGAGTACGTATGTATAATTTTCAGCGACGATGGTGAAGGCATGGACGAAGAGACTATGAAACATATTTTCGAACCCTTTTTCAGCACCAAAGGTGCCAAAGGAACGGGGCTTGGTCTTTCGACCGTTTACGGGATAGTTAAACAGCATCGTGGTTTCATCACGGTTCGCAGTGAGAAAGGCAAGGGAACTACGTTTAACGTTTGTTTTCCAGTTTTCGCGGGCAAAGCAGAGGGTATAACTGAAAAATCTAAAGATGAGTTAGCAGGGGGATCAGAAAGGATCGTTATAGTGGAAGATGATGAACAACTTTTAAGGATGTGTGAACAATTTCTGAGCAGACTGGGTTACGAGGTAATAGGTTTTAACCATCCTGAACGCGCACTTCTCCATTTTAAAAATACGTCCCGCATGGCAGATCTAATAATAACGGATGTATTTATGAAAGGACTAGATGGCCCATTGCTTGTTGAAGAAATCAACAAGATAGTTCCAAACCTGAAAACCATATTTATAACCGGATACCCAGGCGATGTGTTGAAGAAGTACACATTGGATGATCGGCAAAATGTTGTGCTTCAGAAGCCTTTCGATTTGAAAGAGCTTGCGGAAACCGTTAGGAACGTTCTTGAAGGAAATAGGCCGTGAAAGGAGGCAATTGCTTTCGATGGAGGGGTTGTTTCGCGCTTGTTACACTTACGGCCGCCTGATTAAATTTAGCCATACCATCTTTGCCTTGCCCTTTGCCCTTTCTGCTGTAATCCTGGCAAACCGGACAGTGCCTGTAACGCCACGCACCCTGTTCTGGATTCTTGTTGCCATGGTTAGTGCTCGTTCTACGGCCATGGGTTTCAACCGCTGGGCTGACAGGGTTTATGATAAAATGAATCCTCGAACGGCCAATCGACCATCGGTAACGGGTGCAATATCGCCACGAGCACTGGTAACTTTAACAGTGACATCCGGAGCAACCTTCGTGCTGAGTGCAAGGATGCTGGGAAATCTGTGTTTTCTTTGTTCCTTTCCGGTTCTCGGAGTTCTTATAGGTTATTCCTATACAAAAAGGTTTACAAAGTGGTGTCATCTTTTCCTAGGATTTGCCATAGGGCTTGCCCCTACCGGAGCATGGATAGCCGTAACCAATGGGTTCGACTTTAGGATAGTATTTCTATCCATTGCACTTATGACCTACATAGCCGGCTTCGACATTCTTTACGCCTGTTTGGACGTAGAATTTGACCGAAAGGTTGGGCTTTTTTCGCTTCCAGCAACACTGGGTGTGGAACGAGCTTTGAGAATTTCTGCGATCATTCACGGGGTAACCTTTATTTCGCTACTCATTGTGGGAATTCTTTTCAAACTTTCAATACCCTATTACACGTGCACCCTCCTCATAGGAGTCTTGCTTGTATTGGAACATCGAATGGTAAAACCCAACGATCTGAGCAAAGTTCCTGTTGCTTTTTATCACGTGAACAGCGCCGTGTCGGTTCTTCTTTTTTTGGGAGTTTTCTTGGAATCCGTCATTTGAGGAGTCGAAATGAAACTCATTAAAACTCCGGATCGCATTGGCTCGATGTTCAACCGTATAGCCCCCGTCTATGACTTTCTGAACCATTTCCTCTCGGTAGGTTTTGACATCTACTGGCGTAGCCAGGCCACGAAGGCTTTAGTTTCCGAATTGAAATGCAAACCGGCTATGGTGGCAGACGTTGCATCGGGTACTGGTGATCTGGCACTCTCGCTTATGAGGCGAGATACCTGGTTATTCGTTGTGGGAATAGACATAGCGGAGAAGATGTTAAAGAAGGGCAAACAGAAGTTACAAAAGGAAGGTTACGACAACAGGTTTTTGCCGGTGCTGGGAGATGCTCTAAACCTTCCGTTGTCCGGTAGTTCTTGCGACGCTATCATGATAGCTTATGGAATAAGAAATGTCCTCAGCGTTGAGAAAGCATTGGAAGAGTTTGCGAGGGTGCTTAAGCCCGGTGGGCTGTTGCTGATTCTTGAATTCAGCTTGCCGAAAGCAAAATTATTTCGCGATGTTTATCTTTTCTACTTCAAAAAGATATTGCCCACTTTGGGAAGGCTTGTATCTGGTGATATTGATGCATATTCTTACCTGCCAACGTCGGTGACAGCGTTCATGACCGTGGAAGATATGGAAATGATGTTACAGAACGCAGGTTTCAAGGTAATGGAAACCAGGTGTTTTCTATCGGGCGTATCCTATTACATATTGGGCAAATGCAAAGGACGGTAGAAAGGTGAAAAAGCGAGCTTACAGAGATCTGAGGGAATTCGTTCATGAGTTGGAACTCAATGGGGAACTTCTAAGGATAACGGCTCCGGTTTCTAATAATCTTGAAATCACGGAAATTACGGATATCGTTTGCAAGTCCCCAGCCGGCGGAGTAGCTCTCCTGTTCGAAAATGTTACCGGTTACGACTTTCCCGTCCTTACCAATGCCTTTGGAAGTTATCGGCGTATCTGTATGGCCCTTGGTGTGGATGACCTAGAAGAACTGGCGAATAGGCTGCGCACATTTCTTGAACTGGAACCACCAAAATCTGTGAAAGATGGTGTGAGGATCTTTAAGACAATCGGCAAGGCTTTGCAATTCTTTCCTCGACGCTTCCGCGGAAATCCTCCATGCCAGAACATTGTGCGAAAAGGAAACTTCGTGAATCTCGGCTTGCTTCCGGTTCTCAAATGCTGGCCTAAAGACGGAGGCCCTTTCATAACCCTGCCGGTGGTCATAACGAAAAGCCTTGACACCGGGAAACGCAATGCCGGCATGTACCGGCTTCAAGTTTACAACAACCGCACAACGGGCATGCACTGGCACATTCATAAAGATGGTTCTCACTATTTCCAGGAATACAGACGAAAAGGCATTAAAATGCCCGTAGCAGTAGCAATAGGCACGGACCCAGCCACCACGTACGCGGCCACAGCCCCTTTACCCCGCGGAATAGATGAAATCCTTTTTGCCGGCTTTATAAGGGAAAAACCGGTGCCAATGGCAAGATGTGTCACTATAGACATGGAAGTTCCGGCCACGGCGGAGTTCGTACTGGAAGGTTACGTCTTACCTGACGAGTTTAGAATCGAAGGCCCATTCGGTGATCACACAGGTTATTACAGCTTAGAAGACAAATATCCGGTGTTCCACATAACGGCAATGACTTATAGAAGGGGTGCCATATATCCGGCTACCATAGTAGGCCGCCCGCCCATGGAAGATTGTTATCTGGCCAAGGCAACGGAAAGGTTATTTTTGCCGCTGATCAAAATGGTTTTTCCTGAGATTGTTGATTACTGGCTGCCTTGGGAAGGTGTATTCCATAACATAACCGTGGTTTTTATAGATAAACTCTATCCGGCGCAGGCGCATAAAGTTATGTGCGGCATGTGGAGTCAAGGACAAATGGCCTTCTGTAAAATAATAGTGGTAGCCGATGCAGATTTGCCCATGCTCAAAGCCGATGATCAGGAGAAAGCTGTTATTATCGTTCGACACCTGTTAAATACTCTGGACTTCGACAGTGATCTTTTCTTTTCAGAAGGCATACTCGACGTGCTCGACCACAGTGCCCCCCACCCTCTCTACGGATCAAAGCTGGGAATTGACGCAACCCGCAGGCTTTCTTCAGAAAAGAAGCGCAACCAGAAGACAGCGCTGCTCACACCGCCTCCACCAGAACAAGTTGAACGGGTATTGCATGACATAGACGGCCGCATAACATCCATCCACGTTCCGGATATTGATACCCTACACAAACCAATTCTTATAAATCTCCACAAAGACGGCACCATTTCGATGCAGAAATTGGTCCCAATACTGCTGGAGCATCCTGATCTGAAGTTCTATTCCATCTTCGTTGTCCTGGATGACGGCATAGACTTGAAGGACTACTCCCTGGTTTTCTGGAAGCTTTTTAATAACGTTGATCCCAAAAGGGACGTTACGGTGAGGAAGGGACGCATTGTTATCGATGCAACAAAGAAGGGGCCGGAAGATGGGCACAACCGACCGTGGCCAGAGGACATCGTTATGGATCCGGATGTAAAGGAGCGGGTTAGAAAACGAGCGGCGGAATTGGGAATTGAAAAGTTTCTACGTTGAGGAATTTATGGAAAAACGTCCAAAAATTGTGGCCATTTATGGAAGTCCCAGGAAAGACGGCAATACGGATTTGCTGTTAAGGCAATCAGTAGCCGGTGCTAGAGAAGAACGAGCAGAAGTAAAGGAATTTTTCTTGAGGGATCTCCGGGTAAGTCCATGCCTAGAAATTTATAAGTGCAGGGAAAATGGACGATGCGCCATCAGAGACGATTTTCAAATGATTGCCGATGCTATAGACAAATCACAGGGAATAATCATTGCCACCCCTGTATTTTTTTACGGAGTCAGTGCCCATACCAAGGCATTTATAGATAGGTGCCAATCCCTGTGGATCAGGAAATACTGGATCGAAAAGGTTCCTTTCGGAACCAGGCGGGTAAAAAAGCTGGGGTTCCTGATTTCCGCCGGGGCAACTAAAGGCAAGAAGCTTTTCGATGGCATTCTCCTGACCGTTCAATATTTTTTTGATGCCATTGATGTGGAGTGCTGGAAGTCGCTACTATATCGTGGCCTCGATGGCCGTGGAGAAGTGTTGAATTTTCCGGCATATCTTCAAGAAGCCCGGGATGCCGGTAGAGATATTGCTAGAGAGTTGAAAAATCGAGATTTCAGCTAAATTAGAGATTTTAGAGAAAATATATCGCCATTATCACTCGCCAGCCAGCATCGGAAACGATCCAGTTCACTTTGTACACGCTTATTTTCGTCTGGAAGACAGGGAAATAGCTGCTTTACTGGCCGCCATGCTGGCTTATGGACACGTTACCCAAATAAAAAAGAAGGTCGGTTTTGTGCTAAACCTGTTGAATCCTTCTCCTTACCGTGCCCTTATTCAAAATCAGGACACATTACTGTGGTCGGTTCTGAAGAATTTCAAACACCGTTTTACATCAGGAAAGCAAGTATATAACCTGCTGCGAGGTATTTCATTCGTCATCAAAAAGTATGATTCTATAGGTGACTGTTTCTGTGACTGCTGGCAACGCTCTGGCAACGATATTTTGCACGCCATTTCGAGATTCAGGAAAGCAATTGGGGCTTTGGGTGACGACTGGACGATGTTTCTTGCCGACCCTGCAAAGGGCAGTTCATGCAAACGGTGGTTTCTCTTTTTAAGGTGGATGGTTCGCAGGGATTCTGTGGACTGTGGGGGCTGGGACTTTATTAAGCCGTCGGCTCTAATTGTGCCGCTGGACGTGCATTTACACAGGGCGTCGTTAAGACTAAAGCTTACCAACCGAAAATCTGCTAATCTGCGCACGGCTATTGAAATAACAAATGCGCTTCGAACCTTTGATCCCCTGGATCCCGTGCGTTATGATTTTTCTCTAACCCGTTGGAGCATGGATAATTTTCGAAAAATATTCTGAGGAGAAACAATATGAAAGGTAGTGAGTATCATGAAATTACTGCTTACCAAAGAAGCGGCCTGGCAAGTGGAGGTCGAATCCGTGGCGGCACACCAAGCTTTTTCAAAACCTATCCCACTCTTCCATTTTACCAACTTCCGAAAACGCCGGAATTGCCGTCTTGCAGTTTGGGGGATGTGCTAACAGGGGCTACGACCTTAGCTTCTAACGAACTGAATTTGTCACTGCTGAGCATATTCTTTGCCCTCACCTATGGCATCACTGCTACAGACCGGACCGGTATATATTCTTTTAGAGCGGTGCCGTCAGCCGGTGCGCTCTACCCCTGTGAGGTGTACGCCTGGTTGGGCGGATTCCGGGATCTCCCGCATGGGCTATATCATTACAATGTTGCTCGACATGGCCTTGAACAGATCGCCACTGTTGATAGCAATGATGCATTTTTTGAAGCCTGGATCACTGCCATTCCTTATCGATCGGCATGGAAATACAGAGACAGGGCATTCAGGTACGTACTGCTGGATTCAGGCCACATATTTGAACAGGCTTTGGTGTCGGCGAAGGTGAGCGGTATAACGAGTAAATTCAAAGAAGCAAACTGGACAGGTACATACGGATGTAGAAGTGAAACAGCCATATGCCAGAGGCTTGCCGTAGACCCGCACCATGAAAGACCTGTTGCACGCGTTGCTTTTGCGCCTTTACCTGAAACAGCGAAGATTGATTATCTCACAGACAAAAAAGAATTGCTTTCGGCAAGTGCCCCGGCCAACGGGGCCGATTATGGTCCCGTTATTCTCAATGCCATCAACGGCACCGTCGGCGAGGTAACAATCCCCATAGCTCCTGACATTTCTGAAAAGCTTCCGTCACTTCTTTTTCAAAACAATGCTGTACAGGTAATATTGAACCGTCGATCACGCAGAAATTTCATAAAAGGCTCTATATCGGCTGATTATTTCGAATCATATCCAAAAGCATTTTCACGGGCACTGCCCATCAAGGGTTTAACGGTATATTTTGTTGTTGAAAGGGTTGATAACTACGATGAAGGCGTTTACGAACTTTGGTTTGACGGGACTCGCCCAAACCTGAAATTGACCGGGAAAGGTATGTTTATGAGCCAGCTTGCCGACGCCTGTCTTCATCAGATGTGGGTTTCTCATGCTTCATTCGCCATTGTGGTACTATTGAACACAGAAGAACTGGAAAAAACTTATGGAAATGCCGGATATCGGGTAGGAATGCTTTGTGTCGGAAGGATTGGACAGCTGTGTTATCTACTTTCAGAAGCACTGGGGCTGGGATGCTGTGGTGTAGGAGCATTTTACGATTACGAAGTAACACGCGTGATTGGTTTGCATGGCGGAATGTCTGCCTACGTGTTGGCAGTGGGACCGGTAAAGAAGCAAGTTCGATGATGCTATACACGCCACAGTTAAAAACCCAGTCCTATCGTGGAGGAAGTGCAATGCCTTTTTTCGAATACAGAATAACTCTTTGTTTCACGTCCGTCGGGTATTGTGGCATTGTGGAAAAGGAGCATAAAATAACATGGAACTGGGAAGACATTTTGTCGTCGCCAATGAAAAAGGCATTCATGCGAGGGTAGCAGCCAGAATAACTGAAGTGGCTCAACGGTTCAGATCTGAAATTTGGCTTGAAAAAGACGGCAATCGAGTAAACGGCAAAAGCGTCCTCGATGTGCTTTCCCTTGCTTGTCCGCGAGGAACGGACGTGCGGGTTGTTGCAATAGGGCCCGACGCAAAAGATGCTCTAGACGCTATTGCTGACCTTTTCCGCAAAAAGTTTGGTGAGACGTGATGAAAAAGGTGAAGCAGACGAAATTAAAAGGTATTGGAGTTTCTCAGGGTATAGCAATCGGCAAGGCTTTCGTGGTCAAACGAGGACGTATTTCCATCCCTTACTATCTTCTCTGGAACGAGGAAGCCAGAGAAGAGGAATGCCGACGCTTTGAAGAAGCTGTAAGGGAGGTGGAAAATGAATTTTTAAAGCTCAAACAGTCTATAAGAAGCGACCTCCAGGAGTATGCCTCGTTGCTCGACGTTTACTGTATGATACTTCGCGACCACCTGATTTACGATGAAACATTGAGGCTCATCAGGCACAAAGGATTAAATGTTCTGTGGGCATTAAACGTCACAATGGAAAAGGTACGAAAAATTTTCGAAAGTGTTGACGACACGTGCCTGCTTGATCGCATGTCCGATGTGGGTTCCGTGGTAGATCGCGTAATGAGAAGATTGTCAGGTCAACATCAGAGCATTTTCAGCACTATAACCGAGCGAGCCATACTTGTTACCCATGACTTATCACCCGCGGATGCCGTTCAACTCCAGCTTGAAAAAGTTATGGCCTTCGTTCTCGACATGGGAGGACGGACTTCACACACGGCTATCATCGCCAGTTCCCTCGACATCCCGGCCGTTGTTGCAACTGAAAGGGCTACCAAGGAAATATGTCCTGGAGATTTGTTGATCGTCGATGGCACCTCTGGGGATGTGATCATACGCCCCGACGAGTCCACTATCCAGGAATATGTAGAGCTTCAGTTCAGTCTGGAAAGCTACCTCAGGGAAATCTCGAGGCAGGCACCTCATTTGGCCATAACAAAAGACGGGCACCGTATTCGTGTTGAGGCAAACGTGGAACTCCTGGAAGATGTGGTATTGGCAAAGGACAATGGAGCGGAAGGGATAGGACTATATCGTACTGAGTTTGCCTTTATGAACAGAGAAGATTTTCCCACCGAAGAAGAACTTTACCAGGATTACCGGCAGATGGCTGAACTCATGGCACCTCATAGTGTGACAATTCGCACATTGGACATCGGAGCGGAAAAGCTCAGTCCCTGGCTTCCACTACCTCCTGAAACCAACCCTGCTTTGGGATTGCGATCTGTGAGATTATGTCTTAAATACCCAGAGATTTTTAAAATGCAATTACGGGCAATTCTTAGAGCCGGAGCAGGATTAAAAAACGTGAGGCTTATGTTTCCTCTGGTGAGCGGTATAGGTGAGCTCAGGGTACTCAAGGTGTTGGTCAGGGAAACCAAGGAAGAACTCCAGAGGAAACGTATACCTTTCGATGAGGATATGCCTGTGGGGATAATGGTGGAAGTGCCGTCGGCTGTAGCGGTTGCAGATCTCCTTGCCTCCGAAGTAGATTTCTTTAGCATCGGCACCAACGACCTCATTCAATACACACTTGCTGTTGATCGCCACAACGAATACGTGGCCCACATGTTCGAATCCCTACATCCGGCGCTCCTTCGCATGATAAAATTCACAGTGGATGCCGCCCATAAGGCCGGAATCCCGGTAAGTCTCTGCGGTGAAATGTCCGGCGAACCTTTTTATGTCCCGGTACTGCTGGGACTGGATGTAGATGTGCTAAGTATGAATGCTCAGTCGATTCCCAGGGTAAAAAATCTCATACGACGGTCAAGTAGGGTTGAATGTCGGAAATTCGTGGAAAACATGCTATTGATGAAAACAGCTTCAGATATAAACCGGGCATTGAAAGAGTTGGTAGCATGTCAATTCCCCGAAGAGTATAACTTTTTCAAGAGTGGATTTCCTGATCCGGGAGAAATTATATATGAAAAGAGGTGAAAACGCTATCAAAGTAGTCTGTCAAAACAGGAAGGCACATCATGATTTTGAAATCATCGACACCATAGAAGCCGGCATGGTTCTTATGGGCACCGAAGTAAAATCTCTTAGAGAAGGGAGAGCCAATCTTAAAGACAGCTATGCTAAAGTTAAAAATGGTGAAGCCTTTTTGTATGGCATGCACATAAGCCCCTACCCTCACGCTTCTCATTACAACCATGACCCGGAACGCGCCAGAAAGCTACTCCTACACAAAGACGAAATAATTCGTCTTGGCACGAAGGTTAAGGAAAAAGGATTTTCTTTGGTGCCGCTTAAGGTTTATTTTCGACGCGGAAAAGCAAAGGTAGAACTGGCCCTTGCAAAAGGTAAGAAAGCCTACGATAAGCGTGAGACCATCAAGAGAAAGGAGGAAGCTCGAGAGCTGGATCGTTTGAAGAAGAAATACCGCATAAGTTAGCCTCTTGACGGAGGAAATTATGACCGAGAGAATGGAATGCATGTGTCTTGAATGCGGGATTTCTCATTACATACCTATTAGCGACCTGACAATAGAAAACGTTCCGGATTTTGAGTATCCTCTGGTTACCAATATTAGCTGCAGTGAATGCGGTGGAGGGTTATTTGTCGTAGGAAAGGAAGGGGAACAACCGAGGTATCTGACAGGTTAGAGAAGTTGCTGCTTGGCGAGGCAGTGATGTATGTCTCGCCGTCACTATTCCGTTAATCAAACCATTTGCCTTCCTGATAATAGCGATAAAGCACCGGATCAAAATCAGAATGAACCTCAACGGTGCTGGAGTCGATCATGTCCGCTGGACTAAACAGAAAAATGCTTTGAAGTAACTCTTTGTTGAGGTAACGGAGACTCAAGCGCGAAAGGTCGGCAGTGCTCAGGCGTTTTTTCACTATGTCCAGCGGCAACATAGTCCCCATTACCCAGCCCCAATCGCCAAAGGTAGGAACATAGGCATGATAAGGCAGGGTGTTGAAGCCGGCTTTTCTCATGGTTTTTTCAATGCACCAGAATGCCTTTGAAGTGAACACAGGGCTGGTTGCCTGGGTAACCATTATGCCATCACGGGACAGGCGGTTTTTGCAGCCTTGGTAGAACTCCAAAGAGTAAAGCCTTTCAAGAGAAGGTTTCCTGGGATCAGGAAGGTCAACGATTATAACATTCCACAGAAGCGGATACTCGGGCTTTGGTGTTCTGATGAAATGGGCAGCATCGTCATTGACCACGCCTACCTTAGGGTTTTTAAGGGAACCGTGGTTCAGATCAACGAGAAGGGGATGCGTTTTGGCGAGTCGAGTTACGGCCGGATCAATATCTACCAGAACAACCCGTTTTACTCCCCGGTGTTTAAGAATTTCGCGAACGGCCAGCCCATCTCCGCCCCCAAGAACAAGAACATTTTCCACGGAAGTTGACGCCAGCATGGCAGGGTGGACCAGACATTCATGATAACGATATTCGTCCAGGCTGGAAAATTGTACATGCCCGTCAAGATAAAGCCAGAAATAATCGTACCACTGTGTCATAACGATTTTCTGATAACGTGATTGCTCAAAGTAAATTATTTTATCGATGTATCGCTTTTGCTCGCTCCAGATTTCTATAGGTCTGGCAAGAGGATAAAGCACCACCAGTGCAAAAAGACCAAGGATAATGGCAAAGAACCCTGTCTTTTTCACTTCATTTCTGAAAGTAATAGCAAAAGCAAATGCCACAGCCAGATTCAAAATTCCCAGCAGAAATGGAAGACGGGCCATACCGAGGTAAGGCAACCCTAGAAAAGCAAAGAATAACCCTCCCAAAAGAGCGCCCAAGTAATCTTTTTCGAGTATGTTGCTGAGATTTAACGCAAGCTGTTCATACAAGCTGTTTATGCGAACGACCAACGGAATTTCCATACCGATTAGGGCTCCGATAAGAAGGGTCCAGCCGTAAAGAAACCAGGGAAGGCGATTCGGCCAGGGAGCCATACCGTAAGCAACCGGTATGGCAGAAGCTACGGCTAGAGACAAACCGCTTTCCACAATCACAAACCAGGTGGTTTCATCTTTGTCTATGTACCGAGTCCACCTGCTTCCCATACCCATGGCAAATAGGAAAAAGCTAATAGTCAGGGCCCATTGGAAAATGGTATCTCCAAGGAGATAAGATGCAACGGTGGAAAGGGTATATTCGGTAACTATGCCTGCAAGGCCGGTAAAAAATACGCAGAGCTTTATCACACGCCTGGCAGAAACAGGATGTACCACAATCAGGAAATGCTCCACCCGATTAAAAACGAAAGTGCCACATAAACGCTGGCTTCAACCGCACCTGCTCCGATGTTCGCTTTATCTTGATGAACCAGCTCATCCGTAAGTCTTTGACCGGGTAGTATAAACTTATCCACCACACACCTGGCAACAGGTAGGACGATGGCGCCAAAAATCAAAACGCCAATAAAAAAGAGAAGATCATGACCCCAAGAAACGAAATCTCCCTGGATAGCGTATCTTACGATGTTACCGGTTGCAACAAGCACTCCGGCAAAGGAAACCCCAACAGCCACATTGTCCTTCTCAATTTCCTTGTGTAGGTCAAAGGGAAGTATCCAGTTATAAAAACTGGTTACCAGGATCAGGCTCACCAGCCCTAGCAGCCAAAAAACCACAGTTGTCAGGATATTTCCCTCGCCGCTTACGGCTCCGTAAACAATCAATCCCATGGCCATGTGGTTTGCGGCAACGACTATACCGGTGCCACAGTTCTGATCTTCAATAATTTCTTTTATGTTATCAAAATGACGTAAAATGACCTTGTCGTTTATAAAGTGTGAAATCAACATGAGAACAAGAGCCAGACCACCATACAGGGCAAGATCATAAAAGGTTTGCCTTATTGTAAAGGCAGGCCCAATAAGAGATCCACCAATGGCAAAGGCTATTCCAAGAACGTAGCCTGCCAGCACTAAAGCAAGGGCAAAGTTATCCTTTTCCACCAATTCTTCTCTAACATTGCATCTGGGAAAGGCTAATACGAAAACGCCTCGAGCTACCACAAGTAGCACCATAGTTCCCAGTAGTAGTCCAGCTGCAAGGGCCATCCATCCAGCCACATCTTTGACGGCCACACCAGTAAGATTTACTCCCATTTTTTAACCTCCACCCAAAATAATAGCCTCACTTACCGAAGAAACCCACACCTGACCGTCCAAATGCCCTGCTTCGGCCGTATCGAGAAGCAACCTTCTGATGAAACGCGGATTTTTTGGCACTCATACGAGCCCTTTGTCTCGCAAAGAATGAATCCCCATATTTCTTTTGGGTTATCGTGCCGGAAGTTCCATAAGTTGGGCGCCCTTGATAATCTCTTGGGCCATAATAAGGGCGTCCTCTTCTAGTATAAACCGTATAATTGTACCAGTCGTCGTAACGAACGCGATGACGACGCTTTAAAAGCCCTTCGGTGATATCACCCGTAGCTTCAATAAGAGCTGATAAAACCAAATACCGACCAAACCATTCCCACATCTTGTTGCCTGATTGATCGGTAACCCATCTGCCAAACCTTGGATCGCCAACGAATTGATAGGCCGGCGGTTGAGGAACATCAGATATGGTACCGTCTTTTTTCTTCGCGAGAACAGTCATCCCGAGGCAGGAACGGTATTTGTTGTAAATTTTTTCACCAACACGATACCAGGGGGTTAACCTCTCGTGAACTATCGGCTTACCCGGATCCTTCGGATCTGGCTGCAAATAGACTACGTGATAAAGATGGAAATAGTCCTTGAAGAAGAGGCCCTCTTCACGCATATCAGCTAGTATGATGGAAAATTCGGGATAACGATCGTAGATTTTTTTAAGTTTCTCAAGAGGACTGGAAGAAGTGCCACCACAGGAAGAAATAAACCAGATGGCCAGCAGCCATAATAAAAGGCTTTTTTTGTTTCCCTTCACTGCTTTATCTCCTGCGCATTAAAAGGACAACAGGACATAGCGCCCTATGAACCATGGTTTATAATGTAGTGCCCGGTCCGGATATTATATTCTGCCATAATCTCAACTTTCTTTTCATTCTATTTCAAAGATTATCACGATTTAACAGACGGTCATCTAATTTTTCAATCGAACGACCAAGCTCAGTGGCCGATGGCCCGCAAGCATAACGCAGCGGAAAGGTGGTTCACCGCAGGGGTTTGTCATGCCTTTTTCCTCTTGTCAAGCTATTGTTTGAATGACTTTTGGCTTTTCCCCGATGACCGTAAGCGATCACGGGGTGTTATGCATTGCCAACTTCGGTTAGCCATTCAAGGTCAGATTTTTGTCCATTGAAATAAGCAGAGAACGCATCCACAAGGACATTGGAGGTGGACTTGCATTGGAGCTCACAGGTATAGCGTAGGGATGAAATTCGCTTGTATCACTTCTGGTACCCTGACTTCTCTTCCACCACAAAACTCTAAACCGAATGGTTTGTTCAGCCAGTTTTCGAAAGCTCGGCTATCGTCTTTTTATCTTCAATGCTCGTCTTTTCAGGCTCAATGATAAAATGCTGAACCTGCCCCCCAGTCTCCCTCCGAAAAAGGCAATTCCAAAGCTTCCGCGCCTGATGAAATATCAACGGTGGGTGTTTTCTTCCGCTTCAACAATCTTCTCCCCTCAGATTACTTTCACATATCACAAAGCTAGCTCAGTGTGTACAAGAACCTACAATTTTACTATGATTACCCTGTGATCGCTTACCTGATTGTGCAGTGGGAAGGGATTCTCGTTAGTGATGGTTACGGTGTTTATAAAAAGCGGGTTAATTCCAGGCAAACGTGTTTGAGTCATCTCATAAGGAGGGCGAAGGGGTTGGCAAAGAGCTCCGGTGGCGAATGGGCATTGAAGGAACTGCGCATCCTAGTACATACGGCAAGGGTTCCGCCAAATGCGGGTCAATGGAGTGCTTTTTATGCCAGGTTGTGCCGTCTCATCGCTCTTTATCGTGAAAGCAAGAGCGAAGCGGGGAAGTTTGTCCGAAGGTTGGAGAAAGAAATGAGCTCCTTTTTCACCTTTCTTGTTGAAGAAGGGGTGGAACCCACCAACTTTTCTAACAGAAAAATCAGCTTTGAAACTGGTCTTTTCAGCTCTTATAAGAGCCGCTAGAAGATAGCGGAGAGTAAATTCTATCAAAAACAGAGTTTAATCGTATGAATTGCTTGAAAAAAGAGTATTGATGATCTTGAGAATCCTTTTTACAGGAAGTTTGGAACTTGAGTTCCGGGGTAAACTTAACTTAAGTACAAAATAAAACTAGCCTGTATTTATCATGAAAAGTCTTAGCAACAACAATAAAACTCCTCAGCGTTCGTTTATGTTTTTGTTCTTCAATCTGTTATTGCTTTTGTGTGCACAGATATTCTGTGGCGTTTTATCTGTGTCGTCTTTTGAAAAGGTGTACGTAGATTCACTCACAGGAATTTATCTTATACCTGCTAGAACAATACAGCGCAGTATCGAAAATGGGCTACGCCTAGGAAAAAGCCTGGAACATTTCTATGGTCTGGAAAGATTACTCAAAGCTGTGAAGGTAAAAGCTCACGATCTATCTGGCACTATTGTTGTAAACTCAGAAGGAAAAATCATAGCTCAAGTTATTAATCCTGGGGTAGGGGTCCCCCCTCTGAATTTTTCTTTGGCGCGCAAAAGCGGTTCTGATGAAGCCTTTGTGAGAAAGAAGTATCAAGAATATTTCTGGATATTTGTTCCACTGCATTATAAAGGCAAAAAGATTGTTGGAATAGCTGGTGTCTCTTTTCCTGTCTCCATAGTAAATAAGAAGCTCAAATACTTTGTAAAGATACACCTTATTTTACTGGGAGTGATATTTGGTGCAGGAGTACTATTATTTTCGGTGATATATTCCTTAACGGAAAAGTCTTTCGAAATAGATTTATCCTCAGGTCAAACTCTAAAAAAACATCTCATACATACCCTTCTTCTTTTTATGATTGTGCAGTGTGCTTATGCCGGATTTTCCATGTGGCAATTTAAGAAATTGTATATGGAAATAAGTCGCGACAAAGCGCTTCGTTTAGGACATGATGTTCAGGCGGATGTAGAAAACCTTTTAGATAAAGGGATAAGCCTGAGAAAAATGAGGAACATGGATAAATGGATCGGGTATCTTCTGGAAGCCGCCCCTGAAGTGGATCACATCGCTGTTATAGATGCTAGTCTGAATTTGTTATACGTTGCTGGTAATACTAAGCATTTCAATGGATTTGAGAAAGCTCCCGTCTCAAGTGAGTTTGAAATCAGATTACCTTTAACGGGTCAAAATCAATTAAGAGGGTTACTTATAATCCACCTTTCCAGGGATAGATTGCACAAAGTTCTCTGGGCTTTGATACTAGATATAATTACAGTAATAGGGATATCTTTCCTTTTTGTGTTTGAATTGTTAGTGCTTTATAAAGTTGTACTCTTTAAGAAGTTCATTGGCATTGCTGATTTGCCCGCGAAATTACCATCCTGGCTTAGACCTCTAGCTTTTATCTTTATGTTTGCAACAGATCTACCTTTATCTTTTATTCCTTTACAGATGAAAAAATTGTATCAACCGCTGTGGGACCTTCCCAAAGAGCTTGTGCTTGGGCTGCCTATTTCTGCTGAAATGTCGATGGCTGGTATTGCTGTGTTGATATCGGGTATATTGATAGATCGTATTGGTTGGAGATCTCCATGTTTGCTGGGATTTGCAATAGTTGCGTTGGGTAACATCTTGTCCGGTCGTTCAATGACACCTCTGGAGTTTATTTTAGCTCGAGCGGTAGTGGGAATAGGTTATGGTCTTTCTTGGATGTCCTTTCAAGGGTACGTTTTTACTCATCTTCCTCAGGATAAACAGGGTCAAGGTATAGCTCAGGTTACAGCCGGTGTCATAGCAGGCAGTTTATGTGGGGCTGCAGTTGGAGGCATACTGGCTGAACGTATTGGGTTTGCGCCGGTTTTTTATGCGTCAACCCTCTGTATTACTATGGCCATAATTACGTTGGCTGTATTTTACCATGACACTTATTTTACAAAAGTGTCGCAAAAAACTGGTGAAAACAATAAGGAAGAAGTTGGCAGTTTGTGGGCCTTTTTTAAAGATCCTTCAATGCTTGGTCTAGGATTATTTTTTAGCTTCCCCACGGCTATTTGTACCGTAGGGTTTCTTTATTATGCTATTCCTCTTTATCTCAATGCCCTGAAAGTATCGCAATCAACTATTGGACGTACTCTTATGCTGTATGGTGTGTGTCTTATATACTTTGGTCCCCTACTGGGAAGGTATGTGGATAAATTGAAGGATAAAGGACCGTTTTTAATGTTGAGTGGCCTTATTGGTGGTGGAGCTCTTGCTCTGTTTTACTGGTGGCAAGGGCTTCTGGTTGCAGTAATTGCGGTGTTTTTATTCGGACTAGCAACGTCAATTGGCTACTCAGCAGAAGCGGCTTACGCTACCAGCCTACCAGTTGTTAGAAAGATTGGAATCAACAGGTCCATGGCTCTTCTTAGAACATTACAACGTTCTGGTCAGGTGATTGGACCTATTATGGTTGGAGCGTTAAGCGCCGTTACAGGAGGTAACACAGATCTGGGTATTGTAATCATTGGATGGGGCTATTTGTTTTTTATCTTACTTTTCGCTCTTAGCTGGATAATTAAACCTGTGAAGTAACCCATTGGAATTTATCAAAAAGGATGTGGAATATCTTCTCAGTGGAATTTTTGTCTCCTTTCACAACATTATAAGCTACATATCCTTGGTTAAATAATTTTTGTTGTAAATCTAAATCCTTGCTCAATACTTTTACTTTTTTGTTTTCCGGAACAGGGAATAGTTCGAGATTTCGATGAAAAATGTATCTTTTCCTGCCACCATATTTTGTAACCAACTTCCTGGCCAGCATGCCAGACGATTGAAATACTGCTTTTAGGCTTGGATAGTTATAAGGAGATACAGTTGCGCATATATGTTTGATGTTGTGCTGTTTTATTGCTATTTGCGTCAAAAATGACATGAGGACAGATAGCAGTTTTTTACCACGGTAGTCGGGATGTACACAGGATTCTTCAAAGTGAACAACTCGATCTAGTTCATTTTCGGGTATTCCTATATCATGCCCAAGATTGTCCGGGGATTTTCCTGGAATGTAGAATAAGCTATATGCGATCAACCTTCCTTCGCAGAATATTCCAGCAATGCTATTTGGATAGTTTATAGACGAAGTAATTAAATCATCTGGAGAGGGGGCCAACAGTTCTTGATTTTCCAGGTTGGCTGTAACTATCTGTTGCAGGTTTTTCACGAGATTGAGCTCAGGCTTTTTAAGAATTCTTATAGTGAGGTTAGTCATGCTGCTTTATTAAACTGGAATTTTCAGAATTTTTATAATAAATGTGCATTGATTATTTATCAACTTTCTCTATTTTCTGATAGATTTCATCCGCTGCCGCCAAGACATCCACAGGAGGATCCCAGCCTATTATTTGAGCTGCTTCCAGGTTGATAGCTATTTTAGGAGGAGCTTCAAAAACTTGGGGAAGATCTCGCGGTTTAGCGCCATTTAGTATCTTTGCTATGGTCTCAGCCAGAAATCGTCCAACATATTTGTAGCCAGCGGAAGCTATACTAAGAAGAACACCATATCTGACTTCCTCTGATCCCCTCATAGAAAATGTCGGAACCTTGTGTTCGTACAAGGGTTTCAATATATTAGAAAGGTTTTTAAGTGTGACTCCCTGCTGAACAGTTACATAGAAAGCATCTATTTGGGGTGCTAGTTTTTCTGCGCAATCTACAACACTTTTCTCTGCTTCACTTGTGTCTGGTATATCAGATAGAGTGTAGCATGAAACGATTTCAAATTTTTTTTCTTTGGCCACCTTTCTTATATCATCCAGCGCGGCATAGGATCTTCCCGCGACGGAATTTTCATAAGCCACCCCTAGTTTGTGGAAACCTATAATTTCATGAAATAGTCTTACCTGCCTTTCATATCTAGTCGGGTCAAGATGAGCTATTACATGGTCGTAGCCTGAATCATCGACGCCTTTTACTATACCTGCAGCTACAGCATCGCTAGTGGAACATACCACCACAGGAACATGGTGTTCATTATTTGCCAGATCCTGTCCTGCCCACGTTCCCATAGCTACTATCAAATCTATATCTCCTTTTTTCAGTCGTTCCAGAACCTTTCTTTTATTATCTTTCCGAAGTTTTGTGTTCCATTTATCTGTCCAATATGCAGTAGGATCAAATACTAAGTATGGGCCTTTGACATTTTCTGCGAGCCACATCCAGAGCGTTTGAGTATCATCGTCTGATGTGCGGGGTATCTTCAAGTTTTTATCGATCCATCCCATATCCTGTAATTGGGTTACAATGGCAACCAGGTGTTGTTTATAGGGCTTATAAGGACCTCCTTCTAAATACCCTAACTTAAAGGGTTTCCCGTCAGGTTTCGTTGTAGGAGCAGTTGAGAATTTATTGTTGCAAATTGCTGGATCCGAATGTAACAGGATTAGAAAAATCGTAATAACTATTCCAATCTGCATTATAAAGCGTTCGAGCTTCAAGGGATTTTCCTCCTTACGAATTGGAAATTGTTTATTCCTCAAGCTTTTCTTTTATCATTTCTTCTTTGCTAAGAGTCCAGTAAGGTACTCCATCTTTCGTGCGTCTGAGCTTAAATTCAAAGTATTCACCATTTCTGACTTTAGCCGCCATAAATACTTCTTGTCCATTAATCTCTGCCCATACTCCTTTGACTTTAACCACATCTCCCCTTTTAAAGGCCAATTTTAGTATTTTTGTGAAGGACTCCGGTCCTAAATGAACCAATACAGTCCTTCCGCTTTTTTTTAAGCGTACCAGCATGGCCAACCCCGGATCCATTCCGGGTAGGGGAACAACTGTCTCAAATCCCTCGAAGAAGCCTTTTATTTTTGTGTATTTTTTCGGATTGTAGTAGCCATTATACTGACTGTTTCTCTCCCAGCCTTTGAATTTAACTTCTACACCCCCTGATGAAGCAATAGCCAACATGATCACAAAAACATTCAGTATCAAAGAAGCTATAATTTTCTTCATAGCTGTTCCTCGTACCAGATTTTGTTAAAAATCAATAAATCCTTCATAAACTAGCTTCGGTTTTCCTTTCAACCACCAGTTTCCTTTATCGTCAAGTTCGGTTTTCATTGTGGCGCTTTTGTGTACCCATCTTTCTCGGACAGGGAGTAATGTAATCTCTTTTTTGTTTACCATTCCAAGCTTTACTGCGGTTTCGGCAATTGCTACTGCCCCGGTTCCACAAGCCAGAGTTTCTTTATTAATGCCCCGTTCGTAAAACCTGCACGATATAATAGCCTCATCTACGTTTTCCACTCTTGCCACATTTATGTTTATTCCTTTGGGAAAGAAACTTGTCCTTTCGTCGTTTAGTAAGTATCCAATTTGCTGAAATAACCGGCTACTCTCCTCCTTACGTTCACAGCGCAGATTCTTAACACTATTCTCTTTAGAGCTTAATAAAAAATCAATAAAATTGTAAAGAGTTGTTGCCGATTCATGAATTTTACATTCAGGTTTTATGATTACCAGGTGAGGTTCTCCCGTATACACTAGAAAACCTTCTATGTATACATCAGATACAGATTTTAGAAATGGGCTCCTATCTGTTTCCAGGCGCAGGGATATTCTTTCTGTAGTTTTTAAAACAGATCCTTCAATGGCGTTGCAGTTAATGGTAAAAAACTGGCTGGATATTTTCTGGGGAATCCCCATTTTTACTTCGTAGAATCCCCTTTCATTACCGGCTTTAACGATACGTACTACAGGTGAGTCTGACGGGACTTCTGTTAGAATTTTAGCAGTTTTCAAACCATGATATACATCAAGATGAAGAGCAATACATAGCAGCCCGTTTCCACAACAATATGCTTCTTTTCCATCTGGTTCAAACATTCGGAATATAATATCGGGTTCTGAGTCAAGGTTGTCAGATTTAATACCAATACTTTGTGCTTTCTCGCTCGAAAAAGATTCTATACACAGAAAATTATCTGCCCCTATTCCATGGTATAGGTCTGTAGCTATCGATGCAAAGAGCCTTTTTTGGGTTTCGTCCAACAGTTCGCTTTCCAGTTCGTCCAGTAAAACAAAATTGTTTCCAAGATGTGTGTATTTATAAAACTTTATTCTGGGCATGTTCCTCCCACAAACTTTAGCACCATTATGGTTATGTCATCTGCCTGAGGTGTTCCCTGAGAAAAGGTGTTTATTTCTTTTAATACCAGGTTGCACACATCTCGAGGTGAAAAATTGGCTCCTTTTGTTAATACCTCCTGTAATCTTTTGGTTCCAAAGAGTTCTTCTTCTAGATTCGTTGCTTCAGTTACGCCGTCCGTGTATAGAAAGAGAGCATCTCCAGGTTTCAGAGTGCATTGCTGGAGTTTATACGCAACGTAGGGAAATACCCCAGCTGCCATATTGGGAAATACTTCAAGCTGTGAGATTTTGTTTTCAGAAGGGGAAATTGTAAAAGGCGGATTGTGACCAGCATTGGAATAGTAAAGCTCGCCTGTAACGATATTTAACATGCCACAGAAGAGAGTTACAAAAACACATGCTTCGTTGTCTTCCGTCAAGGTTTTATTTACTCGCTGTAGTATTTTATCCGGAGTGGAAAGAGATTCTGTAGATGCCTTTATAAGAGTTCTGGTAATTGCCATAAATAACGAAGCAGGCACCCCCTTTCCTGAAACATCTCCTATGACGAAAAATAGATTATCTTTGTCTATGTAAAAGAAATCGTAGAAATCTCCGCCTACTTCACGTGCAGGCTTTAGTGTAGCATAGAGATCAATTTCCGAACGTTCCGGGATGGGTGGAAAAGTTTTTGGTAAAATACTCATTTGAATGTCGTGGGCAATTTTTAATTCGCTTTCTATACGTTCTTTTACAGCCGTGGTTTCCTTGAGATTTTGTATATATTCGTATAGAGAATTTTCCAGAAAGACAAAGGCTTCGGCAAGTCGCCCTACTTCATCTTTGTAACGTTCAGAAAACATAGCTATTTCTGATGATTCAGGTGGATGCTGGCTGAAGTCTTTTTTAAGAAGATCTCTGGCATATTTAGTGAGCTGGTTTATGGGCTTAACGATGTTATGAGTCAGAACATAAGCGATAAGTAAAACCAGTATGAAGGTAATTAATATTACAAGCACTTGTCGTGATACCACCTTATGAACCGTCATGTATATTTCACTCTGAGGAGCACAGGCTGCAATGTACCAGTCTAGGGCTTTAAAGTAGGAAATAAAAACTTCCATAATTTCTAATTGGTTATTTATGGGCATGGAAAAATGCAGCGAAAATATTTCATTGTCCTTATTCTCCATCTTTGCTTCTCTGATTTTGCTTACTAGCTTACTTTTCTGAAGATAGGAAGCTATAAGGTCCGCTGACTCTTTGTCATTGAGCGTTGGCGGGATTATAATTTTTCCGACACTGTTTAACACCAGGAAAAAACCATTGTTTACTATTTTAATATCTTTCATAGACTTTTCCAGTTGGCTTATGACGACACGGAGACGTCTTTGAGTTTCAAGTTCTATATCTTGGATGGGAATTGCACAAGCCAGAATCCATTTTTCAATAGCGATAGGGGTAAAATATCCTAAAATCTTCGTTGAAGAATTATTCCATGGCCATGAAAATGTTTCATAAGCTTCTCCTCTGTCAGATATTTTCTCTCTTATTGATTGTAGAAGAAGTATTCCTTTAGTGTCCTTAACATCAGCTAAATCGCGACCAATCCACTCTTGCTTTGGATGGTATAATAGTCGTCCTTCTTCAGTGAAGATAAAAAAATATTTACCTCTCTTCTCTTTATCCAGTTCTTGAAGCCATTCAATTATTACCTGCTTAAGCTCTTTCTCTTGTAAACCTTTGTTATATAGATTTAATATACCTTTCTGGATAATAATAGCATCATTTTTCAGACCACTTTTTCGTTTTCTCAGAGTAGTGATTTTATCTAGGAGTAAGGTGTTATATTGATTCTTAACATTGAGACGTACAAGATATAAGATATTTCTTATAGATTTCTCCGTGCTTTTCAACAAATCCCTTTTTAATCCAGACGATGTAAATATCATTAAAAAAACAGCACTGGAAATTACAACTATTCCTATGGATACGAGCACTTTGGCCTTTATTGATCCGAACAAGTTTCCCACTCCATTTTGTATTGCATTATGGTTGTTGTTCTTTGAGTTTGTATACCCATTTTAGTACTTCCGCAACCGGTTCAATTAATTCAGACGGTATGTAATCATCCAGTTTCCCTTTTTCGTATAAGTCTTGCGCCAGGGGAACGTTTGTCATAATAGGTATACCTTCCTCTTTAGCAATTTCCACTATCCTTTTTGCCAGTAAGTTTTCTCCCTTGGCCACAATCATAGGGAGCTTGGTTTTTTCTTTGTCATAATACAGAGCTATTGCCAGGCGCGTGGGATTTGTGACAACAACTGTGGACTTTCTTACATTCTCCAGCATGTTGGTTGTTAATAGTTCCTGATGAAGCTGACGTCTTTTGCTTTTTATTTGTGGATCTCCTTCCATCTCTTTGTACTCCTGTTTAACTTCTTCTTTTGTCATCATTAGGCTTTTAATATGTTGAGATTTTTGGAAGAAATAATCGGCTACTGCTACCACAATAAAGGCAATTGATGTATATACTATTAGCTTCTTCAGTATGGTTGCAACTATCATGAGTATCGGACCGAGACCACTATAAGGCAAAATGATGAGAGCAGGCAGAGATTTTTTGAAAACTATGTAAACAAGGGTAACAAGAAATAGAATTTTTACTACCGATTTTATAAACTCTATTAAATTTTTTTTTGAGAAAATGCGTTTAAGTGCTGACATTGGGTTTAATTTTTTAAGATCCGGCTTAATCGTTTCAAAAGCAAATAGCAGTCCAATCTGAAAAAAATTGGAGGCTACAGCCAATACGATGGTTAGAAGTAATAATGGCATAGTCAGTTTTAAAAATTGAGTTACAATCCCATGGGTTAGAAATTTAAGGCCTTCACCAAAGGGCTGAGAAGCGGCTTTTGCACCCAATTCTATAAGATTTTTGCATCCATAAAGATAAACCTTGCAGAATATCCACAGGAATAAAAAAATTCCTATAACATTAGCGGATGAGGTAATTTCCTTACTTTTTGCAACCTGTCCTTTTTTTCGAGCTTCCCTTAATCGTTTTGGGGTGGGTTTTTCAGTTTTTTCCCCGCTCATTTTATTACTCCACTCAGTTCCTTTATGATTTCATCTATTCCTGCAAAATGAGGCCTGTAATAGTAAGCTATTACCGCTATATAGGCCACTAACAAAAAACTACTTATACCGCTCTTTATTGGCATGGATAGGAAAAATACATTTAATTGTGGCACAAATCTATTTATGAGCCCCAGTGATAGATCTACCAGAAAAATGGTAATAAGAAAGGGAGCAGCAAGCAGAAAACCTGTTTTCATTAGTAAATCTGCCTGATTGAGAAAGAATATAAATAACTTACCCTCTATCTTTGGAACGTACTCAAATACGGGCCAGAATTGATAACTTGCGAATATACCTTCAAGAAATACAAGGAATCCTCCGCTTGCAAAGAAAAGCACTGTTAATAGTTGAAGAAAAAGCACTCCCATGGGAGATGTACTATGACCATATAATGGATCAAATACGCTTGCCATTCCTGCACCTCGCTGGTTGTCTATAAGAAATCCGGTTATTTCTATAGACCAGAATAAAATTCCCACAACAAACCCCATTATGAGCCCAACAAATATTTCTTTACCCAACAAAATCAGCCCCTGAAGAATGGTCAACTTGTCTGGGGCAGTAATAGACACAAAAGGATATACAGTGGTTAAAACAATTGACATCACTATGGCATTCCTGACGTAATGAGGAATTATCTTACCCCCTATAAATGGTACAATATTGAAACATGTTATTAAGCGAGCAGAAGATATGCCGAGAATGGCAAGGCTTTTCGTTAGGTTGCTTACTTGGATAATCATTTTCCAACCGTTGGTAATAAATCAAAAAGACGGTTAGAGAATGTAAGAATTTCCGCGCCTAACCATCTTGCAGATAAAAGGACTACAGCAATAACGGCAATGAGTTTTATAGCAAATGACAGGGTTTGTTCCTGAATCTGCGTTAAAGCCTGGATTAAACTAACTAGCAAACCAATGAAGGATGCCGCAATGATTGCCGGCAGAGATAACAGTAAGACCAATATTAAGGCGCTTCTTGTAAATTCAAGTATCGACGGTTCTGTCACTTTTCTAATTACCCATTTCAATAATAGGTTAAAACGAGTCCATGAGTTAACTTTGTCCAGCCGTCCAGTAATACAAAAAGCAACAGCTTGAAAGGTAAAGATATAGTCATGGGTGATACCATCATCATTCCCATTGCCATAAGTATGTTTGAAATTACAAGATCGATTACAATAAAGGGAAGATATAGAAGAAAACCTATCTGAAAGGCCGATGTAAGCTCACTCACGGCAAAGGACGGAACAAGTACCAATAAATCGTCTTTCCTGAGGTTTCTTGCTCGTTCTTTGGGCCATAACTTTTGTGCGGATCTCAGGAAAAAACTTCTTTCCCTTTTACTGCAGTGTTTGATTAGGAATTTTTTGAGAGGCTCTTTAGCTTCCTGAGAGATTTTCTTTAGTGTTTCCACATTTTTTTCTTTTGTATCAATATGATGAATTCTATCCAGCATATCGTACCCTACGGGGGCCATAATGTAGATACTTAAGATAACAGCAAGCCCGTTTATGACCATATTTGGTGGAATTTGCTGAATTCCTAGAGCATTTCTTATAAGAGAAAACACTACCACCAGCTTTACGTAAGATGTAACCATTACCACCACAAAGGGAGCAAGAGATAAGCCAGCCAGTAAAGCTATAAGAAAAAAGGGGTCAGGCAGATTAACCTGCGTCATGAGTTCACCAACTCCAGTATTCGAACCCCAATTCGATCATTTATTTGTACAAGCTCTCCATACCCTACTTTCCTTCCATTCACACGAATAGTTACATTTTTATCAACGGGAGTATCCAATTCAAAGGTGTAACCTGGTTTAATGTCCTGTAATTGCGACAATAAAATCTTTTTATGACCAACTTCAAAAAGAAGTGTTAATTCAATATCCTCAGCGTCAATTATAGTGTCTTCCTCTGTATCTTCTATAGTATCCACGTCATCTGAGTTTTCCATTACTTCTCGTTCTTCTTCCGTCATTTCCGTCTCCTTTTTACCAATTATCGTAATAGCGGTGTTATCGATGTCAGCCCATATCATATTGTTCGATAAAACCACAAGAACTCTTTTTTCTTCTAGAGGATAGTATGTATCCATAAGAATTATATCATTAGCTTTCAGATTGGTAACCTGCTCAGCGCTTATAGTTGTCGTCCCTATGACAATAGATAAATAGATTGGAACCGAATTTAAGTAACTCATTTGTGTTTTGTTTATATTACCACGATATAGAAGTTCGCTTAGAAATTCAAAAGTATCTGTATTTAAATATCCTATTCCCCTTACTATTTCCTCATTATTATTTCCAGCAATATGGAAGGGAATAGCTACGTCATATTCACCATGTGATATTTCCGTTTCAGAAAGTTCCTTGAGCTCAACAGATAGCTCCGCGCATTCTTCTAGCATTTTTAGTAAATCTTCAACAAAGCTTTCAACTACAGCATTGTATATGGCTTTGGGAATTTCCTCTAATGGGAAATCGTTACCGAAGATTCTATAGATGCTATTTTTTATTTCGGAATGACTCAGATCGAAATTAACATAGAAACTATGATTATCGATTGATACTTCTATCCAGTAATTAAACGTTCTTTGATATTTATTTATAGGAAAGAATAGCTGGCAATCCCTATCGGCCAGTTCGAAGTGAAGATCACCATTTAAACGATACACCTTGTTCAAGATCTTTACTTCTTCTGATGAAATGGACTGCAATTTTAGCTTTTCGCTATTCATTGGTCAGAGCAAATTGCTGTTTAGTCTATATTTTCCTTTTCTTCCCATACAAACCGACGTTGTCTTGATCGTCCGTCTTGCTGTTCTCCGCTACCTGAAAACTGCAATTGTACATTTACCTGAGCACCAAGGCGGTCCTCAAGAACTGTTCTAAGAGAATCAGTATGAGGAGACAGAAATCTGAACGAATCTTCGGATTTGGTTATGAACTCTACAGAAATACCATCTGATTCCTTCCGAATCCTGATTTCAGTTTCAGGCAAAAAGGATTCTTTCAATACGATTCTTACCTCATCTTTGTTTGAAAATTCCGGATTACTTACAAGTATCTGATTTGCTATCTCATACACCTCGTCTGGAATAGTCGCTTTGCTGATTTTTATTCTATCAACGGAGTCCATATTTGGTGATGCCGATTGCTGAGGTAATAAGATGTTGAATTGAGACATTTTTTGAAGTTCTGTATCAATTTCTATCTCGCTTTCTTTTTGTCTAGGTTCGTTTGGTTCAATTTTCTGAGTCTCTTCGGAAACTTCTTGTATATTAGAATCTTCCCGAGAAGTTCCTTTTTGATTATAAAGCGCTATTTCTTGAGATGACACGGAAAGTTTACCGTCTTTCTGACCTTTTAATTTATCAGTTTTTATGAATACGAAATTTCTTCCTTGCTCATTTACTGCTTTTTTCTTGGGAGAGTGGTCAGTTTGCTTAAACAACAAGGAATGTAAGGTTTTTACGTCCTCTTCACTTACTTCGTCTTTGTTGGTGTTTTTCTCATCTGTGGTGAGTTTTGGTGATTCTGGATATGTATCCGTAGGTTTTTTATAAATTTTCATTTTCCTCTAGCTCCCATTCATATTCTTCCTTTTCTTCTTCCCATTCAGAGGCGGCCATGGATTTGAAATCCTCCATTTCTATATCGGCTATTCTTTCTGCTTCTCGCAAGGCTTCTTCCATCCAGATGGATTTATGTTCTTCAACTTTATCGATATCTTTTGTAATTTGCTTGTAATCTTCTTTTGCTTTTTGATATGCCTGCTCCGCTTCTCGCATAGCTTTTTTTGCGTCTTCTACCTGTTTTGCTTTCAGCATTTCTTCTTCTCGGAGAAGTGTTATCTGAAGGCGTAGATTGTCTAGATCATCCAGCGACATAAGCTTACCCTTTGCCTCTTCGTATATCCGATCCTCCTCTTTCAACCGCCACTTTTTAAATTCCTCCAGCTCCTGCTGTTTTTGCTCAACAAAGCGAATTGCTGCTTCCAGTGCCTGCTTTTTCTTTAAAAGTTCTGTCTGTGCCCGCTCTTCTCGAATTTTTCGTATCTTGAGCAGATCTTCCAGTACATACTTCATCTCATGATACAAGCTCAATTAGTTGATTTATTGTATCTTCAAAGGAAAATTTTTCATCTACACCCTGCCTTAGAAAGGCATTCATACGATCTATTTTTTCAAGAGCTTCGTCAGTAAGCGGATCGGAACCCTTTTGATATTCGCCTATTCTAACCAGCAGCTCCACTTCTCTATATTTTGCCAACAGTTCCCTGAAACGCCCTGCTGCCTTTTTATGTTCAGGAGTAACAATAGCATTCATAACTCGACTGGCACTTGCTAGAACATCTATAGCAGGATAATGGTTGGCTGCTGCTAATTTTCGGCTTATAACTATATGTCCGTCTAGAATTGACCTGGTTTCGTCAGCTACCGGTTCATTCATATCATCGCCTTCGACCAAAACTGTATATAGTGCAGTTATGGAGCCTTTATCTGAAAGACCTGCCCGTTCCATTAGCTTCGGAAGAGTGGAAAAAACAGAAGGAGGATAACCTCTCCTTGTGGGAGGTTCTCCAGCAGCAAGACCTATTTCCCTCTGTGCTCGGGCAAATCGCGTTACTGAATCCATCAGCAGAAGAACCCGTTTTCCTTGATCTCTGAAATATTCAGCTATGGCTGTGGCCACATAGGCTGCCTTCAAACGTTCCATTGCAGGCCTATCAGAAGTGGACACAACAACAACGGATCTTTTCAAGCCTTCTTCACCCAGATCCTTCTCTATAAATTCCCTGACTTCTCGACCTCGTTCTCCTATCAGGGCTAAAACAGTTACATCAACTTCTGCTCCCTTGGCGAGCATTGCAAGGAGGGTACTTTTTCCTCCACCGGCTGCAGCAAATATTCCCATACGTTGTCCTATGCCGCAGGTAAGAAGCCCGTCAAGAACCTTAATTCCGAGAGGTAATGGTTTGGAAATCATTTTGCGCTTGAGTGGATTTGGTGGATCTGCGTATACTGGATAATAAGTTTCAGGCTCGAGCGGTCCATTCTCATCTTCATCAATGGGACGACCACAGCCATCGAGAACACGACCAAAAAGAGAAGGGCCTACTGGGACCATGAGAGATTTACCCGTGGGGATGACCTCAGTATGAGGAGACAAGCCCTGTATATCCCCAAGAGGGGTAAGAAGAGCCATTTGCTTTGAGAATCCAACTACTTCTGCCTGTACTTCCCATCCATCTGATGAGTCTCTCAGTATGCATACCTCCCCTATTTTTACCCCTGGGGCCACGGCTTTTATAATTGTCCCCACTACCTGAATAACTCTACCTCTTGCCTGTACGGTCTGGACTTCTGAAAGCGCCTGTTGAAATATTGTGGTAACGTCTAATGTATTCATGGTGACCTCTTGATCGTTCTTTGTAAGGCATTCTCAATTGCTTTTAATTGCACATCAACACTAGCGTCAATAATTCCCATCTCACTTTCCAGAACGCAGCTATTTTTCCTAAGCCGGCTATCTGCAACTACTTCCACAAAACCTATACTGGGAAAATTTCCCATTATTTCATTAAGTCTGGATCGCACCGTTTCAAGATCCTCAGGTGCTACCTTTAAAACGACCTGTTTTTGATTTCTAACCATGGTAAGAGCGTTTTTTACAACTCTGGTGACAACTTCTTTATCGTCCATCTCTCCTATTATTTTCTTTATAGCTCCTATGACCAACGAACACATGGTTTCTTCAGCAGAAGCCAGATAATCAACGGTTTTATGAACAGTTTCCAGCATCTTTTCAGCTATCTTTCTTTGACCTTCTCTTAGCCCATCTTCATAGCCCTTGCGTTTTTCCTCTTCATATGCTGCTTTTGCTGCTTCCAGAATGTTTTCAGCCTCTTTGCGTGCCTCTTCAATGAGTTTCTCTGCTTCTGCTACCTTTGAGTATTCTTCTGCTTTTATAATTTTTGTGTCAGGGTGAATGTCTATAAAAGTGTTTTTTAAAATAATAAATTTGCCCATCTGCAACCAACCTCATGTAATAATACACGCCTGAGAAAGTGTTTGAGAGAATCAGTAGGAGCATCTAAAGCATGAACTGCTTCCCATTCCTTTTCAAAGTAAACAGGCAATTTTAGAAAAAATTTTTTTAAGACCGCTGGAGACATATCCGCAAATAAAGTTTTCAAACAGGCTACTCCAGCTTTTGTAATTTCCTGCTCCAGATTCATGTTGTCGTTCATTTTTAGTTCCACTAACGGAACAGAGCTACCCAGAATAAAAGGCGCTTTTCTCAAGGAGAAATTATATCCTCGCTCACCAATAGCTCCTCTAATTCGTAAAATGCTATCCCTATCCACCATACTGTTTATGTTCTTAAAAGCGCGGGCAAGTCCGGAAAAGAGCAATAAGTCCATAACCTCCTGCGCGGGTAGCAGTGCAAATCGATGTTCCAGTTTTTCAAAGTCGTAAAAATTTGCGTCTTCATCGTTAGTGCTAATTTTTGAAGCGAGTTGTTTTGAAAAATAACGAGCGCAACCTCGATGCACTTTTAACGAATCCCACATTTCCGAGGGTACATCTGGAAACAGCTTAGAAAGCCAACTGGAATGCGCATAATAAAGAAAGCACGTGTTGAATTCATAAATAACTCTCAGGAGTTCACTCTTTTCCCTGTACAGTTTCAGGAGAAAAGGAGAACTCAGAAATCCACTCATCAGCTTTCGCCGTTCTTTTTAAAAAAGCTACAATCATATCGTTGTGTTTAATTAAGTCATAAAGATCTTTTTGTGTTCCTTTCTTATGATATTTTTCTTCAACTCATGAAGACTCGCAAGCTTTTCTCAAACAAGCCACCGACCCTCCGAAAAAAACAAAGGTTTTGCTTAGCCAGTGTTTCCAAAGAAAATTGCTCTAAATCAGGGATGTCCTGACAAAGAATCATTAAAATTTTCACCTTTCCCTCCGGAATTATATAGAGTTTTTTACTCTTCTTTTTTCTGTTCAGATTCCTCTGTTTTTTCTGAACTATGATCACTTCTGGATGATTTCAGCTTCCAGAACAGAAAACCACTAACACCAACTCCTGCAAAGCATAAAAACGAAAGAACTCCCACAAACGTCCAGAATCTGACAACCGAATCAGGGAACAATTTAATTCCAAAGACATTCACCGCTATTTTACTTAAGGAAAATGGCTGTTTCTTCTCCGTTTCGAAAAGAAACACCGATATTCTATCGTAACTCAGTCCTTCTATGCTGTTTGCCACCAGTGCTTTTATGTTGGGTATTAAGGACTTCAGGGAAGAGCCGTCTCTACATTTTATGAATACAGATGCAGCCGATGGTATTGCCTTTTCTCCAAAGGGATTGTTTTCTGGCAGTACTATATGAACTCTAGCTGTCAGCACACCATCAATTTGAGATATTGTCTGAGCCAGCTCTTGAGAAAGAGCGTAAATAAATCTGACACGTTCTTCCAACGGGGATGATACTAACCCCTGTTTTTTGAATATTTCGCCCATATTTTCAAACTTTGGTTTTGGATATCCATATTCCTGCAAAAGAGAAAGGGCAGTTGGAATGAGAGAACTTTCAACCTTAAGAATCCATGATTGTTCTTGCCCAGGAATCTTTTCACAGGGAATTTCGTGTTGCAACAGCAATGCAAGCATTTCATTGGCTTCTTGTTCAGTAAGATTGGAATAGAGTTCAACCTTACAGCCATTTACCAGTAGCATAAGAAGAATCAACGAAATGTATAAAGTGCGCTTTGAACAGGAAAGAGGATTTTTTGTCATAACTGTACCTAGCCTTGATTACGAAGTAGCGTTGAAATGTTCTGATCTGTCTTGTCCACCACTTTTGTGGTCATTTCAAGTTGCAAGGTTGCCTTATGAAGTTCCCACTGAAGTTTAAGAAGTTCTGCAGGAGAATAGTTTTCAGAATGGGTCATATTTTCTAAAGATTCTCCAACTTGGTTTATTTTCTGTTCAAAGGAACTCCGTTGCTTGTCTAGGCTCTCCAATATCGTATCACCTGCTGATTTTGGAGCCTGAATAGAAGTTTCTTGAAGTTGTTGTTGCTGAACCTCACTGGGATTCTTTGTTTCTAAACCTGATGTATCTTGCATAGCCTGGTCAAAGCGGGAAACATCCTGTTCATCTGGCTGCACGCTTTTTTGAGTTTCTTTTTCCGCGCTTTTCTCCAATTGTTCAGCTATTTTCTGACTATGGACAGATTCTATCATAATATCTCCTCCTTCGAGGAATTTCTGCAAAATAGCAGGTCGTTCTGACTATACTTCTTCAAGTATGGCTTTGGCCATGTTAACGGCAGATTCCTGTGTTCCTTCCTTTATCAACTCTTCTGCCAAACTTTTTGCCCTTTCAGAACGACCTGCCAACTTTAAAGCCAGTGCTAAATACGCTCTTACTAGCTCCGCATCTTTTCCTTTCTCTTGGTTTTCCAATTCACTCTCAAGAAGAACAATCGCTTCCTCCATATTACCTTTGCTCATCTTTGAGAAAGCCAGCCCTATAGATGGAGAGCAACTTTCGGGACAGACCTGCTTAAGTCCTGTAAATATTTTTTCTGCATCATCAAAAAGACCGTAGCCTGTCGCTAAAAAACCTATTTCCATCATCAGTTGAAGTAAAGAACGATCGAGCTGATCCACCCTCCTCCCCCTTTGTTTCCTGAAGATAGTTTTGAATATTAGAAAACAACCGCGTTTTGTTCAAAATCTAACGAATGTTTTGAATAACATTCTTCGTAGCTTCTTTAAGGGTATTCATCATGTTTGTTGTAAGATTGGTAACCATGGTCCATTTCTGAGTGAGCATCTGCAGTTTAAGCATATCTTGGGTGTTATTAGGATCCATGTTAGCTATATGATCCGCCAGTTGGTTTTCCTGAGCCTGTAAAGAGCTTGCAAGCTTCCCATACAAACTGTCAAGAGATATAGCCATTTTATCCCTCCTAATTTTAATGTTATTGTTTATGTGTTCCAACCCACACATACTAAGAACTCTTAAACAGGACTCCAATGTTTCCTTAAAATCCTTCATAACACTAAATTCTCTGGGTGGTAGCCCTGCATCTAGCTTTCTTTCAACCTCCTGAAAGATTGCTCATTAACAGGGTTTCCATTTCTTCTTAAGCTCTCCATAGCTTATAAAGAACTTGCAAGCTTCCCGTACAAACTGTCAAGAGATAATAGTCATTTTTACTCCTCCCTATCTTAATCGTTATTGTTCATGCATTCTACCCCAAACACTATTAAGAACCCTTAAACAAGATTCCAGTGCTTCCTTGAAGTCCTTCATAACGTTAAATTCTCTGGGTGGTAGCCCTGCATCTAGCTTTCTTTTAACCTCCTGAAGGTTGCTCATCAGTAGAGCTTCCATTTTTTTCTTAAGTTCTCCGCTTTTATCACTAAGCAATTTTTGTTCCAGCTCAAGGAAGGTTGTAGAATTTGCGTCCATAGCCTATACCTCCGGAATTTAAAGGTATCATTCCCATTTCTCAGGTTTACCAGTAATATTTTAATAGTATAGATGGTTTTCTAAAATAGATCTTCTTCTTTCTACTATTCTTTTCAACGACTACATAATTTGGTTCTATGTCGCATATAAGATATTTTCCATCCAATTCGTCTCCCTGGTATATCTTTTGTCCCGATCTAGTAACTATAAACCGCTCTTCTAGTCCTATAACTACACCTTCTATGTTCTGTAGAGCGACTGGAATATTAAAGTATTGTTCAGTTTTGCCTTTAATAGCAGCATTTATCATACTTCCAACATCATTAGCCTGCTTGCTTGGTATGATAAGGATGCTGGATTCTACTATGGTTCCGAACTTTTTATGTATCTCCGTGTAGATTTTATTCCATTTGCTTACTTCGTTACTTTCAATTTTCCCCTGAATACTAACCCTATCTTTTAAGATTCTGGTTTGCAGTACCCCGCCGAATCCTGATGACCTAAATGTTTCATTTATCGATGTAGCTACCTTATCCAAGCAAGTTACTTTGCTGATGATATTTTTTACCCCAACTACATCTTCTTTTATAATTTTGATAGCCTTATCCAAAATATCGCAGGAAGCGACTGTTCCTCTAAGAGTGAATACACCAGATTCACTGGATTCTGCTGTTAATTCTGGCGCAACTCTCTTAAGAACTTCCCTTACAGTTTTAAGGATACCCTCATCGGTTAACACATCCAGGACTATTGGCACACCAAATTTCGAAGCGACTTCATAGAGTTTTTTCTTCTGCTGTTCAGTGGATAAAATACCTTTTAGAAGAATCTGATTGTCCTGTTGTTCTATCGTGATATTTGTAAAACCATGTTTCTTCAGCACATTTTCTAGTTTGGATGTTGGCAATACAATTTGTTTTGTAGCAGCCGCATCCATACTTTTTCTTATATAAGACCAGGCTAGAGCAACTGTTACCAAAGCAATGGCAAGTACAAGCAACATTGCAAGAATTCTTCGGAGATTGCCCTTTTTTGCATTCGAGGTTTCCTCTCTTACGTGGAGCGGTTCGTCCGTTGTATCCGTTAATGTCTTATCATGGTTTTCATCGCCGAATTCTTCCTTTTCTTCGTCATCATCAAATACTGAAATCTCACCTTCTGACTCTGTTGGTGATTCAGATATATCATCGGTTTCTGAAGACATAGTTTTCGAACTCAGATCCATAGGGAAAAACGGAATTTCGTCCCATGAATCGTCTTCTTCGAGAACTACAAAACAGGTAGTACCCAATGTAATAGGTTGCCTCGGATTTATATGAATCTTCTCACCAGTATTAATCGGTTTATCCTCAACATAGACCTTACCATCCAGAACTTCCAACTGAATCTCATCATTCGCGATATCAATCAATACCTGCATAGGAAGGACTGTCGAATCGGAAATGATAATATCTGCTTCTTCCCCACTGCCTATGATGTACTTTCCAGCGTTAAGATTTATTTCTCCTCCGACATGGGGACCAGATAAAATCTTGAGCAACTGCTTCATCAACTACCCCAGTTTAACAGGAGAATAGTTTAAGTAAGAATCACTTGTGAACTACTCCTCATTAAAATAAGGAGCTTCCCGCTTCAACGAGAGCGTTAGCCCCCTCCACGGGCGTAAGTTCGGGTCGTTCCGACCCTACCACTCGTAACGTGAGCGACACCTTGCGCCATACGCTGTATCTCCCCTTTGAAAAGGGGAGGATTAGCGCAAAATTTATCCTAAATGGTATTAAGTGCTTCTTGAACACTTGCCATTTTGTGGGCAGCAAGACCTGTTTTGGAACTTTGAATAGTAAAAATCTTACCAATTTCAACTCCTTTGGAAAGCGATTTTCCAGCGGTAATTGATACAGGATCATTATCAAGCCTTACATGAATGATATTATCTTTCGCTTTTTCTAACCTCTCTTCACCTATGTGAGCCAAGTAACTAGCTGACAAAGCTGCGGAGTTATAACACACTGCCTCAAGACCTAAAGTAGCTGCTGCAAATTGCGCGAGCCCTCCTCCAAGAGAATGTCCTGTAAGTCTGACACTTCCGCCTTTCTTTTCTACTAAATCTTTTATAAGCTTTGCCGTAGCAACAGCATCTTTGTACATCGGGGAGTACAATCCCATGCGCTGTAAAATGTCAGCGGCGATTGTTCCTTCACGTTTTCCCGGCGTTGGTTCAGTTCCAGCAAAGGAGATAACTACATCATTTCCACTTTTTGCCAGCACAGCTTTCATACCACTAGGGAGTACCAAAAGGCCCCTTTCCTCATTGTAAAAATCTCGCAATATTTCAGGAATTTCTCCTTTCGACACCTTGCCATAACCTTTAGGAAAAGGACGATCTTCCCTTATACCAGAATAAGCCATCCTTGCTAGAGCAGCAAAGTCTTTAATCATTTTCTTTTCATTGTTATTTAAAGAATTAATTTCTATATTACGGTTAGGTAACGTCTTGATTTCATGGGTGCTCGTAAAAGTCTTTATATTATGCTTCAAACTCTTCATGCCCAAGTACTTCATTGCGGGGAGTTCTTCAGTCGCCGTGCTTCTTATTTTTCTGGATTTTAGAAATCTACTTACTCGCTCTTTTACCCCACGGCATAAAACCCGAAGAGACTCTTTTATACTTCGGGCTCTTTCAGGAACGCTTTTAACAAAATCAACCGGATGCCTTATGGCACTACCTACTGTATCAATTGCCTTTCCTACGACTGAAAGCGTAGCTCCTGCAAGTTTAAAACCTCCCTTGACAAGGCTCCCTAGATAACGACCAAAAGTAAACAATTTGGCAGCAGCAAGACCCACGGTAGTGCCAACTATACTTGCAACTCCTTTACCCACAGTAACAGCGCCTCTTCCAATGGCCTCACCGGCAACAATTGCTGCATTCTTTACTGTCTCGGCCCCATCTTTAACAGCAGTTGCTACATCATGGGCAGCTCTGCTTGCAGCTTCCCTAATTTCTTCCCTGTGTTCATATATGTATTCACCAGCTTTATAAGCACCGTAAGCACCAGCACCTGCAAGAAGAGCCACTCCCAGCGCAGGAGGAGTAACTACAGGTGCTATAGCAAAACCCAAGGCAACACCGGTAGCTACACGGTCAAAAGAGCCGCTAGAAGGGTGCCTTGATGCGTGGAAAACTTCACCGCCTCGACTATCTCGAAAACTTATTGCACCAACCCCTGCCGTACCCCCTAAACCGCCAATTCGGACATCACTCATCTTGTCTTACCTCCAGTCCTACACTCTTATAATCGGTTGTTTATCCAAGGACTTGTCTGGCCTTTCACTATCAGGGCCAGCTTCACTTATGAATTCCCGTATTTGTCCATCTACCTCCTCAACCACAATCCTCATATTGTCAAGTAAGGCTCGAAAAACCTCTTCGTTTAAATTCCTTATCAAATGGCTGGTGAATATTAGAAGAGAGCCGGAAAAGGAATCCAAGCCAAAAGCCAAACCAGTTCTTGCCAGAACAAGATTGAGCTCTAAAACAAAGCGAAGAAACTCAGGTTTTACATCATCTTCTATCATGGCTACAGGAGAATAAATAAACAGTTGTTCTTCACTATTTTCAGGAACTTCTACAACCAACACCACTCCGTTTTCTGACTCAAGCACACACGAACCATCATCGTCAAGCTGGAAATCTCCCATACTAGTTAACCATGTATTAACCAGCTCTCTGCTCATAAGTGACATCCTTTCGTGTTAGGTTAAACCTTATATACTTTGGCCACCCCTTGCCACTATGTTATCTATCACATTGTTAAAAATGTATTCGAAGTTGTCGAGAATGGGGTTAAACATCTGTTTGTTTTCGCTTCTAAACCTTGTCCCATTTGCCTGTGCCTGTAACATGGCGCTAAGGTTTACAGCCATACTTTTATACTCCGCGTTACTGGCTATCTCCCTAATATTCGTGAGATTGGCAATACGTGCAGCAATGAATCTTAAAACAAAAGCATTAACCACTCCCTTGCGAGCAAAAGACTCCCCGGCCTGTTCAAACCACCTATCGTCACGCTTTGGAAGTAGCTCTTTCAGCTTATTAATAACCGTTTCCTTTGTGTAGTTATAAATGCTGCTAAGCTCCTTACAAAAATCCATAGGGATACTTTCTGTTTTGTCCAATTCATTCATAATACTGCTGTATATTTCGCCAATGTTTTTGCCGTCCAATATCATTTCTCCAACTTTTGCTGCTAGATTATCAGCGTATTTACCAAACTTGGAAAAATTAAACTTGGTCATACCAAGAATATTAGCATTGTTACCGCGCAGGAATTCGCCCACAGCTTCTTTTATTATTTCATCCTCAGGCCTACTTTTTGAAGCTATGCTTTTACTGACTTTTCCAAGAACCTGATTCAATTCCTCACCATAGACTCTCGCGAACCCACGAAGAGAGTTTATTTCTGTCGTTGACTTACTTGTTGTCCACGGGCGCATATCTTCAAGTAGCCTCTGAGCAGTTGTTTGTGGTTGAAACTCAAATTTGTAACCGGAATCAACCACCTTTACCTTTGGATCTCCTTTTAGGATGCTGTCGATAGAAACTCTGAGCGTGAAAGACTGGCTGACAAAACTTCTCGTCGGGTCCGACGGTTCACTCTCCCCATTGGAAAATACCAACCTAGAAACAGGCATTCGTATCGATCTCTTTATAACAATATCACCACCTTCGCGCGATATGTCGAGTATTTCCTTGTTAGGATGTTCCTCGGGGTCGCCACCAAGGAAAACTCCCCTGAAAGGTCCTGGCTCACCGGCCGCTAACATTCTAAGAGAAGATTCCCAAAAGCCCTGTTGGGAAAGCGTAGTAACTGCTCTCAGAATTCTTTCGTCAGTTTCATAGTTTTTGGGATTTCTGCAAAGATCCTTTAAATAGAACTCTGCTGTTTTTTCTCTGACTGATGATCCAGCATCAGCAATCTTGTTGCCATTTATGGTTGCGTCAAGGCTTCCCCCGATATTTCTAATAAGTACTTCATTTATTCCGCCATTTTTAAATTTACTGTCCTGGGTCATATATTCTTTTACGAAGTTACTTAAGTCTTTTTCCAGGGCCTTTATAAAAGACGGAGAGAACACCCCTTCGCCCTTGTCCCCCATAGCAATTTCGGGTGGAGGGAAGTTAATGTCTATTTCTTGCAAGGTTCGTATGGTATTAGGAGGAATATCTCTTTCCGACGGATAGTTAGAATAGGAAGATAGGTCATTTGTTATGGTATTTTCTGTCATGCCAGCGTTTTCGCCGATTACCCTGATAGTAGTACCAAAGATATTAAAAAGGTGACCAGCATGCCTTACTTGAGCGAAATCCTCTATGCCAATAGCCACCATAGCAAGAGCCAATGCACCTCTTAACTGTTTTATCTCATCAGAGTTGAGTAGAGAATACAGATTTCTAAGCGTATCAGGGGGAATATTATTTTTCTTGATAAAGCTATTTATAGAATTGTGCACAAATGTCGCCATGGCATCAACGCCCGTGTCTTTATCCTCCATTAATTTGAACATTTCTGTGTTAAATTTATCGAGCTCTTTTAGAAACCCAGAAGGACTGAGACCATCTTTTGTAACATTATTAAAGAAACTCTTAACATGAGACTGAGCTTTAATTATTGTTTTCAGGGCTTCGGGATTTTTCAGGTCAGTTTCAAGAGCAAATTCTTTCCAAAAAGCCTTATCAGTTCCACTCAAGTCTTTGCTACTCTCAATGAAACTAAGGAGTTGTTGTTTTGTATCTATAAACTTACTTATTGCATTCTTGGCGGCTTGTCTGGCTTCTTTAAGAGATATCGGATGCTTACCACCACTTCCTTTCTGCAATATGGCCTTGGATACTCTTCTTTTTAGTGTATCTAGGTTCAAATTATCCGATAGGTTGAAATTTTTTTCCTTGGCGACTTCATGTAGGATATTTTCGAAACTGTACCGATCTGTAGCTATACCGGATTTCGAAAAGCGAGATGCCAAGACTTGGTTGTTTTTGTTGATTGTTTCTTTTTCTTTATCCAAATCTTTGATGATTGTGTTAACCATACGAGCTGTAAGAGGTTTTCCTGAATCTATGAGCTTACTCAGTCGATTTGCTGCTGTATTTCCAATGTACCCCCTGTACCGAGGGGACTCTTTTATAGCCGTAATGAAAGCTTCCATTACCCTGCGGTTTTCCGCTCGGACAGTGCCCGGTTTAAATTTTGACCTAAGCCATCCAGCAACCTTTCCAAAAATTGTCTTTCCCCTTGTAACCAAGGTATCGGGTTGATGGCTATCAAGGGTTATAATTCCGTCCTTTCCTGCTTTTTCAATGAATCTATTTAAAGTAATGGACATCTGTAACCCTCCTAGCTTTCCTTACCAAAAAACTGAAAGGTTATACTTTCATTCCCAATGGAGGAGGAACGTCACTTGCCTTTTCACTCTTAGCAGGGGAAAGCTTTATTATCTTCTCAATTCGCTGGGTAAAATCTTCCACAAGATTAACAAAATTTTCCAGTATTTGCTCGAAGTTCCCAGAAGAAACCAAATCAAAGGGTATTTGATAAGCATAGGCAATTATACCGGTGTCCTTGTCTATTCCTAATGCACCTCCTCCCGTTCCTCTGAACAAAAAATTCTCCTCGAGTAGCATTTCATAGAGTTCCGCATTGGCTTCTGGTGGTAGTTCACCGACATTAGAATAGAGAAAAAGAATTTCAGAGTCAGAGTCAGCTTCAACGTTGACAACAATATCATCAAAAAGTAAGCAGCAGTATCCATTTTCATCAAAAGATAGGTCCGGTATTCCTATTTGAGATCCAAGCTCTTGAAGTGCCTCTTGAATTTCATTATATTCCATAACAAATTTCCTCCTCAAGTTATGTTGTAACCGTTTATGTTATCTAAAGCCTTCAGGCTTTTCTTACATTTTTATACGGTTAAGGACGAATTATATTTAAGCCTGAACTGTTCAGAGAAACTGATTGCTTAATGGATTGTTGAGTCTTCCAACTATCATACCATTTGTTCAGAGTTTCCACACCGTTAACAAATTTTTCCAGAGCTATTTCCAGATCATTCAGATTGGTGTTATTTACATTTACTACGGAAAAAAGCTGAATCTTATCGTGATCTTTATCTATTGCAACTACTGCGTCAAAGTTCTTGAAAAGAAGAAGAGAATGTTTCAGAATTTTGAAGTAGATTTCCTCCTTGTTCTGATTAGGTAGTTCATCTATATTTGATTCGAAGTACACAATATTTTTTTCTCTTCCCTTTTGTATAAAAACTTCTAGAGTTTCATCGAAAAGTAAATAGCATCTCCCTTCACTGTCGGATTGAATATCTTTTATTCCTAATCGGTTACCAAGCTCTCTTATTATCGTATCACGGTTCATAATATAATCCTGTAGCTCACTCTTTAGTTTTGCGAGAAACTGGGGGTAAAGTATTAACACCATTACCAATCTTTACCCCCTGTTCGTCATTACAGTCTAGCTGCCTCGCTTCTAGCTTGAGATACTTTTTCAAGCAAACTCTTCATTAATTGCAAATAGGAATTGCGTTGATTACCGAGACGGTTTAGAACCATCATGTCCAACTCATTTTCGGCATTGAGATTGGAAATTGCTGCTTTGCAATTTTCCATGGCCGCTTCTATTTCAGATTTATAAAAATCACCGTCCTCCATTCCACTCGCGTCTATCATTCCAGTTTTTACATATTTATCCCAAAACTCTTTCCATTTTTCCATATCTTCTCCAAAAAACTTGCCTGTTACATCATTTTCATCTGGAATATCTTCTCCAATCCATTTTCCATCTTTATCGAACTTGTTGGCATAAGAACGTAATATTTGAATCATGTCGTTGATTTCTTTAATTTTTTGATTTCTTTCTTTGATTTCGTTAAATTTTGCGGCGAACTGTTCATCTACCCGGTTTATCACCTCCATTTGCACCATAAAAACCATATCCTCAAAACTTACTTCCTGTCCATCGTATATAAATCTACCATCTCCTATGCTCTGGATGCCAACACTGCCGATTTCAACCATTCTACCCTCCCTTTCTCCCCATTCTTTGCGAATCCCTTTTTGAGCGTAATCTTGCTTGGATTACAGCCTTGCAGCTTCGCTCCTGGCTTGAGATATTTTTTCGAGCAGACTCTTCATGAGTTGGAGATAGGAATTTCGCTGATTACCAAGGCGATTAAGCACCATCATATCAAGTTCATTCTCGGCATTTAGATTTGAGATTGCTGCTTTAGCATTTTCCATAAACCCATCAATATCAGCTTTACTGAAAGCGCAATCCCAAGATATACCAGGATCGTCAACAATTCCTGTTTGACAATACTCCCTATAGAATTCCAACCATTTTGATTTGTCTTCATCTTTCATCAAACCTACGTCTTTGCCTGTAGAGCTTTTGTACTTGCTTTTTAGGTCATCCGGACCGATCCATTCTCCATCTTTGTTGAAATAATTTTGATATTTTCGTAGCATGGCCAATATATCGTTGATGTCCTTGATTTTTTTATTTCTTTCTTTAATCTCATTAAACTTTGCCGCGAATTGCTCATCTACTCGATTTATCACCTCCATCTGAACCATGAACACCATATCTTCAAAGCTTACCTCTCGGCCATCATATATAAACCTACCATCGCCTATGCTATGAATGCCAACTCCTGAAATAGTCGTCATAGTATCCCTCCTTATAATTAATTCCTTAATTATCTCTGGAATTTTGTTCTGCTTAGATTAGACCGTAGCGGCAGCTTCCCACTGTTTAGCACGAGCAGCTTCAAACTCGGCCAGCTTTTGCTGAATACTCCTCAAAGTATCGTTAATTTCATTCAGGTATTCGTCATCTCTTTGTTTCATTCCCTTCATGCCCTCGGCAGCCGCCTGGATTTTATCTCCTTCGGCTTGAATTCTTTGACTGTCAGCTTGTCCGGTAGTTGTAACGTATGTGGCTCCTCCCTGTACTACTTGAGAAGTACCCTGAACCATCGTGGATACTGATTGCCATCTCTGTCTGAGGGATTTGGCAATGACTTTATCAGTTTTAGAGAGACTTTTTGCGAGGGATTCGCTAACCTCTTTAGACACTTGCTTGCTGATCTGCTGAACTGAAGACTTAACAACACCTTCTATTGATTCTTCTCCAAGCTTTTCCAGAGCCTTCGAAGACTGGGCTGCTGCTTTGGACAACTCAGATGGAAGTCTTTTAGATGCCTGTTGGGCTGCTTTTTCTGCCGCTTTCTTAACGGTTTTTTCTATACTTTCTTTGGCAGCTTTGGAAGCCATTTTACCCATTGTTTTGGTTGCCTGTTTAACAGCATTGTTAGTGGCCTTTTTTACGGCTTCCTTCATAGCGTCTTCTACAGCTTTTTTTACGGCTTTCTCTAAGGCTTGCTGGGTTGCCTTTCTAGCCGCCTCTCTAGCAGCTTTTGTTCCTTCTTTTACGGCTTTTTGAGCCATTTTGGAGGCGGTTTCTTTAAGCGTCTTTTTAATTGCTTCTTGAGCTGCTTTTGCAAGTTCTTCGGTTACTTCCTTAACTGCCTGTTCAGTGGCTTGAGTTGCAGCCTTGGTCATAGCCTTTGAAGCAGCTCCGAAAGACGCAGCAGCTCCTCCTATGCTTATAGCTCCAGCAACAATGCCCAGAATCAAGCCCTGCAGAGCAGAACTACTGAGCTTATCAGCGGCTTCTATCTTCTTGTCTGCAGCATCCTTTAATGTCTGGACTATCTTTTGCTGCATCATAAAACTGTCTTCTCTTCTGGTTCTTCGCATTTCACGGCATATCTCATGAAACAAGACCGCCACATCGAAGTACTGATCGAACAATCCCCTAGCACCGGAAACATCACCATCTCCCGGAGGCGGCAATTTGGGTTGATAACCTTGATCCTCTGCCCATTTGGTAACATATTCCCAAGAAATTTCACCGGATTCAAGCTTGTCAAAAAGCCCAGCTTCTTTAGCCTTCTCTGCCGCTTCTACTCCATACAAATCGACAAAAGTTTGATAATAATAATTTCCTACTCCACCAACACTCATGGTTTTACCTCCCAAATTGAACTAAACTTCAGCCATGGACATCTGCATTCTTCCCTGGCTAATAATAAATTCCATAGCCTTTTGCATTTCATTGGCAATGCTTTCCATGAGTTCCCTTACATCTTCCATATTTCTCTTCAGGGTTTCCTGGATTTCTTCATAAGAAGCTTGCAACTTATCCGCCTCTGCCGATGCCTTAAGTCCCTCTTCAGTGGCCTTAGAAGCTTGATAACTTCTTACGGCACTCTCTATCGTCATTCCGCCTTCTATTATCCCAGCTATAGCACCCGCAACTATCGCTGCTGAAGCAGCAGCTCCAGCTCCGAAGGAAAGAACTCCGATGGTTATTGCCGTAATAACACTAATAGTAATCGATATACCCAGACACCACTTTTGGACAGTTTCTACCGAACTTCCTGTAGCATCAGCTATCATTTTAACGACAGCAGGATCTGTAAGAGCTTGAGGTGCAAATATGGCGGCGGTTAAAGCTGCGGCGCATACAAACGCTAACGGTCCCGCAACCACACCTACAGCTACTGTAGCAACAACAGCTAAGGTGAACATAATAGCCGTAAAGGGATTTGCCTTAAATCCTTCCTTAAAGTCCTCCAGAGCTCCCTTAATATCTCCTGAAAATAGCTTTTTTAACCCGCTGAAAAGCTTACCAAAAAATCCAGTGGACTTCGAGGCCGCTTCCGACATCTTGTCCCAGTATTCTTTCAGCTTCTCCATTCTTTCCTGGTGCACTTTCTGCATTTCCTGCTTTCGTTGTTCAATATCCGCTTTTCCAGTTCTTACTCTCTCCTGAGATATTTTACTTTGGAGTTCCATGAGCATGATCATCATCTCACCCGAATCAATAGTAGGAGGAGGAATATCAGGCTGACCACCGCCTCCTGGAGGAGTTGTAGGAGGGGGAACATCGAGATCACCTGAGCCCACCTTGCCATCAAAGTCTTTCCTAACAGTTATATCTGAATCTGGGCTGGTTATAGAACTCAGATTGTCAATAAGTGATCTAAAACCTACCTTATCAACCCCCATAGCTTCCTCCTAATTTTGAGGTTCTTGGGAATCCTGGGAATCTTCAAGTTCCTTAAGTTTGGCTTCTACTCCCTCCAGTAACATCTTGGCTCTATTTTTTACGGCTGTGTAAGCCTCTTTATCTCCCGCAATCTGGATGGCCCTTTCAAAATTCTCCTTGGCGCCAATAAGATCATCAAGCTGGACCAAACATTCTGCTAATTGAAGATGAGGTTCGGGATTTTCAGGATCCAAAGAGCATGAAAAGAGATAGAATAAAGATGCCGTTTCCAGATCATTAAGCATTTTGAAAGCAGATGCCAGACTAAAGCAATACTTATAGTTCAATGGATTAAACATCATAAGAATACTAAAGGTCTTTTTGGCATCTTCATACTTTCCATTTACATACTGAGTATAACCAATTGCATAAACGGCTTCTAACTCCTTATCCGTAATGCCAAGTTCAATCTGTAATGTACTTTTTCCAGAAACCACTTTTTGAACAATCCCTTCTACATTAGCCAATAACTCTTTATCGAGCTTAGCTTCTGACATGTTACTGCCTCCTTATTTGAAAACCTATATCCTCGTCCAACGCATTGCCTTCTTAGGTGCAGATCTTCCTTTCGTATCTACGGCTTCTCTAATCTCCCTTTCCCCTTCGTTCCTGATTCTTTCTAGCTCACGCTGCTGATCTTCGTTTAACTGATCCCAAGGAATTTCCATATCCAGCTTGACACCCAATTCCTTGGCTTTGGCTAAAAGTTCTTCCTTTTCCTTCATATACCTTTCATTCTCTTTCTCCGTTTCCTCGAAAGCTCGCAAATTTGCTTCGATCCTTTCTTCCAAACTTGCCATGATTCTACCTCCTTTCTTAATTTCTCTGTATTAATTAATTGTTAGTTCTCATCTTTCTCAGCTAATAGTTTCGCCGCTTATTTTAAAAAAGCACAATACATACCAATTCTTCCAGTTCCTTATATTCAGCCTATACTATCCCCATTTCCAGCCACGGGCTATTTACTACAAGCCTCAAAGTTACAAACACAATTGGCACATGATGCCAAAAAAGTTGGCGCTATCCACCAGCAAAGTCCCTGCTATTTCTATTTTTTTGTGTTTGCTTTCTTACAATCATAGTGCCTGTAATACGACCAAATCCCCTGTTAAACCCTTATTCGTCCCAAGGGCTGTACCGAAATTTCTGGCGTTAACTCCTGGTACGATAGAACAGGAAGCTCTTCCAGATCTGTTTCAATGAGCTTTCTTACATATCTTCTGATATCCATGGAAGTTAGAAGAACCGGCCGCGATTGCTTAGCTTCAATTTCCCCAACTTCCTGCTTGACGCTATCAACAAAGGCCCTTGTTTTTACAGGATCTAAAGCTAGATAACTTCCAGCAGAAGTCTGTCGTATAGATTGCCTGATCATTTCCTCAACATCGGGATCCAGAAGATAAACGGCCAGAACATTTCGGCCACCACTGTATTTATAACTAATATATCTCCTGAGACTATTCCTGACATATTCAGTAAGCAATACCGTGTCTTTTTCTTTCTGACCCCATTCTATCAGCGCTTCCAGTATGGTTCTGAGGTCCCGAATTGATATTTGTTCTTGTACAAGCCTTTGGAATATTTCGCTAATCCTCTGTATTGGTAAAATACGGGAAACTTCTTTTACCAATTCGGGAAATTGAGCCTCCATTCTATCCAGCAAAAACCTTGTTTCCTGCAGGCCTATAAACTCGTCGGCATGCTTCCTCAACAGGAAGGAAAGATGAAACGTTATTATACTCGAATGTTCAAGATATGGGAAACCTGCTTGGATTATCGCATCTTTGTATTCAGAGCGAACCCACAGACTTTGCGTGTGCGGAAGGAAAGGTTCTTCTTTCACATACTCTACGTTTAAGGTCTGAAGGAGGTATTCCTTCTCGCGTACCAGTATAAAGTCCTTTTTGATTACCCCTTGAGCTGCTGGTATTTCCTGGAGGAGAATAATGTATGTCCCTCTGGTTATATTTTCATTAAAGCGAAGATGTATGCCGGGGAAAGGTACTCCAAGGTCATGGTATAGAGCTCTTCTTAGTTTTATTAACTCAGTATTAAAGAGTTCTGGATCCAAAAATTCCTCAGCAGAAGCATCAATATCAACTAAAAGAGGGATAGTAATGGAAAATTCATCTCCTTTTTCTGGAACCTTTGAAGTTTCTTTTTTAGCCTTGACCACCTTTATATCAAACTCAGGCTCTTCTTCAGCTTTCTTTGCCGCTTCTGGGCGGTACAGGCCGTAACCTATTGCTCCAACTATGGCTCCAAGAATTATAAATTGAGGTTTCGGAAAACCGGGAATTAAAGCAAAACCAACCAGGAGTACACCAGCTATCATAAGAGCTTTTGGCTGAGACAGCATCTGCCTGCCGATGTCCCTCCCCAGGTTGGCTTCCTCTTCGTCAGAAGAAACCCTAGTTACTACAACTCCCGCAGTGATGGATATTAGGAGTGCAGGAATCTGGGATACCAAACCATCGCCAATGGTAAGAATAGAATAGGTCTGAACTGCCTTTATAAGAGGCATTCCCTTCTGAAGAACACCGATAATCAGTCCACCTACTATGTTTATGGATGTTATTATTAGCCCGGCTATTGCATCTCCCTTGACAAATTTCATGGCACCGTCCATGGCACCAAATAGCTGGCTTTCCCTTTCCAGAGCCCTGCGCCTTCGTCGAGCCTCCTCCATATCTATTAGGCCAGCCCTCATGTCAGAATCAATACTCATTTGTTTGCCAGGCATGGCGTCGAGGGTAAAACGTGCCGCTACTTCAGATACCCTTTCTGCACCCTTGGTAATTACCAGAAATTGCACTAGAGTAATTATGAGAAAGATTACAGCTCCCACTACATAATTACCTGCAACAACAAAATGCCCGAAGGTATAAATTATGGCACCGGCATGAGCCTTAAGGAGGATGAGCCGAGTGGTTGTAATGTTGAGCGCTAGCCTATACAATGTGGTAAATAGTAGCAGGGAAGGAAATACAGATAGATGAACGGCAGAAGGTATATAGGTTGCTACTAGCAATAAGGAAGCCGCCATTCCTAGATTTATAGCTAGCAAAGTATCCAACAAAAATGTTGGAATAGGAAGAATCATCAAAGCAATGATACCTACGAGCAATGCAGCAAGGAGTAGATCAGCACGCTGCGTTATATGAAAAGTATATCTTTGTATCTGCGAAGCATCAATTTTCATGGAAAAATACTCTGCGACTTACAGTTTGGGTATTCTTTTAGTGGGCTTTTTCCTTCAAACTTATAGCTTTGGAAAAACACTCTCTGGCCTTTTCTCTTTGTCCCAAAGCCCAAAACGCTCTCGTCTTAATAATCAGCGCGTCCTTATGATCAAGCATACTGGATGATTTTTCAAGGATAATATCTGCAATTTCGAGCGCCCGCTCGTAACGTTCCATGTTAATCGCAATTAAAGCTCTAGCTTTAGCGACTTTGATATCTTCGGGCATAAGATTTTGCAAAAGGTCATAGATCAAAGCGGCCTTCTCCCATTTTCTGAATGACATAAGCACGTAGCCTACAATCTGAAGAAATTCCAGCTCTTCCGGTGCTAAGGTCACATGCCTTGTCATGAATTGTTATCCCTGCACAAGAAGCTTGCGATACGCATTGAGTACTTCCATTAACCTTCCTTGTTCTTCCAAATAATCAGCTGCCCGAAGGAAAATTAGCTTTCCTTTGGGATCAACCTTTTCAGCTAGTTGCTGAAGCTTCTTTGGTATAATAGTTGTTAGGTGGTTAAACATTAGAGGATTAATAACTTTCTTATTCCGAAGTTGAGGTCTTAGGGATTCCAATATGGCTTCTTCCGTAGAACGCGTATAAATAACAATATCTACTTCGTGCTCGGGTGCTATTTCACTAGGTGCAATGAGACCCGGTTCCGGCAATTGGACGTCAATATCTTCAGATTGCCAACTAATATCTTCTATGCCCTTGTTAAAAGGAGTAATCTTCATTTTTCCCCCTCTAGATACTCTTTATGAATTTTGCCAAGGTTAGAACATTTTCATTATTCACCCGTTCATATTTAATTTCATCGACCATTTTTCTCACCAAAAAGATTCCAAGCCCACCCACAGGCCGGTCTAGGATAGAAACATTAAGAGCAGGTTCTCTATACTCAAGTGGGTTAAATGGTTTACCCTTGTCTGCAATTTTTACTAGAATCTTTTCGTGGCCTTTTGCGACCACAACTTTTATGGTGTTGTTAGAAACACCACTATATTTTATAATATTTACCACTACTTCCTCAACAGCGAGTTCGAGCTTTTGAGCATCACCAAGTGTCAGTCCAAAATCCAATACATTTTTCATAACGTATTGACAAATATCCCTTACATTGTCCAGACTAGCCTGCCACGTTTTACCCATTAAATCTGTTGCACACACCTTTTACCCCACATAAAAACTTTCTTTAGAAGGTTTCTTCCAATTAGGAAAATTTCTCTTTGCAATTTAAAATCCAGTAAAAAAATGCCCACATACCCTGATGTACTGTGCCTAACAGAAGTGCAATCTTGCTCAACTTAATCTCTTGAGAACTCACCCCTGGCTTCTTCCACACTCTTATAGATGGGCATTATTGTGTCGAAACCTGTCATTTCAAGAATTTCTTGTACCTCTGGTTTGGGTTCAGCAATTGCAACAGAACCCGTACCGTAAAGCTTTTGAGCAGCCATTAATATAACTCTAAGTCCTGCACTACTTATGTAGGGAACTTCTCCGAGGTCCAGAATTAACCTTGTAGCTCCTTGATTTATCAGCTCCATTAACTCCTTTTCCAACTCTGGTGATGTTATGGCGTCAATACGACCTAAAATCTTTACAATCTGTAGGTTATTCTCAGACGTTACCTGAACCTGCACGTTCTAGTCTCCTTCTATATGGTTACTTCACCATGCAACTTTAACAGCTTGTCTATTGTTTCTTCTAACAACGGTAAAGAATAGTCCTTTTTCTTTATTTTAGATATAAAAATTAATCTGTTATCCGAGTAAATACCAGCAGATACAACAGGTCCTGTCGTGTTTTTATAATGAACTGTCGTTAGGATTTTCTCCAATACCTCCTCATCAATTTCGAATAACGGCCTTTCTAAATAGACTATTAATTCATCCTCATCGCTCTTTTCAATAAAAAGCTTTCCACTTTTTTCCATGATTAAACAGCAAACTCCCCGGGAGTTAAAACTCAGATTGTTAACACCCATTTGCTTGCCAAGGGCCCGAAGCGCTTCGTCTATCCAGCTCATTCTTCCCTCTCTATTAAAGCATCAATGGCTTCTTGCATTCTGTCGAGCATGTTAAGTCGTAAGTTATTATCTGAAAAAAGCTTCATAGGCATAAGTCTCACCGTTTCCCTAAGTCCCTGAAGGAAATATATTTGTGCGCTTAAATTTTTTATGCCAAGTTTGCTAGGCAGTTCTTCAATTTGTGAGCTAGTTAACCAGGAAGCATCTTTCAACTTCAATATATGCCCCACTATATCTTTTGACGTTGTTTTGAGTTTCAACCCAAATCCCTTTACTGTTCTGTTAAGAAGATCATCGCATTTTCTGTATAAATTTCCAAGGCTTTCTATATGATACAGATCATCTAAAATTATCTTAAGTTCGGAGGGTTCTATAGATGGCCCTTTGGAGTGAAGATCACTACCTACAGCTTTTATGAGGAAATTCACAGCCTCTAAAAAGTTCTTATCTGGAAAGTTTTCCAAAATACTTTCAAAAGTTTTGGTCAAGCCTTCGTATTTTAGAACGGTGGATCTGTAAAAATCCCTGAGCTCACTAGTTTTGCCAAGCCCCTGTTGAGAAAAGGATTGGGCAGTGACGGAGATATTAAGACCGGCTCTTATTTCCGCCCCGTGTTCAGCCTCCAAAAGGTTTTTGGCCGATCTTACAGCTTTGAGAAGTTCGTCGTCCCCCTCCTTTGATAATAACTCTTCTAATACTGACAACGCTAAATCCTGATGGGTGACATCATCAAAATCTTCGTTTAACAAATCCAGAAGATCTTTGGATGACTGTGGCGGATTTTTCCTTATGCGTTCACACCACTCGAGAAGCTCCTTTTTGTTTATATCCGGAATGGTCTTTAATAGTTTTTCTATTTGTTTCAGCTGATCCGATTTCCGCTCCTTGGATATCCTTCTTTTTTCAATCTTTTTTTCCACCGTTTCGGCTGCACTGAAAGTGAGTTCTTCCGCCGCATCGGCTATGAGAGAAGTTGCATCTTGCTTTACCTGGACCTTTTCCCCGCGAAAAACTCCTTTCTGAAGAATTTCTCCGGTTACTTTACTTTCCTGATAAATATCTCTTATTCCCGTTCCGCCATCAATACGTTGCGTTGTCATGTTTCCAAAACCTCAATGGCTATGTGTCCACATTGTTGTCATCGCCAAAAATTATGTCATAAAAACTTGTGAGCTAGTCTGATCATAACCAGTGTCGTTATTGTTTATGTAAATTCGGTTTAGAATCCACAGCAAATATCAGTCCATCATGTTGAACCAGCAAGCTTCACCTCCAGAACCTTTAGCATTTGTAACATTTCGCAGGACACCATCTTAATCTTTCGACTCTCTAATCCTTTATTTCGAAACGATACCAGGAGTTTTTGTTGGTATCAAGACTTTGTTTTGCTCCGTAGAGGAAAAGACTTTCCTGAATTTAACAATTGTTTCCCGGAATCCCCGTAAGCTTTCCTGACCGTATCCTTCATTTATGCGATAAGACCAGATAAGCCACTTTATAAACGGCCTCTGACCCAGAAAAGACCTCCAATCCTTGGTCCTTCTTTTGATTTCTTTGGTAGTATAAACAAATTTTCTGATTTTCGTGAGTAATCCCAGGGTAATCATAGTGGAGGTAGTACAGATTCTTGTACACACTGAGCGGGGTTTGTGGGGATCATTGGATGAAAAAAATGGAATTTCTCTCCTTTGGGGTTAACAGCATTCACCAGGAGGAAAGCCTCTTTTTCTTCTCAGGTTAACCGGACACAACTAACGAAACGCTACTGTTGCAAAAAATGGTTTATGGGATAGAATAAAAAATTGGGTATACACGTGATACTTAAGAAAAATACCTGTCATCGTTCTTTACAGGTATATTTTTTGCTTACCTAAAATTTGCTACAGTTTAGATAACGTACAACCCCTACCGAATAGGAGTTTAGCCATGAGTATTTCCATCAAAGATTTTAAGGAGTTTTCAACCAACTATGATGGCAGGATTATATTAGACAACAAAACTGGTAGCTTAAAAAAAGGAGAGCTAAGTAGAAGTGGACGACTTGTTTCATGGTTTCGTAAGAAATTCAAATCTGGCAGGTTAGCTGATGAAAACAAAAAGGTAATGGCAGCTTTCATAAAAGCTATCAAAAATTCGCCCTATGCTGTTCGCAATTTTTACGAAGTTATCAATCGAAACGTATCTTTTGGGAAACCTCTTACGGGAAGAACAATAAGAAGAATAATGTCCGAACTTGACGAAATCAAAAGAAAAGATATCGCAGACAAAAACCGCTCGGCTTCGGCACATCGTTTTGCTAAAGATCTGATTTCGATTCATGCCAGATTTAAGAACCACAAAAACGAGTTAAATACAGCAGACCTCAGGGAATTAAAAAAAGAAATAGCTCGAACTCTAAACGAAGCCAGCTCCGATCAAAAGCTTACCAAGATGGAGATTAACAAATTGAAGGGTTTCGCAAGCAAATTAGCGTCTGAAATAGATAAAGTAATTGCCAGGCATGAACCAGTAATAAAAGAAATTAGCCATGGTGTTGTTCACTCGGCTGTTACAAAGACTATTGATAAAAGAGTAGTTGAAGAAGAAAAAACGATCATGGATGTCAGCAAAAACCTGGTTCAATCTGTCGTAAACAGAGCAATTGATACGGCTTATGAAAAACAAGTTCGAGAATTGATACGGCTTATGAAAAACAAGTTCGAGAAACAGCTATAAAACTTTTGAAAGATTCAATTCCTGATTTAAATAACATAGACTTGGAAAAAACACTCAATGGTAAAACAATAAACGGCTTATCTACTCTATTTGAAAAGGGCTTTTTATCCAAAACCTTACTTAAAAGATTATCCAATCTAATCTTGTACGGCCTTCCGGAAGGAGGGGATGTCAAAACTAACATGAACGTAGAAGATATTATCAAAAGCCTTAATATAATAGTTCCCGAACTCGCATCTGGAAATCCCGAATACATAGACATGATCTTAGGTGAACCTTATTTGGATTCTTTCGCTTTACGCATGAAGCTGGAACTTAACAAAAAAGATCCTCCAGAAAATATAGAAATCAGACATAGGTGCGGTATTGCTAAAAGAGAGCTTGCAAAAAGATTGTTTGTAAAAACTGGTTTTCGAAAGAAAGCGGGATTCCAAAGCCATTTTAGCTCAATTAAGTTTGATGATTACACTATTCAAAAGCTACTGGGAAATTCCAAATTAAGATACAAACATGTGGACCTATTGCTCGCCAACGTTATACTTTTAGAAGCAAAAGCCAGTGGAAAACTTGACAATCCCACAGGAAAACGTGAAATAGCAAATCATCTAAAATCTCTTGGCTTTGGAGAATCCATTGAGGATATACAGCGTTATATCGACCAAGATTTTGAAAATATGGCTCAGGTGAAACGAATCGCCATTGCAGTAGAAAAATTTGCAAAAAAACTCAGTCAAGATGAAGATGTCCTAAATATCATCGCAGAGGCTCACGAGGCATTTTCGGATAGAGTAAAGGCCAGAGCTTTACTCGATACAATGTTGAGAAACCTTACCTCCCTTCAGGCTGAAAACATGGCCCGCATAGATGACCCTGCAGTTAAAGAAGCCATGTCAGACAAGATCATAAAATCATTTTTGAAATCACCTGCAGAAAAAATTAAAAAAAGCCTGCACGATTTTGTCAATCTCAATTCAGAAATAAACAAATTACAGAGTGAGATTCAGCAGGCATCTTACGAGCTTGAAACTATAAGTGAAGCTGTAAAGAAAGCAAAAGAAGATATAGCTGATATAAATCAGAAAAACAAAGAGGTTCCCAGAGGATTAAGGAGTTCACGAAAAATAAAAGCTTTATTCAGTGAATTTGAAATAATAAAAAAAGCAAAAAACGACAATATGCTTAGCAAAATTTCAGAAAAGCTTGACAAAGCGTTAGAAACTTTAAATGCTTTAAAAGGGATACACCTAGATACTATGCACACCTCGAGCTTTCACAGAACATCGCAAACAACGGAGGATTTTCGCTCTATTATAAGTGAGTCTCGAGGAGCTGAAAGTTTGGAAGACAAATACAAGATTTTAGAAAAAGCCATAAACTTCTTAGAAAAACATAAGATTAACGAAAAAGCAGAAGCCATTATAATATTGCGCAGAGCTAACGAACTAAAAAAGCAAGTAAGCCAATCAAAGGAAAAATTAGCCAAATTGGTAGCTAAAGAGAGAAAGCTCTTCGATAAGGAAATAGAACAAGCCATCAAGTACTCCGTATATCTGGCGATAGTAAAAGATTTCTTAGATTCAGAAGCTTCCACTTTCTCTGAATATAAACCCAATCTGGGTAACATAAAAAACAACTTAGAACTTATAAACGCCAACATCGAGGTTAATGAAATACCAATATTCGAAGAAGTCGCTCAAAAAACAACCGATACTCTGGACGCCAGGACCCTTTCTGGTTGGTCACATGAAATCAAACTGAGCAATGAACTAAGGAAAGCCATAAAAAAGACCATGAAATCTGCTCCCAAGGAGCACATAAAAATTATAGAAGAAGAAAAGCTGAATATTATTGCAGAAAAGGCCGCTGAGCAGGTTCGAGAATTAAACTCTGGCCAGGAATTGACTTTTGAATTTGGAAAATCTGTTTCTATTAGTGTTGACGAAATACCTGCCCAAGTTGACATCGGGGTATCTTTCTCCATGGGTGTGGATAATAGTGTAAGCATAGCCCGTGACGGTGAGGATTATGCTGTAATCCTAAAAGGTGGTAAATCTGCCGGCGCCAAGGTTGATGTTTCTGCTTTGCTCAAGGTAATTCAGGTAAGCGCGGGAGTTACCGGAAAACTAGCGCAGGGATGTTCTTTGCACTTTAAAGACCGCGCGGCCTGTGAGAATTTTATAAAAGCCCTTGTAAAAGGAGAGGCCAGTGTCGATCATTGGGCAAATGCAAGCGGCGTGAAGCTTATTTTTGAAACGGAAGCCGGTGTGGAAGTTGAAACCAGAGCTGGAATTAGCAAGGATATGGCTAGCATTAAGGCTCCAGATTTTATGGCTGATGATGGTAGCTTTGATCTAGCTATGGAGGCTGAAATAAGTGCCCAGGCCGGCATTTCGGCAACATGGTCAGAAGAAAAATCTGCTTCCATGGTTAAAAAATCCAGGACTATTTCATATAATACTGGAGTGAGCCTCGAGGCCTCAATTAAAGTCGGTCAGGAAAACATTCCCGTTTTCGACCGCGCAAATGACGCTTTAGAAAAGTATTCGGAAATAAGTGGAAAAGAAGTTGAAATACCAGACGGCATGAGTAGGGGAATTGATATTAATCTCCAGGTGAGTAAAACCTCTGAAATTGTTACAAGATATGGTTTTGTTACAACTGACACGAACATACAAAGATCCGTTGTTATTGGAAACAATCCCAGACAGACAATTCTCAGTTCAATATCAAAATACGGATTAGATTTTCATCATAGAGATGATCCCAGATGGCAGGGTATAAATGAACTTATCAATATAGCATCCAAAAACGACAAACTAACTATAAAATGGGCTCTGAAGGAAGAAGCTGCAGAAAAAATCTGGGAATACCAGTCCAGAAAAGAAAACGAAAAGGTAAGAGAAATTTTATCCTCTGAAGAAAACTTCGAACCTGTGGAAATTTCTTTAACAACTTCTTCAAAGATTGAACACTCAGACTCCAGAAGTTACAAGTTTATCAGCTTTTCAAAATCATCGTCGGCGGAAAAAACCTCCACCATAACCGTAGATCTCACGCGTCAAACTACTATACCATCTCTGGAAAAGGCAGCATAATAATGCAATCTTTCTAGGGAGGTGAAAAAATGAAAGATCTGTCTATTTCTCAAAATTTAGACACGCTGCTCAGATTGATGGTAATTTACGCCTGGAACAACAGGACACAGGGGTAAAACTCATCAGCGCGAAAAAATCCCTCTGGGGGAAAATTGTCTCGTGGTTTAAAGGATTGAGCAAAACGGAAAGATACGAAAACCAAAAGGTAATGATCTCCTTCAGAAAAGCCCTGTGTGCTAAATATGGACATATTATTGGTTCCAGAGCCTTTAATGCCTATATAAGTGCAAAATCCGTTGAAAGAGGCAAGCCTCTCTCCGCTTATATTGTAAGGAAGGTACTGGAATATGCTGATCAAGAAGCTCAAAAAATATCCACTGCTATCAAAACTATAAAAACCCAAAGACAAAAATTATTGAAACTTACAAACAAAAGAATGGCACTTAGAGTTACCAGCCCAAGATTCATGGATAAGCTTTGTTCAAAAATTACCGGAGCCGAGAAAACGATAAGAGCCTATGATCTATTTTCTTTTGAAGAACTGGAAAAAGTAAAAAAGGAAATAATGAAAACTATAGAATCCCGCGACGAAAAGGTTAGTTTAAAAGAGGCCGTAAGAATTGCTGCAGAAAAGATCAAGGAACTTCAGGAGAGAAAGCTTGAAGAATTAAATGCCCGTTTGTCATCTGCTCCAACTCACAAAGTTGTCTAAACTCATTTTCAAACGTCAAGAGGAAATTTATACATGAACGAAGAAGCCGCTAAACTCTTAAAGTATCTCACCAAAACGGCCCGCCAGATATCTCATGGTCGTAAACCCGATCCATCAGCTATTTTCGAATTAACGAAAGAGGGGGTCTATCCCGCAGAAATTACAGAACTTGCCGAATCTTTCGGCATGATGTTGGTAAAGATAGAAGCCAGAGAATTTAGATTGAAGCAGACGATAAAAGAATTGGAACGCTTGAATAAAGAGCTTCAGACTGCAAGAGCTGCTCTTGCAAGCGAAAATAGAATATTAAAAAAGAATCTCAGAAACAGATTTTCTCCTAAAGAAATCCTCTGTAAAAATGCAGAGATGAAAAAAATAGTTCACACTATTGAACGAATAGCCGATACTCCTTTAAATGTTTTAATAACGGGTGAAACTGGAACAGGTAAAGAGCTTATTGCCAAAGTTATCCACTACAACAGTCACAGGGCTAATGGTCCCTTCGTTGCTTTAAACTGCGCAGCTTTGCCTGGGTCTCTTCTGGAAAGTGAGCTTTTTGGAATAGAAAAAGGTGTTGCCACCGGGGTCGAAAAACGCATTGGACGAATTGAACAGGCAAATGGTGGCACCTTATTTCTCGATGAAATAGGTGATATGCCCCTATCTAGTCAGGCCAAAATACTAAGAGTGCTTGAGGAAAGAGAAGTTGAAAGAATTGGTGGAAGAAAACCAATAAAAATTGATGTGAGAATAATTGCTGCTACCAATAAAGATCTAAAAGGAGAAGTAACAAAAGGACAGTTTCGAGAAGATCTATTTTACAGATTGAATGTAATTCACATCCACATTCCACCACTAAGGGAAAGGCGGGAAGACATCCCTCTTTTGATTTCCTTTTTTCTTGAAGACTATTGCCAAAGGTTCGGAAAGGGCAAATTGAAATTGTCCAGTGATGCACTGGAATGTCTGGTAAACTATAGTTGGCCTGGCAACGTTAGAGAACTCAGAAATGAAATAGAAAGGTGCGTGGCACTTGCTAGTTCCGATACTATCTACTTAGAAGATCTGAGCGATGAAATAAGAAGCTATTTTCCTGGACAGGAAAAATCAATTTCTTCACCGGACGATTTTCCTCCAGACTGTCTTAACCTCGCTGAACTGGAAAAAAAAGCCATATTGAAAGCACTATCTGAAACCGGTGGAAACAAATCTGAAGCAGCCAGACGGCTGGGTATAAGCAGGGAGGGGCTGAGACAAAAGCTTCATAGGTACGGCATATTCAGCTAGTTCCACTTCTGTATTATGAAGATGTAGGGCTCCCCTGAAATCAAGACATTTTGCTGATAAAGTTTGTAGAGGCGAGATTATTTTCTCGGTACGTCATGTTGTAATGACCCCTATAAATCAAGACCAAAATTTGCGTTATTTAAAAGACCCTATCCTTCCCCTGTCTATCTGTAGCAAGAACAAAGCGTTGTGATCTTTTGGCCTTCGCTCCAGACCTTGACAACCGGCTCTGGGCCTGATGGCCGGAAGGCGGTTTTGGC
>JAFDGW010000050.1 GCA_019309115.1 Deltaproteobacteria bacterium
ATCTCTGCAGTTGTAATCTATACTCACAGTTGTTTAGTTTCAAGGTGCTAACGCACCTGCGGGCTTTCATCCCCTCCCTTACGGAAGGGGTCTTCCCGCCCGCAAAAGATAAAACCTCACTGAATCTGAGATAAAAAACATGCTAGAGGAAGGCAATTCAATCATGTGCAACCACCAAAACCGCTAGCTTCCCCCTAGTCCATGTGATGGCTATTAAAGACCGAAATGAGCCAGAAACATAACATACCGAGAAAATGTCTTGATTTTGGAAGAACACTACACTACATGGCTACCCAACAACTGGAGTTACAAGCCGCTGACAAAACCCACCTTTCTGCAAGGAGACATTACAATGAATGTGGCTCAGATTCTAGCTCAATCGGGTGCCCGAAATCCTGGCAAAATTGCTGTCGATTTTGAAGGAACTCCATATACGTATGCGCAAATTGACGAAAGAGTAAAAAGGTGTGCAGGATTCTTGAAACAGATTGGTGTTAAAAAGGGGGATCGTGTTGCAATCCAAGTTCCCAAGTCCATGGAGTTCGTCTATGTTCATTTAGCGACTCTTGCTCTGGGAGCCATCTGTGTGCCGTTGAACACGGGTTATCCTGCTAGCGAAGTTCAGTACTTCATCGAAGATTCTGGGAGCACCGTTTTTGTGACCTATTCCTTTGGATTTAGCTCGGTAAAGAACGCCGTTGGGTCTATAAAAGGGCTTGAGGTCATACTCCTTGATGACCAAAGCCCATCCGGGCATGAACCGCTTTGCGATCATCTTGAAAAGGCTTCCGATACTGACTTGCGCACCTACCCTACTGAACCTGATGATGTCGCGGTGCTTTTCTACACCTCAGGCACCACCGGTAAACCCAAAGGGGCGATGATTACTCACAAAAACCTTATAAGTAACACTCAGGCACTTCATGAGATATGGCACTGGTCTGATCAGGATGTTCTGTTGCATGTGCTTCCACTTTTTCACGTTCATGGGCTTGCTGTTGCCCTGTACGGTGGGCTTTATGCGGGAGCTACGATCGTTATGCATGAAAGATTTGATCCGAGGCGAACATGGGAAACACTTGAGAAAGTGCCATGTACGATTTTCATGGGGGTGCCCACCATGTATTATCGCATGATGCAAGAATGGGAAAGTGTACAGCCTGATCTCAGCAAAATGAGGGTTTTCATATCAGGATCTGCCCCGCTTCTAGAAAACCTTTTTTATCGTTTTGAAAAAACAACGGGATTTAGAATTCTTGAGCGTTACGGAATGACGGAAGCACTCATGATTACTTCCAATCCTTATGAACCGGAAAGAAGGATACCCAGAAGTGTTGGTTATCCTTTGCCTGGTATGAAAATTCGAATTGTTTCGGAAGAAGGTGAAGATGTGGAGCCCGGGCAAGTTGGAGAGGTTTGGGTGAAAGGGAATAATGTTTTTAAAGGTTACTGGAATAATCCTGAAAAAACCAGCGAGACTTTTTGTGATGGGTGGTTAAAGTCTGGAGATCTTGGATATCAGGATCCTGAGGATGATTTGAGACTTTATTTGGTGGGAAGAGCGAAGGAGCTAATTATTACCGGTGGTTATAATGTTTATCCTAAGGAAGTAGAGAATGTTCTAGAGGAACACGAATCTGTTATGGAGTCGGCCGTAGTTGGAATTCCTGATCAAGACTATGGAGAGAAGGTAGTGGCTGCCGTTGTATTAAAGGGGGATATGAAGAGCATAAATCCAGAGGAATTAATAAAGTATTGCAAGACAAAACTTGCATCTTACAAGTGCCCTAAAATGATATTCAAGATGGATTCACTGCCAAGAAACGCCATGGGGAAAGTCCAGAAGCATGTGCTTCAGAAAGTTATAATATCCAAGCTGGAAGGGCAGTGACGGTGTGAAATCCAAGCAAGGTTTTTGGCGACAGAGGTGAACCCCGCTATCGCAAAACCTGAGATAGTGAGTCTATGTTTAAAAAGTTGCCACAACCACATGGCAAGAAATAAAGTTTAGGATAAATTTTGCGCTAATCCTATCCTTTTCAAAGGAGAGATACAGCGCACAGCGTAAGCTGTCGTTTTGACTATGCGTAGATGTAGGATCAGCGTATATTATTGTTTTATCGCTAATTTGTGGTATATTACCCACATGGAAAAGACAAATAACCGACGATAACCAAGCCGCAATGGTCACACAGTAGGGCTGGGACGGTCCGAACTTACACCCGTGGAGAGTGCGGCTGCACTCGTTGAAACGGGAAGCTCCTCATTTCAATGAGGAATAGTTCACCAAGGCTAATTTGGCCAATTACAAAGCTTCCTTGCATACCGTTTACATTGTAGAGGTGCGCGTTCGCGCGTTCCTACATCCTTTGGTAAGAATTGCAATTCCCTGTGGTTCGTGCTAGGTAAAATCGGGTTGCGGTGTGTAGGAATAATGCAGAATTTGAATCAATGTGTCGGGTCGTATTATATCAGCCGGAAATACCGCAAAACACGGGAAATGTGGCAAGAACATGTGCGGCGACTCACACTCCTTTGCATCTTATAGAACCGCTGGGATTTCAACTCACGGACAGGTATTTAAGGCGAGCCGGTCTAGATTACTGGCCGTATGTGGAACTTCATGTTCATCGCACTTTTTCTGTTTTTCTCGAAGAAATACGACCAGGAAGATGTGTGCTTTTTTCTACGCGAGGTACAGTGAACTATTGGGATTTTTCCTTTCGACCGGATGATTGCCTAGTTTTTGGACCAGAAACCAGGGGGTTACCTTTGGAGCTTCTTGAGGATGAAAGATATCCGGTGGTGAAAATTCCGCTAGACAAGAGCAGGGTTAGAAGCTTAAACCTTTCGACATCTGTCGGTATAGGCCTGTACGAAGCACTGAGGCAATTGAGGTTAGCCCCATTTGATGGTTGTTGACGGACTAAGGGAGTTTAATCATGAGCGAAGTTCACAAGTTGCTGGACTTGTTTAACAATGAATGTCCGGAGTTGCGCCAGTTGGGGATTCATACTGTGATCCTGAAAAAAGGGCAGCGTTATTGAGTAATCCTTTTTGAGAGCAGGGACTGCTCGAAGACGGATCCACCCCTTACGTCCTTTCAATTCCGTTCGAACAATGGAACCTGGGCACTTCCAGATCCAGCAGAGTGGCTGCCTCACTTAGAAAAAGCCGTAAAGCGAGCCAAACAACTTTTGGGCAAAAATACTCGAGTGCGGTTTTCCTCAAAGGTAATCTCTTGCGATGTTTCTCCAAGTAGCGAGGAATAATAAAACGGTGAGCCTCTTTTGGATGGTTTTGTATGCTAAATGACGGGGGTAGTAGAAGAGCCGTAGTTTTGCCGGTTTTGATAGAGAATATAAATGGTGTTCTTCGAAAAGTTATGGGCTTTTTTAAAAGATTGTACCTTTGTATTTGCAGTAGATTGCATTATGTATCGCTTAATTTAGAATTGAAGAGTAGATGATGCCGATTGGAGAGGGGGTTGTGCATTGGCTGAGGTGGAATGGAAAGGGATCATCTGGAAAGCAGCATTTGGCACTTTTTCCTACAAGGAGCTTCTCACGATTTTGAAGGGTTATGGCTCAATGGAGATTTTGTCCTTCGAAAAACCAGGACACTTCAAGGGTATGGCGAGTATTGCGCTCAACACCGGTGGTACCAGAGATCTGACCATCTATTATCTTGAAGTATTGGGGCCTAGGCGGGCCGGTTTGGGTAGGAAAGCGTTGCTTGAATTAAAGCGAATATTTCAAGGAAAAATCTTTGTAGAAGATCCCGGTGAAATTCTAACGGACGAATATTCCATAACGGAAAGCATTCTTTTCTGGATTCAGATGTTCCGGGAAGGTGTCATAGACGGTCTGGATAGCGACCTGGTAAGACTGCATCCCGGTATTGATGAAAAAGAAATGAAAAAACTAGAGCAGACGGTAATTTCAAGGATGAAAGTACTGAGACATGAAAAGAGCTCGTGAAAAAATTCTTTCTCACAAAGAGCTTTGTGATGTATGTATCAATTTTAAGAAACAGGGACTAAAAATTGTTTTCACCAACGGCTGTTTTGATCTGTTACATGTAGGACACCTCAGATACCTAGAAGAAGCAAAAGAACTAGGTGATGCTCTGGTTGTTGGGGTTAATTCAGACCGTTCTGTAAGGGAGATCAAGGGTGAAAACAGGCCAATCATTCCCCAATTGGCTCGTGCTGAACTAATAGCTGGTCTTTGGTGCGTGGATTACGTTACTATTTTCGACGACATTACACCGCTTTCCTTAATAAAGGCCGTCAAACCAGACATTCTGGTAAAAGGTGCGGACTGGAATTTATCCGAAATCGTTGGACGAGATTTCGTTGAATCCTACGGAGGACGCGTGCATAGAATCGAATTAACGCCCGGATTTTCCACCACTTTGATAATACAAAGCGTTCTGAAGCAACATGCTTGACTCTCTTTCCTGCACTTTGTAAGAAGAAGCCCGCTATGCTCACAGTAAAGGAGGAATGTCCTTGGGCGCCAAGAAAATAAGAAAGAAGAAAAAACCCCTCAGGCCTGAAGAGGTGGAAACGCTTGCGGAACAAACACTCAATTTCCTTAGAAAAAATATCCGATTGGTTATAGCTTTCACTGGTTTTTTTCTGGTCATATCAGCGTTACTGTGGGGTTATGGCAGATATACCAGCCTTCAGCATGAACAAGCGGCTTATGCGTACTATGCGGCCGTAAAGACCCTCAGTAGTAATGATGTAAGCATAAAGAATGATGACATATCCATTGTTCTTAACCGGTTGGAAAAGTTGACCAAGCTGTATCCATCTCAGTCAGTGGCAATTATGGCTTCGCTGGATGAATTGGCTTTGCTCTGCCGCAGGGGGAAATGGGATGAGGTTGTGAAAATCGGGGAAAGGCTAAAAGCGACAATTTCACCTGATCATCCCTTTTACCCTTTGCTTATCAGGCACGTTGCCATTGCTTATACCAAGGGAAATCATGTGGATAAAGCTCTACAGGCTTGGAATGATTTTATAGCGGTGGCACCCAAGGAATGGTTAAGGGAAGCGTATTGGGAAAAAGCCAGGATTTTTATTGAAATGGGTAAAAAGGACGAAGCTGTTGATTGTTTACGAAAGGCTCTGAATTCCGAAGGTTTCCTGCCAGCTGATTTTGTAATTAAAGAACGGCTACATAGTTTAAGTAATGCCGGATGATCGAGGCAAATTTTCATCGTACCTTAATCGTACTTGACATGGCTTCATGTATTCGCTATGAGAATGTTTGCATTGAAGAAAGTAGGCACGTAGCTCAGGGGGAGAGCGCTACCTTGACGCGGTAGAGGTCGACGGTTCGAAACCGTCCGTGCCTACCACTTGATAGAAGTAATTGTTGTCCTTTTTGGAAATATTTAAGAGAGCAGTTTCGAAAATTAATTCGGCGGGGCGTGCTACCATAAGTTTGGTTGAGTGGTCAAAAATTGAGAAAGGAATTGTTAGATTAAGGCATCGCGTGATGCGATGCTTTTTGTTTTTGTGCTGAAAGAGGGGTCGTTGATTATGGGAGAAGATGTTATTGAGGTAAAAGGGAGTAATGAAGAAAGAGCTACGGTGAAAAAGGGAACCACAGTCGGAGATGTTCTTAAAGCTCTTTACGGAAAGGTAGATTCAAGGTGGATTGCGGCTAAGGTTAACGGTGATTTGTACGACCTGTCGAGGCCTATATACGAGGCCGTACAAGTAGAACCTGTTGCAATAGATTCACCAGAAGGACTTGATATATTGAGACATAGTACGTCCCACGTAATGGCACAGGCGGTAAAGGAGCTGTTTCCCGAAGCCAAGGTTGCCATAGGGCCAAGTATAGAGAATGGGTTTTATTACGATTTTGATGTTTCTAAGCCTTTTACTCCCGAAGATCTGGAAAAGATCGAAGCTCGAATGGCCGAAATAGTACAAGAACACCTACCGTTCCAGCGTCGCGAGATGTCAAGAAGTGAAGCCATAGAATTTTTCCGTAAAATGGGCGAAACTTATAAAGTTGAGCTGCTGGAAAACATGGAAGATGGGATGGTTTCTCTTTATCAGCAAGGTGGCTTTGTCGATCTTTGTCGGGGACCTCATATTCCTCATACCGGCTACATTAAAGCCTTTAAGCTGACCGGGGTGGCTGGAGCTTACTGGAGGGGTGATGAACGAAATCCAATGCTCCAGAGGATCTATGGTACCGCTTTTTCTGATAAAAAGACGTTAAAGAAGTATCTTAATTTCCTTGAAGAAGCCAAGCGCAGGGATCATCGTCGTCTCGGTCGGGAGCTGGATCTTTTTCAATTCAACGAGGAAGTCGGGCCGGGGATGGTCATTTATCATCCGAAGGGTGCCATTATTCGTCAGATTCTAGAAGCCTTTGAAAAAAAGGAGCATTTGAGGAGAGGATATCAAATTGTCATAGGTCCGACCCTGCTGAAAACGGAACTATGGAAGCGTTCCGGGCATTTTGATAATTACCGGGAGAATATGTATTTTACGGAGGTAGAAGGGCAATCCTATGGAATAAAGCCCATGAATTGTATTGCCCATATGTTAATTTATAAGTCCAAGGTGCGAAGCTACAGAGATCTGCCCATTCGATATTTTGAACTTGGTACGGTTCATCGCCATGAGAAGTCCGGTGTGTTGCATGGCCTTTTGCGGGTGAGGCAGTTTACCCAGGATGATGCTCATATATTGTGCACCCCGGAGCAATTACAGGACGAGATTAAAGGGGTTATAGATTTTGTTATTGATGTCATGGGTATTTTTGGGTTTCCGTACGAAATGGAGGTTAGCACAAGGCCGGAAAAGTCAATCGGGACGGATGAGGACTGGGATAGAGCTACATCAGCTCTCATAAATGCCCTGAACGATGTGGGAATACCTTATGAAATATGTGAAGGGGAGGGGGCATTTTATGGACCGAAAATCGATGTGAAACTTAGAGATGCCCTTGATCGACGCTGGCAGTGTGCCACTATTCAATGTGATTTTACCCTTCCCGAACGTTTCGACCTCACTTATGTGGGTCCCGACGGGCAGAAACATCGTCCCGTCATGTTGCATAGGGTTATTCTCGGGGCCATGGAGCGCTTTTTGGGAATACTTATAGAGCACTATGCCGGGGCTTTTCCGACATGGCTTGCTCCAGTGCAAGCTGTGGTGATGACTGTTACGGATAATCAGCTTAATTACGCAAGGAAGGTTTATCAGCAGCTTGTTGATGCTGAAGTAAGGGTCGAACTTGATGACCGCAATGAGAAACTTGGCTTCAAGATTCGAGAAGCTCAGCTTCAGAAGGTGCCATACATGGTGATAGTTGGAGACAGGGAGGTAGAGGCTGGGAGTATAAATCCCAGGCGTCGAGATGGGAAACAGTTGGGTATGATGAGTGTTGGTGAGTTTGTGGACCTTCTTGAACGGGAATGTCGAGAAGGTTCTAAGGGGCGAGTAGGATTAGGAATTATTTAAAAACAGGAGGTATAACCCTGGAACGGGAAGTCCGAGTGAACAGCCAGATCAAGGCTCGAGAGGTTAGGCTTATTGGATTTGATGGTCAGCAGATAGGAATTGTTCCGCTGGCCGAGGCTTTACGTATCGCTGAAGAAGAAGGTTATGATCTGGTCGAAGTTGCGCCTCAGGCAAATCCGCCTGTGTGCAAGATAATGGACTATGGTAAGTTTAAGTACCAGTTGAGTAAAAAGTCTCAGGAAGCCAGGAAAAAGCAAACAGTAATCCAGGTAAAGGAAATCAAGCTTCGTCCCAAGACGGATGTACATGATTTTCAGACCAAATTGCGGCATATTAGAAGATTTTTGGCCCAGAAAAATAAAGCGAAAGTAACAGTTTTGTTTCGTGGCCGTGAGATAGTTTACAAGGATCAAGGTTATCAAATATTAGACCGCATCCGCCAGGAACTTGAGGAGGAAGCTGTTGTGGAACAAGCTCCTCGTGAAGAGGGTCGTAATCTGGTGATGGTGCTTTCAACTTCTCAAAGGATACGGAACGTATAGCTTACAATTGCAAAATGGCCATGTGTAAGCAGTGGGGTGGTTTTTCGAGACAGCTTCTTTAAAAATCTTGACATACTATGGGGACCTACATAGAGTAACCGCTTCGGTTAAACGGGGATTAAAAATATCCGCGATGTCGTGGTGGTGGAGGTTGTAATGCCGAAAATTAAGACACATAGAGGGGCCGCAAAGCGGTTTAAGGTTACGGGTACGGGAAAGTTTATTCGGGCAAAAGCCTACAAAAGCCATATCTTAACCAAGAAAAACAGAAAGCGAAAAAGAAGATTGAAGAAAAAGGCTGTAGTGGACAGCACTCATGTGGGGGCATTGAAAAAGATTTTACCCTACATGTAAGGCTACATATGTTGGTATAAGACCGAATGAAGGAGTAATGAAAGATGCCTCGAGTGAAAAAAGCCGTTAAGTCTCGCCGTCGAAGGAAAAAAATTCTCAAGATGGCGAAGGGTTATAGAGGAGCCCGTGGCAAGCTGTATCGCCAGGCGAATGAAAGTGTGATCAGGGGCCTTAAATACGCCTACAGAGACAGGCGTCGTAAAAAGAGGGATTTTAGGAGATTGTGGATTCAGAGGATAAATGCTGCTGCCCGTGAACACGGAATGAGCTATTCGGTCTTTATTCATGGGCTTAAAAAGGCCAATATTAATATGGATCGTAAAGTGTTGGCCGGATTAGCCATGAACGATCCCGAGGCTTTTGCAGAAATTGCAAAGGTGGTCAAGGAAGCTTTGTGATATAAAGAAGGGAGCAATGAAAGATATTGTTCAGCAGATATTAAGGGAAGCCTTTGAAGAGCTTGACCGCGCGAATAGTGACATCAAGGCTATTGATAAAGTAAGGGTTAAATACCTTGGGAGAAAGGGACGGTTAACGGAGCTTTTTAAACAACTCGGTGGGCTTCCCAAAGAGAAGCGTCCTGAAATTGGCAAGGTTCTGAATGAGGCCAGAGAGCAACTAGAAAAAGCCCTTGGTGATGCCATTGCCAGAGCAAAAACCGCATCGCTTGAGGTAAGCGGGGATTTCGACATCACCATTCCGGGCCGTCGTCCTTTGGTTGGAAGACTTCATCCCATAACGCAGACAGCCCGTGATATATGTCAGATTTTCGTGCAAATGGGTTTTGAGGTTGTGGAAGGGCCCGAGGTCGAGCTGGATTATTATAACTTTGAAGCACTGAATATACCCAAAGATCACCCTGCCAGAGATATGCAGGACACCTTTTATGTGTCTGAAGAAGTTGTTCTGAGAACGCATACCTCACCTATTCAGGTCAGGGTGATGGAAGCTCGCAAGCCGCCAATTCAGATTATAGCTCCAGGTAAAGCTTATCGCTGTGACTCGGATATGACGCATACCCCCATGTTTCATCAGGTAGAGGGGTTGATGGTGGGTAAGGATGTCTCTTTTGCCGATCTTAAGGGTGTATTGACCCTGTTTGTACATCAAATGTTTGGGCCTCACGTCGGAGTAAGGTTCAGGCCCAGCTTTTTCCCTTTCACCGAGCCCAGTGCAGAAGTGGATATTCAATGTGTAATCTGCGGTGGGAAGGGCTGCCGGGTTTGTTCTTATACAGGTTGGCTCGAAATCCTGGGTTCAGGTATGGTTGATCCGGCTGTTTTTGAAATGGTCGGTTATGATCCCGAACAGGTAACAGGTTTTGCTTTCGGTATGGGCATTGAGCGAATCGCTATGTTGCGCTGGGGAATTGATGATCTTCGCCTTTTCTTTGATAATGATGTACGGTTTCTGGATCAATTTTTCTGATTAAGGGGGTAGCGGAGTAGTTACAATGCTGGTAAGTTTCAGGTGGCTGACTTCGTATGTTGATGTAGAGGCGAGCCCGAATGAAGTGGCTGATCGTCTCACGATGGCAGGACTTGAGGTTGAAGGGGTAGAGGACAGGTATCCTCATCTTAAAAAAGTTATCGCCGTCAGGATTACGGATGTGGCAAAGCATCCCAGAGCCGATAGGCTCATGCTATGCCGGTGTCACGATGGTTCCGGTGAATACAAAGTGGTTTGTGGAGCCCCCAATGTTAGACCCGGTATTGTTGTTCCTTTGGTGCTTCCAGGAGCGGTGCTTCCGAGTGGAGTAAAGGTGGGCGAAGCGGTAATAAGAGGGGAAAAATCGGAAGGGATGCTGACATCGGAAAAGGAACTCGGGCTGGGAGATGATGAGTCTGGGCTGATGATTCTTCCCGAAGATACCAATCTGGGGATTCCGTTGGATAAAGCTCTAAGCATCGAAGACACGATACTGGAAATATCCATAACCCCCAACAGGGGCGATTGCCTTTCCATCATTGGTATTGCTCGCGAAGTATCCGCTGTATTTGGTGTACCACTGAAATATCCCGAAATCTCGCTAGTGGAAACGGGGCCGAATATAGCCGATGTGACAAAGGTGGACATTAAAGACCCTGATAAATGCCATCGTTATGCAGCTAGAGTTATATTCGACGTTACCATAGGACCTTCCCCCAGCTGGATGCGAGACAGGCTTGAATCCGCCGGCATACGCTCGATTAACAACGTCGTGGATGTTACCAATTATGTGCTCCTTGAGATGGGACAACCTCTTCATGCCTTTGATTATGATCTACTCAGCGAGCACAGGATAGTCGTAAAATGTGCCGAAGAGGGACAAAGGTTCAGAACTCTGGATGGTCAGGATAGAACGCTTTATTCCGATACGCTTTTGATTTGTGATGGAGCAGGACCTGTCGCAATCGGTGGTGTCATGGGTGGTGAAAATTCGGAAATAAACCCAGATACCAGACGAGTACTCCTGGAAAGTGCCTGGTTTAATCCATCTTCCATACGCAGGACGAGTAAAAAACTTCGAATGACCACAGAGGCCAGTTATAGGTTTGAGCGCGGCATTGATCCTGAAGGTGTGATTACCGCTCTGGATCGGGCTGCTCAGCTAATTCTGCAAACAGCAGGGGGAATCCTGGCGAAAGGCAGAATTGACGAATACCCCAGGCCTTTCGTGCGACCCGTTTTAACCCTCAGAGTGGATAGGACAAACAGTTACCTTGGTACCAGCTTCTCCAGGGATGAGATGAAGCGAGCTCTGCAGCAGCTGAATATGGATGTGAGTGACCTGGATAACGGCGATTTCAAAGTAATACCCCCAACTTATCGCCAAGATATCACCCGAGAAGTTGACCTCACCGAAGAGATAGCAAGAATACTTGGCTACGATCTTATTCCCACAGGGCACCCTCGGACTGTTATGATTGCTCATGATCGCAATGAGCATCTGCAACTCAGGGAAAAGCTTAAAAATCTTTTGAAAGGACTTGGTTGTAGGGAACTTGTTACCTACTCGTTCATATCAAAGGCGTCTCTGGAAAGATTGGGATTTACTCCTTCTGACGTTCGCATGAGACCAGTTGAACTATTAAATCCTCTCAGCGAAGAACAAGCTGTTATGAGGACCTCTCTTGTGCCGGGCCTGCTTAGTACAATTCGCTATAACCTGGATAGAGAAAACAAAAATCTTAGACTATTTGAACTCAGCAAGGTTTTTCTGCCCCATGCCGGAGAAAAACTACCGGATGAAAGATATCATTTGGTGGTCGGGCTCGTTGGAAAGCGATATCCTATAGAGCTTTACGATGCCGGTAACCTTGATTATTCGGACATAAAAGGAATAGCCGAAGAAATTCTTGGCTTTTTCAGACTTTCCAGAGGAGTAAAATATAAGCGTGATGATTTACCTCCCTATATGGACAAGGGTTTTTCTGCATCGATATTTGTGAAGGACATCTTTGTTGGAGCTGTTGGGCGGGTTCATCCGACTATTTTGGAAAGGTTTGACATAGAGGAACCCGTATGGTTGTTGGAGTTGGATTTTGACGAATTGTTTGAACTAAAGGGACCCGAAGTGCGGTTTCAGCCTCTGCCGAAATACCCCTTTGTGGCTCGGGACCTTGCTGTCATTGCCGATGAAGGCTTTCCGGTGCAGAGTGTTATCGACTTTCTCTACGAACTGAATAATCCTTTGCTGGAACGAGTTGAGATATTTGATATTTTTAGGGGTAAGCCTGTAGGGATGGGTAAGAAAAGTGTGGGCTACAGGCTAATTTATCGTGATAAAACCCGTAGCCTTACAGATGAGGAAGTTAACAAAATACACGCAGAGGTGGCGGAGCAAGTTGTTTCTCGTTTTGGCTTACAGTTAAGGTAAGCGGTTTATGCTTATTAAGCAGAAACCATGTCAGGTGTTGCTATATATAGGAGAGGAAGTTTATGTTGGCATTTCTTCCAACTTTAGCGGGGAAGGAGTGTTAATTCAGATGTCCGACCCTCCTATGTTAGGAGAAAAGGTCAGGTTGAAACTTCAGTTTCCAGACCTTCCGAACCCGATAGAGCTAGCGGGAGAAGTTGTTTGGACCAATCCTTTCGGTATGGGGGATGTTCATGTGCCGAAGGGGTGTGCGGTAAAGTTTGAAGGAATCGATCCAGACACTCGAAGTGCCCTAGATAACCTGGCCGTCCAGTATCACCCGTCAGGAGATCCTCTGCGTTTTTTTTACACCTGAACACCGTGAAATCATCTGAATTATTCATCCTTAAGCGAGGAAAACATGGTAAAGCGGCTTGAAATTGCCCTCAAACCTCACCTGTTTGATGCAGAAGCGGAATGGCTAAAGCGAAAGGTAAGGGATTATTTTGGGCTGGAATTGAAGAAAGCCCGTGTAATAAAAGTGATAACTTTCGATCTCCCCCTTTCTAATGATGAATTTGAGAAAATAAGAACCGATATTTTTACCAATCCGGTCATTCATCTGTCGTCTTATGCTCCGCTGTCTGTGGATTTTCAGTGGCTCATATGGGTTGGTTTTCGTCCTGGTGTCAGGGACACGGCGGGTAGCGTGGCGATGGAAGCCGTTCAGGAATATCTGGGACGAAAATTTGATGGTAGGGCAGGAGTTTATACGTCGAAAATCTACGAGATTCATCTTTCAAATTTGTTGAAGGAGGATGTGGAGCTCATTGCTCGTGAACTTCTTGCCAATGAACTGATACAACAATGGAAGATTTTTTCTCATCATGAGAACTGGAATCCCGAGGAAGGAATAGGCTTTATCGTACCCAGGGTAATTCTTAACAGAGAGCCTAGATTTACGGTTATTCCCATACGGTCCAATGAAGAGCTCAAGCGCCTGAGCGATGAAAGGCATCTGGCCCTGAATCCGCAGGACATTCCAGTCATAAGGGATTATTTCCGGAGACCTGAAGTCCGTGAAAAAAGGGCAAAGTATGGATTGGATGATCCGACGGATGTAGAATTGGAAGCAATATCGCAGGCGCGAAGTGATCACTGTAATCACAATACATTTCGAGGATATTTCAATTACTTAGATCTTGATACAGGTGAGCGCATCGCCATCAATAACCTTTTTAAGACTTGTATTGAGCAGCCGACGCTGGAACTCAAAAAAGAGAAAGATTGGGTGATATCCGTTCTCTGGGACAATGCCGGAGTGGCTAGGTTTGATGAAGACAATTACTACGCTATAACGGCGGAAACTCATAATAGCCCTTCGAATATGGAAGCCTATGGTGGAGCACTGACGGGCATTGTGGGAGTGTATCGCGATATCATGGGTGCCGGTAAAGGGGCCAGGATGGTAGGAGGAATGTACGGGTACTGCGTAGGTCCCAGGGACTACAAAGGTCCCCTTAGACCGCGCCTTCATCCCAGAAGACTTTTGGACGGCGTGGTGGAAGGCGTACGGGATGGGGGTAACAAACATGGAGTGCCCACGCTATTTGGTAATCTGCTTTATCATCCGTCGTACCTGGGCAAATGCCTTGTTTTTGTGGGTTCAATTGGAATTATGCCAGCCAGGGTTCCCAATGGGCCGTGTGAGCAAAAGAGACCAAAACCTGGGGATTTAATCGTTATGTGTGGCGGCAGGGTAGGCAAGGACGGAATACATGGGGTTACGGCGTCAAGTCAGGCTTACACTGAACACACCCCGGCTGGCCATGTCCAAATTGGAGACCCTTACACGCAGAAAAAGATGCACGACTTCTTGTTGGAAGCCCGTGACGAAGGTCTCATATCCTTTATAACCGATAACGGTGGCGGAGGTTTGTCGTCCTCTGTTGGAGAATCTGCCAGGTTAGCGGGCGGTGCCTTGGTTGAGCTGGATAAGGTTCCGCTCAAGTATGAAGGGCTTGATTTATGGGAGATCTGGGTTTCCGAGTCTCAGGAGCGAATGACGGTGGCGGTTAGTCCTGAACACATTGATAGATTTCTTGAGCTGTCGAGGAAGCACGAAGTAGAAAGCACCGTAATCGGCCGTTACGAAGATACGGGAAAGCTCCACTTGACGTACAAGGGCAAAACCTGTGCTTATCTGGACATAAGCTTTTTTGAAGAAGACTTTCCTCAGTGGCGTTTCGAAGCTAGATGGGTGGGGCCGCAAAAGCGGGGGTTGGTAGAACCCGTAATTGAACCGCCTTCTGATTACGGTAAACTACTGCACAAGATGCTTGGCCGACCAAATCTGTGCTCGAGGGAGTGGATCCACCGACAATACGACCACGAAGTTCAGGGAACTTCTGTTGTCAAGTACTTTGTCGGCAAGACGAGGGACATTCCGTCCGATGCTGTTGTAATAAGGCCTGTTTTGACTTCCCGGCGGGGGATTGCCGTCACCCAGGCATTGCACCCTCATTACGGGATAATAGATACCTATCACATGGTGGGCGCCTCCATTGACGAATGTGTTCGTCGCCTGATATCGGTTGGAGGAAGACTGGACACCATAGGAGGTGTAGATAACTTCTGCTGGCCTTCGATCCAGTATAATCCCGAAACTAACCCCGACGGCATGTATAAGGCAGCTCAGCTAGTTCGTGCCAACTGGGCTTTGAAACATTACTGTGAACGCTTCGGGATTCCTTTGCTTTCGGGCAAAGATAGCATGTACGTTGACGGAATGCTACCGGGCGAGTTCGGCGAAAAGCACAAAGTTTCTGGCCTACCAGCTATGCAATTTACGGCAACAGCCATTGTTCCGGATATTTTTAAATGTGTAACAATGGAATTTAAACAGCCGGGCGATCTTGTTTATGTTCTTGGTTTCACCAGGGATGAGTTAGGAGGATCAGAGTATTATGACCTTTTTGGCAAGTGTGGCCTGAATGTTCCTAAGGTCAGGGAAGACGAGTTTATCCGCCTTTATGAAGTAATGGAAAAGGCTTTAGATGCCGACCTGGTTGCTTCGTGCCATGGAATATATCGGGGTGGATTAGCTGTTCACATAGTCATGTCGGCAATGGGTGGCTGTTGCGGTGTCAGGCTGGATATCGGGAAAGTACCTGTAGATCCGAAAAATCTGAGGGATGACAAAATACTTTTCAGTGAATCGCTGGGGAGGTTCATTGTCAGCGTTGCTCCAGAAGATCAAAAGAGATTTGAGGCCCTTTTTAATGGTCTTCCTTGTGCCTGTGTAGGCGAGGTTCTGGGAGAACCCGTTATAGAATGTTTGAGAGGAGATAGGCTTATTTTCCGTGAAGAGATTTTGGGGTTGAAGGCTTCGTGGGATGGAAAAAGCGATCAGAAAGAACTGTGGGATCGTCGAGTATTTCAGACACCGCCGGTGCCTTCAATAAGGAAAGCTAGAGTTAAAGCGCTTGTTTTGAGTGGCTTCGGGCTGAATTGTGATTATGAAACAGCCTATGCTCTCGAAATGGCAGGGGCACGAGCCGAACGTGTGCATCTCAGCGATCTGATTTCTGGAAATAAGAGACTGTCGGACTACAAATTGTTCGTCATCGACGGAGGATTTTCCTGGGGAGACGATCACGGTGCCGGAGTAATTATGGCTCTTCGGTTGAAATCGCGGCTTGGTGAGGAATTGTTGGATTTTGTGGAGCGTGGCGGACTTGTTGTCGGAATATGTAATGGGTTTCAGGTACTCGTGAACCTAGGGCTTTTGCCGGGCCGGGTGCCTGGAAAACTCCGTCGGGAAGTTGCACTTATAGCCAACGATTGCGGGAACTTTGAAGACCGGTGGGTCTGGCTCAAGGTGAATCGTAAATCCCCTTGTGTATTTACCAGAGGAATGGACGTGGTTGAATATCCCGTGAGACACGGAGAGGGGAAATTTTACGCTCCCGATGATGTTCTTGCAGACATAGAAATGCATAATCAAGTTGTTTTTCGGTATGCTTTACCCGACGGTTCCCTTGCTCAAGGGAAATATCCGTTTAATCCCAACGGTTCCCTAAATGATATTGCCGGAATATGCGATAGAAGTGGAAGAGTATTGGGCCTCATGCCCCATCCGGAGGCGTTCAATCACTGGACCAATCACCCTGATTGGCCTTGGGAAAAGGAAACACTGAAAAGACGCGGAAAGGTATTTCCCGAAATGGGTTTGGGCATTCTTTTGTTTGCCAACGGTGTTGAGTACCTGGATAAAAGCTGATCGTGGGGATAGTTGGAATGGATATGCACATACCGCTTGGGGGTAAAGAGCTCAGTTTGGCAGTGTTCGTTTCGGGAAGTGGAACGAACTTACAGGCGCTCATTGACAGAGCTGAGTCTGGACAACTCAGGGCAAAGATCGAAGTTGTTGTGAGCGACCGGGCTGATGCCTACGGAATTGAGCGGGCGAAAAGGCATGGTATTCCTGCCTTTGTGGTTAATTATGCCGATTATATTAATAGGTGTGCTACTAGGGCTGAAGCTTACCGAGCTGCTGAAATGGAAATTCTCGAAATCTTGGAAAGGTTCGAAGTAGATTATGTATGTCTTGCCGGTTTCATGAGGCTCGTTAGTCCGTCGTTTCTGCAGTGTTTCAGGGATGGGCTCGTGTACAGGGTATTAAACATACATCCAGCATTGCTTCCATCCTTTCCAGGTATGCACGGTTATGAAGATACCTTCTCATACGGTTGCAAGTGGGGTGGCGTAACGGTTCATTTTGTTGATGAAGGCGAGGATACCGGGCCGATTATTGCTCAGGCCGTTTATCCCATCTGGCCTGATGATACTATTGAAGTGGTGAGACAGAGAGGTTTAAGCCTTGAGTATGAACTTTATGCCCAGGTAGTTAACTGGATAGCGTCTGGATTCGTGAGGGCAATTAAGAAAGGGCGGCGAACAATCTGCCATGTAACCGATCCAAAGTATTCCCTGATTATTCGCAATCTTGTGGAAAAGGCGATGAACGCTTGCTCGGTGCATTAACTCTTGAAATTTCTATGAGTAGAGATTATATGAATAGAGCTGATATGAGGGAGCTGGCGTAGCTCAATCGGTAGAGCAGCTGATTTGTAATCAGCAGGTTGCGGGTTCGAGTCCCATCGCCAGCTCCATGAAAGAAAAAGCTTGAATTGTCTTTTTAAGCTTGCTAAAAGAAGGATTCTTGGAGTGTGGAGAGGTTCCCGAGTGGCCAAAGGGAGCAGACTGTAAATCTGCCGGCGTAAGCCTTCGGAGGTTCGAATCCTCCCCTCTCCACCAGGAAAAAGCAGCATGCATGTAGGAGACAGTGGCAGCCGGGTAACGAGCCATTGTCGAGGACTACATGGGCAAACAGGTAGAAAAAAGAGGTTGAAAGGTCGGAAGCCCACGTAGCTCAGGAGGTAGAGCACTTCCTTGGTAAGGAAGAGGTTCACCGGTTCGAGCCCGGTCGTGGGCTCCATTTTTTTTATGCTGAACATGTGTTTGATATTGTAATGAAATTGGCGTTTTGCGCCTGTTAGTACATGAAAAAAATTGAGGCGAAGCCGAACCTGAAGAAAAACGTCGAGGTAAGAGGAGAGAGTGATGGGGAAGAAGAAGTTTGAGCGGACGAAGCCGCATGTGAATGTTGGGACGATAGGTCATATAGATCATGGTAAGACGACGCTGACGGCTGCGATAA
>JAFDGW010000051.1 GCA_019309115.1 Deltaproteobacteria bacterium
TCAGGATAAGAATCTACAAGTTGGGTAAAGGTATCTCCGAGTTCCTGCTTTTTGCGGGGATAGGAGTAGAGGGTGACGTGAACTCACCCAGAGGGATAAGGGTAGGAGTGACCTGTCAAACTCCCTTGGAAGCTCCATCCGTTAGGGCGGAGTAGTTCACCTTTTGCGATTTCACATTTTCACATCGGTATTGCAGACTCCAGGCCAATAGTGTAAAGCGTTAAGGGTTTTCGGAAGTAAATTATTCTCTGGAGCGGTTCTTATAATTATTTGCGGGAGGCTGTGGTGGATTATTTTCTTACGGAAGAACAGAGATTACTCCAAGAAATAGCATACGAAGTCACAAGAGAATGGATTAGGCCTGTAAGGGCTCAGCTTGATGAAGCTGAAGAGTTTCCTACCCGGCTCCTTAAAATACTGGCAAAAACGGACCTCTTTGGTGTTTGTGTTCCCGAAGAATACGGAGGTTTGGGAGGAGGTGTCTTTGAAAATTGCCTTGTGGTAGAACAACTTGCCAGGGGTTGCGTTGGCGTGGCCACCAGTTTTGCAGCAAGTGGATTAGGTGCCTATCCTATACTGCTTTTTGGCAGTGAGGAACTCAAGAAGAAATACCTTCCGGATATAGCCTCTGGGAAGCGCCTTGCAGCTTTTGCTTTGACCGAACCGGGCGCAGGAAGCGATGTATCGGCAATTCGAACCAGGGCTGTGAAATCCGGTGATGAATACATAATAACCGGCACGAAGCAGTGGATAACTAACGGCGGTGAAGCTGATGTTTATTCAGTTTTTGCCATAACCGACCCCACCAAGGGCCCTCGTGGTGCCAGTTGCTTTGTTGTAGAAAAGGGTGACCCTGGTTTTTCGTTCGGCAAAAAGGAGGTAAAGCTGGGCATTCGAGCTTCTGCCACCCGTGAGCTCATCTTTGATGAATGTCGAATACCTAGAGACAGGCTCATCGGGCGGGAAGGTATGGGTTTCATAATTGCTATGAAAACCTTTGATAAGTCACGTCCGGGTATAGGGGCCCTTGGTGTCGGACTGGCTCAGGAAGCCCTTGACATAGCTGCAGAGTATGCCAGAAAACGAGTCCAGTTCGGAAAAAGCATAATATCGTTCCAGGCAATACAACATAAGCTTGCGGACATGGCCACAAAGGTTGAAGCGGCACGAGCGCTTGTATACTCTGTTGCTCGCTATTTGGATGCCGAACCCAAGGACGCAAGTAAGTATGCCGCCATGAGTAAGATTTTTGCCAGTGATGTTGCCGTGGAGGTAGCCCTCGAGGCTGTTCAGATACTCGGTGGCTACGGCTACATGAGGGATTACCCGGTGGAAAAGCTTCTGAGGGACGCCAAAATACTCCAGATTTATGAAGGCACTAACGAAATCCAGCGAAACATTATTGGCCAAGAACTTAACAAAGAATACGGCAAAAAGAAAGAAACTATATTGTAACGAAGGAAGTTCTGCCATGCACATAGTTGTTTGTTTAAAACAGGTTCCAGAAAGTCAAAATGTTCGCATTGATCCAAAGACAAATACTCTTATTCGTCAGGGTGTTGCTTCCGTATTGAATCCATTTGATTATTTTGCGCTTGAAGCGGCTTTAACCATAAAGGACGAAAGGCTTGATACCAAAGTAACGGCCATCACCATGGGGCCTCCTCAGGCAAAGGAAGTACTCATGGATGCCCTCAGCCGTGGTGCCGATGATGCTATTTTAATTAGTCATAGGGCTTTTGCCGGTGCTGACACTTGGGCCACATCTTTCACTCTTGCTGCCGCCATACGTCGTCTCGAACCCGTTGATCTGATAGTCTGTGGAAAACAGGCAATTGACGGCGATACCGCTCAGGTTGGCCCGGAACTGGCCACCATTCTCAATCGTCCCTACGCAACTTATGTCAAGTCATTCGAATTTGTGGATGATTCTCACTTAAAGATCACTCGACAAACCGACGAAGGAGTTGCGGTGTGGAGGTTGCCTTTACCCGCGTTGGTGACGGTGTTGAAAGATGTAGGTGAACCACGGCCTAGGTCTTATCGGGCCACGTTAAGGGCAAGACGTTACGAAATTCCCGTCTGGGGACCGGAGGAACTCGGAGTGGACGAAGATTCCGTTGGTTTGAAAGGCTCTTATACTCAGGTAGTTAGGATTTTCAGCCCCGAGCGGAAAAAGGACCGTATTATGTTGAGGGGTTCAGTGGAAGAAATGGTGGATGAATTATATTACTGGCTGAAAGAACAGAGGGTACCTGGATTATGAAACCACTGGTTGATAAAGAACTTTGCGTTGCTTGTGGAGAATGCATTGATGCCTGTCCTGTTGGGGCAATAAGCGTCGGTGATGAGTGTGCAGAGATCTCCGATGAGTGCACGTTGTGTGGCATGTGTGTTGATGCCTGTCAATATGGGGCAATATCTATGCCGGATGTGGGCACAGGTGCGGATGAGGATCTTTCACGCTATAAAGGTGTTTGGGTGTTTGTCGAATGGCGCCATGGTACTGTGCATCGAGTTAGCTACGAGTTACTGACCGTTGGCAGGAAATTAGCAGAAAAAAAGGGAACTGATCTGTGTGCTGTGATCCAGGGGCATAAACTGGATGGTGTTGAAAAAGATCTGTTCCGCTATGGTGCAAAGACCGTTTACGTGGTGGATCATCCATCCCTTGCGCACTTTACCGACGAAATATACGGCAATGTGCTGGTTGAACTGGTGAGGCGTTACAGGCCGGAAATCCTTCTTGCCGGTGGCACTTCCACCGGTCGTTCTTTTATACCACGTGTTGCCGCAATGCTTCAGACGGGACTTACTGCCGACTGCACGGAGCTGGATATAAACGATGAAGGGTTATTACTGCAGACTCGACCCGCTTTTGGCGGCAACATTATGGCATCCATTTTGTGTCCTTATAGGAGACCTCAGATTGCAACTGTAAGGCCAAAAGTGCTCAGAGCTGAACCCTTAGATATGCCTGTTGACGGACAAGTGGTACGACCCGATTTGCCCGGAGCCTGTTTTGTGTCTCGTGTTGAAGTTTTGGAAGAACAGGTACTTGAAGGTCCCGGAGCAAATATTGCCGAAGCAGATGTTGTTGTATCGGGAGGCAGAGGCCTTCAGAGGAAGGAAAACTTTGCTATGCTTGAGGAGCTTGCTTCGCTTTTGAATGGAGCTGTGGGTGCCAGTCGTGGGGCTGTTGAAGCCGGCCTTGCAGATCCGTCTCAGCAGGTTGGACAGACAGGTAGAACCGTTGCCCCTGTGCTCTACATGGCCGTTGGTATATCAGGTGCTGTACAACATGTGGTCGGTATGCAAGGCTCCAAAGTCATAGTGGCTGTTAACAGAGATCCCGAAGCGCCAATATTTGATGTTTGCCATTTCGGAGTTGTGGCCGATCTTTTTGAATTCGTGCCCGCTTTTATAAGGAAAATTAGGAAAGAAAGGGGAGAAGAAGTTTAATGACGGAGAGTAAAAGGGTTGCGGTGGTTACCGGTGCAAGTCGAGGTATTGGACGTGCCGTTGCCGTTGCACTTGCCGATGCTGGCTGTGACGTGGTGGTGAATTTTCGAACGGGACGCGAGGGTGCGGAGGAAACTGCTAAACAAATTGAAAGAAAAGGGGTGAAAGCTTTTCTTTATCAATTCGATGTATCTGATCCAGATGACGTAAGCGCGTCCTTCAAAGGCATTTTGGAAGAATGTGGCCGTATAGACATTCTTGTGAATAATGCTGGCATAACCAGGGATAACATAGTCGTTCGAATGAAACTTTCCGAGTGGGAAGAGGTCGTTAGAACAAATCTCACCGGTGTGTATTTGTGCTCTCAGGCTGTTATAAAGCCGATGTTGAAGCAAAAGTGGGGGCGGATAATTAACATAACCTCTGTTGTTGGTTTCATGGGTAATGCTGGTCAGACCAACTACACAGCGGCAAAGGCTGGTATAGTTGGATTTACCAAATCCCTAGCTAGGGAACTTGCCAGCCGAAACATAACTGTAAATGCTGTAGCGCCTGGCTACATAGAGACGGACATGACGACGGCCCTGTCCGACGATGTTCGTTCTGCCTTGGTAGCTCAGATACCAGCGGGCTATGTTGGAAAGCCCGAGGATGTCGCTCATGCCGTTAAGTTTCTTGCGTCGAACGAGGCTCGGTACATTACTGGTCAGGTTATTCATGTGAACGGTGGAATGTACATGTAAGAAAGCAATGTGGGAGTGAGAACGATAATGTGTGCGGCAAGAAAAAGGCGAGTGGTTGTTACCGGAATGGGTTTGGTGACTCCTCTTGGGATCGGTCTAGAGGAGAACTGGAAAGCTCTTATCGAAGGACGATCAGGCATAGACTACATAACTCGATTCGATACCGAGAAGTTTGCCGTTAAGATTGCAGGTGAGGTAAAAGATTTTAATCCCGCAGATTTTATACCCAAAAAACAGTTGAAGAATCTGGACTTCTTTTTGCAGTATGCCTTGGCTGCTGCTCGTATGGCGGCCGATGATGCCTCCATAGAAATTAGCGACGAAGAATCCGCACGAGTTGGGGTAATAACGGGTTGCGGCCTTGGCGGTCTTCACACGCTGGAGAATTCCCATATTACACTGCTTCAAAAAGGTCCCAGGCGAATAAGCCCTTTTTTTATTCCCATGATAATAGCCAATATGGCTCCAGGGCTTATATCAATACAGCACAATGCCAAAGGACCGAATCTTTCTATCCAGACCGCCTGTGCAGCTGGAAATCATGCTATCGGGCTGGCTTATCACATGATTAGAGATGGAATCATAGATGTAGCCTTTACAGGTGGAGTGGAGTCAACCATAACGCCCATGGGTGTTGCGGGCTTTACCGCGATGAAGGCCCTATCAACGAGGAATGACGAACCGGCGAAGGCGTCAAGACCTTTTGATAAAGACAGAGATGGATTCGTTCTTGCGGAAGGAGCTGCGATACTTGTGCTGGAGTCAGAAGAGCGTGCCTTGGAGCGTGGCGCAAAGATTTATGCTGAAATATGCGGGTTTGGGCTAACAGGAGACGCCTATCACATGACTGCCCCGGCTCCGAACGGGGAAGGAGCAGCCCGCTGTATGCAGATGGCACTCGATGACGCCGGCCTCAAACCGGAAGACATTGATTATATAAATGCTCACGGTACTTCTACTGATCTCAATGACAAATACGAAACGGCTGCAATAAAGCAGGTTTTCGGGGATCATGCTTATAGGCTTGCCGTAAGCTCTACCAAATCGATGACGGGACATCTGCTTGGTGCAGCCGGTGGAGTTGAAGCCGCCTATACAGTTCTTACCGTTAAGAACAAGATTATTCCTCCGACGATCAACTATGAAACGCCTGATCCCGATTGTGATCTTGACTACGTGCCGAATAAAGCCCGACGGGTAGATGTCAAGATAGCAATGTCAAACTCGTTCGGCTTTGGTGGCACAAATGCTGTTGTGATAATGAGGGAATGGAATGAAAACTGAGGAAAGCAATTCCATACGAATAGTGATCGGATCCGATCATGCTGGTTTTGGTTTAAAGGAAAAGTTGAAAGTTTATTTGGCCGAGCAAGGGTATTTAGTTGAAGATGTTGGAACTTTTTCGAGAGAATCTGTGGATTATCCGGAATTTGCTTTTAAGGTGGCGGGGAGGGTTGCTGATGGGGTTGTCCATCGAGGTATCCTCGTTTGCGGAAGTGGTATAGGTATGGCAATGGCAGCAAACCGGGTAAAAGGTGTAAGAGCGGTTAACGCAGTGGAACCGTACACGGCTCGTATGAGCCGCCGCCACAATGATTCTAATGTGTTGTGTCTTGGTGAGCGATTTATTGGCGAGGGTATGGCCATAGAAATTGTACGAGTATGGCTTGAAGAGCCCTTTGACGGCGGCCGTCACGCTAGGAGGATACGTTTGCTGGATCGGTAAAACGCCGTCGGATTTGTTTTTATGCTCTTATATAGAGTGCCTTGGTTGCACTGTAAATTTTTATGATGGGTGTGAAAAGGATCTGTTGAGATGGGATCATTAGAGGTTATCGACAGGGAAATTTACGAGATTATCAAGCAAGAGGAGGCGCGCCAGCGAGGTAAAATAGAACTGATAGCCTCGGAAAATTTCGTCAGCAGGGCTGTCCTTGAGGCACAGGGTTCGATTCTTACTAACAAGTATGCGGAAGGATACCCCGGTCGCAGGTATTACGGAGGATGTGAGTTTGTCGATCGTGCGGAAGTGCTCGCAATAGAGCGAGCCAAAAAGCTTTTCGGCGCTGAATATGCGAATGTGCAACCTCATTCTGGTTCTCAGGCCAACATGGTCGTTTACTTTGCGTTTCTTAAGCCGGGCGATACCATAATGGGTATGGATCTCAGCCAGGGTGGTCATTTGACTCACGGAAGCCCTGTAAGTTTTTCAGGGCGCCTGTTTCGGGTTGTCTCGTATGGCGTGAGGCGAGATACGGAAACAATAGACTATGATGCCGTGAGAGATCTGGCTCTGCGCGAACGTCCCAAACTGGTGATCGCTGGAGCCAGTTCTTACCCTCGCGTTATCGACTTTGAGAAATTCAGAAGTGTGTGCAACGAGATAGGTGCATACCTCATGGTAGATATGGCTCATATTGCGGGTTTGGTCGCCGCAGGCCTGCATCCGAACCCCGTCCAATGTGCCGACTTTGTAACTTCAACCACACATAAGACACTCCGGGGCCCTAGGGGTGGACTGATCTTGTCTCACGAAAAGTATGCGAAAACGCTGGACGGTCAACTGTTTCCCGGGATTCAGGGTGGTCCCTTGATGCACGTTATTGCTGCCAAGGCCGTGGCTTTTAAAGAAGCAATGGAGCCGGCTTTCAAAGAGTATCAGGTGAGAATTGTTGAAAATAGTAAGGCCCTTGCCGAAGCCTTGATGGACAGGGGTTATCGTTTGGTCTCAGGAGGCACTGATAATCACCTCATGCTGGTTGACCTGCGAAACAAGAACATAACAGGCCGTGAGGCTGAACTTGCTTTGGATAAGGCTGGTATTACGGTGAACAAAAACGCGATTCCATTTGATTCTCAAAAGCCTAGTATAACTAGCGGGATACGTATTGGAACGCCTGCCGTAACCACTCGAGGCATGGGGCCTGCTGAGATGCGGGAGATTGCGAGTTTCATAGACAAAGTTTTGCAAAAGAGGAACGATGAAACCGCTTTGCAGAGGATTAGGCAGGAGATTTCTGAATTTTGCAAAGCTTTTCCGCTTCATCGAGGTGTCACGGGAGAAGAGCTGTAGATGGAACGGGAACGGCTCGATGAGCTGTTCATGAAGAAAGCCTTGACCTTGGCAAAGCGAGGCCTTGGTAGAACAAGCCCCAACCCGGCCGTTGGAGCTGTGATTGTAAGGGATGGGAAGGTGGTTGGCGAAGGATATCATAGGGCGGCCGGGGAGCCTCATGCGGAAGTGAACGCCATACGTGATGCTGGAGAGCTAACCCGTGGAGCGACTTTGTATGTTACTCTTGAGCCCTGCAATCACCATGGGAAGACGCCTCCGTGCACACATGCAATCCTGAAAGCCGGCATAAAACGGGTCGTTGTCGGAATGAGAGACCCCAACCCTCATGTAAAAGGTGGCGGGTGCGATTTTCTGGTGTCATCGGGAGTGGACGTAACGTGCGGCGTGCTTGAGCAAGAGTGCAGGTTAATCAACCAGCCTTTCATAAAACACGTTACAACCGGGTTGCCTTACGTCATCGTAAAAGCAGCTATAACCTTGGACGGATGCATAGCTACACGAACCGGTCATTCCAAATGGATTACCAACGAAAAATCACGTCGCTTTGTCCATAAACTTAGATTTTTGACTGATGGGGTATGCGTTGGCATTGGTACAGTGCTTGCTGATAATCCTCGTCTTACGGTGCGCAACTACAGACCTGGCCGAAAGAAAAAAAACGTGCGCATAATTTTGGATTCTCGTCTCAGAACACCTGAAGGCTCAGAATTGGTAAAATCGGCATCGGGTCATCCGCTTTGGATATTTCACGGTCCTGATGCCGACAGGGACAAAAAGAAAGTGTTAGAACAGTTAGGGGTTAAGTTCTTCGAAGTTGAAGAAGCTAATGCTGGAGGGTTAGCCTTAAATTCCGTACTTCGGCTTATGGCCGAAAACGGCATTCTTTCGGTTCTCGTTGAAGGCGGAAGCCGTGTCATCGGTAGCTTTTTTGCCTACGGACTGGTCGACGAAATTTACTTTTTTTACGCTCCGAAGATATTGGCTGATTCCCGAGGTCGAGCGCTAATTGGCGGTGGAAGGGTTTGCGACGTTATGACCGACGCCGTGAAAATCTATGACCTGAGGGTCAGAACATTTTTGCCTGAAGAAGAACTTAATGGGTCCCCGGACGTTTTACTTTGTGGTCGAGTTAGAAAAGAAATCTATTGAACGAATGGGTGCTAAGGAGTGTTTACAGGATTAGTCGAAGGAACAGGGGTTATTGCAGGCATTGAGGATAAAGGCATAGACCGACGCCTCAGGATTGAGCCTCATTTTCAAATGGGCGAGGTTGTCACTGGGGAAAGCATATCCATAAGTGGTGCTTGCCTCACCGTTGTTAATAGGGATGGTAATGGATTTGTCGTTGACGTTTCTTATGAGACTCTAAGTCGCACGACCCTTGGAAGTGCACGGGTTGGCAGAAAAGTGAACATTGAGCGGGCACTCAGGATTGGTGATCGACTAGGTGGCCACATTGTACTTGGACATGTAGATGCAGTTGGAATGGTGAAAGGCAGGCGTGATGATGGTCGCTCTATCAGGTTTGATTTTGAAATTCCTGAAAGGTTTGCAAAATACGTCATCGAAAAAGGTTCAATAGCGATTGACGGGGTAAGTCTTACGGTGAATTCCGTAAAAGGCAGGATTTTTGACGTTAACATAATCCCACATACGGCGCAGATTACCACCATCGGGCTGCTCAGGCCCGGTGATGAAGTCAATATCGAAGTTGACGTGATCGGAAAGTATGTAGAAAGGCTTTTGGCAGTTCGTACTGATCGGGAAAGCGGCGGAATTAGCGAAGAACTTTTGAGAAAGTATGGTTTCTTGTAAATGAAGAAGGTTCTGCTGGAAGCTCTTTGCCTTATAGTTGTTGCGACTGCTATTGCCCTGGGTTCTAATTACATCAGACGGGACAAGCTTACCCTTTTCGGTACTGATTGTTTGAAACAAACTAGAGTATGTCACAGCAGAGTGCAGAGAACAGGGCGCGTAACTATTGAGGAAGCTGCGGCTTTCTTTTTCAAAAACGCAGCCATATTTGTGGATGCCAGAAGTCGAGTATCATACGTGCTAGGACATATTCCCAACGCTATGAACATTCCTGCCGATGATATCCAGTCGGGAATCGATAATTTATTGGTCGGGTTGTCAGATGATATTATGATTATCGTCTATGACGACGATGTTGAAGGAAACGTAAGTGCAGATGTGGCAGCATTTCTGGAAGACATGGGTTTTAAAAAGGTTTTTGTTTTTCCCAACGGATGGAGCGACTGGCAGGCAGAGGGGCTACCTGTGGAGCTGGGTTTGCCGGGATCTGGGTAGCCAAGGTTTGTCAGGGTTTGTGAACTACTCCGCCCTAACGGATGGAGCTTCCAAGGGAGTTTGATAGGTCACTCCTACCCTTATCCCTCCGGGTGAGTTCACGTCACCCTCTACTCCTATCCCCGCAAAAAGCAGGAACTCGGAGATACCTTTACCCAACTTGTAGATTCTTATCCTGACCACTTTTTTGAGTCCCGTTAC
>JAFDGW010000052.1 GCA_019309115.1 Deltaproteobacteria bacterium
TACCCAGGTGTAACTCCTTGTCCCACCGTCTCGTTTGTACCACGAATAAAAATGTTTAACACACCATCCCCTATGGCCCTTCTTGTACTTTTCTAACAGCTCCATAACCTCATCTACTGGAGCCGCCCTGGATGACGCCCGATCTAGTCTCCTGTCCAATAAACCTTCAACAGAATCCTCTTCATAACGCCTGGCATAACGACGAAATATTCGGGTGCTCACCCCCAAAAGGCGAGCTGCATCTTCTTGGGTCAATTTCCTCGCTTGCCACTTCGAAAAAAGCTCCTCAAAATACATCATCCGCATCTCTTGTAGCTTTCTCGTCCGGCTCATACCATGTTCACCTCCTTAGACACAGTATGAACCGGACAACTAATGTGCTAAATAGCGGACATATTATGTGCTCTCGACAGGCCGCTGTGGTACATGATTATTGCTACAGAACAGGGTGTTTGAGCAGAAAGAAGTGTGATCAGCTTTTTTCGGAAGGAATGAAGGTGCTCGGTGTTCCATTCTGGAAAAGATATGTCATGTATTGGGTTGTGAGGCTGTTCGGCCAGCCGTGTTATCATCCACATCGGTAGCGTATCTGTTACTGCAATGGCGGGGACGGCACACTGACAGTCTGACTAGTATACATAGGAACCGTAGCAACCCACGATTCTATTTTTTCGGCCAGCTCTCTCCTGATGAGCCTTGCATCTGTAATGACAGTAGAATTGCCGGCATGTAACACTCCGCAAATCGATGTATCCGTTACTTCATATCCATCCGAGTCCAGTGCTTTCATATTCACACAGATTTTACCGTCTTTATCAATGCTCTCAACCTCAAGTTTAAAACTATAACGAACAAAATCTCCGCTTTGGCCGATTATCTTAACCCCAAGTGAACCCAACCGAATCGAGCTCGCACAAACAAGCTGAAAATATCCCGCTATCAGAACAGTCAACAAGCTTAGAATAAGCGATCGTTTCATTTTACGCCTCCCCGAAGTTCTTTTGTAGCATAGCTTGTTTAAAAATAAGTCAAGCATATTCTCCAAGGCGAGCTGCATCTTCTTGGGTCAATTTCCCCGCTTGCCACTTCGAAAAAAGCTCCTCAAAATACATCATCCGCATCTCCTGTAGCTTCCTCGTCCGGCTCATACCGTGTTCACCTCCTTAGACACAGTATGAACCGGACAATTAATGTGCTACAATAGCAGACATATTATGTGCTCTCGACACCGTAACAATTTCATCAAACCGCTACAACTTGGGTAATTTCTGGAATTTCCTGCTTAATTATTTTTTCAATTCCTGCCTTAAGAGTCATCTGGCTCATGGGACAACCATGGCAGGCACCGGTAAGTCGAACCTTGACAACCGTACCTTCCACATCAACCAGCTCAACATCTCCACCGTCCCTTTGCAGTACCGGCCGAATTTTGTTAAGAATCTTTTCTACCTTTTCTTTCATCCTCTTGTCCTCCTTACTGTTTATTAGCACCCTTCTTTTTAAGGTTCAAATCGTAAGAAAAAATAACAGATTCTGACTTCCACAATTGCAAGAGATCCTTCCCGAGAATAACGCTCACAATAAGTTCCGGCACCCCATTGTTATCTGAATCAGAAATCCTGAGGCTTGTTACCATTCCGCCGATCTCACGGGTCGCCCAGTTTTCAATCAGTCCAACCTGACCCCAAGAAAGCGATACAACCTCGCTGCTCTCGTAGTACTTAAAACCCGCGGGCAGAAACCGGCTATATTCCGGAGACCGATTAGCAACGATTTCCTTAATGCCGTCCTCATTCAAATCAGTAACCAGCAAGGGCGATGGGATATAGTAATAATCTACATCATTATATCTCGGATCGTCAGCTTTACCGAGAATATAGTTAGTCGTCGCGCCAAACCTGCGTCTGCTTTTCCAGAGTCTTGACCCGTTAAGGCGATAAATCGCCAGCTTATTGTTCGGAAGAATGACCACACACTCACTTGAACCGTTGTTATCAATATCGGTTACGACAAAATTAAATACATTACAGTACTTGGGCAGGGCCATGTCCCTACGTGGAAGAACCCGTTGCCCATCAAACGTCATTTCATAGATAGGCTGATCAAAACCACCGTTTGGAGCCTGTCGCTGACCAATGAGAACTCGTTCTCCATTTAAGGAAACCACATTGAGAAAATAAGGAATATTCTTAGCAATCATCCTGACAGCTTTGCCATCACAGCGGAACAACATGGACGCCGGTTCAAAAAATTCGGTATTTACTTTGCTCGAGCTATTATCATAACCAGCAGCGGTGAGATTTTTCTTGCGCAGATTTGTCACCACAATTTCACTTCGTCCATCATTATCAAGGTCAATCAAAGAACACCAGATGAACTTGTCCATCTTTCCGGCATCATAAGTGCCCGTTGTGCGCAACCCAGCTCCTTGTCTTTTAAAAATCATCAACTTTTCATAAGTCACTACCACAATTTCGTTCCCGCCATCACCATCTACATCACCAACGTCCATACCAACAAAACCACCCTTAAAGGTCTGACTTCTCCAAACACCCAGGTTGCCGAGGGCTGTTTCAGGGGTAATTTCTATAAAATTCGGGTTCAGGTACGAGATATTTTGACCCTGCATCATGGGACCCAACAATACATCCAGGGCGGAAGGTTTCGCGTTACTACTTTTAGACGTTTGTGTCATATGAACCTCTTCGGCATGTGACACAACCGTACGGCTACTGCCACTCAATCTGGCCGTTATTAAATTAGCCATTTGAGTGACCTTCTGAACCACGTCGTTCAAACTGAGAGCCTGCGCCGTAAACGCTTCGGGCTGCCCACCCTTCCTGAGATCGTACAGCCAAGTATCCACACTTACTGCCTGACCTACGGCTGTTACGGTACCCGTCAACAGGTAATCAGTTCCTGCTCTAGAACGAAGCCTTGCGGCAGCCGATGGGTTTAGGGATTCGCCTAGCTGAACAGGTATCGAAATGGCAGAACCCAGGGCTATTGCCTGTACCTTGCCAGGAACGGTAAGACGCGAAACCAGCAAGTTCTGAAGCCCCTTCTTCAAATAACTCAACTCCGGTGGAGCCTGCACTGAAAAAGGATTTATACCCACCGAGATGGTGCCAAAACATTTGGCACTGTTTATGACCAAGAACAACCCTAATATAGCGATAAAAAAAAGCTTGCTAAAACACTTCACTATCACTCTCTCCTGCCACTAACTTTTATACACACAATAACAAACGAGCTTTATGCTAACAAAAAAGTCTTTGCAGTCCAAACTATTTTACCGTTACCCCAGCTTGACAAAGAAGGGAACCAGTACAGGCACAAGGGCTGACAGGACCAGGCCGTTCACAAATGCTATAAGAGTAACCTCAGTCCGCCCCGAATAGCGTGCAATCAAAGGCAGAGTCGTATCCATTGTGGTGGCACCTCCGGGTGCGATTAGGGTAAGTGGCCCACAATAGCGAGCGATCAAAGGAATACTTAGAATCGTCAGCAATTCTCTCAGGATGTTACTCAAAAAAGCAACGGCACCCAGCTGAGGGCTGTGAAATTCGGTAAGCAGTATCCCGGATAACGAATACCACCCAAACCCGGCACCCACGGCAAGGGCTTCGTTCCACCTCACCGACATAAAAAATGGGATGAGCAGAGCTCCCATACAGGTGCCAACAATAACACCGGCAGGCACCAGAAAAAGTGATAGTCCAATGTGCTTGACCTTCCGAAAAATGCCTTTGTTACGACCTATGTCAATCCCTATGCCAAGGAGCAACACCATGAGTCCGTACTCTATGCACTGCTCTGAATGATCTAGTAGATACGCAGGAAGCCACGACTTCCAGCCACAAAAGAAACCACAACACACCGTTAGCATAATCAAAAACACCGTTTTCATCTCTCGTTCTGTCCCTCGCCATGGAACATTAGCCTTTCTATCACCCACACAACAATAACACTTCCCACCAGAGAACATACCGCAAACACAAACGCCTCAAGACCAATGGACTTCAGTTGTCCCATCATATCCGGATAGGATCCCAGTCGCACCCCCATAAAAAACAAAAGCCCGAATAGACCAATGTTGAGTATCCATTCCGACCAGGTGTAAACTGCTTCAGGCAACTTTGGCAATGAACCAACAACAATTCCGATAACCAGAATTCCGATTAGAATTAGCATCTTTCTTCCCTGCGCTGTTGGTTATAAAATGGGCAACGATTATAAGAAAACGCCTCCAAACACACAAGGAAAGGAATGTCCTGCAGAATTGAAAATTTACAAACAAACGAAAAATCCGTTTTCGTCGGATTCGCCGGATGGTCGTATCCAGACTGGAAAGGTATTGTTTTCCCTGACAAAGGGGCCGGAAAGATGGGACCGCTGGAATTTATTAGCTCTTTCTTTGATGTTGTCGAAGTGAATTCAACATTTTATAGAATTCCTGAAGCAAGGCACGTTCAGAATTGGATCCAGCGCACCCTGCATAACCCACGGTTCCAGTTTACCGTAAAATTGTACAGGGGATTTAGCCATGAATCCGGAGGTTATGGTCGAAAAGAAATCGTTTCCTTCGGTCAGGTCCTCGAACTTTTTCAACAAAGAGGAAAACTCGGTGCGCTGCTTGTCCAGTTCCCTTACAGGTTTCATCAAAACTATGAAAACAGAAAGCACTTGATCAGGCTCAGGCAAATCTTTAGTGAATGGCCCATGGTTGTTGAATTCAGGCATAGGTCCTGGCTCAACCGGGCCGTCCTGGACTTCTTGAAAGAACTGAACGTGGGATTCTGCAATATAGACCAGCCTCGGGTTTCCTATTCAATGCCACTGACAGCTATCGCAACCACCTCCACGGGATACCTCCGCTGTCACGGCCGTAACGAGTCACACTGGTTCGGAGCCGACACCAACCGCGACCTCAGATATCATTATCGCTACCCCTTTCCTGAGCTCACAGAAATAAAGGAAACGGTAGAAAAAATATCCGGCAGTTGTGAAAAAGTATTCGTTATTTTCAATAACCACTTCAAGGGAAACGAAGTTTTCGATGCAGCGCGCTTGCTTACCTTGATGGGATGCGGAAAAAAATGGCCATCCCGATGGAATATCATGCCGGAACGGCCATAGTTTGCGAACTTCTTCCCCTTCAACTTATTGAAGGGGACTCAGAGCGTTATCAAATCAGGTTTTTTCCGACTCTTCGGGTTGGCGGTTCTTTCTTGTTGTGATCACCTCATCAATTATTCCATACTCTCTGGCCTGTTCACCAGACATGTAGAAATCTCTGTCCGTATCTTTGGCTATCTGCTCCAGGGGTTTGCCGGTATGGTAATGGAGAATTCTGTTAAGTTCTTCCCTCAGTCGCAGTATTTCCTTTGCCTGAATCTCCACGTCCGTCGCCTGACCCTGGAATCCACCCATGGGCTGATGCAGGAGAATTCGCGAATGAGGAAGAGCATATCGCTTACCCTTGACTCCTGCGGCAAGAAGCACAGCCGCCATACTCGCCGCTTGCCCCATACACAGCGTTGACACGTCCGGTTTTATATACTGCATCGTGTCGTATATGGCCAAACCCGCCGTTACCAACCCTCCAGGCGAATTTATATAAAAATGGATGTCTTTATCCGGATCTTCAGACTCCAGGAAAAGCATCTGTGCTATTATGACGTTCGCTACTTCATCGGAAATCGGAGTGCCCAAAAAAATTATTCTGTCTCGCAACAGGCGAGAATAGATATCGAAAGCCCTCTCCCCTCTGCTACCCTGCTCAATTACGATCGGAATCAACGACATAACTATTCAACTCCCTCCTTTGTTCCCGCAGTATTTTCTTCCTCTTTTCTAAGCTCTTTTAAAATTTCCTCTTCGGAAGCCTCTTCAATTTCCGCATTTTCTTCAATAAATTCGTACACCTTCTTACGAAGCATATTGGCCTTCATCCTTTCAAACAGTACTGTCTTCAAGAAACGTTGCCTAGCCTCATCCAGAGATGTTTTGAAAACCCGCGCAAGTTCTCCGTAAATCTCATCTACCTCGGCATCATCCAATGCAATTCCTTCCTGCTGGGCTATCTTGTCCAGGATTAGCCTCAGCTTTACCGAAAGTTCGACTTCAGGCCTTACAGCATTCTGTAAGCGCTCGTCTTCAGACCAATCCTTACTCAGCCCCACTCCCTGGCGAATTAACTGAGTCTCAATACTTTTTATTTCCGATTTGGCCTCCTCCAAAACGGCCTTTTCTGGAACAGGGATGTCATGACTTAATAATAGAGCTCGATCAATTTGCTTCCACAAAAGCTGCTTTGCTCTTTCTTCGCGTTGCTTTTCTATTCGCTCCCTTATGGATTTTTTAAGCTCTTCCAGAGATTCCACACCGACTTCCTTCGCCAGCTCGTCGTCAATAGGGGGAATCTCTTTCCTTAAAATCTCATGTATATCAACATAGAAGGTAACCTTCTTGCCAACCCAATCTTCAGTAGGAGCTTCTTCTGAATTAGAGTAGTACAGCTCGATTTCAACCGTGTCTCCAACTCGAGCTCCTATTAGATGCCGAGTGAACTCAGGGTGATAAAGCTCTGTCTTTCCGACCTCAATGATCAATTCTTCTTCCGCAAAATCTTCATCAACCTTGCCATCAACCAAGGGTGTAACATCGGCAGTAACAAGAACTCCCTCCTCAACCGTTGCATCTTCTCCAAGGGATTCCAGGGTAGCGCAGGATTCGGCCACATTTTCTAACTCTTTCTGAATGTCTTCTTCCGTCGGCGGTTCAACCTTCATCCTCTTCAACTTAAGTCCCTTATAGTTCTTCGCCTCAAAATCAGGCGCTATCTCAACAACCACCGCATACTTCAATCCACCGTCTTCTCCGTAAGAAAAACTCTCCAGATCGGGCGTCGCAAGAGGCTTTATACCTTCGCTCTCAATGGCATTCGGAAAGGTTTTTTCAATAAGCTTCTGGGCCACATCTTCTTCTACAGCTTTGCCGTAGTAAACCTTGAGTATGTTCCTTGGAACCTTGCCGGGCCGAAATCCCTTGATTTTAACATTCTTCGCAAGAGTGCGATACTGCTTGTCCAACTCTGCCTGCACCTCATCGGCAGGGACTTCTACCGACAACCTCTTCTGAGTAGCATTCACGTCGCTGACCGAGACTTTCATAGTCACTTCGAGTCCTTCCCTCTCTTTTTCAACTTTCCGGTTTGAACGCTCACATGCCCAAACATAACAAATGGTGCGAGAGGGGGGACTCGAACCCCCACGGTTGCCCGCTGGATCCTAAGTCCAGTGCGTCTGCCAATTCCGCCACTCTCGCACCAAATCTTCCCATAAACCATTGAAACCTTATTCTTTTTGGACTATCGTTGTCAAGTATGAACAATCTAGTTTGAACACAAAGAAGATAACCCATGGAAAAGGCTCAGAGTTTTAACAGATTAGCCCTAATCGGGTATCGATGTACCGGTAAGAGCACGGTTGGAAGGCTTTTGGCATCTCTTCTGAGCTATCGTTTCGTGGATATGGACGAAGTCCTGGCCGATCGGACGGGCACGAGCATAGACAGCTTGGTCAGAAAACATGGATGGCTGTTTTTTAGAAACATGGAGTCTGAACTACTTCGAGAATTATCCTCATTGCCTCGTATCGTGGTCGCAACAGGTGGAGGAATCGTGGAACTGGAAGAAAACCGAAGAATTCTTAAAAAGAAATTCTTTGTCGTATGGCTGGAAGCCAGCCCGGAGGTTATCAAGAAAAGGCTTATCAATGATCCGGCATCACCTCACTTAAGGCCGTCACTTACTGGTAAATCATGCCTCACAGAAGTGGATGAACTACTCGAACGACGCCACCCTCTCTACCAGGAGGTTGCACATCTGAGAATACTTACAGACTCAATGAATATCCAAACAATAGCTGGTCACATTGCCCGCCACTGGCAGGACATTTGAGTTGTTCATAGCGTCGATTATGATGATTAACCTGGAGTGCTGTAGCCGTATTGCTTCAGCTGATCGTATATCATGGACATCCTGCCAGGAAAGTTTTTTCCAAATAATTGCCTAACAAACCTTGCGCACTTCACGATGGAGTCAAAATCAACTCCGGTGGCAATACCCATTTGTTCCAGCATAAAAACGAGATCTTCCATTGCCACATTTCCCAAAGCCCCGGTGATAAATGGACATCCTCCCGTTCCTGCAACGGTGGCATCAAAATGCCTTACACCCACTTCAAGGGCAGCAAAGGCATTGGCCAGCCCTTTCCCCTCGGTGTCATGTAAATGCAAAAAGACAGGTCGATTTCCGGAAAGTTCCAGCACTTTTGCCGAAAGTTCCTGTACCTGCAGTGGATTACCCATACCTGTAGTGTCCGCCAGGGCAACCTCGTCGGCACCAAGATCGAGCTCTCGCTTTACAATGTCCAAAACCACTTCTTCGGCGATCTTTCCTTCATACCGGCATCCAAAAGCACATTGTACTCCTGCCCTGATGAAAAGCCCTGCCCTTTTGGCCGTAATGACCATTTTTTCCATGGCACGAATGGCCTCGTCCCTGCTCATACCAGCATTACGGCGGCTGTGAGTGTCGCTGGCGGATATTGAAATCTCAACTCGCTTGCACCCTGCGCTTATGGCCCGCTCAAGGCCCCTCTGATTCAAAACCAGCACAGAAAAGTTCCTGTACCCCCGCTCGATAAGCCGTCCGACGAACTCCGAAGCATTCGCCATCTGAGGCACTTTTCTGGGATTTACAAAGGAAGCAACTTGCGCTCTTGTTACCCCGGCATTCAGAAGCATCATCCATATTTCAAGCTTTTCTTCGACGGAAAGAATCTTCGCCTCATTCTGAATGCCATCACGTAGGGTCTGGTCCTCGATCACAACGGACGACACCTTGCAATCTTGCTTTTTATCTCGCCGCATGTCCTTCCCGATAACAGTTTTCACCGTCCACTCACTCAACCGCGATCCATTTTAATACACAATAGCCTCATAAGGGCATACTGCTCAAGTATCTCGAAATTGCTTACCTTCGCAAAACTTCCACTGGAATGTCTCTTTGCCACCCTGCCCAAACCGGCTTTCTCCAACGTAAGCGATCACAGGGTGTTATATATTGCCAACTTCTGTTAACTATTCAAGGTCAGGTTTTTGTCCCTTGAAATAAGCAGAGAACGCATCCACAAAGACATTGAAGGTGGACCTGCATTGGAGCCTACAGGTATGGCGCAGGGACAAAATAAGCTCCACCCAACGGCATCCTTTATCACTTCTATCACTTCTGGTACCCTGACTTCTCTTCCGCCATAAAACTCTAAAGCGAATGGTTCGTTCAGCCAGATTGTTGGTGGGCTCCACACCCTCCTCAACAAGAAAGGCGAAAAAAGGTTCCATTTCTTCCTCCAGCCTTCGGACAAACTCCCCCGCTTCGCTCTTGCTCTCGCAATAGAGAGCAATGAGACGACACAACCTGGCGTAAAAAGCACTCCATTGACCCGCACTTGGAGGAACCCTTGCCATATGCACCAGGGTGCGCAGCTCCCTCAATGCCCATTCGCCACACTTCGATAATTCGGGATTGGAGCTCTCTGCCAATTCCTTTGCCCTCCTTATGAGATGACTCAGGCAAGTCTGCCTGGAATTAACCCACTTCTTATAAACACCGTAACCATCACTAACGAGAATCCCTTCCCACTGCCCAATCAGCTGCTTAAAAGCTTCTTTTGAACGCTTCCCATGA
>JAFDGW010000027.1 GCA_019309115.1 Deltaproteobacteria bacterium
GTCAAGTTGTTTAATTCCAAGACTATTGCTCTTTTTGTTTTCATCTCTGCGGTTGTAGCTTATATTTACGGTTGTTTAGTTTCAAGGTGCTAACGCACCTGCGGGCTTTCATCCTCTCCCTTACGGAAGGGGTCTTCCCGCCCGCAAAAGATAAATCTATTGTAGGCATGGTTTCCGATTTATTTTTTGCTCCGTATAAGCTCGTCCACAAGTTGTCTGAAATGCTCGCCTCTTTCTACATAGCTGGTATATTGATCGAAGGAAGAACAGGCTGGAGAAAGCAACACCACATCACCTGGTGTGGCATGAGACACAGCCTCAAAAAAAGCGTCTTCCATCTTTGTCTTTTTTATAACATACGGACACCTGTCACGTATGAACACCATGTGCTTATCCATCTCCTGCCGGATAACTTCGTAAATCCTAGCACCTGCTTCTCCAAAGCATACCGCGCCAGCACACTTTTTCAAGACGGCCCGTGCCAAAGGCCCATAATCACCACCTTTATCCTTCCCACCCAGAAGAAGCCAGATTTTTCCACATTGGAAACACTCAATGGCCCTTAATACAGCTGAAACATTGGTAGCTTTGGAATCATTATAAAAGTTAACACCATTCCATCGCCCTATCCATTCGATCCTGTGTTTTCCCGGACGGAAATTCCAAAAAACTCGTTGCAGGACATCTTCGGGCAATTTCCAGATCGCTGCCACCAGGGCAGCCGCCGCTATATTCTCCAAGTTATGGCGACCGAAAATCCAAGGGGCCCCAAATTTGAAATGCCATTGCTTACCATCGCCAATGTTCACCACAATTTCACAATCGCCTACCCTTGCCTGAGCGTTCTTGTGCGGTTGGCAAGTCCACCGCCACGCATGGTCATCGATTTTAATGTAACGCCAGATGACCGGATCATCACCGTTTATTACCACTGGAACGTTTGGTTTCTTCCTTCTGGCTTTTCCGATAAGAGAAATCTTCGATCGAGCATATTCTTCAAAATTTTCGTATCGATCTAAGTGATCTTCTGAAATGTTCAGAACAACTGCCGTGTCGGCAGCGAAGGTTGGGCTAGTATCTAATTGAAAGCTGCTCACTTCAAGAACAGCCAGATCAAACTCCTCACCCCTTTTGACTATAGAACTCAGTGGTGTTCCTATATTGCCCCCCACGAACACCCTGTAGCCGGCTTCTTGAAAAAGCTTGCCGGTTAATTCTGTTGTCGTCGTCTTCCCGTTGGTTCCCGTAATGGCAATAATGGGAATAGAAACTCTGCGCCATGCCCACTCAAGCTCGCTAATTACCTCAATCCCTCGAGCCGTGGCCTCACGTACCAAAGGATTGTCCATGGGTACCCCAGGGCTAACTACGATCTCGTCAAAATCATCTACATTACCAACATCATGTGAACCCAAAACAAGCCTAACCCCTCTTTGCTGTAGTTCTTCCAAAACGTTGCAATCAAAAGCACTGGCGGGTTTGATGTCCGTAGCAACCACCTTTGCCGAAGTAGAAGCGCGACAAACTTCCAAACCCGAGCGGCCAAGCCCTATAACCAGTGTTTTTTTGCTGATGGTTCCATCCATACGACTCGATCCTACCTGGGCTTCCACTGCATAATCCGGTCTATTACCTTCTCGAACTCCATTGCCCTTGAAGCTTTAAACAAAAAAATTGCCCCGGCAATCCAATTCTTCTGCAACCACTGGGCGATCATACTGTGGTCTATCTTTCCGCCATCACCAGCATCAAAATGATAAGATAATGTCGCACACCCCTTTTGAAATTCCTCAAATATGGCTTTTGCTTCCCTCCCTGCCGTAACCACCATATGGGGATTCTTCGAAGCAGCAATTTTGCCAATTTTCCTATGTAGGCTCTCCGAATCTCGCCCAAGTTCTTTCATGTCACCCAGGACTAAAACCAGGGGCCTTTTGTGCTTTTCGGCAAGAAATGCCACCGTTTCAATAGCGCGGGTCATTGAACCGGGATTTGCATTGTAACAGTCATCGAAGATAATCGTACCGTCGGATAATTCCATCTTTTGCATCCTGTGTTCAACGAGAGTCCACGCTCTTAGAGCTTCTACCGCATCATCGAGTGAAACGCCGAGCTGGAGTCCGACGGCAACGGCACAAAGAGCATTCATAACATAATGTTCGCCAAAAGCCCGAAGATTGCAAGGAACAACCTTTTCACCGAAACGTACGCTAAAGGTCATGCCGTCGAGGGATAAATCAATTAGTCCTTCCGCATGAACATCTGCATTAACCGATCTGCCAAAGGTGATCCTATTTTTGGTCAGTCCGGCGGCATATTTCGCCAGCAGAGGGTCATCCAAGTTGATTACGGCGACACCGTCATTAGGAAGTTTTTGCCATAATTTCGTCTTTTCCCGGAGCACCCCTTCCAGAGAATCAAAGCCTTCCAGGTGAGCTGGCTGAATGTTGGTGATAACTCCAACGGTTGGTTCTACAACGTCCACAAGCTGGTCCATTTCGCCAAAGTGGTTTATGCCCAACTCAAGCACCACCGCATCCACATCATCGGGCATCTGAAAAATGGACAGGGACACGCCTATGTCGTTGTTCCAATTGGCAGGCGTCTTAAAAACCCTGTACTTGCGCCCCAGCACCAGAGCGATCATCTCTTTCGTTGACGTCTTACCATTCGATCCAGTAACACCTATCATCGGGCCGGGAAATTTACGCCTTCTGAAGCGGGCCAGATCTGCAAGCGCCTTTCTGGTATCTTCAACATAGACGAAATAAACACCTGGCACAGTGTGTATGGAATCAGTAATATCACTTCGACTGTACACAATGGCACCGGCCCCCTTTTTTATTGCCTCCATGATGAAATCGTGACCGTCAAACCGCTCCCCCTTTATAGCAACAAAAACCGATCCGGGCTCAAGCTTTCTAGTATCCGTTTCGATAAAAGAAAAGAGGATTTCGTCTGAGTGCCTCCTACCCATTAAAATGCCATCGATGGCAACTAATACATCGTCAAGAGACCAATTCATCCTTCCCCCGGAAATGTTCTTTTACATGCAAAGGCTGGCTATTACCGTTCATTCCGATCAGTAACATCAACAATTTAGCAATGGGAAGATGAAAAAGTCCAGAAAAACTAAAAAATTGGAAAAAGGTCGGGTATTCTGAACACTATCCGACCCTGGGTTGAAAAGGAGGTCCACACAAATCCCCACAAAAACATTTAACACATCCGAAGAGGAAAATAGCTTTTATGCGAAGGGCAAAAATTGTTAAGATTACCATACAGATGAATGCGACAGGCAAAGGGGCCTAAATGCTCGCGTGTGTTTGCAACGGTGTTGTTAAAGGCAACTTTTGATCAATTCCAATTTCACCATCACGGGGAGCATAACATGCTGGGCACAATCATCAATGTCGGAGCAGTATCGACAGGAAGTCTCATAGGTATAGCATTGGGAAATCGCCTGAAAGAAAATGTTCGGAACATGGTTTTTGACTGTATAGGTCTGATGACGCTTTTGATAGGTTTCCAGATGGCTTTTAAGACCAAGAATGTTTTGCTAATTCTTGGATCTCTTCTTGTTGGAGGCATAGTTGGTGAGTACTTTGATATTGAGGAAAAATTAAGGGGGATTTCGAGTAAAATCCAGGCAAGCTTTCATATGGAAGATCATAGCTATTTCGTAGATGGATTTGTGACAGCCAGTGTGTTATTTTGTGTGGGACCTATGGCCATACTGGGATCTATTCAGGACGGCCTAACTGGAGACTTCACAATCCTTGCCATAAAATCCGCACTTGATGGATTCGCATCCATAGGACTTGCCACAGCTTTCGGGTGGGGTGTTTTCTTCTCAATATTGTCCGTTGCCCTTTTCCAAGGCAGCATTACCTGCACCGCTTCGTGGCTTGATCGTTTTATGAACGACCAGATGATCGCGGAAATGACAGCTGTTGGAGGGTTACTCATAGTTGCTATTGGAATTCGGTTGCTCCAGATAAAAGACATTAAGGTGGCGAACCTGCTGCCGGCACTTTTTTTTGCACCGATTGCTGTCAGGACCATTTCAGCAATAAGACACCTGATAGCCAATTAAAAACGCAAACAGGGGAGGTAGAAAATGAAAATTTTCGAACCGCAAACACTCCAGGCATTAAAGGAACACTGCGCCAGAGACGGTTCGCCTGTCCTTAGTGTTTACCTGAACATTGATCCGACGCTGCCGGTTAACGCCCGAGGTGGTTACAAAACCATGCTTGGCAACATGTTAGAGAAAATCGAAAGGTCTGTCGAGAAGGACGACCAGCTCATGAAACACTTTTCTGAGGATGCCGAATGGGTAAAGTCCCGGATCGATGTGTTAATACCTCGAGGGAAAACTTACGTCGCATTCTGTGACGTATCAGAAGATTTTTACTTTGAAGAAGAAATACCGATTCGTTTGCCCAATGCGATTTTCTACGAAGACACACCTTACGTTCGACCCATAATGGAAGCAATGGATGAATATGAACGCTACGGCGTGGTTCTGCTGGACAGGGAAAAGGCCAGATTTTTCGTTGTCATGTTCGGTCAAATTGAAGAAATCGAAGATGCTATAAATATTCCCCCCGTACGGCATAGGAAAACGGCCGGCACCGATCACATGCGCTCCCAGATGGTCTTTCAGCGTCGCTCTGAAACGTGGAACACCTGGTTTTTGAAAGAAATTGGAGAACGCTTGCGAGATCTTGTGACCGAATATAATACTCCGCACCTGATCCTTATGGGACCTCATGAGGTAACGTCCGAATTCTACCGTCTTTTGCCAAAGGCCCTGCAAGAAAAGGTCATAGATCGCTTAAGAATGGCTGTAAAAGCCAAGGCACAAGAAGTTCTGGAAGCCATTGCTCCTGTAATTGAGTGTAGGGAACGTTTTATTGAAGACCAAACAGTCGAAGACTTGGTAACGGCGGCTCAAAAAAGTGGAGAAACCATGGAAAAGGCCCTGCTGGGTTTGAATCCCGTACTCAGTGCAATCAACCAAGGAAGAGTGTATATGCTTGTTTACTCGTCCGGATTTACCACCAACGGATACTACTGCCCCAAGTGCGAGGTTATTCTCGACCATGTCCCCGAAAACGAACTCTGTCCTTACTGTTCTTCATCTCTCGAAAGAACGGAGGACCTCGTGTGGCTGGCTTCTGAAAAGGTGCTCGCCTCTGGTGGGAAGGTAGAAGAGGTGAAATCCGAACAAGCCAAGGTAAAACTCGATGTAAACGGCCATATAGGGGCCTTTCTACGCTAGAGCAGGAGAATACCGTGCCTTATCAGTACCTCGATATAGTAACGGCCGACGAAGCGTTTAGGGCGTGGGGCAGAACGAAAGAAGAACTATTCATATCCGCCGCCCACGCCCTCACAGGCGTTATGGTAGAAAAGCCTGAAAAGTTGAGACCACTGATTAGGAAAGAATTGATCCTCGAAGAAGAATCGCTTGAATTTCTTCTATTTGCGTTTTTGAAAGAAATCCTGTTCCTTAAAGATGCAGAAAGAGTCCTGCTGATTCCCGAAAGAGTGAACATTGCTAAAAGTAGCCAATCATCGTGGAAGCTCAAAGCGGAACTTTACGGAGAAAACCTCGACGACCTGGGTGAAAATCTCCTGGTGGATGTTAAGGCCATAACATTGCATGAATTTTCTGTAGAAAGAAAAGACGACTTGTGGCAAGCTACCGTCGTCGTTGATGTTTAGTTTAATTCAACGAGGAGCATCAAAAATGTTTACAGAAGCAGATATCGATAGGGAAATGAACCAGCTAAAAATTATATGGATTGCAATGTTGGGATCTATCGGAATTTACGTATTCGTGGCCATAAATTTTGGTGGAGAAATAAAGGCGCCGCTAGATCCATCTCTTTTAAAAACCATACGGCTTGTTCTTTATGCATTGTCAATACTTACGGTAGTGATCACCAAGCTAATCCGTAGCAAGATCATTGCCTCAATATCGGTTGGATCCGAAAGAACTGGGGTTCCACGGGAAATGATTGGCCAGGTTTTGCAAAAGTATCGGGTTGCGAATATTGTTTCCTTTGCGCTCTGTGAAACCATAGCAATTTATGGACTCCTGTTATTCCTTATGGGTGGGAGTGCAACCGACTTGTACATACTGATTGCCCTCTCGGCCCTATCCATGTTTCTTTTGCGCCCTCGGAGAGAGGAACTGGAGGAACTCATTGGGGATGGATGGACATAAAACAAGACATATGATCGGCATAAAACTATCTGAAATCTGAAACTGCCATCTTAAACCGGGCTTCCTTATTTTCTCTGATTGCATAATATGCTGGCAAAAGTTCTTCAAAAACAGCCATTTCCTTTCAATAGATTTTTCGGATACGTTCTGCTATTACCTTGACCGTAAGATGGGATGACGTTATATTGCTATATGTGCATGGAGAGAATTATGAAGGCTTTTATTAGAGTAATGAAGGCCCTTTCGGATCCAAACAGAGTCAAAATTATCAAGATGTTAAGCAGAAGGCAACTCTGTGTTTGCGAATTACAGGAGGCGTTAGGTATTGCCCAACCTACGGTGTCAAAACACCTAAGGATCTTGGAAGAAGCCGGGTTGGTTGATAAAGAAAAAGAAGGTCTTTGGATTAATTACAAACTCGCAGATGGTAGCAATAGCCCCTATGCTGCTACAATGCTGGGAAATTTGAAACACTGGCTCGATGATGACCCTGAAATAAAAGAATTATTAAACAAAGTTCCACATCTGGACAGGAACGCAATCTGTGCACGAAATAAATCAAACCAACGGGGAGGGAAAAACAATGGAAATTAAAGTTCTGGGACCGGGTTGTAAGCGGTGCCAGCAAACAGAGCAGGTTGTTAGCCAAGCACTGCAAGAGCTTGGAATTACTGCTAATTTGGATCACGTAAAAGACCCCATCGAAATCTCAAATTACGGGGTTTTCGGAACTCCTGCGGTTGTTGTTAATGGTGAAGTAAAATGTGTTGGCAAGGTTCCGTCAAAAGATGAAGTAAAAAAGTGGTTGCAACAGGCAAAATAAAAACGGGAGGTTACATTCATGAGTGAACAATGCTGTGAAACTCCCTCTGGCTCCAGTGGAAATGTTATGATTTTGGCCTGCTCGGGAGGGTCCAACGTAGGTCAACTTTCAAACCAAGCCGCCGTTGAACTTACTAAGGAAGGGTTTGGCAAAATGTTTTGCCTGGCAGGTATCGGAGCCCATCTTTCTGGCTTTGTTCAATCGGCGAAGGATGTTCCGGCAATGATTGCCATTGACGGCTGTTCCATAGGATGCGCAAAGGCAACGCTAGAGCACGCCGGGGTACCCCTTAAGGCATATCTTGTGATAACAGACCTTGGTATTGAAAAGAACAAAAACTTTGATTTGGACAGTGAAACCATAGAGAAGGTCAAGGCCGCCGTAAAAGAAGCATGCGAAGGTTTGCCGGTAGAAGGTGGGTCGAGTGTTGCCTGTTGTTCCTAACGGAATTGCTTGTTTACCGCATCCCCCTTCCATTGAGGAGCGGGGGAATTCTGTGAGGTAAAACGCGTGTGAAAGCCTGTGTTCTGAAGATTTTGGAAAGTGAATTTTCTATCTGCCACCTTGATAACCGTAACGAAATCCCTCAATGGTTGAAAACCGCGAAGATTTTTTCAGTCACTCGGACAAAAGATGAACTCTCCGTAGTATGCCCTACCTCTCTGGTACCGACTGGAGTTGAAAGCTCTTCCGGCTGGTCTTGCATAGAAGTGAAAGGTCCCCTTTCCTTCGATCAAGTAGGCATACTTGCTTCCATCGCTTCCCCTCTAGCCCGTGCCGGCATAAGCATTTTCGTCATCTCAACCTACCTGACGGATTACATTCTCGTCCGCAAAAAACAGCTGAAAGCTGCCATATCTACCCTCAAGCAAGCAGGCCATACGGTAGTATCGCTTCGCAAAGTTACAATTTCAGATTCCGAAGATACTTCTGGATAGTGTTTATATTACGAAAATACCTGTGAGATCTAAGTTTCTCAAAAAGCTCGTCTCGATCGAAGGAACATCTGACGAAGATAACGGATTTTTCATCATCGTCGTACAGTAGGGCATTTGCCATGGCCACGCCGTCCCTGTAAGGCCCCCCCACAGCTCCGGCCTTGAACCAGTATTTTGATCCTGTCTCAAGAGACACCTTGAATATATCAAAGTCTAGCGGTACAGGATGCCTAGTAACACTACCATCTTCCCTGAGTTCAAAGAGCATGGGGACATGATCATGACCAGAAAAGATTAACCGATAATTGTACTGTTTCCACCTGGGAATGATGGATCTGACCTTATCGTCGTCAAGATAAGTAAAGTGTTCGATGTTCAATTCCTTGCGACTTTCAGGAAGCACGAAGGGATCATGATGAACCAACACAAAGTCTTCTTCGGCAATGATAAGCGGAAAATCATCTAACTCAGAGAGCAGATTCTCTCGATGCCATAAAACCCCTGCTGTATAAGCAGTTGCCTGAATCCTATCCACGTTTTTCGGATCATCGGTAAAAATTCCCGCGACCAGCAATTCATGATTTCCGGCAATCGTCGGTATCCCAAGATCAAGGACCATTTTTAGTGTCTCTTCACCCCACGGAAGCCACCCAATAATGTCCCCCAGACAATACAGACGATCCGCCTTTAATTTTTCGGCCTCCCGGAGACAAGCTTTCAGGGCATAGGGATTTCCGTGAATATCTCCGAAAAAATAATGGCGCATTGGTCATCCCTCCAAAAGATGGCATTTGTTTAACCTCATCGGCAAGTTAATCTCGGCACTTGGGCACCAAAGCCAAATTAATTGATCCAACAATAAAACACTGTTCAAAAAATTTGCAAATGTTTAATCTCGTAAGTGCATTGCGACTTGCATCCCCACGGCTTCCAAAATTAGCTTAATTTGCCTTATAAATCTCGGCATTCCGGGTGAGTCCTAGAAACAAAAACCGAGGGGTTAGAAAAATTGGGTTGGTCCGTTAATTATGGTAATGTTATAAAAAGTGTCGCAAGATTATGTTATGAGAAGATGAGTAACAGGCCTGTAAGCAACCAAGCTAAAGAGTTGTAGGGTGGGATTTATGTCTGTAAGCGTTGGATTTATTAAAACTCTAGAAAACGTTGATCCTCAGCTCAGACGTGTTCTTCTGGAACTGCTGGAAGAACTCGAGCGCCAGAGGGAAGAATCCATTACAAAAAAGGAATTCAACGAGCTAAAAGAGGTAGTGCACGAACTCGGTACAACCGTCAAAGAACTCGTAGAAACCCAGAAACAAGCAAGGAAAGACCACGAAATCTTCAAAAAGGAAAATCAAGAAAATTTTGGGCGCGTGTGGCAGTCCATCAACGAACTAACCGAGGTTCAAAAAAGAATCGAAAAGGAAAGCCGCGAAAACTTCAACCGAGTCTGGCAATCCATTAGCGAACTCACTGAAGCACAAAAAAGAACCGAAAAAGAACTCGAAAACTTCAAAAAAGAAACCCACGAAAACTTCAACCGAGTCTGGCAATCCATTAGCGAACTCACTGAAGCACAAAAAAGAACTGAAAAAGAACTCGAAAACTTCAAAAAAGAAACCCACGAAAACTTCAACCGAGTCTGGCAGTCCATTAATGAACTCACTGAAGCACAAAAAAGAACCGAAAAAGAACTCGAAAACTTCAAAAAAGAAACCCACGAAAACTTCAACCGAGTCTGGCAGTCCATTAACGAACTCACTGAAGCACAAAAAAGAACCGAAAAAGAGCTTGGACGGCTTACGAGAGAAATGGTGATGGTGAAAGAACGCCTTGAAGGTATCTCCGACACCGTGGGATATACTATCGAAAATCGAGCATATAAAACCTTACCGCAAATCCTTGCCGACCATGGCATTAAGGTAGAAGGGCGTCTTATCAGGCGTTATTTGAAAATAAAAGGCACAGAACACCAGGTAAACATCTTTGGTTACGCACAGAAAAACGGCGAAAAAATTCTTATCCTTGGGGAGGCCAAGGTAAGGCCTTCTAAAAAGGAAATTGCTCGCTTTGAAAAACTATGTGAATACGCTTCAGAAGAACTCAAAACCCCGGTGTTTAAAGTCTTTGTTGCCCATGATTTTCCACCAGTCATTGAGGCCTATCTCAAGGAGCACGATTTCTTACCCGTTTGGTCTTACGAATTGGAATAGTTATATCTAGTCTTAGGCTTCGTCCTTTGGCCTTAATGTTTTCTACAAACGGGCTTCCAGGACGTGGGGATTTCCCTGAATGTCTCCGAGAAAACAGTGCCACATTGATTTGTTGTCCAGTGCAACTTCTTGCCGTAAGTGCGATACATCCATTCCTTGCCGTTTGACTTCAAAAATATAGCTCCATCCTTGTCTGTCCTGGCAAGCAAAACTCCGTACTCTGAACACCATTTTACCAACCCCTGATACGGCAGTCGAACTTTTCCATAACTTCGACACGAAGCCACAACCATACATGGATCTAGTTTTCTAAAAACGTCTGGGAGAAAAGAATATTTTGATCCATGATGAGGAGCAATCAAAACAATCCTGTCGCCATCTTTTACTCCTAAATCTAGAGTTTGCATAACTTGAGCGTCAACATCACTTGGAATTACCAGTACCGTTTTCCCGTAACGCACCACCAAAACGGTAGACGATCTGTTGACGTCGGTACAAATGCGAGGCAAATCACCCGGGTCTGGATGGATTACTCGGACGGCAACATCTCCGTAGTGATGTGCGCCGAAAACTTCTCCGTAAGGTGGAATATAAACCCCGCGTCTTCTGAACATCCCGTTAATATCAGGCACTCCATTTTCCCTTGCTATGCATGGGGCGTCCCAGAACGAATCTACGGGAAAAGATCGGGCGAAAAAAAACAAACCTTTTGCATGATCAGCATGATAATGGCTCAACACGACTGTATTCAGCCGAGTAACCTTCATTTCCGCAAGAAATGGATGAATAACATACCGCCCTATATCAAAATTCCCAGTTCGAAAACCTCCACCGTCAACCAACATGGTATGCCCGTTGGGAAACCGCATAAAAGTCGAATTACCCTGAGAAACATCGATAACGACAGCTACAAAATCTGAATGGTCCTTCGAAATGGTGTCAAGCTGAAGCCCAGCCCAGAAAACCACCGGCAAAAGAGTTAAAATTCCCCATCTGATAAACAAATTGCTTTTCCTGAGGAATCTGACCATGCTGAGCAGTACCGCCCAGTACAGGATAACCGGCAGGAAAGAAAACTTGCCGCTCCAGATATTGGCCGAAGGGAAAGAGCCAAGAAATGCTAGAATTTTAAGTATGATGGAGACAACCCAGCCGTACCAGTGGAAAATCAATCCAGCTCCCTTTTCCCAGAAAAACCATAGGGTCATAATAAGCAATCCAGCTGGCAATACCACGAAAGTGACCAGCGGCACCAACAATGCATTGCCTACTAGGCTCATCAGCGAAAACCGGTGAAAAAGGTAGAGACACAGCGGGAAAAGCCCAATCTGTACACAAAAATTTAGCCACAGGAAATTATAGGTCCAGAGTTTCAACCGCTGGAAAAAGTTATGAACGTCTCTTGTCGACATTCCAAAGGGCAGTGAAACAGCGAAGATAACGGCAACAGCTGTAAAAGAAAGCAGGAAGGAAAGCGAGAATGCCTGACTCGGTGATGTCAGGATTATGGTTACTGCCGCTGCAATTAACAGTGTCATGGAGTTATATGGACGGTAGAAAAACAAAAGTGATGCGGGAAGAAGAACAAAAATGAAAGCTCGAAAGGAAGGTGGTGAAAGCCCCGTTAACAGGGCATAAAAGCCCAAAATCGGTATAGTCAAAAGAACTACCACGATCCTGTCAGGAATTGAAACCAGAATATCCGGACAGCACAACCGGATAAACCATCTAATTAAAAAATAACAAAAAAAAGCCACTGTGGCAAAGTGCAATCCCGAAATTACAACCAAGTGACTGACGCCTGACGAAGCAATATCTTCCGCCAGGGAAGAAGTAAAGAATCCCCTGTACCCAAGCAACAGAGCTTGCAGAAAACCATTTACATCGTCGGGATTATTGCATTCTTGACGTACCTTTTTTTCAAGCCATTGGGAAAATCGTCGGCGCAGTCTTTCCGACGTCCGAAAAATTATCCGACAGAAAGAGAAAAAATTATGCCTTTCCAAAGCCGGCACAAGAAAAAGGTCGCTTTCCAGAAACGCTCGACCATAGATCCCCCTTCTTGCAAGGTAAGCTACGTAATCAAAGCTCCCCGGGTTGCCAAAATTTTCCGGTCTTCGTATTTTCAATTGAGCAAAAAATCGATCGCCGGGAAGCCATTCCTTGCCAGTACGTCTTATAGAAAGTAGTATTTTCTCGCCAATCTCTTCGCCGCGTCCATTCAGAAATACGCGATGCACTAAGACGGGAAAAACCACTTTGTCAAATCGCCGATCGGCAAAAGGCAGGATTTCTCCATCTACTATCACACCATGACAATCCCAGTAACGTGCAAGCTTGACCACCCGTCCAGCCGGGCTACTAACGTAACCAAAAAGGGCACCGGCGATCCCAAAAAGAGCGAAGATGATCCATACTCGGCGATTTCTGCTCAAGATTATGAAACCGACAATCGTGAAAAGAGAAAGAAGGACAAGAATGGTCAACACCCGACCGTAAAAACCTAGAATAAAGGCAATGCCACAGAAGGAAGCCGGTGTTGTCTTTGAAAAGGGATTATTCGCGAACTCGTTTAATGCGAGCCCCAACCTTCCTGAGCTTTTCATCCAGCACTTCGTATCCCCTATCCAGATGATAAATCCTGCTCACTTCCGTTTTGCCCTCGGCAGCAAGACCGGCAAGCACCAGGGATGCTGAGGCCCTAAGATCCGTTGCCATCACCGGAGCGCCCTGAAGCTCTGTAACCCCTCTTACTATTGCACTGCGTCCTTCAAGCCGAATGTTCGCTCCCATACGGTTCAGTTCTGGAACGTGCATAAAACGATTTTCGAATATTTGCTCGGTTATGACGCTCACCCCATTTCCCAGGGTCATTAGTGCCATAAACTGAGCTTGCATATCAGTGGGAAAACCAGGATAAGGCCAGGTTTTCACGTCCACACTGTGAATATTGTCAATCCCCCAGACCTCAATTTCAGAATTCCTTTCTTCAATTCGGAGTCCTGCAAGTTGGAGTTTTCTTGTTACAGCTTCAAGGTGGGCTGGTTGACAATGCCTTATGACTAAATGACCACCTGTTATTCCAGCGGCGACCATGTATGTTCCCGTTTCTATTCTGTCTGGTATGATTCGGCATTTCGACGGCCTGAGCTCGACCACACCATCAATGGTTATTTCATGAGTCCCTGCACCCGATATTTTGGCACCCATCCGGTTCAGATACGTCGCCAGAGCTTCAACTTCGGGTTCCCTTGCAGCATTTTCCAACACCGTTGTACCGTCTGCCAGTGCTGCTGCCATCATCACGTTCTCAGTGCCTGTTACCGTGACCTGATCGAAAGTGATAACCGTTCCCTTGAGGCGATTTGCCTCGGCGACGACGTAGCCACGTTCAATCCTTACTCTGGCGCCCAGCAACTCCAACGCTTTTATATGAAGGTCAATAGGCCTGGCCCCTATGGCACAGCCACCAGGGAGAGAAACCCTCGCCCTTCCGTATCTGGCAACCAAAGGGCCAAGAACCAGTATTGAAGCCCGCATTGTTTTTACCAGATCATACGGAGCTTCAAGAACATTGACGCTCGTGGTATCCACCGTAAGCTCACCGCCATCGTGTTCACTTACTGCGCCCATATGACTAAGCAGGATCCTCATGGTGGCAATATCCCTCAGGCGAGGGACATTGCTAAACTTATGAACTCCTGGAGCAAGAAGGGTCGATGCCATAATGGGTAGGGCTGCATTCTTTGCACCGCTTATTTCCACAACCCCATTAAGAGGTACTCCTCCCTCAATGATTAGCTTTTCCATGATATGACAACCTGCTATCTAATCTTTTCTATGCAGACCACCCTGGGAATATGGGCATAGTCATCGAAAATGTTTATGCTGACTTCCTGCCCCAGTCCACTGACAAAATCTCTTACCGCCTCTGCCTGACCATAGCCAATTTCAATAAATAGAAATCCACCAGTAGTGAGATGCGACATTCCCTGAACAATTAGGCGCCGCACAACATCCAGGCCATCTGCACCGCCCAACAGGGCAATAGAAGGTTCAAAGTTTTTTATTTCACGATCGAGCTTACGATATTCTTCAGAGGAAACATAAGGAGGATTAGAAACAATCACATCAAATTTAACGTCTGGTAGTAGCGATTCAAAAAGATTCATTACGATGAATCTTATTCGGTCGGCAACTCCGTGTTTTACAGCATTTCGACGTGCCACATTAATGGCCGATGAAGATATATCCGTTGCAAGAACGGAAATCCCATCAATTTCATGAGCAAGAGCAACGGCTATTACTCCTGCTCCCGTTCCGATATCAACAACCCTTCGAAACCTTCTTTCCTTGAGGTATTTGATAGCTATTTCCACAAGCACTTCCGTTTCAGGTCTGGGAATTAACACATCAGGTGTAACTTCAAAATCGAGCGACCAGAATTCACGGTGGCCTGTTATGTATTGAACAGGCTCTCCAGAAGCCCTCCTTCTCACAAACTCCCGGTAAACTGCTCGTTCGTCAGCTGTCAGAGGTTGATCATATCGCAGGTAAAGATCGATCCGCTCCACACCAAGGGCATGAGCCAACAAGACTTCTGCGTCAGTCCTGGGATTTGAAATACCCTTTCCCTGGAAATAACGACTCGTCCACTTCAACACTTCCAATATAGTCCACTTTTTTTCGGACATTTACAGCTGAAGGCTTTGAATTTGTTCAGTTTGATAGTGGGTAATCAGGGGATCTATGATCTCGTCCAAGGCACCGTTGAGGACTTCCTCTAGCTTATAAAGGGTGAGGTTAATGCGATGGTCTGTTATGCGATTCTGAGGAAAGTTATAGGTTCGTATTCTTTCGCTACGGTCTCCAGTGCCCACCTGAGAACGTCTCTCTTTGGCAATCTTTTCTTCTTGCTCACGCCTTTTTAGCTCAAGCAACCGTGCCCTAAGCACCTTCATGGCCTTGGCTTTGTTCTTATGCTGAGACTTTTCATCCTGGCAGGATACTACAATGCCTGTCGGAATGTGAGTAATTCGGACAGCCGAATCGGTGGTGTTAACACTCTGCCCACCCGGACCTGATGACCTGAAAACGTCGATCCTGAGATCATTCGGGTCTATTTCAATATCAACCTCTTCGGCTTCCGGTAAGACAGCTACTGTGACAGCAGATGTATGAATTCGGCCCTGGCTTTCCGTAACCGGTATCCTTTGAACCCTGTGAACGCCGCGCTCGTACTTTAACCGGCTGTAAGCTCCTTTACCGCTTATGTTTGCAATAACTTCTTTGAATCCACCCATCTCCGTCGGATGGCTATCAAGTATTTCAATCTTCCAACCCTGCCCTTCGGCATACCGGGAATACATGCGAAAAAGATCGGCCGCAAAGAGAGCAGCTTCCTCGCCGCCTGTTCCAGCCCGAATTTCGAGGATAACATTTTTCTCGTCGTTGGGATCTTTTGGAACGAGAAGTAGCTTGAGCTGTCGCGTAAGTTTTTCTTTCTGCCTTTGCAGCTCGTCAATCTCTTCCCGGATTAAATGCCGCATTTCGGGATCTTTTTCCTCTTTCAGTAGCTGCTCGTTTTCGGCTAGTTGTTGCTCCGTTTCTTTGTATTTTCTGTAAGTCTCCACAAGCGGTGCAATTTCCGCATGTTCCTTGGCAAGCTTCTGATATTCCTTCGGTTTACTCAAAACCTGCGGATCGCCCAGAGCCTTTTCCAGGTCCGAAAATTTCTTTTCTACAGCTTCCAGTCGTTCTAGCATGGCTGAGTTTTTAAACTATTTGCTATTCTTGGATTTTGTAATCCTTATACTTTTTCAGAAACTGCTCCACTCTTCCCGTAGTATCAACAATTTTCTGCTTTCCTGTAAAGAAAGGATGACACTTCGAGCAAACTTCCACCCGAAGCTCTTTCTTGGTAGATCCCGCAACTATTTCATTACCACAAGCACATCGGATAACTGCATCGGTGTAATACTCAGGATGAATGCCTTTTTTCATTTCGTTTTTTCCTCCCAATCGCAGATTTCACCAAGGCAGCGTATTATAATTGGAGACCAGAGTGTTGCAAGTTTTTTCTTATCACACGGTTTATTATTCATCGCTAGCTTAAACCTTGCGCAACAAGCGGAATTAAGGCAAGGTTTCGTCGCTGTGGTTACTACTTTGAATACTGTCACGCGTATGGAATCTGAACATACGGCTAATTAACGGGTAAGGAAATGAAACAACCTTTTCTCGAGAGATATCGGGACATTGTTGAAGATTGGAACCTCTTTTTGGAATTCATCAATCGCCCGCTCGAGCCGGGTGTATGGGTTAATACTCTTAAAACGAGCGTAGCGTCTTTCATGGAGTTCACCAGAGCAATCGGTGTTGATCTAATCCCCGTAAAATGGTGTCCCTTCGCCTTTCGTACCCCAGATTTTAGAAAGATCACCACATCGTGGACACATCTGCTTGGACTATGTCACGTTCACGACATAATATCTATCTTGCCTGTGTTGCTTCTCAACCTCGAACCAGGCGACCTCCTCCTAGACCTCTGTGCAGCCCCCGGCAATAAAACGGCCCTGTCCGCAGTGCTTATGAACAACAAAGGTTTGGTGGTTGCCAACGATGCAGATCGCTTCCGCCTTCAAACAGTAGACCATATGACATCACGTATGGGAACATTAAATGTCGTAACAACTCGCCAGAATGGAGCCAACTTTCCAAAATGCACCGGCTACTTTGACAAGGTTCTCGTAGATGCACCTTGTAGTTGTGAGGGCACATCTAGGCGAGACCCATCGGTGCTAAGGTGGTGTAGTGAAAAAGTGTCCCAACGCATGAGCATACTTCAAAAAAGGTTACTAGAGAGAGCAGTGAAATTATGTAAGCCTGGAGGACGGATAGTGTATTCAACCTGCACGTATGCACCAGAGGAAAACGAGATGGTCATACAGCACGTATTAGACAATTTCGCTGACGAAGTGCGGGTCATGCCGGTGGATGTCCCCGGCCTGAAATATAGTCGTGGCATTGACAGATGGAAGGGAAATAAATTATCGGAACAGCTCATCAATTGCGCCCGTGTGTGGCCACATCAAAATGACACCGGAGGTTTTTTTGTAGCCGTGCTGGAAAAATTCAATGAATCGGACATCCAAACAACTGCTCCAACGAGCAATGCAGGGCAGTGGGTGAGAGAAAATCCTCACCGACTTCTGAAAGCACTAAAAGACAGATTCGGAATTGATACCGCCTTTTTCGATGATTATGTATTCTACCGAAAGGGTAAAAAGAAAATTAACATAGCATCGCCAAGTTTTTCACACTGGCCCGGAAGGGTGCTGGCGAGATCGGTGGGCATTCCATTTGTTACGACTCAAATAACGCCACCTAAACTGACCACAGGAGCGGCAACCCTTTTTGGGTCACTGGCTGAACGGAATTTTGTGGAGCTGGAGCGTGATTATTTTATGCGATACCTTGAAGGACAAACGGTAGAATTGCAAGATATCGATATTGAAAGGTGTGACAGTTCTGGGCATGTACTTGTTCGTTACAAGGGAATAACTTCCGGATTGGGCATTCTCAAAAAAAACGAACCAGCTGGATATAAACTTCACAGCATGTTTCCCCGCAGATGGTTCAGAGCATACTCAATCAAACACGCGTGAATGCTCATTGGAGGAAATTGTCTATGAGTTCTCACAGACGCTTGTGGCAAATTCATCCACCGGAAAAAACAAGAAATGCCAGGTTACCCAGAGTGTTGGTAATCGGCGCGGGAATGGCGGGCCTTGTTGCGGCCAGGATCCTTCATGACAGTGGATTCCCCGTCATAGTATTGGAAGCTCGCAACCGACCGGGAGGAAGAATATGGACTGATACGAGCACCGGAATCCCCTGCGACCTGGGTGCCACATGGATCCACGGACTTAAGAACAATCCTTTAAAACTCTGGTGCGACCGAATAGGTGTAAGGTATGCAATCTGGCCGAGGCGAGACCCACTCTTTTACGAACACAAAAGGATCGTTGGGGCCTTTAATCAGTTACTGATTGAACTGGGTCAAAAAGCTTTTAAAGGAAGCATAAAAGCGCTTGGAATTATAGCCCGCCTTCACGGACGTCACCTGATCGGCCTGAACGGAGACACCCCTCTTTCCACAATTTTCGCGCAAATACAGAGGGGAAATAATCTCCCGGAACATCTGCGACGCTTTATTTACTGGTGCAAAGGCATAGTGGAGGCTATCGAGGGAGGTCCATTGCAAAACATTAGCTTGCGTGAGTGGAATCCACTGGAATATTGCCAGAAGAGTGCGATTATTCCACAGGGCATGAGTATTTTAATAGACGACGCACTGAATGACCTACAAATTGAATATAATCAAGTTGTTAAAAGAATATTTTATGGAAGTGGTGGAGTACGAGTGGAGACTAACAAAGAAACGTGGGAGGGTGAAGTTGCACTGATAACAGTGCCTCTGGGCGTACTCCAAAGACATACTATAACCTTTGACCCACCCCTTCCTATGGAAAAAATAAAAGCCATCGAAACCATAGGATACGGGAACGGATTCGTACTGGACAAGATCGTAATTCGCTTTCAGAAAAGGTTCTGGACACAAAACGGTGACCGAATGGGTTGGCTTCCGGATTGCGAAGCCAACAGAGGAAAGTTTTCTTTCTGGATTGACCACGACCCTGCAGGTATAGAACCCGTACTGGGAGGTTATGCCAGCAGCGACTGGGCAGCTCGGGCAGATGTTGAAAAAAGCGACGACGAGATGTGCCATGCTTCCTGGGAAACGCTTAATGAAATGTTCGGACCCGGCGTGCCGAAACCGGAAAATTACGTGATCAGCCGCTGGTTACAGGACCCTTACGCACGAGGTGCCTACTCATATGGATCTCTCAAAAGCACAAAACACCACAGAGAAATACTCGCCGAACCAGTTATTAACCGATTGTACTTTGCGGGAGAAGCCTGTCATCCCACCCACTACGGTACAGTCCACGGTGCACTTGAAACCGGTGAAAAGGCAGCACAGAAAATACACAATGATTTCTGTGGGTGTAACACTGTAATTGCAACAATGCCATGGCACATGTAATCGCATACGATTACTTAGCAAAGGTGTTCGATTTCACCCAATTACAGGTGCCATTTGCTATAGTAACAACGGAAGGAAGTTCAACGTCCGAGCTTTTGATATTTTCAATAATGGAATTGACCTTGCTTTCTAACTCCCTTACAACCTCAGAAACCAACTTCAAATACTTCAACACCTGCTTGACATGATGGCCGTGAGGCACGTTTTCAGAAGCCCTCTCCAGAAAATCCAGAATTTCCTCAAGAACCTCCTGGTTATCCGGGCTGAACTTACTGTAGGCTAAACGACACCATTCATTTTTCACACTATCAGGAATGTGATTAATCTGAGACCGGATATGCTCGTCTAAACCATACCAGATCGCTCTACGCAACTCCCCGAGCAAATGGTTTATTTCCTCCTTCTCAGAACCCCACAACAGGGAATCTCGACCGAGAAGATCTTTCCACATCGGGAGTATTCGATTATTCAAGATTTCGCTGTTTTTTTCAGGATGAGGATAATGGGCTAACACCTCATTCTGGCTTTTCAACAGCGAACCCAAAACGCCTTTAATTTCCTGATCCCCATCAACAACTGCCATCTTCGTAGAAATGAACTCATTCAAACGTTCTATAATTTTTTCCTTGGTGAGCAGGTGAGGTAAACTCTGGGCGATATATTTTTCCCACTGTTCCCTCAAAAAGGCTATTTCTGCATTTACCGCAGAAGATACAAAGGCCAGCTTCATAATTGGATTGCGTAGCTGATCAGCTAGCTCGTTGCAGCTCTCCAGCTTTCGCTTTTCCAGATCTCGCTGAGTCATATAGTACACTTCTCGCAAGTACAAAGACAACAATTCGGAACCTATAAACTTGGACAAGCGCTTTATTAATTTAGTGGACTTGTCACCACGTCGTATTGAATTTGGAAGAAAATGAATCTTTATAACTGCAACAACCGCATAATCTGTATTCTGCCATATCGGCGTTCCGTCCCAACGTTTAGGATACTCAAGATTATCTGACGTCCCGTAAATTTCCTTCTTCTTCACAAGGACTGGTTCCATATGATGGTAATCTTCTATCTCGCCCTTTACCTGTTTTCGTACACTCCGCTCATCTTCTCTCGGGTTATCTGCCGTCCAGCTTTTCTGGCGTTCCACACACCAACCCATCGCTTCCAGAGGTCTTCCCGGCTCGTCACGATACTGCAACCATGTTTTACCTGGATAGTTGTAATCAGAATTCCCAGGCAAGCCCCATTGTATTTCATCAGAACCTTCCACTCGAACGCCTGACGTGACTCTGATAGCACGTAACTCTGGCACAGGACCTATCAAATATATTGTTCCCTTCGTGGCACAATCCAGACACCCGAGAATCGTTTCAATTATTTCCTTACAACTCTTCTCGAGGATCTCTTCTTGAACGATCCTCATCGTCAACCCCTTCCCCCTCATATGAAACTGTAATTCAGGTTCATCCTGAAATATTTCCTAAGTTTGGACCTTTTATAAACCTATCAAACCTTCGTCAAGAACATTGTTAACATATTTAAAAACAAATTTTCGAATGGATTAAGAGCAAGTTTCGTTCCAATCACAATTTACGACTCCGACCAAAAGTTGATCTTCATCTCGTCAATTCCCGCCCGACCACGTATCCGAGATCAAAGGACTTTATGTTAACTTCCACCAGGTTGGGGGGAAGGAGTTTTTTTATGGTCTGAAAAAATGAATCCTTCTTTAAGGGCAAGCATCCCATACCAGCTACGATGCCTACCATCACGACATTCAGGGATCGCTCGGAACCTGCATCACGGGCAAGACGTAAGGCATCAAGCATAAATGTTTTCGAAACTAAGTCTTTCAAGTGCTTTTCTATTTCCTCAATTTCAGGATAAACTTGGCCCCCCTGAGTGACGGTAAAAGGCGGTATAGGAACAGAGTTTACGACTATCACGCTTTCACTGTGACATCTAGATATTCCTCTCAAGGCTTCCAGGGGCTCAAAAGCCAGCATAATATCAGCTTCCCCATCGGAAAGCACAGGACTATATCGTTTTCCCAAAACCACTGAAGTTTCAACAACCCCACCGCGCTGAGCCATACCGTGCACCTCGCTCATCGAAACCCGCAGTCCTTCCAACAAAGCTGTTTCGCCGATGAGCCTTGAAGCCAACAAAACCCCCTGCCCACCTACTCCAACACAAAAAACCCTTACCATATCGTCCATGATCGCTTTACTCCCAAATTGTTCAGAAACTTAGATTACCATCCACATTCCACTAAAACCCTACTTTTTCTTAATTTTCACCGGTTTTATAGAATCACAGATTTGAGCACACACGGTACAGCCGATACAGAGCAACCTGTTTATACTCACCAAACCATCTTCCCTTACGAAAGCGGGACAGGCCAACTCATCTATGCACCTGCCACATCCATCGCAAGAATCATCAACGACAAAATAAACCATCTGCTTCTTTCGAGTAACCCTCCTCTCCAGCAAAGGACACGGGCTCCTGGATACAACCACATACACACCCGGTTCGTCTATCAATTCCTGCCTTAACACCTCAAAGGTTTTAATAGCTCTACGGACATTTAAAGGATTAACTACTTCCAGTTTCTTCACCCTGCAGGCACCGATCACATTTTCCAATGGGACCTTGGGTTCACACCGACCTTCTTTTGTCATGGACACGCCGGGATGAGGCTGATGGCCTGTCATGGCGGTAGTGGAATTGTCAAGCACGACAAGTAGGATTCTATGATCATTGGCAACGGCATTTATTAAACCAGGAATGCCGGCATGGAAAAAGGTCGAATCACCAATAAAGGCCACAACGGGCTTATCCTGAACGACACTGAAACCTCCGGCCGTGGAAACACTGGATCCCATGCAAATGAGAAAATCTGCCATTTTAAGAGGTGGAAGCAATCCAAGGGTGTAGCATCCGATGTCGGTCGGATAAATAGCATCATCTCCAAAAACTTTCTTAACAGAGTAGTAGGTTGCCCGGTGGGGACAACCTGGACATAAATTTGGTGGCCTGGCAGGAAGCTCCGGAACGGCGAATATTTTCTTTTCCCCAACATTCACATCGAAAAACCGAGCAATAGCCCTTTTGACAATGGGAACGTTAAGTTCAAACGCCCTAGGAATCACATCCTTTCCACAAACCACACCCTTCCATCCCACCTCATGTGCGACCCCACGCACGTGCTCTTCGATGTACGGCTCAAGCTCCTCCACAACCAAAAGCTTATTAATCTCTTCGAGGAAACCCCCTATAAATCCGCTGGGGAAAGGGGATGTCATGCCGAGCTTTGCCACTTTTACTTTTCCAATCAGTTCGAGTTCCTCCAGAGCATCGAGTACGTACAGATAAGAAACTCCAGACGTCACAATTCCCCACGATCCGTCTCCTTCCACAAAATTAAGCTCGCTACCTGAAGATTCCTCTTCCATAGCCTTCCACTTGTCCAAAAGTTTAAGACGCAACTGTCGTCCAACCATAGGAACGACAACGTACTTCATGGGATCTTTTTCGAACAATCCCGTCGCAGGCTTTATCTCGGCAGGCTTTGATTCGAACATCACCACTCCACGAGCATGGCTAACCCGGGTGGTCGTTCGAAGCAAACAGGGTACGCTAAACTTTTCGGACAACTTAAAAGCTGCTTTGGTCATGCTGTAGGCCTCTTGCGGTGTTGCCGGCTCCAGCAATGGCACAAGGGCCATGCGGGCATAAAATCTGTTGTCTTGCTCGTTCTGGCTAGAATGTAGTGACGGATCATCGGCCGATACAATAACCATACCTGCCCTTACGCCCACATACGCCAAAGTCATAAAGGCGTCTGCCGCTACATTAAGGCCCACATGCTTCATCGCCACGAGACTGCGAATCCCCGAAATGGCTGCGGCTGCAGCAGTCTCAACGGATACCTTCTCATTTACGGCATATTCAACCCGAAGCCCTGCCTCTTTTCTAAGTTCGTAAAAAGTGTCGATAATTTCCGACGAAGGAGTTCCCGGATAGGCAGATACAAAAGCGACGGAACTTTCCAGCGCGCCACGGACAATCGCCTCGTTGCCAAGCAAAAAAAGCCTCTCACCCTTACCCGCCGTAATCAATTCCCGCATGGCTTGTCTCCTTATTTATGCCTCAACAGCCCTTAACCATTCCTGTTTTTTCTTTTCAAAGAAATCGGTAAACTCTCTGACCAGTTCGACAAAACGGCCGTTTTTTTCTGGAGCTAGCACAACAGCATCTCCAGAAATCTGCTTCCTTCTGAGTTTTTCTTCCGCTTCCTGGCGCAGTTCCGTTTCAAGCTGCGAAGTACTTTCGGACTTTTTCCTGCAAAGGGATTCCATATCGCTAACCACGGCTTCTATCTCCGAAACCGGCGCAACTTTCAATGCTTCCAATACCCTGTGGCAGTCGTCCAAACCAGCTCTTTCAAGGAGATGTTTCACGAAGCGCTTCCTTGCTTGATTTCGATGCTCCGACGGTATTGCATCAAGGGCTTTGACTAAATCAATTAGCTCCATTTGACCATCTAAGAACTTCTGAACATAGCCGGGGATCTTCTCTAGATATCCCTCTGCCTGCATCTGTTTCTTTTCTTCTTCCGACATTACCAAATGTTTTGTTCTTTCCAAAGCAAGTTCCAGAGTACTTTTAATTTCGGCCATTTTTTCACCTTCTTGAACCAGATTCAAATCGACTTCATAACGATTACAAAAACCAACGAATAGATTTTCATTTTGTCCCTGCGAGACTTACTGAATCAAGGCATAAAATTCAAGAACAACTGGGCAACTCGTGCAGAACTTTCAGGGCTGCCTTGCAAATGCCCGGGATAAAAGGTATAGAGGTTTTTGAAACTCTAAGCTGTAAGCTTGTTTTTGGAAGAAGGAGAGCCCCTTGAAGAAGCATCCAATTATCTTTGTGGGAGCCGGCCCGGGAGATCCTGAGCTTATTACGGTAAAAGGCAAACGGGCAATTGAAGAGGCAGATATTGTTGTTTACGCCGGTTCTCTGGTTGCTCCTGAAATGCTCAAATGGGCAAATCCACGGGCTCAAAAGTATGATAGCTCAGGCATGACCCTGGAAGAAACCCACAGGGTTCTGGCACAAGGATATCACAATGGTCACCGGGTAGTTCGCTTACATTCTGGAGATCCATCACTATATGGGGCAATTTATGAACAAATGGTAAAACTCGCCGCCGATGACATACCATACGAAGTGGTACCAGGTGTATCTGCAGTTTTTGCGGCAGCAGCTAAGTTGAAAAGGGAACTCACAGTTCCAGAAGTTTCCCAAACGTTGATTATTACTAGGAAAGCAGGTAGAACACCCGTACCAGAACGAGAATCTTTGGCTTCGCTCGCTGCTCACAGAACAACCATTGCGCTCTATCTGAGCGTGGCAAACATAGATGAAGTCGTAAATGATCTGCTGACGGCCTATTCCCCGGACACACCTGTTGTGGTTGCCTACAGGGTTAGTTGGCCGGACGAGCAATTCGTGTTTGGTACACTAGAAAATATAGCCCAGGAGGTAAAAAAGCTGGGCATACGACGGCAAGCTCTTATTCTCACCGGCCCAGCATTTTCTGACACCTCCAAGGAAAAACGATCTAAACTGTATGACAAAAAGTTTTCACATGGCTTCCGAAAATCGGATCTTCACCTGTAGGCCGGAGGAACACCCATCAGTTGCAGTATTTGCCCTGACATCTCCCGCGTTTAATTTAGCCAAACGCATTCAATCCCAAATTCCCAATGTAATCTGTTACGTTAGCGAAAAAATTTTATACAACACCGAAGAGGCGTTGATTAACGGTGTACAGGCAATCCCGTTTAAAAATATCGGGGAAGGTATCGGCAAAGCTTGGAATGAAAAATTTTCCGTAATCGTGTGCATTATGGCAACCGGAATTGTGGTGCGATCCATTGCCCCTCTGATAAAGGATAAAAGAACCGATCCAGCCGTACTGGTTATCGACGAAGCGGGGGCTTTTGTCATAAGCTTGCTGGCCGGGCACATTGGTGGAGCAAACTGCTGGGCAAGACGCATCGCCTCAGCAATCGGAGCTATCCCTGTTATAACAACGGCGTCAGACGTGAGGGGCAAGCCAGCCTTGGACGTTATGGCACTGCAAAAGGGATGCACTATTGTTGAATCACAGAAGGGCTACGGATCGCTTGCCTGTGTTATGCGAAGACTTTTGGATGGTGAAAAAGTACACCTATATGATCCAGAAAGCTTGGTACTCCATGAGCTTGTTAAACATTATCCGTCCATTTCCCCTCTCCTGACCTCTGAAACCCTGTCGGACAAACAAAGTCCTGGAATATGGGTCTCAGAAAAGATATGTCCTCACCCAAATTGGGTGGTCATCGTCCCCAGAAATCTGATAGTCGGCGTTGGATGCAACAGGGGAACAGAAGCCCAGGAAATAATCGACTTGATTACAAGGGTTTTCGATTCAGCGAAAATGATGACCGAGGCCATCAGGTGCATTGTCTCAATAGATATAAAGTCCGATGAACCTGGACTTGCTCAAGCAGCGCGTTACTTCGGCTGCCCTCTCTTTTTCCAAAAGCAGGCAAAATTGGCAAACGTCAGAGTTCCCAATCCATCTGACGAAGTAAAAAAACATATAGGAGTTACAAGCGTATGCGAAGCAGCAGCATTGACATTTCATCCCGAGGCTCAACTCGTAATTCCGAAACGAAAAACCAGAAACGTGACAGTGGCGGTGGCAAAGGTGCCGTTTCACTGATCAGCATAGGACCGGGCAACCCACAGTTTATAGCAGGAAAGGCATTGGAAGCGCTCAAATCAAGTGATTACATAGTCGGATACACGAAGTATGTTGAACTAATCAAACCACTATTTCCCGAAAAGTCTTATATCGCAAAGGGAATGCGGCAAGAACTAGATCGGTGCAGGATAGCCGTTCGGCTGGCAAGAGATGGTAACAGGGTTGCGCTAATTTCCAGCGGAGATGTCGGTATATACGGCATGGCTGGGGCATTGTTCGATTACTGCCGGATTGAAAACGTGCCTATAGCTTCACCAGAAGGTGTAAAAGGTGAGGAATTGATTATCGAGGTTATCCCAGGAGTATCGGCGTTGAACGCAGCGGCTTCTATCCTCGGTGCACCGCTTGGTCACGATTTCGCCGTCATAAGTTTAAGTGACCATTTAACCCCATGGCAAACTATCAAGACAAGACTTGACGCTGCAGCAAAGGCAGACTTTGTCATCGTAATTTTCAACCCCAGAAGCAAATCTAGACCATACATTCTAAAAAAAGCCATACATGTAATAGAAAAACATCTCGAACCCACTCGGCCTGTAGGAATAGTTAAGAGGGCTACCCGACAAGGACAGGAAAGGATAATAACGAGCATCTCTGCCATTCCATATATTGAAGTAGACATGCAAACCATTATAATTATTGGGAATAGATCAACTTACGTGTGGAATAACTGGATGATTACTCCCAGAGGTTACGAAGAAAAATACTATGGCGTGGATGCTCGAGAAACTTTGTAAAGCTTGCACAAGGCCGTTGCAACTTAAAATATTCATTCAAAGATGTGCGTCTTTTTTGATGCTATGCTTCCTGTGCTTCTCTTGCTCTTCTTCGGTCACAAAGGTAGGTTTCGTGGCAACCCTTTCAGGCAAATACTCAGATCTGGGAGTTGAAGCTAGAAATGGAGTAATGCTGGCTGTTAAAGAAATTAACTGCTCTGGAAAAACGAACACGAAAAAGCTCAAGGTAGTTTATAAAAATGCAGAAGCAGATCCTCACGTGGCGATAGCCAAATTGAGGGAACTCAAAGCCAGCGGAATAAACATTGTCATAGGTCCAACCCTGAGCACCCTGGCAGTGCCAATGGTGAAATGGGCTAATGAAAACGGTGTTATATTGCTAAGTCCAACGGTTTCAACGTCACAACTTACGGGAAAAAAAGACAACTTCTTTCGCATAATACCCGACACTAGCACAAAGGCTAAAAAGCTGGGCAAATATGTTAAAAATTCGTTTCATGTATCTAAAATATGCGCATTTTTGGACATCGGAAACGAGGAATACACTCTCGACTTTCTTAATAGCTTTCTTTCTGTTTTTGATTTGAAGCCCGATGAATTAGAATGTCTTATAAAATACAATTTCGAGCACTCCACGGTAGCCAGTTTTACAGGCCTTCACCTCATTATGAATCATGCTCCGGATCTAGTGGTTATAGCAACGCCAGCAATTGATGCAGCTATAATAACACAGTTAGTGCGCAATTTTAATCCCAATGCAATTATATGCGCAAATAATTGGGCAAAAACGGAAGAATTCATACTAAACGTCGGCCCCTCCATGAATCGAATATTTTTCGAAGACATAGATCCCTGTGTAGTTTCCGAAGCCATCTCGGAATTTAAAAAGAAATACTTCAAAAGCTATGGCCAGTTACCTAGCTTCGCTGCAATGCAGGGCTACGATTCCGTCAAAGTGCTTTACAGAGCTTTAAAAATATCGCAAGAAAATAACGAACCCCTTAGCAAGGCGCTAACGGAAATACGTGATTTCCCCGGAATTCTGTCACCGATATCCATCGACGAATATGGAGATTGTAAAAGACCTACTTACATATGTACAATTGAAAATGGTCAATTTATACCCCTGAGCAGGCAAAAATGAAATCAAAATCACAAAATACCCTACCGTTGGCAACCATCGTCAAAAAACATCTGGTTAAAAGCATCTTTATACCACTCTTGCTTTTTGCTGTAATAATAAACACAGTTCTACTGACTCTGTTAGTTGAAGAAGCAATAAAAGACAACCAATTTCTGGCCCAAATTGGATGTGTTGCACTGGACAAATATTTTGATACTGCATTTCGTATTGCAAAAAATTTTGCGTCAGAATACGAAAACGTGCCAGGGAAATCGGTTACAATTTTCCGCAAAATTTTGGAAATCGACCCGGTTTTTAATAACTTCTTTATCGTACAGGACAATAAAGCCATAGAAATATTTCCAACTTTGAACTACGGAGCTATCAGATACGCAGCCAATAAAATAGCAGAAGATCTAATTAATTCAAGTTCGAAAATCAAACAGATTATAACCCCTCCTTTCTACTCAGCCTACTCAAATGAGGTCAGTGTAGCTTTGGCTTATTTTGTTTCTAAAGATTCTTACGCTATAGGTGAATTAAATCTAACAAAGTTTCTCATCGACAAAATCTTCCTTTCAAAATTAGAAGGCACTACCACGATGTTTATAGTAGATAGATATGGAAACTTTGTAATTCATCCCAACCCTAAGCTCGTGGCAGAGAGAAGGAATATCGGTGATGAAAACTGGTTTATCAAAGCACGCCATAATAAGCATTTTTCGGGAATCGTTCATTCACATGGCCACTGGCAAATAGTGAGTACTATACTAAACCCTAATTCAAGCTGGTTTTTTGTGGTAACCACAAATTTAATAGCTGCATTAACACCTTTTGCATACTGGATACTGATCATGACCGGTATCTTTCTTGTCTTCTGTGTGTGGACTTTTTACACGATCAGAAAAGAGATGTCGTCCAGTGTGATATCTCCTATTGAACAATTGCAAACCCTATTGCAAAGAATAGAAGAGCTTCCAGAAGTTCCCTCCGAAGTATATACACAATTGGCCACGCAACAGGGGCCTATTGAAGAAATAGAATCCTTCCGAAAAACCTTTCTGAATACCTTCGGCTGGATCCTCAACCAGGAAGATTCCCTAAAGGAAAGTAGCTTGCGATTCCAAACGCTACTTCATAATATCCCGGTAGCAGTACTTATATTCCAGGACAATCACTTCATATATGCCAACAAAGTAGCAGAGCAAATTTCCGGTTTTAAGCAAGAGGCACTCGTGAAAACTCCCTGCTGGGAACTCATACACCCTGATCACCGAGAAGAACTTATGCATATGATCCAGATGAGACAACAGGAACTAAGACCCGCCATGCAGTATCCGGAGTTACCAATCATCACAAAAAGCGGTCAGATAAAATGGCTGCAAACAACGGTCGGTTCTATTGTTGTGAACGGCCGCCCGGCCGGTATTGTAATGGCTACAGACATAACGGAGCAAAGGAAAGCCGAACAAGAAAAAAAGGAGATGGAAAAGAAATTTCAATACTTGCAACGAATGGAAGCATTGGGAATCCTAGCAGCTGGTGTAGCTCATGAGTTTAACAACATCCTACACGGCATTGGACTGAACATTGAGATGCTTCGCTTTACCGGTATTTGCCCTACCGAAGCAGACAAGTATCTAAACACCATGGAACACCTTAAAAAAAGAGCGTCAATGCTTGTCGAAGCTCTGTTAACCTTCACTCGCAAAAAACAATCTTCAAAGCGGCTCATACATGCGCATTCGGAAATCCAGAGGGTGATAACTATATATTCAGAAACACTGCCGAAAACTATCGAGGTAAAAACTAATCTTAAAGCCACTTCTGACACAATTGAAGCAGAAGAGGGACAAATAGAGCATATCATTATGAACCTGATAACAAATGCGAGGGATGCTATAGGAAACGAGTTCGGGACAATTTCAGTGGAAACTGAAACGGTTATAATTGACGAACCAGAAAAGCTGAAACTTCCCCAAAAAGGCAAATACATGAAAATCAAGGTAAGCGATACGGGTGAGGGGATACCGGAAGAAATTATGTCTAAGATTTTCGATCCCTTTTTCACAACCAAAGAAATTGGTAAAGGCACCGGTCTTGGACTCTCTATGGTTCTTGGCATAGTGAAGAGTCTAGGCGGTTCGATATTTTGTGATAGTGCGGTTCAAAGTGGAACAACCGTCAATGTGCTGTTGCCGCTGGTAGAAATAACAAAACAATCCACAACGAGCCAAAAATCTGAACTCGAAAAAACGATGATCACCCAGGATGCTCTACCAACACCACCAAGGAGTTTAGAAAAACCAAGGATACTAATCATTGAAGACGAAGAGATACTGGCCTCACTTATTCAAGAATGCTTGCAAAAAGAAGGGTACGAAGCCAGCACATTTAATACCCCCGAAAAAGCCATTGAACACCTGGGATCAATAAAGAGAACTCCTGACGTGGTCATTATGGACCTCGGCCTTCCGGGCATAGGAGGCGAAGCATGTCTTGAACATATACGCAAGATGTACCCTACTCTGCCTGTAATCGTAATAAGCGGCTACCTTGACCACAAAATACTAAAACACCCTGAGAAATACGGAGTTAAAGCTTGCTTATCCAAGCCTTTTAGCACACAACAGTTTTTACAAACATTGAATGAAATATTAGCCAAATAATAGCGAAGTACTTTGCCCCCTTTTTTCGAAGTACCTACGGGCGCGTCCTAGGGCCATTAACGGGAAATAATGGCGGTACATGTTGTAATTAATCATAAACCCTCTGCCTAATTCTATCCCCTGATCAAGGGTTTCATCAAAACCGCCGGATGTAATTCTGCCGCCGTGCCCATAACCGGGAAAACCGGTAGCAGTGTACTGAGGCTCATCCCATGTTCCATCTTTCTGACATTTAATAAGAAATCTTATCCCCCTCTCGATGGCATCATTGTAATCTTCATTTTCCACAGACATCAACCCAAGGAGTGCCCATGCCGTCTGAGACGGCGTACTTTCACCTACACCTCGCAATCGCTTGTCCATGTACGAGGCCGGTGTCTCACCCCAACCACCATCTTCATTCTGATGTTGTACAAGCCATTCGGCAGCCCTGCGCACATAGGGCTGACTCATATTTTCACCAATCGCCCTTAAGGCCTGAAGTACTGCCGAAGTACCGTAGATATAGTTCACCCCCCAACGTCCAAACCAGCTACCGTCTTCTTCTTGTTCCGAACGAATGTACCTTAAAGCCTTTGCCACATTCGGATCCCGCCGTGTGTAGCCCAGATAAGCCAAAGCCTCCACCACGTGAGCCGTAACATCAACACTAGGAGGATCAAGCACTTCACCAAAATCACAAAATGGAATTTTTGTTACCAGAAGATTCATATTATCCTTATCAAAAGCTCCCCAGCCTCCATTGGACGATTGCATGCGTCTCGTCCACTTCTCCGCCCTAGCAAGTGCCCGAGATATCTGTCGAGAATCCCCATCAAGCTTCTTAAGAACCCTGGCCAGGACCGTCATTGCGACAGCCGTATCATCAACATCAGGGTAATACTTATTGGCCATTTCAAAAGGCCATCCTCCAGACTCTACACCCCTCACTTTCACCGACCAATCACCGTAGCAATCAAGAACCTGCTGTTCAAGCAACCAATCCAGGGCTTTTTGTAACATCCTGGATGAATTCACATCCTCGCCACAATCCAAAAGGGCAACCATCGTTAGCACAGTATCCCACACAGGAGAGTTGCTAGCCTGAATGTGAAGGGAATCCCCAACCCAGTAAGACCAGTGCGGAGCGTCCAGCGCTTCCAGTCCCCTTTTCATTATGGGATGATCCAGATCGTAGCCTTCATTATAAAGAGCCATCAAACCATAAACCCAGGGAGGTTGAATGCCTCCCCAAGCGCCGTCTGCTTCCTGTCTGCGAATAATCCACTCAATGCAAAGTTTAATGGCCGTTTCTCGCCCTGGGTGGAAGGGAAAAGTCACATATCGATTCATCAGCCAATCAGCCCAGTAAAAAAGGCTGTCCCATGAGAAAAAATTCTTTGGGCGATCGAGTTTGGGCCTCACAGATCTACGACCTTCGGGAAATAATTCGTCAAGGCGACAGTTTTCGGGCAGGGGCTTTGCCGGCCTTCTAGCCGACAAGACTGTCAGCGGCACAATGGTTGCCCTGGCCCAGGAGGCAAATTCGTAAATGCTAAAGGGCAACCACCCAGGTAGGAAAATTATTTCAGGCGGCAAGGTTGGAGTGGACTCCCAGGGCCACTCTCCTATAAGAGCAAGCCAATATTGAGTAAATACCCTAACACTATTTATGCCCCCGTGACGAAAAATCCACTCCCGAGCTGCCTTTAGTGCTTCATGCTCTGCAGGGAATCCTGCACATCTGAGAGCAGCGTAACATTCCACCGTCGTATTTATATCACCCTGCGGAGCATTATAGTAGACCTCCCACGACCCGTCAGACCGCTGGCTTTTCAAAATCGCATTAACCAGCCCCCTTTTTTTTGCTTGATCATCAATGCCGAGGAAATGAAAAGCCAAAAGCCATTCCGCTTCCATGCAAGCGTTAGACTCAAGCCATCCCATCCAGTAGCCCTCAGGTTTTTGATTCTCTCTGAGCCACTCCACCGCCTCGGCAATGCTTCGATCTAAGCTACTCATATGTTCCACCACCTGACAACTAACTATTGCCATCTTTTTCCTTTTCCTCCCCTTTATCGACGGGCGTTCTTGCCAGTGCACCGCACATAAGAATTTTGACGACATTGTCAAGATACCACCTATCAAGCTCTTCTGGAGATCTTCCCATTCTCTCAATAAGCTTCATCAGATTTGGTCTATACTGCCACCAAAAAAGTGAGGCCGCTTCAACCAGAAGAGTGAGCACTGTGGCATCAACGTCGGAACGCAGAAAACCCTTGCCCTGTGCTTCAACAATCTCCGAGGACAAAGATTCAATAGCTTCCACCTCGCCCGGCCAAAGATCGGTATCACCCTCAAGACAGGCCCAGCAACTGAGGCGCATTATGGTCTCATTATCGCGCACAAACCAGAAAAATGTCTCAACACCTTCAGCAAAAAAATGGGGATGTTGAGGAATTTTTTGAGTCCTGCTGAGCCATCTGTGCCAAAACCGCTCTATCGCCTGCTTTTTGACCTCTTCATAAAGTCCATGCTTACTTCCAAAGTAGTGATGGATTAATGATTGTGAGACCCCCGAAGCATCCGAAATATCCCTCATCGACACTCCGGAAAATCCCCGCTCCGAAAAGAGCTTTTCAGCAGCTTCCAGTATCGCCTGCTTACTCCCCTCAGGATCTCTTGACTTTACTTTTTCTGTTAACACCAACTCCCCCACACTCATTTTTACTGATCGACCAATCAATACATAAGTCCATCACAAAAATCAACCCCCAAGTGGGGGTCATTGGCAAAACCATCTTTCTCTGCATATAGGAATGGATTTGACGTCTTTCAAAGTCCCCATCAATATGGCCATAAACTGCTTGTCGCTTACAGAATCAAATTGATAGTTGTTTTGTTTAAGCATCATGAGTTAAAATTTTTAAAACAATAATTTGCAAAAATAGGGGAAAAGAATCATGATTCGCGAACGAGCAGTGGTGCAAGAATTGACTGCTCCTGATAGAGCGCTAGTTCAGGTAAAACGGACTGAGGCATGCGCCGGCTGTGCTGCACGAGGCATGTGTCATGCTCTGGGTGGTCAAAGTAAGGATGTAGTTGTTGAGGTGCTCAACGACAAAACTAATGTAAAACCGGGTGACATAGTGGAAATATCTATACCATCTAGCTCCTTCCTAAAAAGCATGTCAGTAATATACATGATTCCCGTGATGGCCTTAATGGCAGGTCTATTTATTGGGATATATATTGCGAAAAACTTTTGCCACATCGATCCCTCGATTGGTGGCTTATTGGGTTCAGTTATCGGAGTAAGTATAGCCTTTGCTTTTGCTCGCTGGTATGACAGGAAGGCTCACAACAAACCGGAATACTGGCCCAAAATAACAAGGGTAATAGAAAATAACAACGAATCAGCCTCGAGTACAATTAGCCGTGATTTTCCAGAATAATTCGCCTAAATCTTACCAATAGTATTGTTGAAAAGCTGGGTAAAGGGCGGAGTAGTTGACTCGAGGAGGTTGTTTGATGAAAAAACTGGGTAAGAGGAACGCAAATGAAATAAACCTCCCGCTTGATGTGTATTGGAACGACTTTGTTGATCTTTCCCGGGCATTATGTAAGAATCTCTTAATTCCCAAGGGTGTATGGCGTTTCGAAAGCTACGAGGAGGAAAAAGAGTGGGAAATACAGATGTTAGCGGGAAGAATTCCTCCTCAAGACCACCTACCGTAGACGACCTTAAGCTGATATGTCGTCGTTTTAACGAACTTGGTGTCAAGTACATCCTTGTAGGTGGCATTGCAATGAATGTACATGGGCGACCCAGGATGACCCATGACTTAATTGCCATCATTACTTCTTTTAGTGCGAGGATATATGGTGCAGGGTCTCAGAAGTTTAAAAAAATAGCTGAGATACTGAAAGATGAAACTGCACAGAACTGTTCTTCTTAAAATTTCCGAGCCAAACAAAGGAAAGCTTAGGAAGCTGAAGCTCACA
>JAFDGW010000053.1 GCA_019309115.1 Deltaproteobacteria bacterium
TATTCCTACGAGATAACCGTAATATATGCAACGCAAGAAATACCAAGGGAAATCTTCAAGAGATGTGCTGACTGTCCAGCAAAAAATTATGCCAGTATCGCTCGAACGCTGCGCCGTACCGTGCCGCATTTGTAAGCCTGATAGGAAGGACCCAGGAAAAATGGTACAGAAAAAAAGTCTTTGAGGGTCAACATGAAGGTTGAAATTTTATACCCCAAATGATGTAGGTTGTACTTCCGAAGAGGAGGAGGTGACTATGATTGATTGGGACAATCTCAAAACAGAAGACTACAGGAAAATTGACCTGAAAAAGCTTACCAGGGAGCAGGCTTTGTGGGTAATTCGTGGAGGAAGAAAAAAATACGAAAGATACAGAGAGTTCATGCTTCAGCGATATTCTGAAGAAGATATGAAAAAGGAGGATGAATTTCGTTTAGCTCTTTTCAGGGATAAGAATCCCCAGAAAGCACGTCGCATAGCAGAAAGTATTAAAGACCCAACCTTGAGGAAGGATTGTCTTATAGAAATTAAAGCATGGCAGCAGGCATGTATTGTTGGCTAGAAACCAGTTTTCTGGAAGGAAACCAGCAACCAAAGCCAATTTTTACCCATTGCAAAGGCAAAAAGCTATCTCACCATGGGCTGAAACCCGCACGGTTGAACTTTTTTCGTATTTTTTCGTTTTTTTCGTACTCTAAATAAAAAATTTTTTTCAATTCCAACCAGACAAAAAACTATGGTAACTTTTGCGGTAACTCAAAGGCAATGTGTTAATCAGGTGTAATGGTTTCAAATACTTACAGAGAGAATTAGGTGGACGTTGGGACCACCAAAGTAAGGCATATTTTGTTTCGTAAAATCTTTGGTTTCCTGCTGAATCAGATAAAGTTCTTCCAAAACTCTATGAGTCTGACCTTGGCCTACAATACTTTACAAACTTATCGGAGGGGGCCACTAACATAAGTCACTCAGTTTTTACAGAAAATATAAGACGTCACGGTCGGTTTGCAGCCCTCTGGTTTCTTGAACACACCTTGCATCACTGGTATTTTGAAGAAAAATCCTTGGCAAATCCGTTATCAAAGGAGGAAACAGGATGCAACGAGGTAATACCAAAGACCTTGAGGCGTTCCAGGCCATGTTTAATCCCCGTTCGGTAGCAGTTGTTGGTGCGTCCACTCAGAGCGGCAAGATAGGAAACTTTGTTTTGCGTTCGGTTCTAGCTTCATCGGTAGACAGAGTCTACCCGGTTCATGCCGGTGGGGCAGATCGCATCCTAGGTGTAAAGGCCTACGCCTCTATCGATGCAATTCCAGACGATCAGGTGGATCTCTTTCTTTTTGCGGTCCCACAACAACACATCCTACCTTCATTCGAAGCGGCGGTGGCCAAAGGATGCCGAGCGGCGGTAATTTTTACTGCCGGGTTTCGTGAAGCCGGGGAAGGAGGACGACGGGATCAGGAAATTCTAAAGAAACTGGCTAATGATGCGGGAGTTAAAATTATAGGGCCTAACACCATGGGTTTTTACAGTGCCCACAATGGAATAAACGCAACGTTCATGCCGGTTTTGTCGGATTTACTCCGGACACCAGGTAATATTGCACTGGTCAGCCAAAGCGGCGGTGTTGCAGGTTTCGGCGTGATTCAATTTGTCGAGAATCATGTTCCTTTGGGAACATTGGTGTGCCTGGGCAACCGGGCCAATGTGGAATTCGCGGATATGCTTTACTATTTTGCTCAAGATCCACATACGTCGGTAATTGCTCTGTTTATTGAAGGCCTGGATGATTTGCGGCACTTTTTTGAAGCAGCCAGATATTGTGCAGCCGTAAAGCCTGTGGTTGTTCTTGGGGCCGGATACACAGACGCAGGTCGCAAGGTGGCCAAGTCTCACACTGGCAGTATGGCCGTTTCACAGGCTCTTTACGAAGCTGCGTTTCGTCAAGCAGGTCTGCTACAGGTGCGGACGGTTGAAGAACTGGTGGACACGGCAAAAATTCTCGCTATGAGCCCGCCGCTGAAGGGCAATCGTGTAGGCATGATAACCCATACGGCTGGTCCCGCCGTTCTCGCCTCGGATATACTTGCTAAACACGGCCTGGTCCTAGCCGACCTCGACGATACCACTAAAAAGACACTAATATCCGAAAGAATGCTGGCCCCTTTTACACCACCAACCAATCCAGTGGATTTAACCACTTTTGGTTATCTTGATCGACGTCTTTACGTCGAGGTTCTGGACTTAATGGGCCGTGACTCCAATGTAGATGCCACTCTAGCAATATGCATCTCGGGATTGGGCGATCCTAACGTAGAACCGTTTCCGATGAGAGATTTCGGCAAGGTGACAACACAGTACGGGAAGCCGGTGGCCGTGGTCTGGGGAGCACCTGTCGACGCCCATCAGGAATTTACTGCTTGGATGGAAGCCGGTGTGCCTGCCTACCCCACGGCGGAACGAGCTGCTACAGCTTTAGCCAATCTCTGTCGGGCGTCGAAGCGAAAGAAAGCCAAGGAATCACGTGAGTCTTTACCGGGTTTTCCTAAAGAACTCGTGGAGCTTGTCCATAAAAAGCAATCTTCGGGTAGGTATTATCTTCTGGAACACGAGGCCAAACGAATTCTAGAACTGGCCGGAATTCGAACAACCAGAAGTATTCTGGCCGTTAACGAGGATGAGGCGGTCTTTGCTGCCCGCCAGATCGGCTATCCTGTGGCACTGAAGATTGCTTCGGTGGATATTGTTCACAAGAGTGATGTGGGAGGAGTGGTGCTGGGCATATCAGACGAAGAAATGCTTCGTCGTTCTTTTCGTCGTATGATGGAATCCGTGGCACAGAGAGCTCCTAGTGCTCGCATAGAGGGAATATGCGTCCAGAACATGGTACCGCCTGGTACAGAAATAATTGTAGGCGGAGTAAGGGACCCTCAAGCCGGACCTGTGGTTATGTTCGGCCTGGGAGGCATATGGGTGGAAATGCTTAAAGACGTGGTGTTTCGGCTAGCTCCAATTACCAAGGAGGATGCGTGGGAAATGATAGAAGAAATTCAAGGAGCTTCCATTCTAGACGGATTCCGTGGATCTAAACCCGTCAATAAGAAATTGCTTGTTCAACTAATCGTTGCTATCTCACGTATTATGGACCGTTTGCCAATTCAGGAACTGGACTGTAACCCGATCATCTTTCACGACGACATCTATACGGTTGCTGACGTGCGCATGGTTATTTCAAGAACATCATAACACGAGTTGTTAATCGCTTATCGAAATGTACTTCGAATCTACTTTGCGTCTCGAGAGAAATAACGAAGGATTTCGTGGTTTGTAATGTCGGCCGGTAATTTGGTTATGATAATGTTCTTTACTTTAAGGAAGTTCTGTATATCCGCTCTCTCAAACTCTATTCCGAATCCCTTTTCATCTGACCAGACAACCCGCCCTGAGATTGCAATATCCAGAAGCCTTTCACTTTCTTTGGAGGGGAAAATAACATCTACTGACCGTCCCACGGGGATAATGTCTTCTGTCGTAACCAGGATTCCTCGCAAGCTGAGATTTCTTACTTCAGCTTCCACCTGGTTTCCGTCCGGTGTTTTAACGAAAACTTTACCTCTGTAGGGAATTCTTGTGAACCATCGACGGTCATAGCCTGGTAAAAGTTTTTCTTTGTTACTGGACATCCTCGTGTTCCTCAGCTTTAATTGTTGCTATCCGTTCCCTCAAAAATTCGTGAAATTCTTCGTTTATTTTGTCCAGATTACCGGCATTAAAGGCAACTATGTCTTTTAAATAGGTAAATGATTCTATGTCCATCTTAGTAAACTCTATTGCTACTCCATATTCTTCAGTTCTCACCACACGACCATCTACTTTCAATTTCAACTCGGATGATGACGAACTTGCCAGTATTTCCAATTCCACCGGAGTATCAATGCTTATGGTAGGTTTTGCGCGGACAAAAGCCCCTTTCAAGCTGAGGTTATCAATTTCTCCCTTTATTGGAACACATCCTTTAACGTTAATCACTCCCAAAACTCTGTACTGAACTCTGGAGAATCTCCGCCGTTCACCACTGTTTTGTTGCTTCATTTTCTTTCCTTACGACCTTAGCCCTGTTGATCAAATAAACAATAAGCTCTTTCAAGGCGTCTTACCACTTCTTCTTTACCCAATATGTCCATAACCTCAAAAAGCCCCGGGCTTGCCGTTTTCCCAGTAAGGGCAATTCTTACAGGTTGGGCAAGGTTTCTGAGCTTTATACCCTTTTCTTCAGCGAGAGAGCGAAAAAATGCTTCCAATTTTTCTTCATCGAAATGACTCATGCTGTTTATTTCATTAATTATAATCCTCCACAACGGTCTTAGTTGGTCTGTAAAAAACTTTTTAACGCCTTTTCCGTCGTACTCAAAGTTGTCGGTCATATAAAACTTCATGGCCTCCGCCATTTCTTCTAGAGTGGCGCATCTCGGTTGCAGGGTAGCGATTGCCTTCTTTATATATTCGTCCGGTTTTTGTGGGTAATTCAATTTATTAAGGAAAGGTTTTAGAAGTGGCAAGAGTTCATCGGGAGATTTTTGGCGAATGTAATAGCCGTTTAGCCATCGGAGTTTTTCTGTATCGAAAACACTTGCGGATGCGCTTACATTTTCGAGGGAAAATTTTCCAATGAGTTCCTGAATACTAAATATTTCCTGATCTCCGTGAGACCATCCAAGCCGGGCGATATAGTTAACCATGGCCTCAGGCAAATATCCCATATCTCGGTACGCTATCACCGAGGTAGCACCATGACGCTTTGAAAGTCGTTTCTTGTCAGGTCCCAGAATCATGGGTACGTGGGCGAACCTGGGAAGCGGTTCCCCAAGAGCCTGATAAATTAGAATTTGTTTTGGAGTGTTGTTCACATGGTCGTCGCCTCTGATTACGTGAGATATCTTCATGGTTATGTCATCTACAACGACGGTGAAGTTGTAGGTTGGCATGCCGTCGCTTCTTATCAACACGAGGTCATCGAACTCGCTGTTGTCAAATTCTATTGGTCCCTTGATCAGATCGTTGAGTATGGTGGTACCGGTTTGCGGACTTCGAAATCTCAGGACACGACCAGGTCCGGGTGTCAGACCTTTATCGCGACATCGTCCATTATATCTAGGTTTCAAGCCGGCCGCTTGGGCTTCCTTCCTCATCTGCTCCACTTCCTCAGGAGTGCACTCGCAATAGTAAGCCCATCCGGATTTGTATAGCTTTTCTGCGTATTCCCTGTAGATTTCCATTCTATCGGTTTGGAAATAAGGACCTTCATCCCAGTCAAGCCCAAGCCATTCCATTGCTTCTAGAATGGACCGCGTGTATTCCTCCGTAGAACGCTGAATATCGGTGTTTTCGATTCTCAGAATAAATGATCCGCCGTGGTGCCTCGCAAAAAGCCAGTTAAAAAGAGCTGTCCTGGCGCCGCCTATATGGAGATGACCAGTCGGACTAGGCGCAAACCGGGTACGAATAGTTTCCATTACCGCCTCCACCATTTTCGCTTAGAAATTTTACCCCTTTTAACGAAATTCGATGAAAACCTAACATGCTTGGCATGGAAACTCAAGAAAACCAAATTCTGAAGAGATGGCGTGGCACAAAACGCCATCTCTTTAAAAGTGTTATTCTACCGTGGTTAAAGTCATGTCATGCCAAGATTCGGAAATAGCACGTCGCAGAGACGATCCCGGGCCAAACACGGCTAAAGAGCCAGCCTTGCTCCACTCAGCCAGAATATCCGCCGCTTTTTCGATGTCTTTTATTGCGGTATTAATAATTTCTTCCCTGAGCTTTTTCCTCATTTGAAAGGTGTCGCCGGTAAGAAATCTTGTCATAGATACATAAGCTTTAGCGTCGGGAAACATTGGGGGATCAAGCCTTCCATAAGCCCCGATTATGTTCTTTACCAGTTCATCTTCAGGAATTTCCTTGGCAAGAAAGCGTGGTGCTTCTTTGAAAGCGGCCACGGTTTTTTCCAGGTTTGGGTCTCGGTAGGAAGTCATTACAAACACCTTGGACGCTCTATCCAAGAAACATTGAGCCCCATAGGCTCCACCCTGCACCCGAATTTTTTCCCATAACCATCCAGTTCTGAGAGCGTTCATGGCGACGAAAAAGGAACCCGGAACATCACCATCTATCTTTAACTTGCCTCCGAAGCCGACGTAATGCACCTGAGACGGGACTTCAAATCCTTCTAAAGACTCCAGCATGTTAAAATCCCACCTAGGGTTTTCTGCTTTCGACAATGGAGAATCTCCCAAAATTTCATGGAAAGACCCGAATCTGGACAAGCAATTGTCCAGAAGTTTTTCGTCAGCGGTGATATTTATCAATAAGGCTTGCTTCCTGAATAGAAGCTCTTTGAGTTTATAAAGCTTACTGCGTATTGTGGGCCACTCCTTATCAAATTCTTCAAGAAGCCTTTTTATGAAGAAATACTGAGATGTTCCAGAAAGTTCTTCTTTAACCCTATCCACCAGGGAAAAGTGAGCCCTGATGCGCCGTAATGCCATTTTGTGCCCTTCCGGGATAAACCTTTGGTAACGAAGTGCCTTATGACGAAGAATTATTTGCAAAAGGCGGTCCTTTGAATCAAAAACGGTGCGGCGGATCATGTCATGAAGTATATCGGCAAGGTCGTCAATTTGATGGGGCAGTGCCTTACCCCTGATAAAGAGAGCATAAACGTCGGTACCAGTGTTAAAGCCGTTTCTTGTCAAGATTTTGAGGCGAATACCGCCCGTTTTCCTGCTTATTCGCTCAGAAAAAGTGCTGTAATCTTCCGTATCCGTACCCATTTCCAACAGGGCCGTGCAGAAGATGGGAAGGTAAGGAAGGCATTCCAAGGGTATATGATGGAAATGGAATCCCACGTCAACGTAAGCCACTCCGTTTGTTTCCATCGGGTGTATCAACATCGTTCCGCCCTGTGGGAGTTGTCTCGTTTCCACAGTAATTTCGGGAGGGAACGGATCCAGATCCTTCCTGTCGAGCCTGGGTATCCTTGCAAGATCCTCCGGACGATCAGGTTGTTGCTGAATTCTCAGGAGCCTCTGGGTCGTTTCAACAATTCTGGTCAATTCGTTACCGTTCCAGCTGAACTTTATCTTTTGCAATCTAGCATGTTCCTTGCCCTCCAATTGAGAAAGCAGATCAGGGTCAGGTCTGAGCACAACCAAGGTTTTATTTGGGTTTTCTAGCAGGTAATTCTCCAGCAGTTCCGAAAAATAAGCCTCATTTTTTGAGAAAATGTCCTTGATTTTTTGCAATGGACTCTCAAAGGCAATTGGTAAGAAGGGATCTTTATCATACAGCCACGTCGTGAGGGATTCCAGCATCAGAGCAAGCCCACGAGGGAACGATCCGGTGTTATGTTCTCGGTACTGGAACTCTATTGTGTTTATGGCTGCTTCGACGGTTGTCTTCGGAATTCCATCCCTAACAAGGCGGCGAAGGGTCTCGTCTATCAATGAGACCATTGAATCTACCCCGCTTTCCGTCAGACCTTTGAGGCCCGTAGAAAAATAGAGATAGCGCAACTCTGTTTCCAGGCCAATTCCCGCAAGATCTTCGCCCAATCCAGATTCAATTAGGGCCTTTCTCAGTGGTGATCCAGGCATTCCCAGGAGGATGTAGTTAAGAATTTGGAAAGAAAAGTTTAGATCTATTTCAGATGTTTCTGGCAAAAGCCAATTGAGTGTGGCGTAGTATTTTCTTTCGGCATTTGCATTAGGAGATATAGCGTAGGACTTTACAATTTTTGCAAATTTTCCCCTGGGCCGAACCGGCGGTATCGACGATTCAACAGGCCTGTAGTCGAACTGATCAAGATATTCGGAAATCCACGACAATTCTTGGTGTATATCTCCATTACCGTAAACGTAAATTCTGGAATTGCTGGGATGATAAAAGGTATTATGAAAATTTATGAATTCTTCGTATGTTAACTCGGGTATTTTTTCCGGATCACCGCCCGAATCAACACCGTAAGGATGATTTGGGAAAAGGGAATGTTGAGCAGTTTCAGTTAAAATTCGATCTGGAGACGAATAAGCCCCTTTCATTTCGTTGTATACGACCCCCTGGATCTTCAGGGGATCTTCCTGCTTTTCTAAGTGGTAGTGCCATCCCTCCTGAAGAAATGTTTCGTAAGAAAGAATTGGAAAAAAGACTGCGTCAAGGTAAACGTCAATGAGATTATGGAAATCCTTAAAATGAGTACTAGCTACAGGATAGCAGGTTTTATCCGGATAAGTAAAGGCATTCAGAAAGGTTTGAAGTGAGCCCTTGAGCAATTCCACAAAAGGCTCTTTTACAGGATATTTTCGGGAGCCACACAATACGGAATGCTCGAGAATGTGAGGGAGTCCTTTTGCATCTTGGGGAGGAGTTCTGAAAGTTATGCCGAAAACCTTGTTATCATCTCGATTTTTTATGGCAATAATATCGGCTCTGGTTTTTTTATGGATAATCCGTAAAATTGTGCTGTTTATTTCGGGAACGAACATTTCCAGGGTTTTTTCGAACGAGTCCGGTATTTTCATAAACTCACACCTCCTATGGATGACTTTTCATCACCGGACCCCATTTCTTACAGGAAAGAAAGCAAAAAAACCATGCGAACTTTCCCTTTCTTGTTTCAGACAGTCGCTAAACATTTGTCTGACGAATTGACGGAATCTCCACGACTAATTCCTTCTTCCATTGTACAAAACTTCCTGCTATAAAGAATCAGCTTCGGTGCGCCTGTAGCTCAGCTGGATAGAGCGTCGGACTTCGAATCCGCGGGTCGGGGGTTCGAATCCTCCCAGGCGCGCCAGTGAAATCAATAACTTAGCAAGATGTATATTTCCCACAGATAAGGATTTTCCCACCTATTTCCCACCTTGTGGAGAAAAAATCGAGTGGAGGACGTGATAATTTTTTGTCGGCCATCGAAAATATTTTTTCAGCAAGCATGTCTTTCCTGGGTCCTTCTTGTCAGGCTTGCAAGTGCGGCACGGGACAGCGCAGCGTTCGAGCGATACTGGCATAATTTTTTGCTGGACAGTCAGCACATCTCTTGAAGATTTCCCTTGGTATTTCTTGCGTTGCATATATTACGGTTATCTCGTAGGAATA
>JAFDGW010000054.1 GCA_019309115.1 Deltaproteobacteria bacterium
GGAAGTGGTTTGACCTTGTAACGGGACTCAAACAAGTGGTCAGGATAAGAATCTACAAGTTGGGTAAAGGTATCTCCGAGTCCCTGCTTTTTGCGGGGATAGGAGTAGAGGGTGGTGTGAACCCACCCAGAGGGATAAGGGTAGAAGTGACCTATCAAACTCCCTTAGAAGCTCCGTCCGTAAGGGCGGAGTAGTTCACCAGTTGGAAAAGTTATGTTTTAAAGGAACGAGAGAAGGATTAAGCCGTGGGTGAGATTGCTACTGTTTTTATTGTTGGTGGTTCCGGTTTTGTGGGTAGCAATTTGAGTAATTTTTTTTTGCAGGGCTGGGTTACAAAGTTACCGTACTTGGTCTGTCCGGGCGATATGATGGGCTTCCGGCAGGGACAAGGTACATAAAGGCGGATGCTAGGTACCAGGGAACATGGATGAATGAGCTTTCAGAACACGACATTGTAGTGAATCTTGCCGGAGCTACTATTGCGAAAAGATGGACTAAAAAGTGGAAAAACGAAATCTACACTTCTCGAATATTGACCACTCGCAATGTAGTAAATGCGCTATCTGGGAGCAGGTGTAAGGTCCTTTTCAACGCTTCTGCGGTCGGTTACTACGGTAACGGAGGTGAAAGGCAACTCACGGAAGATGATCCGCCCGGTAAGGACTTTCTATCAAAGGTGTGCATCGACTGGGAAAACGAAGCCCTGAAAGCAGAACAAAAGGGAGTCAGGGTTATCATAACTAGGTTTGCTGTGGTTTTAGGCGCGAAGGGAGGTGCTTTGAGGCGTATGGCGCCGGCTTTCAAAGCGGGATTGGGGGGAATTCTGGGAAGTGGAAAACAGTGGTTTCCCTGGATTCACATTCATGATCTATGTAGGATTTATCAGTTTGCGCTAGAAGAGAATTTGAATGGCGTTGTTAATTGCTGCTCTCCTTACCCGGTACGGAACGAAGCATTTGTGAAGACTCTGGCAAGGGTTCTTGGACGGCCCTGCATTTTCAGGATACCTGCGTTTGCTCTGAAAGCTGTCTTTGGGGAAATGGGCGATAGCCTGTTGGTGAGTCAGAAATGTGTTCCGCATAAGTTGCTGCGTTCCGGTTTCAAATTTTCGTGGCCCTCGTTGGATAAAGCGCTTGCTGAGATTGCGAGGCTGTGTTAGTAAGGGTTTTAGCATTTGTAAACCCGGAGGGCTTTCCATGCAGAAGAATGCTTTTAAGTTTTTTCTGGATTCATTGATGTTTGTTTTGATGACCTCTATAGCAGCAACTGGATTGTTACTCGGCTTCGTAATCCCCAGGGGTGGTCGAGTTCCTCAAGAAGAAAAGTATTTCCTCGGTTTGCACAGGCACGACTGGGGAGACATTCATTTATTTTTGGCCATTACCTTTTTGTGTGTTTTGATAATTCACCTTTGGATGAACTGGACATGGATAAAGGGATCCGCACATAAATATTTTGGCGAGCAGTGGAAACGCGCTCTCCTGACTATGTGCGGTGCTTGGATCGGTGTGCTTATTATCGGCTGGATTATTGCGCGGTAGTTTCTGCAATCCTTGGTGAATTGCTTTCCCCGGAGGCGATGTGACCATAATCCAGAGGGGGTTGAAAGGCTTTTGCTACCTCTAGAGGAACTTTGGTTACAGCCCATTTTTGCAGACGGGGTGCTAGTCGCCTCAAGAATCTGTGATGTAATGCATGACCGGCTTTGTGTATCCTGAAGTGTCCTAGTACAGGCTTGCCTAGCAGCAGAAGATCTCCAAGGAAATCCAGAATCTTGTGCCTCACGCATTCGTCGGAAAAACGAAGTCCTTCACGATTGATTATACCCTTATCATCAAAAACGATGGCATTGTCTAGGGATCCTCCCTGAGCCAACCCCATACGTTGGAGATTTTCAACATCTTTCAGAAAGCCAAAAGTTCTTGCCGGGGCGATTTGGCTGACAAAATTTCTGGTATCAAAGGTCCATGAAAGCTCTTGATACCCTATTGTAGGGTGATCGAATTCTATTGAATAGGTTATTTCCAGCCTATTGGCAGGATGTGCCTTTAGATACGCATCTGCCTCTGCATACTCTACAGGTTCTTTCACGACGCAAAAACACCGGACTTCCTGCTGTTTTTCCAGCCCTGCTTCCAGAATCTTCTCAACGTAGTGCTTGGCACTTCCGTCGCACACAGGCAATTCCGGACCATTTACGTCGATTACCACATTGTCAACCCCACATCCGACAAGAGCCGCAAGGAGATGTTCAACGGTGGTTACCCCTGTACCGTTAACACCTATAGTTGTGGCGAGATACGACCTGGATATGGCTTCACAGCTAACCTTGACCGGTGGATGAGATGCACCATCACTTCTCTTCAACACAATACCCGTTGAAGGTGGGGCAGGTTTTAATATCATCCGAACAGCAACACCACTGTGAAGCCCGATGCCACGCAGTTCAACTTCCCGCTTCAAGGTATGCTGATATAGCACACAACTTCCCACCCTTTCCTCCTCTTTTGAAATACAAAGCCCGTCCCTGACCACAATCTGCCCAATTCTTCCGCTTTTTACAAATGATTTTGTAGCCCGTCAAGGAATCTCAGTTGGCTACGCCTTGAATTTTTTGCAAATTGTTCTACATAAAAAAGCACAAGGGGGTAATAATCATGAGGATTTTATTTATAGGCGTTGGTGAAGCCTGTGACGAAAACTATCCCAATACGTCGATTTTGTTAATGGCACCGAATGATAACGGCCATGATAAAACCCTTTTATTAGATTGCGGCTTTTCGGCTGTTCACGCCTTTTGGAAATATGTCTCAGATCCTGAGTTGCTGGATCTCGTTTGGATTTCTCATTTTCATGGCGATCACTTCATGGGACTTCCACTGCTGTTTCTCAGGATGTGGGAAATGGGAAGGAACAAACCTCTTGTCATAGTCGGTCAGCGGGGCCTGAAAGACGTCGTGGAGCGTGCGATGGAGCTTGCCTATCCGGGCTTTATGAATAGGTTTCGTTTTGAATTAACTTTTTACGAAGTTGAACCTGGCGAGGAGAAAAGTATATGCGGTTTCCGGTGGAATTTTGCCGAAACGGAACATTCCCGCTGCAACCTTAGTGTGGCTATTGAAACTCCTCACGGTAAGGTTTTTTACAGTGGGGACGGCAAACCAACCAACGAAAGTGCAACACTCGCTTCAGGTGCAACTCTTATGATTCATGAAGCCTTCCATGTTATGCCAAAAGTGCCCGGGCATGGTACCGTCAGCGGGGTCATATCGATTGCCAAGGATTTCGAGATAGAGAATATTGCTCTTGTCCACGTGCAAAGAGACGTAAGGCGTTGGAAACAGCTGCAAATTCGCAAAATGCTGGATAAATCAGGCATAAACGCATGGCTGCCCCAACCAGGGGATACTTTAGAATTTGATTGATCGGGCTGCTTGCTACTTTCGAACGGAAAAGAAAGAATCACCTTTGCAGTCGCCCGCTTTTTCTTTCGCTTCACACACGGGACACAGTGTGCCATAATCTGGCTTGGAATGCCTGACTGTTACGTCTTCCCCTGTCGGATATTCAGGACAATTTGCGCACCAATGCCACACATCGCTGTCGTTCTTTCTTTTGTAAGTCGTCATTGCCTTTCCTCCATTAATCTCTAAAATTCGATTCCTTTTTGAGCCCTTACATCCTGATCTCTATAATGGTGCTTTACCATTTTCATTTCTGTCACCAAGTCTGCCGCTTTCACAATTTCCACAGGAGCATACCGTCCAGTCATTATCACGTGTATCAGTGGAGGGCGTTGCTGGAGGACTTCAAGAACTTCTTCCGGTTTAAGAAAGCCGTAATGAAAGGCATAGTTTATTTCGTCAAGCACCACCATGTCGTACTTGCCTTCCTGGATCGCCTTTTTGGCCTTTCGCCATCCTTCCTTGACCAATGCGGCATCTTCATCAATGTCTTTACTTTTTTTGATAAACCCCTTGCCTAACTGAAAGACCTCGACGGTCGGCAGCTTTCTCAAGGCTTCCAACTCACCGTATTTCCACCCACCCTTGATGAACTGGAACACACCAACGTCCATAGAATGACCAGCTGCCCTTAGCACCATGCCCAGCGCCGCTGTGGTTTTTCCCTTGCCTTCACCTGTGAAAACAACCAATAATCCTTTGCGCTTCACGCTCTACGCCTCACATGTGATGAGTGATGAACTCATTTGTTGTTTATATTATGTCAGAAAAAATATGCAGCGACAACGAAGGAATGAAGGGTTTGAAAAAACTATTGGAAGCTACAGTGAGGTGATTCCTGAAGGGTTTGTGTGGGGGCAGCACAAGGAAAGGAGTGAGGTTTTGATGCGTCCCGAAGATGCTTACAAAGAGCTTCTGAAGTGGAGTAGGAAGCTGGCGCTTCTTGAATCAATTGTAGAGATTCTGGAATGGGATCAGCGGTGTTACATCCCTCAGAAGGGTAATACTTACCGAGCGGAGCAAATCGGCTATGTAGCCAAGCTAAGGCACGAGATGATGAGAAAACCCGAGGTTGGGGAATGGCTGGCGGCGGCGGAAGGAGGTGCATGGTGCTCGGATCCATTACTAGATGAGTCGGTCAATTTGCGGGAGTGGAAAAGATGGCATGAAAGAGCAACGAAGGTTCCATCAGGGCTTGTCGAACATATTGCTCGTGTTACTTCGGAAGCTCAAACCGTGTGGGCTAAAGCTCGTGAGAACAATGACTGGAAATCCTTTGAGCCCTGCATGGCCGAGGTGTTTGCGCTTAAACGGGAGGAAGCCGAAGCTATCGGTTACAAAGAAGAACCTTACGATGCCCTGCTTGATCAATTTGAACCTGGCGTGACTGCAAGCCTTTTTGCCAGCATTGCTGGTAGGATAAAAGAAGATTTGCAGAAGTTAGTCGATTCTGTACGAGATTGTGGCAAGCAGATTGATGATTCTTTTCTCTGCAGACGATTTCCAATTCCTATTCAGGAAAAGTTTGGCACCATGGTATTGAAACGCTTGGGCTATGATTTCAATGCTGGGCGTGTGGATATTACAGTTCATCCTTTCACGGTTCTGGCAGGGCCATCGGATGTGCGAATAACGGTGAGGTACGACGAACATGATTTCCGTGTTGGATTTTTCAGCATGGTTCACGAAGGAGGGCACGCCCTTTACGATCAAGGGCTCGATGCTGAACACTGGGGTACTCCTAGAGGTATGCCCGTCTCTCTTGGTGTTCACGAGTCCCAGTCACGATTTTGGGAAAATATGGTTGCCCGTTCAAAGGGGTTCTGGAAGTTTTTTTACCCCAGACTGCTTCAGCACTTTCCAATACTTGCGGACGTTTCTCTGGATAATTTCTGGCGTGCTGTAAACAAAGTAGCGCCGTCGTTCATCAGAGTTGAAGCAGACGAAGTTACTTACGGGTTGCATATAGTACTGAGATTTGAGATAGAGCGAGATCTGTTGAACGGTAGAATACTGATAAGGGATGTGCCTGATATATGGAATCAGAAGATGAAGGAATATCTTGGGATAAAACCACCCGATAATAAATTCGGCGTACTCCAGGATGTGCACTGGAGTGCCGGTTTAATTGGTTATTTTCCAACCTATTTGTTGGGTAACATTTACGCTGCCCATCTAATGGAAGCCATCAGCTATCAGATTGCCCTCCTGGACGATTTGCTCGAACGGGGACAGTTTTTTACAATACTAGATTGGCTTAGGACACGCATTCACCTGCTTGGTTGTACTTATCGGCCAAAGGAACTAATTTCCCAGGCCATCGGTCAGGAAATTGATCCATCTCTTTTCGTTGGCTATCTTAAGCGAAAAATTGCAGAAGTTTACGGAGTTGTCTCGTGATAACGCTTCGTAATGTGGGCAGGTTCTTTGGTGATAGGAAGCTTTTTGCCAACGTGTCGGCAGTAATTCGCCCTGGCGACCGTATTGGACTCGTAGGAGTGAACGGAACAGGGAAAACCACGCTTCTGAACATACTGGTTGGATCTAATGAACCTGATGAAGGGGAAGTTTTCAAAAGTCCTCATGTTCGAGTTGGCTATCTTCCCCAGGAGTGTAATGTTTTTTCGAAGGATCCTCTCGACAAATATGTAATGGCCATCTCAGAAGAACTTGTTATTCTTAAGGCCCGGCAACGAGAACTGGAACAACGCCTGGAAGAAAAAATTGCTCCTGAAGAAGCCGAAAGGCTGGCTCAACGACATGCTGAAATAACCCAGCAAATTGAACACATCGGAGGATACGACCTAGAAGCTCGTGCTAAAAGGATTCTGGCAGGGCTCGGCTTTCCACTGGGCTGGTTCTCAAGAGCGGTAAACACGCTTAGTGGCGGTTGGATTATGAGGGCAGAACTTGCACGAATTCTCCTCTCGAATCCTGACGTGTTGTTGCTTGACGAGCCAACTAATCATCTGGACTGGGCATCATTGCTCTGGTTTGAGGAATTCCTCAGGGAGTTTAGGGGAGCAACTGTAATCGTTTCCCATGATAGGGAATTTCTTAACAGGGTGGTTACGCGGATATGGGAATTGGACGGGGGAGAGTTTATCGAATATGCTGGAAATTACGATGAATATCAGAGGCAGAAAAGAATTCGCTTGGAACATCAATGGTCTGCTTACCGACAGCAGCAGGAAAAAATCAGGCAGCTTGAAAGTTTCATAGCTCGTAACAGGGTCAGGAAAGATCGTGCCAAGCAGGTGCAAAGCCGTATTAAGATGCTGGAAAACATGGAGAGGATTGAACCACCTCGTGAAGAAGAAATCGTTCGCTTTTCGTTTCCCGAGCCACCTCGTGCAGGTAAACGCGTACTGGAACTGGTAAAAATTTCAAAATCCTACGGTGAACTCTGCCTCTATACTGACTTGGATCTGATTGTAGAAAGAGGAGATCGCATAGCTTTTGTGGGCGTCAACGGAGCGGGTAAAACGACATTGTTGAAAATAATGGCAGGGATTGTACCTCCGGATAAAGGTGAACGAATTGTGGGGTCGAACGTACGCATAGGATATTATGCACAGCACAGGCTTGAGACGCTCAATTCCGAGCTTACGGTGTTTGAAGAGGCTCTATCCGTTGCGGGTGATCTGACAACAGGACAGTTGAGGCAGCTACTGGGGGCTTTTCGTTTCGGTGGCGAAGATGTTGACAAGAAGGTGAAAGTTCTCAGCGGTGGTGAAAAGGCACGGTTGAGCCTGTGCAAATTGTTGCTTGAGCGGCCCAATCTGCTTTTGTTGGATGAGCCTACGAATCACCTAGATATACGGTCCCGTGAGGTGCTGGAACGAGCGCTTTTGGACTTCGGAGGAACGATCTGCTTCATAAGCCATGACAGGCGTTTTATTGATTCCCTTGCCACCAAGGTCTTATTCTTTTGCGATGGACGTGTTGAGTTATTTCATGGGAATTATTCGGATTTTGAGAAGATCTGGAAGGATAGGTTATTGGAACAGGCAACTTCTGGTAAGAGTGTAGAGCATCGCAAGAAGTCTCGTAGGGATGTGGATCGAAAGCGACTGGAAGCCGAGTGGAGAAACGAACTTTACAGGTTGAGAAGACCTCTTGAGCAGGAAATTGCAGAGATAGAAGCCAGACTAGAACAATTGCAGCAGGAAGCTGAAATCTTGCAGGCTGATCTGGCAAATCCGGAAGTGTACAAGGATGGGAAAAAAGTACAGGAATTACAAAAACGGTTTGGCATGGTTCGGAAAGAAATAGACGAGTTAACATTACGATGGGAAGATAAGGCTATAGAGCTCGAGAAACTTGAAAAAGAATTCTGGCAAGGTAAGAGGAGAGAAGTTGTGGTTGCTTGAGTGGTAACCAAAAACCAAAGAGGAGGTACTCGTGTACAGGTTAATTGCGTTCATTGCGTGTATTACCGTTAGTGTTGGATTGCTCGTGGGTTGTTACCCCGGGCCTTCGACTCAGCAGCATTATGAGACGTCGGCATGGCTAGGGGCGATTGGAGCCGGTATTGGAGCTCTTGTGGATAAGGATAACAGATGGCGTGGGGCGGTTATTGGTGGCTCATTGGGAGCTATTACCGGATATGGGCTTGCGGAGATCAGTCAACGAGCTGCGAGGGAGGCAGCTTATCGCCGAGACACCGTTACGTACTACAACAGGACCACGGGAGAATGGGTGCAGGCCGATCCGATTGACTATAGAGCGGGATATGCCAAGGTGCGTGTCAGAAGCGGGTATGGGCGCGAGGTAAGAGAAGATAGATATGAAATGATTCCTCTGCGCTAATTCCATTGCTTTAGGATAAACTTTGCGCTAATCCTCCCTTTTTCAAAGGGGAGATACAGCGCACGGCGACTACATGATACGTGAGACGTAATACGTAATACGTGATACGTGAGACGTAATACGTGATATGCGTTAATAGGGAAAGAGAGTGATAGTGGAGACTGGGATAGAAAAAGGTTTTGAAGTAGCAATGGTAGAGGTAGGAGAGCAAGACCACGTTTGTCTTTTTGTATCAGCGCACCCGAAAATAGCACCTTCTTACATAGTAAAGATGGTGAAAGGAATAAGTGCAAGAAAACTGTTTTTAAAGTTTCCAGAGATTAAAAAGAAGCTATGGAAGGGACATTTGTGGAACCCGTCTTACTACATAGAAACGATAGATTCAATTTCTGAAGATGCAATACGCAAGTATATAGAAGCTCAGAACCTGGATCCGTGAACGAATATAAGTAAATTATTGACAGAATGAAAGATATTTTTTAGAAAAAATGTGCAATTTCGAGGAGTTAGATTTTACAGATATAAACCACTGATTTTTCACCAGGAGGGTGAAGGGTTTTGCGTATAGACAGGATTGAACGTTCAGATGACGGAACGATAAACTATGCGGGACTCCTGCTTGTAATAAATTTGTTGGAGAAAGCTGGTTTGGACAGGGTGGCAGAGAGACATTCTAGTGGGAGTTTTGCGAAGATAAGTAATTTCGAGATACTTGCAGCGTATTGTTGTTTGCTGGCTCAGGGTAAGAGTGATTATGAGCAGGTACGGATTTTCAAGGGGGATAAGAATTATTTGAAGCTCACGGGTTTAAAGTCTGTTCCGTCGGCAGAGACACTTCGCCAGAGGCTAGACGCTATTGGAAGTGACAGCTCATTTGTAGAGGATATAAAGAAGTGTGTGTTTACATTTTTAAATGCAGTTGATAGGGAACCTGGGAGTGAGCGTGTTGGCGATGAGGAATACGTAAGGCTGGATATTGATACGGTGCCTTATGACAATTCTGAGACCAAGAAGGAAGGGATAGGAAAGATTAACGGTT
>JAFDGW010000069.1 GCA_019309115.1 Deltaproteobacteria bacterium
TGTTGATTTCTTTATCCTGTTGCTCGGCAATTGTGATGTTAATAATCGTTCTTCGGCCCATGGCGTCAAGAGTCCTTCGAAAGACCAACAGATGAAGAATTACATGTGGTCCATGCATCGCGGGCGGGAAAAAACAAAGCTGGCGGAGCAGGCCCCGAAACCCGCCAACGAAAAATCGACCTGCTTTCATCTTGAAGACCTGCTCCATTTTGACCATATGAGCAAATGCTTGGACTATATGCCAGTGGAGATTGAAATTTGGCGGCCGGTTATTTAGTCCGAGGGATGTCCCAAACAGCATGTTTTTTCGATTTCCACCTTACCAATGCGTGACTAAGGCAAAAAAGGTGAGCATTGTGATGAAAATGCGGGCGCGGTCGCATTCATCCCCAGTAACAGATAGGAAAATCATTTTCTGTTTGAGCCTAGATATTGTGCAGCATACATTTACAGATTTTCCCGAAGAATTTCATCCTGGAAGGGAGCATTTTTACGAACGTTAATTGGCTTGAGTTTTTGGTTCTCGTTATCTGGGTAGAGGAAGTCTCACCTATGCATTTCGTCTAAGTGGATATTTCTGCTGCGCTAAATGCTGGCAAATTAGTGCGACCCCGACGCGACCAAATAATGGCCAGTTTTCGGTTCAAGCACCCTTGCCAAAAACTCCCTCGTCCTCCTGTTTCTTGGGGCGGTGAAAATTTGCTCAGGAGGTCCATCCTCAACTATCATCCCATCTATCAGGACTACCACACGGTCTGACACGTCCCAAGCAAAAGACATTTCGTGGGTTACAACCAGCATGGTCATTCCTTCAGCGGCCAGTTCCCGCATTACAGATAACACTTCTCCCACAAGTTCAGGATCCAGCGCGGATGTAGCTTCGTCGAAAAGCATGACATCAGGTTGCATCGCCAAAGCCCTTGCTATGGCCACTCTCTGCTTCTGTCCACCGGAAAGGTGCCGGGGATATGCGTCTGCTTTATCCGAAAGCCCCACTTTGGTGAGCAGGGAAAGGCCCAAATCTACCGCCTCTTTTTTCGGCATCCTTTTAACCAGTACTGGACCTTCGATTACGTTTTCTAAAGCAGTCATGTGAGGAAATAGGTTAAAGTGCTGGAACACCATTCCTATTCTTGTTCTGACTCGGTTAAGCGACGTTTCGTCGGTTGGAGGCGGGTTTCCATCAAGCTTGACCATCCCTGAATCTACCTTTTCAAGGTAATTGACGCAGCGGAGTAGGGTACTCTTACCAGACCCGCTTGGTCCAATGATGCTAACTACTTCGCCCTTGTATACTTTCAGATTGATATCTTTAAGAACTTCAAGTTGCCCGAATCTTTTCCAGACGTGGATAAACTCTACCATGGGCTGACCGGTCGCAACCGGTGAATTTCCGAGGCAGTAGACGTCATAGCTGTCGCGACCTCAGATGAGAAATGAGGCTACAGACTTAGTGAACCAGAAATGTACACGTTACGGTCGGCGTATTGACCGGTTGCGTGGTTAGCGCAGACAACCTAACTCCCACTCCTTTCCCCCCGTGTGAGATAGCGCTTCACCAGCAAGATGGGGGCGCTTGCCTGCCCCGGCAGACCTGAGATTTCGGCGGATATGTGTCCTTCCTCCGGGTCGTGGGCTTCCGGCCTCGCCGAAGTACCACCACTCTCCGCGCCTCTACCTCACCCTTTAAAGGATGAGGCGGTTTTTGAAAAAGAGGATCTGTTGAGCAAATAATATGACGACGTTGGAAGTATGTCAACTGGAAATTTGGGAACGTCTGTGTAAAGTTTCAGTAGCTCCTGCACGCACAATTCTTCGTCAAGGGTATTGATCACGTCGGCCTACTCGATATACGCTATGGCATCTATCTTTGCGTCAAAGTCAAAATGAATCCTGACCTCTATTGTTGAAAGATGTTTTATCCTAGCTGGCATCCGAGACCAGCATGGTGTCCATCGCCAGGGCGGGCAGGTGCCGCAGCACCAGCCCGTTCGTACTGCACTAATATTTAGGACGTTCCCACACACATTTTCCTTCGATATAGGTTGCAAGAATAACTGTTTTGTAGGTAAAGGGTTCCCCGGTTAGCACGATAAAATCAGCATCCTTGCCCGTTTCCAAAGAACCAACGCGGTCGGATATACCCAGCGACTCGG
>JAFDGW010000005.1 GCA_019309115.1 Deltaproteobacteria bacterium
TCTGTCAAGTTGTTTAATTCCAAGACTATTGCTCTTTTCGTTTTCATCTCTGCAGTTGTAATCTATACTCACAGTTGTTTAGTTTCAAGGTGCTAACGCACCTGCGGGCTTTCACCCCCTCCCCTTACGGAATGGGTCTTCCCGCCCGCAAAAGATAAATGTTATCTATAATTCTGTGGATTATGAACATGCCGAAAACGGAGTGGTCCATGAAGGTTAATACTAGAACCCGAGTGCTGGTGCTTCTGGTGATGACACTGATGGTAAGCTGGGGTGGTGCCATCTTTACTCTGTGGTTTGCTCAGCAGGCGAAGCGATTGAATGCGCAGACCACTACCACTGTGGAGTCTCTTCTCACTCTCGAACACCTTGTAGAATCCTTCATCATGCAAAAGGGATACCTGACCTACTATTTTCTGAGTGAGGACCCTAAATGGCTCAAAATACTTAGAAATCATGAAGAGGCCTTTCAGAAATACCTGAAAAATCTTCGGTTACTTCTTTCCCGGACGGACAGTTTCTTTTCCGATAAAAGCATCAGTATTCTCGATGACTTGTCTCAGTTAGAATCCATGTACGTGAGGTATTCGGCCCGCAGGGATCAGGTCTTGAATCTCTACCGCTCAGGAAAACGCACCGAGGGAATGACTCTTCACTGGGAAATCAGAAAGGAATTCCATGAGATACTGGCCTATGCCAAAAAGATACAAGGCCAGGTGGAGGAGAAGCTATCTCAGGCCAGGACTCTTCAGAACACCAGGTTTCGGACTCTGAACCTGCTGGCCTGGGGAGCTATGCCGACCTCCCTTATTATAACATCCTTGCTTGCTATAATTCTCTTTCGCAGCCTACTCGATCCTCTGAGACGTCTTGCTTACGAAGACGACATGGAAAATGAGGTTACCGGAAGCGATGAAATTCGGGCGCTCTATAAGAAAATTGCATCCCTTATGGACAGTGTAACGGAGGTTAGCAGTAAACTTGAGGAAAGCAGGGAACATCTCGCTCAATCCGAAAAAATGGCTCTCGTGGGACGGCTTGCAGCAGGAGTTGTCCACAGTATCCGCAACCCTCTCACGTCTGTAAAAATGCGGCTCTTCGCCCTGGAAAGAAGCCTTAAGCTGACTCCGACTCAGCGGGAAGACTTTGAGGTAATTTCAGAAGAGATTCACCATATCGATACCATTCTCAGAAACTTCCTTGAATTTGCGAGACCTCCTCGTCTGACCATGCAAAGGATAAGCTTTTCTGACATCACCGACGGGGCTCTTCAACTCCTTCATCACCGGCTTGAATCCTACGGGGTACGAGTAACGGTTCACCGCAGTGACCGCATGCCGGAGTCAGAACTTGATCCAGACCAGATGAAGGAAGTTCTGGTTAATATCATACTTAATGCCTGTGAGGCTATGGTGGATGGAGGGAATCTCGATATTTTTGAGGAAGTGGGAACGGTAGAGCCACACGGTCAGATAATTCTTGTTAAAATAAGGGACACGGGCCCTGGAATTCCACAGGATATTCAAAACAAGATATTTGAACCTTTTTTCAGCACAAAGGACGAAGGATCTGGTCTGGGGTTGAGCATAGCAAAGCGAGTGGTCGAGGATCACGGAGGTTGGATACACGTCCATTCCAATCTAGGTCAGGGTACGACTTTTGTCATTGGAATACCTCTTCGGGGGAAGATTGCATGGCCAAGATTGTAATTATCGACGATGATGCACAACTTAGAAGAAGCCTAGCCAGGCTTCTCAGCGAGGACGGTCACGAAGTAAAGGGTATTGGTTCGGGAGAAGCCGGCATAGATTACCTTTCAAATCATCCGGCAGACCTTGTCATACTTGACCTCCGTCTTCCCGGAATGGACGGAATGGAAACCTTCCAGGCTATAAAGGAACTAGATCCGAAACTCCCTGTAATTATCATGACGGCTTATGGCACGACCGATACGGCCATTGAAGCCACAAAACAGGGAGCTTTTGACTATGTGCTGAAACCCTTTGAGGTGAAATCTTTTCTCAAAATAGTGGATGAAGCGCTCAGAGCCGCCAATTTCACAAGAAGTCGCGTGAGCGTTAATCCCACAGAACCTGATGAGGAAATGTTCAGGGATGCGATTGTGGGACGCAGTCCCGCCATGCAGGAAGTTTATAAGGCCATAGGGAGGGTGGCGCCGACGGATGCAACGGTACTGGTTAGAGGCGAGTCGGGAACGGGAAAAGAGCTGGTTGCCAGAGCCATATATCAGCACAGCCATCGTTCGGATAAACCTTTTATGGTAATAAATTGCGTCGCTATTCCGGAAACTCTTCTTGAAAGTGAACTCTTCGGTTATGAAAAAGGGGCATTTACCGGAGCCGTCAGCAGAAAACTCGGAAAGATAGAGCAGGCCAACGGAGGCACTATATTTCTTGACGAAATAGGCGATATGTCCTTATCCACTCAGGCAAAACTATTGAGGCTTCTCCAGGAGAAGAAAATTGAGCGTCTCGGAGGAGGCAAACCCATCCCGGTAGATGTACGGATTATCGCCGCAACCAACAGAGATCTTGAAGCCGCCGTATCCGAAGGCACCTTCAGGGACGACCTCTACTACAGGCTCAAGGTTGTAACCATTACGCTTCCTCCCTTGCGAGAACGCAGAGAAGACATATCCCTCCTGGTAGATTACTTCCTAAGGCGCAGTTCTCAAGAAATGGGAATACCCAATCCGGGAATAACCAACGAAGCTCTGGCCTTCATGACAACCCTGGACTGGCCTGGCAATGTACGAGAACTGGAGAACACCGTGAGGAAGCTTCTCATATTTAACCGTGGTGTTCCGATAACTCAGGAAGAAGTGCAAAAAGCCCTGGCAGAAAGTCCATCATCAGATGTATATCCCCCCGACGAGGAGGCCCTCATTCGCTGGATAAGATCTCAACTCACGTCTAACCCTCAAAGACAACACCTCTTTGAGTACCTCCTGGACTACACCGCAGAACTCATCATACGCGAGGCCCTTCAGATTACAGGTGGGAACCGTTCTCAAGCAGCAAGACTGCTCGGTCTATCCCGTCCGGCTCTGCTCGGAAGGATGGAAAAATACGGCATTCGCACCTGAAGAACTACAATACAAAACCCTGACGCACTCCTCCAATGGTCAACTCTCCCGTTCAAGGTCTAGGAGCAGGATACAATCCATACGGTCTCCTGACGCGCGAGTTGAAGCACCTTATTGCTCACACGGCCCAACAAAAACTCCTCTACTCTTGAAATTCCTCGACGCCCCACAACAACTGTACCATACTTCAGATTCCGGGCCTGGTTAATAATCTCCTCGGCACGGCTCGCAACGTCGGTCACAACTGTCTTTTCGGCACTAAGCCCGTAACTTGCCAGAATCTCAACCACATCATCCATCAGCCCTTCAACCTGTCTCCGGGCATTTTCTCTTTCCTGCTCAACCCAATCGAACCACTTTGGAGGCAGAGCCGAAGGGGACATATCCGTAATGGGAGGCATTACCGTTTGTCTGACGCCCCTCAAGATGTGGACCACCCGCAAGGGGTTATTTGAATTCTCCAAAATCCGCCCGATACAGTGGGCAATCTTGGTTGACTCAGGCGAGCCATCCACTGCGAGAACAACTCCCTTTTTATAAGGGCCAGTCCCAACCACGGCAATGGGAATCATACTCAGCCTGCCCATAACCTTGCCAACTACACTTCCGAGGATCAGATCCTTGAGTCTGCTTTCTCCTCGACGTCCCAGCACAAGCAGATCATAACCTTTCTGAGCCTCAAAAATAATGTCCCGTGCAACACCTACCTGGCGCACCTCCGTCTTTACGGTTACAAGATCTCCGGAAAATCCACTGTTCAGCAGCTTGCCACGATTTTCCTCAAGCCTTTTCTCCACTCCCTGCCTGTACGCATCCAGATAAGCCCTGACCTCTTGCATCCTGTATCTTGCCACGGGATTCTGCTGAAAGTCCCAGAGTATTTCAGGCAGAGGATTTGCCACGTGGAAAAGAACCACTTCTGTGCCTTCTTTTGGAAAAACCTCACAAATGTAATCGATAACTCGATCCGTCCATTCCGAACCATCAACGGCCGCCAGAATCCTTCTTGACCGATTCATCCCTAAATCCTCCCGTATTGCAGTTGGTTAATCCCCGAAATATTCTTTTTCCGGAAGAGGCGTTTTCTCGAGGTCGATCACCACTTCACATTCGCCCAGATCTATTGAAAATTTCGTGGAGAAATTGAGTTTTTTAGCCAGCGCCAACATCCCTCTGTTTTCCCTCAACACCGTTCCCCAGACCTCCTTGATACCTCGCCTTTTGGCAATAACCAGGCATCTCGAAAGTAGCATCGCCCCCACGCCTCGCCCCTGCCACGGATCTCCAATCAGGACGGAAAACTCCGCCCGTTTTCCATCAGGATCCGATATAACTCGTGCTACTCCCAGCATACGCTCGCCTGCCGAAGATGCATCCATTGCAACCAGTGCAATTTCACGGTCGTAATCAACCTGAGTGAACCTCACCAGCATGTCTTCAGAAAGTTCCTTTAAAGGCCGAAAGAATCGATAGTATATGCTTGTAGGGGACAGCACGTGGAACAGTTCCACAAGAAGAGGGGCATCTTCCGGTCGAATAGGTCTTACAAAAACCTCCAGCCCTCCGGAGGTTGTACCCCGTACTTCCCACTCTTCAGGATAAGGGCTTATAATGAGATGCCAAGGTGACGGGACCGAAGAGGGCTGTAAAATCACTCTTGCATCCACAACAAGAGGCTTCCCGTTGACAATAAAAAGAGGGTTCATATCAACTTCAGCCACCTGAGGGAAATCAGTGAGCAGTTGAGAAAAGCGGATGAGGAGTTCCTCAAGGGCCTCAATGTCCGCTCTGGGAAGGTTGCGAAATCCCGAAAGAATCTTGAAAACCTTTGTCTTTTCCATAAGTTCCCTTGCAAGCCCTCTGTTCAACGGAGGGAATGTGACGGCTCTGTCACGAATTATTTCCGTGTAGATGCCGCCCATTCCAAAAAGTACGGCCGGCCCGAAGAGTGGATCGTGTTTAGCCCCGATCAAGACCTCACAGTCGGCTTTTTTGATCATTTTTTGGACACTCACGCCGTCGATGCGGGCTGAGGGGTTCCGGGATCTTGCGGATGCTACAATCTCGTCAAAAACTCCGACTACTTCCTCCGGCGATCTGACATCTACCCGAACACCTCCGGCCTCTGTTTTATGGAGGATGTCAGGGGATGCAATCTTCATCACCACAGGAAAGCCCAGATCCTGAGCAATGAGTCTTGCTTCTTCGGCGCTTCTGGCCAGATGTGTAGGGTTTACAGGAATGCCATAGGCGTCGAGAAGCTCTTTGGCCTCAATTTCCCCCATCACACCGGCGAACTCATTCATAGAGTTTTCTATGAGCTCCCGTGCTTTTGCCCGGTCGAAGGCAAGGGACCTGTTGAGTCTCGGAGGAATTTGCTGAATCACTTTTAATTGAAGCTGTTGCTTGTAGAGATAAATAAACGACTCAATGGCACGCTCGGGTGTTTCATAAGTAGGTATATTCGCCCTGTTAAGGATATCGCAACCGAGCTGGACATTCCGCCCGCCCATCCAGACGGCAAGTATGGGTTTTGCGGCGTATCCGATTTCCCGGGCTATGCTTTCGGCAACTGCTGTAGGATCGGTCATAGCCTGAGGGGTCAGGATGACCACAATTCCGTCGATCTCCGGGGCTCTAAGACAGATCTGTATGGTTTCGAGATAGCGCTGTGGAGAGGCGTCTCCGAGGATGTCTATCGGGTTGTTGTGGCTCCACTGAGAAGGAAGAACTTCGTTTAACTTTTGAAGGGTTTCGGGTTCCAGCTTTGCTGGCTCAAAGCCCATATCGGCAAGGGCATCTGCTGCCATAACACCGGGGCCTCCGGCATTGGTGATGATCGCAAGTGACGATCCTCTTGGTCTCGGCTGTTTACCAAGCAGCTCTGCACAATCAAAAAGCTCGCCAATTGTTTGCACTCTATGAACACCGGCACGCCAGAAGGCTGCATTGTACAAGACATCCTCACCGGCCATGGCTCCCGTGTGAGATGCGGCGGCCCGGGCTCCTGCAGGAGACTTCCCCGCCTTGAGAGCAATTATCGGCTTGAGGCGGGAAACCGCCCGGCAGGCGCTCATGAATTTTCTCATATTGGGAATGCTTTCCACATAGAGAAGAATACTGGTCACCCTTGGGATATTTCCGAGGTAGTCGATGAGATCGGCGAAGTCAACGTCGGCCATAGATCCAATACTGACAAAGTAGCTGAAACCAAAGCCCTCTGCCATCGCTAGATCCAGCACGGCCGTGCATATGGCCCCGCTCTGGGAAATAAAGGCCATGCCGCCGGAAGGAGGTGTGGCAGCTGCAAAGCTCGCATTGAGCTTTCCATGAGGGACAATAATCCCGAGGCAGTTAGGACCGATAATCCTGACAGAGTACTTCCTGGCCTCCTCCAGAATCTCTTCTTCAAGCCTTCGACCCTCTGCTCCCGTTTCACGCCCTCCGGCCGAAAGCACCACAACACCTCCGACCCCTCGCTCACCGCATCTTCGAATAACTTCGGGAACAGCTGCAATGGGAACGGCAATAACCGCAAGGTCTATCTTTTCATCGATTTCCGATATGTTACCGAAACACTGCCTGTCCCACACCTTTTCGTACTTGGGATTGACGGGAAAAACCGGTCCCGGGAAGCCTCCTTCAATAAGATTCTTCATAACGGCCCAGCCGACGCTCTCCGGATTGTTGCTGGCACCAATCACGGCGATTGATTCAGGATCAAATATGCGATCGAGCCCGTAAATTCCCATAATCCACCTCTCCTCAGAAAAGGGCCTTTTTATTCGAGCCACAAGCCGATGTTTTCACCTTCTTGATGCTCACGTGAAAAGTACTTCCACAACCCGGTTTTGAGTGCACCCACGTTGAACCGTTATGTCTTTCGGCAACCTCCCTGACAACGCTCAAACCCAGGCCTGATCCTGAAGAAGTCCGATTTGACCCCGGTGAAAAAAGGACATGGAAAGGTTTGAAGAGATCTTTTTGTGCTTCCTCAGGGATTCCCTGGCCATTATCTCGTACCCAGATCACATAATGAGAGGGTGTCTCATCGCAACCCACTTCTATAACATCGGCACCTCCGTGTTTGATGGCATTCTGGATCAGATTTCTGAGCGCTCTGGTAATCATGATCCTGTCGGCAACGATGACGGGCAAGTGACAGGCCGTTCGGACGGTCACCCCTAACCCTTCACAAATTTCAGACAGTTCTTCACATACTTCCTGGACCACCGCATCCAGTGGAATATCCTCCAGCCTCATGGGCATCTCACGGGTATGCACCAGAGCATTTATCTGCTCAAGCAGTTCCATAGCCGCCTGGCATGACTTCATAATCTGCTCACAGTAAAACTGGCCTTTGTTATCCAACATCCCTCTGCAACGGACTAGTAACCTTCGGGCAAATCCATAAGCTGCTATGATAGGGCCTTTCAAATCGTGAGAGATACTGGACGCGAATAATTTGATTACCTCCTTCCTATCGTGAAGTTCCTCAACCTTTTTGCCCAACTGCCCCAGCAAACGACAGTGGCTGAGGGCTACAGCAACTTGCTGGCCCAGAGCCATAAGAAGATCCACTCGCTCCTGGCTCAGCCTGATTGCCTTACGACATCCCAAGTTCATAACCCCTTCAAGGCGCCCTGCAACAAGTAAGGGCACACATATCACGACGCGAATCCCACGAGAGCGCAGGATTCTGGCACGTTCAGAGTCTTCCAGATCTCTCACATGCTGAGCCAGAAAGGATTTTGTCAGCGCAGCCTTACCGGTAAAGCCCTCACCGAATTTGATACGCTCCAGACCGGTTACATCCATCCCTCGATGAGCCCTGAGCTCAAGGAATGTTCTGTCCTCTGACACTGCATATAATCGCCCCGTATCCATCTTGAAACGGGACATGACTATATCCAAGCATCCCTCCATGAGCTCACATACGTTTTCCGTTTTTACAAGCCACGAACTCATTTCCATAAGGGTGGCTAGCTGACGATTCCTCCTTGCCAGCCGGGAAGGAGAAAAAGGTATAGTAATGTACTTTTCTGTTCTATTGTTCTGTTTTGGCATTTCTTACCTCTTTAAAGGGTTCGACCCCTCTCGAGTTCCTTAAGATCTCTTAAAAACCTCTGCCTGTATTGGTCCACGGACGATAAATCGGTCATAATCATATCTAGTTGTCTCGTATGTATGATAATGTATCCCAAAATGCGAAGCCGGCCAAACATGATGTCTTCAGAATAGGCTTCAATACGAGCTTCAAGAGAGTCTTCCACCATGCGGGTATTGAATCCGTAATCCTCCAGAATATCCTGAATAAAAAGGGCTCTCATAACCCTTCTTTTCAAATCCGCCGCTCCGCCCTTAAATCGAAAGCTTACGTAATTTTCTTTAGTTCTTTCGCTGACATAGGCTTCCACTGTCGAAAAATGAAATCCAAAACGGGACTGAAGACTGCAATAATCACGTGAAATCATGAAATAATTTTTCACGGAGTAGGGAGATGACAGGCCGGGGTCAAGGTGTGGATTCATGGTAGCTTCGTAGAGGATGGCCATAAACCCTTGTGTATCAACCGGAGGTGGTCCCTGCCACGGAACCGCCGTCATTCCTTCCCATAGAGCTATCATAGGCTTACACACAATCTGATCGAGAGACACATAGGATCCTTCCACGTCCTCCCCAAAGCCTCCGTCCAAGTCCAGTATCCAGAACTGCATGGGAACATCGGTTACCAGTCTTTTGGCACTCTTTTGAGGGAAGGTTTGATCAGTCCCGAAGCTGAACATTTCCACCACAGCCTTTTCGTGACAGAAGCGTGTAATGTCGTGATAGGTTTTGCAATGTTTGGGATGGAAGTGGGGTGAGTCGGGATCAAGCAGTGTGAGTGGGATGATACTGGGAGCGATTCTGCTCAGCAGGTTGTGTACGGGTGTTCCGGTCATAAGGGCCCCTGTAGCCCCTCCCACGTGCACGGCCATTCCTTCCTGTTCTCCCTCGAGTATCTGACACCTGTGAGCATCAACTGTAACTGTCTGACCTTCCTTAAGGATTTCCATTACTCCGGAAATCCCAAAAACAGCTGGTACATTGAACTCTCTTGCCACATGAGCCAAATGCCCCACAATGCTCCCTTCTTCGGTCACAATGGCAGCAGCTCTCTGGAGCGCCGATGCCCACACGGGCAGAGCCTGCGCTGCCACAAGAACGGCTCCTTCGGGTACGCGGAGTAGATCTGCATAGCGCTTCAAGAAAAACACCGGCCCCGAAGCAACACCCGGGGAGACCGTATTCCCACCCTGGAGAATTACCGTCCCCTCTACTTTGGCCTCCCAATCGGAACCACTCTTGGGGATTGACTGAAGTGGCCGTGTTTGAAGAAAGACAAGCCTTCCTTTCCGGTCAACCGCCCATTCAATGTCTTGAGGTTCGCCGAAGTGCTCATCTACCTTCATTGCCATACATGCCAGATCTGTAATCTGTTCATCCGTAAGAGACGGTTCCATGCGCTCCGTTTCAACCACCTTAACCCTGCAAATCCCCTCATCGGGTAAGCACATAACTTTTCGATCTTTATCGCGAATCTGTTTTTCAATTATCCGATATGGCCTCTTACGGGTCACAATGAACTCATCGAACCGACCGGTTCCATCGACCACGGCCTTTGGAAGCCCCCATGTGGAGTTGATCAAGAGTACATCCTCATTTCCAAAGGGGTGCAGGGTGTACAGAACCCCTCCTGACACTGCATCCACCATGGCCAAACACCCAACGGCCATGGCAAGCCCTTCCTCCAAAATGCCGTGCCGGTATCGATATGTTATAGCAGTCAAGTTGTAGAGGCTGGAAATTACTTCTTTGTAGGCATTGAACACGAAATCCTCCGATACATTAAGTACCGATCTATACTGGCCGGCAAAGGAGACACCTTTCGAATCTTCACCGATAGCGCTGGACCGCATGGCCAGCCTAATTGATGGACCCATCTTTTCTTTCATGCCTTCAAGATGCCTCTCCACTTCAAGCTTAACTTGCTCAGGGACCGGGCTATCCAGAATAGCCTTTTGAACACGTGTGCTCATGCGGTAAAGATCGTCCATATCATTGCGGTCGGCACTCTGAATTATCCGGGCTATTTCCTCATGAAGCCCCGATTCCTCGATAAACAAGCGAAATGCTTCAGTTGTGATAACAAACCCTTCGGGCACAAGTATCCCAAGCCTGTTTTTGAGCTCTCCTAGATTGGCCATCTTGGGCCCCACCAGGTCGGCATGATCACTGCTTACGTCGGTAAGATCCATCACCAGGGGACGGGAGGCTCCGTCCGAAAGGCTATTCAGTTCTGTGCTATCAAGCTCCTTCTGGATCTTTTGCCTGATGGATTCGAAGGTATCAAAAAGCTCACCATATTTGCCCGGAGCAAGCAGATTGAGATTTTGGACCATGGTGTAAACCTGGGTGGTGATCTCAGTGCAGGTAGCCTTTATATAGGACATACCGAAGGGGCGGGTACCACGAAGTTTTTCCTCCATATCGGTCATGAGAGTAAGAGCGCGGTTGTTTGCTGCGATAAGGCGCCTGAAGGCCAGATAACGGGATTGAAATGTAAGGCGGAGTTCTTTTATATTCTGAAAGTTGTGGGAAGATGGCCCATCTGAGGGTGAGAAGATTGATCTGGTGAGACGCTTTATGGCTGTAATCAAGCCTTTTATGGCCATCTTCCCTTCCTGCTTTCTCCGCCGCCCACAGGGGGAGACCCCCAGAGGGAGGAGAGCGAAGGTCCGGAGCGAATGACAAGAGCATGAGAAGGGGGGAAAGGAAAAACTCACACCTCTTTCTTCGCTCCGGCCTTCATCTCAAGGCCTATTCCGTCAAAAAGCATGAGAATCGCATATCCCCACCACACGGTGTAAAGCACATAGAAGATGAGAGCGAAAGTGAGAATCCCTGCCTTTTCGGAAGCGCTCTTGGGCTCGATGCCGTAAAAATTGTAACCCACCTCAACGGCCCGTTTTTGAATTTCTTTTACGAGCTTTGCCCATGAGAACTGTTTCTGGCTGGCAAGTTCTCTATTTAACAGGGAAAGCATTTTCCACCAGGCAAAGAGGACCTGTCTTTCGTCAACTCCGTAGCGCTGCCTTACGACTTCACCTCGATTGTAATACATATCGTCAGAGTCGACCACAGCAGCAGCCAGGATTGTCCCGAGATCACCTTTTATGTGTAGCCCATCTCCCTCCCTCCGGATGGTAACTCCATGGGTTGATAGAATCCTCTCCATGTTGGCCTGCAAAAGCTGAGAATCAACACTCAATTTCACTTCCACAATGTTTCCCTTTGCCGCTGCTGATTTCTCAGCCATTTCCTTCATGAAATAACTTGAACCCTTTGAAATCTGACTGAATAAACGGTCCGCTGCATGAAAGGCGTTTTCACCTCCAAAATAAGGCTGAAACATAACCCCCAGTATGACAAAGAAGCTTAAGCTCAATACAACACCGAAAGTAAATCGTTTCCCATGTCTAACCATTTTGTCACACCTCCCCTCTGAGAATCCTCAGGTTTCCTACAAACTTGGACAGGACCCAGATGCCGAAGATTCCCACTAGCACGAAAAACACGCTGTTCCCAATAACATTGAAGGTTTTCACAGATGCAGAAGACATAGTGAGAACCTTCAAATGCACCAGTTTCCCGGGAAGGGCAAAGAGCCGATTCAGAAACCCCGCAAGTATGGCGGTTGCGTAAAAACCTCGAATGTACATCCCTTTAACAACCTTGGTTGTGAGAGCACCGACTTGAATACCCAGAAGAGACCCGAGGAGCATACCCATTGCCAGCGTGTAAAAGATAAACCCGTATATTGCATACTGGCTGATGGAAGCATATCCGGCGGTGAATATGATCTGGAAAATGTCGGTCCCAACCGTTGTAAAGGATGACACCCCGAGTACATAAACGAAGATTGGAAAGGTCAGAAATCCACCTCCAACCCCCATGATTGCTGCGACCAGACCTACAATAAAGCCTGCGGCCCCAACAAACCATGCTGAGATCCTCTTGCCACCCGGCACTAGATCCATGTCAAACTTTATTGTAGGAGGAATAGAAACGGACTGAAGCCGTGCTGGAAGCCCCACCTTCCCGGTTGCAGCCTTGGTACCCTTAGGGCTTTCACCGTGATGAGCTCCAACCTCCACACCGGATTTCCGCAGTTTCATAAAGTCAACAAAGGCATAGATGCCGAGGAACCCCAGAAGGAGAACATAAACAATGCTAATAAAAAGGTCGCTCAAAACGGGGTTGTACTCATATATTGCCCGGTTCAGGGTTCCTCCTACTGTAACTCCAATTGTCGAACCCACAAGAAAGGCAATTGCCAGTCCTACGCAGACGTTTCCCAGCTTTCTGTGAACCGCGGTGCCCATTATGGCCTTTGCAAAGATGTGAAAAAGGTCAGTACCGACTGCGAGAATTCCCTTGATACCAGCACTCATCAGGGCAGGCGTTATGACAAACCCTCCACCTGCTCCTATGCAGCCTGTAATGAGACCCGCGCAAAGCCCTATGATAACGGAAATCAGGAATATCTTGGTTGAGTAAAAGGCCGGAGCATACGCCGATTTTCCGCCTAGAATGTGGGGCAGTTCACCCCCAGATGCTGCAAAAGAGACGGCAAAAATCAGCGCCGGAGCGGCAATCAACCCCAGAATAAAGAGCCTCTTTCTGCTGGAAACAATGTTTCTCGCGATTTGCATCTCCCACTTCGCATGTGCTTCCGAAGCGGCAAGCAATCCCTCATAAACTCTGCGAAGTAACTTCATCTTGCTAAACCTCCTTGCACAATTTTTTATTTATCCTCATCTTCATTCCCCCCCTCTGCAATCTTTCGCCTCAGGGCAATTCTGGTTTCATGCAACATCTTCTTCTGGTAAGCATCCTGCACCTTGTAGAGCAGTTCATCGATGTCCATTGGTTTCATGAGATAATCGAATGCACCAAGCTCCATTCCCGTTACCGCCGTTTCCACATTGGCATGACCTGTGAGCATTATGACCTCAACAAGAGGGTGTTTTGCTTTAATGGCTTTGAGTGTTTCCAGGCCATCCATGCCGGGCATCTTTACATCCAGGATCACCACATCAATGGGCTCCCTACCGAGACACTCAAGTGCCTCTTCTCCGCTCTTTACGCCCTGTACATGCACCCCCCGCTTCCTCAGACGCTTCATAAGAGTTTCAAGAAAGTCCAGCTCATCATCAACAACAAGGAGTTTTATACTTTCAATCATGCTTCTCCCTCCCAAGGGTGAGCGCTTTCTCTATGACCTCCAGCAGTGAAGTGAAATCGCAGGGTTTTCCCAGGTATTCAAAGGCGCCCAGGGCCTTACCTGCAGTTGCTGCTTCCTCCGAGCCATGGCCGGTAATCATAATTACCGGCATGGAAGGCTCCAGGGTTCTGAAAATCTTGAGCACCTCAAGGCCGCTCAAATCCTCCATCTTCAGATCCACTATTGCCACATCAAAGGACCCTTTCCTCAGCTTCTGAACGGCTTCCTTTCCCGAACATGCACTCTCCACCTCATAGCCCCGTCTTTTCAGCCTTCTAGACAACACATCCGCATATGCCACTTCGTCGTCAACAATTAGAATTCGGGCCCTATTTTCACTCGCCGCCATTGTCACCTTCCCGTTTCTCCTGAATTACAGGCAGATAGACCTTAAAGGTTGTTCCCTGGCCGACCACGCTGTCCACCGTGATTTCACCACCAAGCCGTTTCACTATTCCGTAGCAAATGGAAAGCCCCAGACCGGTACCTTTACCGACGGGTTTTGTTGTGAAGAAGGGATCGAAAATTCTGGGCAATACGGATTCAGGAATACCCGGGCCCGTATCGGCCACGGTTATAACAACCCAGCCATTTTCCTGAGCCGTGCGGACAATGAGATCGCCACCCTGTGCGTCCATCGCATCCAGGGAATTATTTATTAAGTTCAGCAAGACCTGCTGTAGTTCAGATGGAGAAGCAAAAACCGGTTTGAGCCCGTTGGAACATTCAACTTTTAGGGTAACACGATCATATTTGGCCTTCTGGCTGATAACCCCTACAACATCCTCGATAACATCATTGACATTCACCTCCTGGACCCGAGCATCACTCCCCCTTGCAAAACTCAAGAGTTTCTGGGTTATATCCTTGCAACGCGCTCCCTGAGTCTTAATCTGGTGAACGGTATTGGCAATCTCGGTTATGAGATCTTCCCGCCCGGCAGACTGAGCCACAGCCTGAATATCCGGTAAAAGGTCCTCAATCCAACCCGCCTCCTCAACCATTATGGCGATGGGATTGTTAATTTCGTGAGCAACGCCGGCAGCAAGCTCACCCAGAGATGCCAGCTTACCCGTCTGAATTACCTGCTCGCTCAGCATCTCCTTTTCCCGATCCACCTGTTCAATTCTGCCCACCACCTTGTAAGAAAGAGCCCAGGCAATGAAGATCACAGTAATTATGCTAAGAGCCACAAGGGCGATACTGAAACGCCTTGCCGAATAGAGCTCAGAAAAGGCATCACGGCTGTTCTGTTCATAAATGAGAAACCAGTCACCCTTCTTAAGGGGTCTGGCTAAATAGAGCGTACCATCGATTTCCTTGTATATTACTGATGATGCCCCATTCACCGCGCGCAAACTTCCTGAGGGTGCATCGGCCGATTTACTTGCCAGGCTCTCAAGGATCTGTTTTGGCTCCAGTTTGGGTTGGAAAGAGACGGCAGTTTGATATTCTCCTTGCCGGTTGAGGATAAATGCTCTGCCTGTCTCTCCAACCCTTACGCTTTCAACAAGGCGGGTAAAACCGAGAAAGTTGATGGTAGCCCGCAGTATCAAAAAGGAGTCTTTATAGGGCACTTGGACAGCAACGATGAAATGAGGTAACCCCCTTAACCCCAGGAAAACATCGCTTATAAAGTAGGGCTGGGCGCTTGCCTTTTTGAACCACTCCGCTTTCGCATAATTTGCCCTGGCAAGATGAAATGGCCCGGCATAAGCAACTTGATATCCACTAGAGTCCACACATCCAAAATCTACGTAAACTCCACCAAAGCTCTTCTGGAAACTATATAGGATTTCCGCCAGGCTGGCACTGCTGGTAAGCTCTTCAACAGGGGTAATCGTTGCAAGTGTCTGAATCTCCGCCAGCTTTTCTAGCAGAAACTGATCAATCTGCCGCGCATGTTTCTCAACTATCTCCTGGAGGTGACTGATTACTTTACCCCGATAGGAGGTGTGAAAACGGTAACCGGCAACTGCGGCCAAGAGGAAAAGGGGAAAAAGGGATACGGCCACTATGATTAGAGCAATGGTGCGACGGAGCGATTTATAGTAGGTATCCTCATTATTCTTCATCATCGCCCCCTCTCTTCATGCTACCGCAACAACGCTCAGCGCAACTCAGAATAGCTTCTCGGAGAGCTATCATGTTGCCCTTTTCAACAACCACAATGCGATCGTCCCAGCCTGGCGGAATAGTTGCGTAGAGGGTGTCGGGAGTGAGATCAATTGAATGGAGTATTACAATCATGTGAGGGTTGTGCTTATGGAGGATCTCAAAGGAGCTCCACATTCGGCCATGAAGCAATTCGGGATCCACAACAACAATGTCATAATCGACCCTCTTTCCGGCACCTACAAACCCATCATCAGAAACGGCTTGCACCTCGTGCCCGTCTCTCAGCAGTTCCCTTTGCAGAAAGGATCGAACATGCCTGTTCTTATCGATGACCAGCACCCGACACCCTGAAATCTCCATTTTGCTCAATCCTCGCTTCATTGCCGTTCACCTGAGGTTAGGGCAAGTAGCATGCCAAAAGGCCAAAGGCATGAGTTCCGCGGCCTGGGGCCAACTGTCTGCACCTCGAGGTGTTGGTCGGCTTTACAGTAGTGTAAAGTCGGCCGACAGTGCCCTGCTCCAGCAGGGCAAAGATGTCACATATAAAGCCTGTCTGGCGGGTGGTCTGGCATTTGCTGTGAATAATAAAGGAGAATAAGGTTGAGGAGCCGGTGAAGATGGCGCTGCGTCTTTCGGGCCTTCTTATCCAATGGATTTGCCTAATGATTGGCCTTTACGGAATCTTTCTGGGAGAAATGGAGCTGGAGTTTATTGGGTTGTCCTGCCTCGCTCTTATTTCATCGTGGCAGTATCTGAGTTGGCAGAAGCAAATCCTGGAGCTGAAAAGAGACAAAGCTACAGTTCGAGAAAGCCTCATAAGGTCTCAAAAGCTTGCCGTAATTGGTACGCTGGCCTCAGGCATCGCTCATGAAATAAACAACCCTCTCGCCGTGATTGACCAGGAGGCACAGTGGCTCGAAAGCCTTTTGGCCAGGTTTCCGGAAAAGATCGATGAGGAGGTGCGACGGGAATTAAAGGAATCCCTTTCGGTTATCCAAAATCATGTAAAACGTTGTGCAGAGGTAACCCACCGAGTGCTTCAGATGGCAAGACGAGACCAACCATTGCTGCAGCAGGTGGAGCTTAACAGGCTTGTAGATGATGTGGTGAGAACGGTGGAGAGGGTTGTCGGAAACAAGAAGATTACTTTTGTCAGGAATTTTGATCTTTCACTTTATCCCGTGAAAACCGACCCTCCTTTAATACGGTTGATACTGGTAAATCTTCTAAACAATGCAATTCATGCCGTTGGAGACGGTGGCGAAATAGTTATCGCAACTGGCCAGAACAGTCGAGGAGCAGTCTTTTTTTCCGTATCGGACAATGGTCCGGGAATTCCCAAAGAGAATCTGGAGAGGATATTCGAACCTCTTTTCACCACCAAAGATGAGGGTACGGGGATTGGTCTAGCACTATGCCAGGTACTGGCGGAGAGACTTGGAGGAACTATCGAGGTGGAGAGCACTCCGGGGCGTGGGACGACGTTTACGGTCTGGCTCAGTGGAGGTGAATAAGGCTGTGAAACCGAACCGTGATGTCACAGGCATTCCGGTAATTGTAACGATAGCTTTGCTGGGGGTTGTGGTTCTTGTAGCTCTGGGTATCTGGGCAGACAGAGCCATGCGTAGCGCTGTTATTGATCAGTTCAATGCTCAGCAGATGATACTGGCCGATGTTGCTTGCAAATCCATAAAAGAAAAATTCGAAAGGCTCATTCAGCAGCTGGCCTCATTTGCGAAATCAGAAACTCAGGATACGCATTTCGACCTTAAATCCTGGGGAGTGAAAAGCATCCGGATAATGGATTGTGGTATCGGAAAGCTCTTTAAAAAATCCGAAGATTACCCCGAATTGGATAAGGAAATACTTGAAAAAAGCTGTAAGCTCCATGAGCCTACCTGGTTTGATACCGACAACGATAACGTGCAGAAGCCATTAGGACTGCTTGTGGTACCGACTAAGGAAAACTCCCAAGTTTTGACCTTTGTGGATATCTATCTCTTTCTCAAACCCATCCTTCAAGAGATTAGCTCCGGGAAAACAGGCTATGCCTGGCTAATAGACCAGCACGGTCGCTTTGTTTACCATCCCATGGACGCCTTTGTCGGACAGAATGCCTTTGTTATACGCGAAAAGGTTGCCCCAGGTCTTCCTTATAAATCCATCTACCATATTCAGAATGCCATGATACGTGGTGAAAGAGGAATGGGGAGATACTGGTCTGCATGGCATCGCGACTGGGTTGGACCCGTCGAAAAACTAATAGCTTACACTCCCGTAAAGCCCGCCTCGCCTCAAGGGGTTTTCTGGTCGCTCGCCGTGGTTGCCCCCATCTGGGAAGTTGAGGGGGCCGTGAGATCGGTGGGAAGAAAACTTTTTGCCTTTTATGCCTTCGTTTTTCTTCTTCTGGTCGGGGGCGGAATTTTTATCACCTATAGAGAACGAAAATGGGCGGATAATTTGGAGAAACTTGTCGAAGAGCGGACCCGGGAACTGCGGCAGTCGGAAGATCGCTATCGTTCCCTGGTAGAAAGTGCGGAAGATTTTATATTTACGGTAACCCAAGATGGTATGATCGGATCAATAAACAGCTTTATGGCCCGCTTCTTCGGTATTTCACCTTCAGATGCTAACAATAAGCCCGTCTATAGCCTCTTTCCCCCCGATGCTGCCTCAAGACTCATGGAAATGGTGGATTACACGCTGACCAATGGAAGAAGTTGCCGCAAGGAGATCGAGGTTGCCCTTAAACCCACCGAAAATCCAATGTTTCTATCCGTAACAATATGCCCCTTCGGTTTTGAAGCTCACCATCAAAGTGTTGCTCTGTGCATAGCCCGGGACCTCACAGAATACAGAAAACTGGAACGTCAGCTCATAAACGCCGAAAAACTGGCCTCTCTCGGCACCCTTGCTGCCGGTGTTGCCCACGAAATAAACAATCCCCTCGGTGTAATCCTCGGATTCTGTGATTTGCTCAAAGAAAAATTCCCTCCCGGCTCCGAAGAATATGAAGACCTGCTTATCATCGAAAAACAAGGTAGCCTCTGCAAAGGGGTAGTGGAAAACCTGCTCAGCTTTGCCCGTAAAAAGGGAGCAGAAAACGGTGGGGTTGATGTAAATGCCTGCATAATCGAACTACTTCGCCTGGTAGGCCATTCTCTAGAACTGGATAATATACAGGTTGTTACCGACCTACGGGAAAACCTTCCCCCCATTGATGCCGACCAGGGCGAGCTCCAGCAAGTATTCCTGAATCTCATTACCAATGCCCGCGCCGCCATGAAGAAGGGAGGAACCCTATCGATAAGAACCTTTTCAGACCACAGCAAGGCTCAGGTGATTGTGGAGGTTGCCGATACGGGAGAAGGTATACCCGAAGAGCATATGGACAGAATATTTGAACCATTTTTCACGACAAAGCCTGAGGGGGAAGGCACCGGTTTGGGGCTCTTTGTAACCTACGGAATTGTGACCAAATATGGAGGAGCAATCACCTGTGAAAGCCCAATCAACAGATCGGAGGCCGGGAAAGGAGGCACCCTGTTTCGCATCACACTCCCGGCAGTGATTCAGAAGGAGGAATCATGAGCAATGAGACTATTCTTATTGTAGATGATGAACCCGATATGCTGCGACTTCTAGAACGGATTCTCACAACCAGAGGAGGCTACCGGGTAATTAAAGACTCAGATCCTTATTCCGCACTGGAGACACTCAAAAAAACAAAGGTTAATGCCATTGTGGTTGACCTGAAGATGCCCGGGATGAACGGAATACAGTTCATCCAGGAAGCAAAGACTATACAGCCCGATGTGGAAGCTCTGGTAATTACGGCCTACGGCACCATAGAATCAGCAGTTGAAGCGGTCAAAAAGGGGGCTTTTGACTATATTACTAAGCCGTTCAAAAAGGAAAGGCTTCTGATTGCTCTATCCAGAGCTCTGGAGTGGCGACGGATCCTTGCCGAAAACCGTAGCCTTAAAGAGGTTATCGGGGAACAGGAGGAGCACCTTGGAATAATAGGGAACAGCGAAGCCATATGTCGGGTACGACGACTGATTGCTCAGGTGGCGCCCACAGGCGCAACCGTTTTGATCACAGGTTCCAGCGGCACTGGCAAAGAGCTTGTTGCCCAGGCAATACATCGCTTGAGCCCAAGACGAAACAAAAGATTCATAAGCATAAATTGTGCTGCCATTCCCGAATCCGTCCTTGAAAGCGAGCTTTTCGGTTACGTTCGTGGAGCCTTTACAGGCGCGTGGAAGGACCGAAGAGGGCTCATTGAAGAGGCTCAGGGAGGGACCCTATTCCTTGACGAAATAGGCGATATGCCCATGGCCGTTCAGGCCAAACTGCTGAGGCTTCTCGACCAGGGCGAATACAGACCTCTTGGAAGCAACGAACTGAAAAAATCAGACGTGAGAATCATAGCAGCAACGAATAAAAACCTGGATGAAGCTGTGGCCCATAAGACCTTTCGGGAAGACCTTTATTATCGTCTAAAGGTCTTCCACATTCATGTTCCGGATCTCGATGAACATAAAGAAGACATACCTGTTTTATCCCAATTTTTCTTGAAAAAGTATGCCAACATTCACGGGAAAACCGTAAAATCTATATCTCCAGAAGCACTCAGGCTGCTCCTTTCCCGAACATGGCCGGGAAACGTTAGAGAGCTGGCTCATGCAATTGAGCGGGCGGTTATTATGTCACCAGGTGTGGTATTGGAGACGAAGGACTTTTTCCCTGAGCAGGGGCTCCAAAAACCAGACAGTGATACACCACCTAAAGAGCCCATCTTGGATCAACCCGACACAAAGGAGCTTTCATTTATACTCTCTCTGCCTTTTAAAGATGCCAAAAACCACATAATTCGATGGTTCCATAAAATTTACATAACGTCACTACTCAAAAGATGCAGCGGTAATGTTTCTCAGGCAGCGGAGATTGCCGGCATACAACGGCAATATCTTCATCAAATTATGAAGGAAGAAGGAATTCAGGCGCATACATTCCGTTCACGGGATGCAAGCGATATGGATTGATTATGGAAAGACGATATATATCATTGCAGGTAAGGATCATTTGTGCGATTTTGTTTTTTTCAGTTGTACCCCTTGTCATTTTGGGAACCTCCATATACTACGAATTTTACCGATCTTACACCCGGCAGGTAACTGATTACCTCCGTTCTATCCTAGAAGATCGAAAACATGCTCTGGATCTTTTCTTCCAGGAAAGAATTGCCCAGCTCACCACCGTTGCCTATACCCACTCCCTTGAGCAACTAAGAAATGAAGAATATTTAGAATACATCTTCAGGCTCATGCAGGGTAAGTCGCAATTTTACATCGATCTGGGAGTGATTGATCAAAATGGAAACCACTTGGCCTACTGTGGGCCCTACAAGCTCAGAGGGGTTAACTACTCTAAGGCTCTATGGTTTCGTGAAGTCATGAGGCGAGGGATATACATAAGCGACGTCTTTATGGGTTTCAGACAGTACCCGCATTTTATAGTGGCGGTAAGCAGGCATGAAAAAGGAAGCTGGTGGATTTTAAGGGCTACCATAAACACGGACTTTTTCGAATCTCTGATCAAAACTGCTCAAATCGGCCGCGGTGGAGACGCCTTTCTCTTGAACGAGGCCGGGGTTTATCAAACCACCCCGCGCTTTCAGGGAAAGCTTCTCGATGCCATTCCAGGCTTTCGGTGGCCTCATTTTCGTGGAACTCGTGTTGCGGAAATGAACTTTCGTGGCAGAACCTCTCTGGTGGGCACAACCTGGCTGAAAACCGTCCCCTGGCTGCTGGTCATAGCAACTGATCTTTCCGAAGAGCTGAAACCGCTTCATCAAGCTGGAAGGCTCAGCCTCGTTATCGGCATTGGAGGTGTTCTTTTAGTTTTCCTAGGAGCCTTCACAGTATCACGCATAATGATAAATCAGCTCATAGCAGCCGAAAGAGAAAAAGAAGCCCTCGATGCAAGCCTTCTCCAGTCAAGCAAGATGATGGCCCTCGGCCGCCTCGCTGCGGGCATTGCACATGAGATCAACAATCCACTTTCGGTAATAAAGGAGAAGGCTGGGTGGTTGAAAGATCTGCTAGAAGAAGAGGACATCGCTTTGAGCAGAAACTTCCAGGAGTTCGCCGAAGCCGTGGAAAAGATTGAATACCACGTGGACAGAGCCAGAACCGTAACGCACAGGCTACTGGGATTTGCAAGGCGCATGGAACCTTTCCAAGAATCGGTGGATGTTAACAAGATTCTGGAAGAATCCTTGAGCTTTATAGAAAACGAGGCCTTGCATAGAAATATCAAAATTCTGCGCTCATTCGATCCGAAGATGCCTTTTATCACAACCGATCCCTCTCAGCTCCAGCAGGTCTTCCTCAACCTCCTGAATAACGCATTGGACGCTGTAGACAGAAATGGCACCATATGGGTTGACACTTATTATAACCACCTGCGCGAAGAAGTAGTAATTCAGATCAGCGACAGTGGTCCGGGTATCCCGGAAAGCATCATAGACAGGATTTTTGACCCCTTCGTAACCACTAAAGCCTTGGGTAAGGGAACAGGGCTTGGGCTCTCTATAACTTATTCAATTGTTCAAAAATTAGGAGGATGGATAACTGCGGAGAATTCGCGTGAAGAGGATAAAGGAGCAGTGTTTACGGTTGTTCTGCCTGCCAAGGCGCGCCTTTAGGGAAAGCAAAAGAGGTGATCTATGGATAAAATAGAATGCCGGGTGTTGGTTATAGATGACGAGCAGGATTTTGTGGAAACCCTTGTAAGACGCCTTGAGAGGCGTGGGTTTAAGGCCTATGGAGCGTTGCGGGGAAGAGAAGGGCTTGATTTGCTGGAAAGGCATGAAATTGACGTTGTGGTTCTGGACATTCGCATGCCTGAGATGGACGGCCTTGAGGTCCTTGAGACCATCAAGAGACGATGGCCTTTCGTGGAGGTTATTCTTCTAACTGGACATGGCTCTCTTGAATCCAGCCTGAAGGGACTGGAGCTCGGCGCCTATGATTACATGCTCAAACCGGCAGATCTTGCCGATCTGATCAGGAAGATCAAAGAAGCCCATGAAAGGAAGCTTCTTAGAAGGGAGCAAGGGTGAGGCGCTTCGGAATGGGCATGTTCAAGTACTTTTCCCGGAAAAGGCACAGGGATCGAGCGATCCTGAGAGAGAAAATCAGGCGGAGGCTTCGCGAAAAATATTCCAACTTTTTGGAATTACTCAGCTCCAACGTGGAACTTGCAGACATCATCTCCGATATATCCGAAACACTACGAAGCCAAAAGCTCTTTGGAATGTCCTATGTACGATCCAGAGCAACTCTAGCTATGTCGCACGCCTTTAGAATGATAAGAGCCCTTAACGAGATGTCCGACAACCGCTATATTGAACTCTATGATGTTTTCGAAACAATAAAAAATGCCATAGAAAAGGTAATTACCCTGCGCCCCTTCTCGCTCCCCGAGACCTTGGTTTTTCCACTCTCCCATGTGGACCTAACCATGGACGATTGGGTAGGTGGTAAGAGCGCCCATTTGGGTGAAATAGCATCAAGATTGAAACTCCCAATTCCGGACGGATTTGCCGTAAGCATAAGGGCATTCCATATCTTTTTTGAAAAAAACGACCTGAAGGCGGAAATCTCAAGACTGAAGCAGTTGACCAATTTCAACGATTTGTCCGCCCTACAGAGTCTAAGCGAACAGATCCAGGCACTTATCATGAGATCTGCTGTACCCGATGAGGTGGCAAATGCCCTCCTGGCCGCCTTCGACGAGATGGCTCGAGCTAAAAAAGTTCAAAGCTTCACGGTAGCCGTAAGGAGTAGCGCCATTGGTGAGGATTCGGAAGTCAGCTTTGCAGGTCAATATGTTTCCCTCTTGAACATCCCTCGGGAAAAGATTGTGGACGCCTACAAGATCGTTGTTGCAAGTCTCTACACCCCTCGGGCTCTGGCATACAGGTTTTATAAAGGCATTCCCGATGAAGACGTGGCCATGGGAGTGCTGTGTCTCGAGATGATTGACTCTGTGGCCTCTGGTGTCCTTTATACCCAAGATCCCACAAACCCTGCATCTGACCGGATTATCATTTCTGCCGTGTGGGGACTGGGGCCGTACGCCGTTGAAGGACGGATACAGCCCGATAGATACATTGTAACCCGCACAGCGCCCTTGACCATTGCTAAAACACTTGTATCGGAAAAGCCTGTACAGCTTGTAAGAAACCCGGCCGGAGGGCTCGCCGAACTGCCGGTCTGTGCCGAAAAGATCAAGGCCTCATGCCTTAACCCAGATCAAATAATAACCCTTGCGGAATATGGCCTTCACCTTGAATCTCATTTTGGCTGCCCTCAGGATGTGGAATGGGCTCTCGGGCCGGACGGTCGGCTCCTGATCCTCCAGAGTAGGCCATTACAGTCTTTGAATATTGACAGAGACGATGTTATCGAGACACCGGAGCTTCAGGGTCTGGAGCCTGTTGCTTTGGGAGGCGAAACGGCTTGTCCTGGAACAGGAGCCGGTAGGGCTTTTATAATTGAGAGCGAGGATGACCTCGGAAAGTTTCCCGAAGGAAGTGTACTCATCGCTAGACACTCATCCCCACAGTTTGCTGTCCTGATGAACAAAGCCTCGGCCATTGTATGTGAGTACGGTTCCGTAACAGGCCATATGGCATCGATAGCACGAGAATTCGGAATACCCACAATTCTAGGTGTGCCGGGCATCACAGAAAAGCTGGAAAATGGAATGGAGGTAACCGTTGATGCTACGAAAAAAAAGATCTTTCCGGGAATAGTGAAGGAAATTTTACAGAAAAAGAAGCGCCCCATAATTACCACTTCCGAGTCCCCGGTGTACAATGTCCTTTCCAGAGTCAGCAAATTCATACTACCACTAAACCTTATAAATCCACGGGATGCATCATTTTCTACTGAAAATTGCCGCACCATTCACGACATAATGAGGTTTGTGCACGAAAAATCCTACGAAGAAATGTTCACTCTGGGTGACACGCTCTCCAAGGAAGTTCGCTTTGCACTCCATGTCAGGGCACCCCTTCCGATAGATCTTTACATCATAGACCTGGGAGGAGGACTCACCAAAGAAGACCTTTTTCTTGAAAGAGACTTTGTAGAAATTGATGAAATTGTCAATCCCCCACTGCGGGCAATCCTTGCCGGAATGACTGATGAGAGGGTAAGGCAGACGGAGCCGAGACCCGTTGACTTCAGAGGTTTTCTCTCCGTTATGACCGAGCAGATGCTCTCGCCTCCTAAACTCGGTGCAGAACGTTTCGGCGACCGAAGTTACGCAATGATCTCCGACAAATATCTGAACTTTAGCTCACGGGTTGGATACCATTACAGCCTGCTGGATGCATATTGCGGTAGAACTGTACACAAAAACTATGTGACTTTTTCCTTCATGGGCGGAGCAGCCGACGATGTAAGGCGCCATCGGCGGGCAAGGTGCATCGGGATTATTTTAAAAGAGCTGGGCTTCTTGGTGAACATAAAAGGCGATCAGGTGGTGGGACGGATTGTAAAGTACGAAGCCTCTTACCTTTTGGAGTGTCTAAGGCAAATAGGATTAATGCTTGAGTACACACGGCAAATGGACATGCTTATGTCAACGGACAAATCGGCCGAATTCTTCGCCCGCAGATTTCTCAAACAAGATTACCGACTCGACGATATCAGTTGATTAATGAACTTCCGAGGATAACTACCTCCCGACCCAGAGACAAAACCCGCTCAAATGATCCATCATAGACTCAAAACAAGATCCTCGAAACCACCCCTTCTTATCTCCTCGCCCCCTTCTTCCCATAGCAACAACTCCCAACCTTTCTCGCTTGAGCTTTTGCAAAGTAACCGCTCCAGGTTTTCCCCCTGCAACTATGTCTACAGAAATTCTCTCAGCAGGAATGCCGTTTTCGCGAAGTATAGCCACAGCCTTTTCCACCACCATAGCTCCTTCACTCTCTCCTCCCTTTGACTCAACAACGTGAAGCACAACCACCTCATGAGAGGACTCCTCACTGAGTATGAAACCCACATGATCAGCAACAGAGAAGCTGGCATCGGAACCGTCCACACACAAAAGACAACCGCGGCGGTCCTTTTCAAATTCCCTGCATATCCACAGAGGAAATGATACAGGCTGGTTAAGAATCTCACGGCTTACACTGTAGGAAAAAAGCTTTTCAAAGACAGTATAACCCCTTCGACCAAGAACCACCGCATCGTACAAGCCATGATGCCCCTCTCGGATGATATCCTTAACCGTGCCGAATTTGCGTGTTGTAATCTTGAACTCTATGTTTTCCTTCTTAAAACCGTTCCGTATAAGGATGTCCTCAGCCGTGGCAAGGGCTTCTTTCAATCGAGCAAGCACCTCATTCTCTCCCTGACTCCCTCTCTTTACGGACACAGTCTCAGGCGGGGCAACATAGAAAAGGGTTACCTTCATTCTATCCACCCTTCTGAAAAATCCGGCAACAAACCTTACCCCATAAAGATAGCTCGGATTATCACTTACTGTAATCAAAGCATGTCTCATCACTAGTTGCCCCCTCTATCTATAAGGGTCAAAACATCAGATACTGAAAAGGGTCTGTTGATTACATGCACGCATCCTTCCTTCGGCAAACGATTCACCAGCTTTCCCCTTGAATAGCCCGTCATCAAAACAACCCTTATATCGCTTTTCTGCGCTAGAACCCGTTCTATTAGCTCACATCCGTCTATCTGTCCTGGAAGCCCCAAATCCGTGATGACAATGTTAACACGACCACCAATTTCTTGAACAACCTTCAAAGTTTCCTCCTCGCTTTCTGCACCATGCACGACGAAACCTTTTTTTACAAGGAATTCCGATAGCATTTTCCGAAGCGGTGTTTCGTCTTCTACCAGTAATATACAGGCCTTAACATTCTACCGCATCAGCAGCAGTTACGTTCGAAAGAAGCCCTTTCCCGTTAATGCCACTCATTTCAGCCAGTTTTGCTGTGGTGCTGTTAAGCATTTCCACTGCGGTTTTTATGTCCGATGCAAAAGCTGCAACTTCTTCGGCCAGTGACGCGGTTTGGGTCACAACCTGATTTATTTCCGAAAAGGCTGTATTTAGCTGGTCTATCCCCGTTCGTTGCTCTTTCGCCCCTTGTACGATCTCATTCATCAACCCAGCCATATGTTTGGTGCTGTTAAAAAGCCGTTCAAAGAAGGTAATGCAGTTTCTTACAACGCTACCCCCAGCTTCGACCTTCGACGAAGCAAGCTGGATGAGACGAGCAGTATCTTTCGCCGCTTCCGCAGTCCTTAAAGCCAGAGCCCGAACCTCATCGGCCACTACCGCAAAGCCTGTCCCAGCATCGCCTGCTCGAGCTGCCTCCACTGCTGCATTCAGCGCCAGCAGATTGGTTTGAAAGGCAATTTCATCGATTTTCTTTACAATAACCGAACTTTCTTCATTGGCCTTACGGATTTCCTCCATCGCCGAAACCACATCTTCTAGGGATTCACGAACCTGAATAACCGTATCCTCTGTCTCACGAGCAAGCCGACCCATTTTCTGTCCTTTATCCTCGTTTGCTCTAGCCATTGCTGCAATTTCTTCCAGAGATGCAAAACTCTCTTCCACTGAGGATGCCTGTTGCGATGCACCCTGCGCAAGCTCCCTGCTTCCTCGATCCAGACCAATCACCTTTTCCGTTATATCCGAAACGCTCTGACTCGCATCGTCAACGGCCATTGTAATAGGCCGAATTATTGATCGTGACATGAGAATCCCAAGGATTATACCCACAAACAGGGTAACCGTAGCCACGATAATAAACAGCTTTATCAAAAAAGCTATATTCCCCGCTACACGGGCTCGTAACTTCTGCAACAAACCATCCAGGCCACCAAGAACAGCTCTGGATCCAGAAACCATTTTTTCCTCGCCCAAAAGTTTTTTCTCCAAAGCACTTTTGTACTCCTTACCGGCCTTTTCATAGGCATGAATAAGGCTCTCCACCTTTCCGGCCATCTGTCCCAAATTCGCTACACTAATGTCCTCAGTAAGCCCTTTGAACTTATCAAGGGCTGTTTTCACCGTTTTTAATTGAGCCTCATAGCTCTCAAAAGCCTCAAGGGTACCCACATGAACTGCGTACATCGCTTTAACTCTGAGGATAAGAAACTCTCTTAAAAGGGAGTGAAAAGCCTTAGTGTACTTGCTCGAGAGCTGAAGAGACTCCAACTCCTTCTCTATATCTTGGAACTCTTTTGTCATCTCCCACGCCAGCTTGCTCCAGCGGTTAAAAGCCTCCAGACGAGGCTTATAGGATCCAACATAGTCAACCACAAAGGCTTTCTTGTAAGCATCCAGACTTTTAAAGACGGATTTAACATCGTCACTGTAACGAGCCTTTACATAAGGATGCTTTGCGAGATTATCCAGAGTCTCCTGTAACTTATCATAATCTCTCTGCCACTTCTCAACGGAATTGAGCTTATCACCCTTGACCTTTTTAAATCCTCTCAATGCAAAGTTTTTCTCCTGCCTTCTCAATTGAAGAACCAAAACCACGGCATCATTGGCAATCTCATCCAGCGGTGCAAGATTCCTGATCTCCATAAGGCCATAGCAGGCAATGGCGGAAAGAACACCTATTAAAAGAAGAAAAAAAGCAACAAGGAACCCTATCTTCTTGCTGATCTTTCCGGCTCTCATAATTCCTCCTCCAATCTCCCCTTCCCGAATTTGTAATGATTGATTTTCCCCATAGGAAGGCAAATTCTGTGCCCAGAGTAGGCTTTTCGGTGATTCTCATATTCAGGAGGGAAGAATGGAGTGCCACGAGGTGTCGGATTGGTTTACAGTATGTCTGTTTTGTTTACAGTGTCATCGAGCAGAAGACAGATTAGGGGCGCGGCAGGGAGGGCTCCATGAAAATCTTGCCGCGCCTTAGAGGGAGTGCGCTTATTCGGGAAGGGGGGGAACCCGAAGAAGCATCACTCCACAAAGGATAGCGCATTTCGTATGGCTGCTTCCCTGATCTTCTCCTCGTGAGAGCGCTTCTTTTCCGTAGCTTCTTTGACCTTTTTGAGGAGTTCGTCTATATCACAGGGCTTCATGAGATAATCGAATGCTCCTTTTTTCATGCCCTCAACGGCATTTTCCACCGTGGCATGGCCGGTAAGCATGATAACCTCTATGAGAGGAAAACGAGCTTTGATTTCTCTCAGGGTTTCTATGCCGTCCATTCCTGGCATTTTTACATCCAGTATAACCACATCAACATCTCGATGATTATCCAGTTTCTCAAGGGCTTCTTCACCGCTGAGAGCACTTATAATCTTGAGATCACGTTTTGACAGTCGCTTTGTCATGGCCTCTACAAAGGCTTCCTCATCGTCAACCAGCATAACATAAGGCTCTTGCATAGTTCGCTCCTTCTAGAAAGAAACTTTTTAGACATTACTGGGGCCCCCGACTAACCCGGGGACCCCCTCAGCGGAGTTTACCTTGCACCACCTGACGTAAGCACATTCCGTGCCGTTTCAAGCAACCCTTCGGGAAAGCCGACAAGGGGGAAAAGCACCATAAAACCCAGTACCCACACCAGCACCAGAGACAGAATCCAGGCCACAAACCCGTATTTAACAAAATCCACAGGCTCGATGGCGTTTTTCCCGGTATCGGGATAGGTCCCCAGTGCATAGACTATAGCGTTATTGGGAGTGCCCACAATCAGGAAGTGGGCAAAGGATGTAGCAAAGGCCGTGGCAAGGCCCGATGCCCAAGGCTCTGCCGGGTGACCGGACATGATGCTCATGGGCACCACGATAGGCCCGAGCAGTGCAGTCACTCCGGCATCGGACATGAAGTTGGTCATGACTCCCGAGAACGCCGAAAGCCCGATCCAGAGCCCCAGTCCCTGACCTATTCCAACGGACTTGAGAGCATCTAGGAAGGTGCTGGCAAGCCACATAGCCGCTCCACTCTTCTTAAGAAGCTCACCGAGAGTGAGAGCTCCGCAGTACATGAACCAGGCATCCCACGATATGCCGTGCAGAATCTTCTGCCATGGTGTAATGCGAAAGATAACGGGGATGAGCAACGCCAGAAGGGATGGGCCGCCGAGGCCGAGGCCATGTCCTCCGAAGATCCAGAGCAGCAGAATCAAAAGGAGCATGCCAAGGGTGACCCATTCTTCATATTTCATTTTTCCCATCTGCTTGGTTTCTTCCTTAAGAGCCGCAAGACCAGGAGTAAGGTCCTTTGTTTTGATATTGCGTCCGAATATAACGAGCATGTAAACGGCAACCATCAAACCAAGTACGGGGGCCAGAGGAAAGCCATATTTCATCCAGGTAAAGAAGTCCATGGGAACCTTGTAACCTTCCCAGAAACCCATCATGAGAACGTTTCGGCCGCCTGCTGCGGGAGATCCCACACCACCGACGTTGAGAGAAAAACAGAGGGCAAAGAGGAGAAATTTCGCCAGGGCAGGATCATGTTCAACTTGCCCCGAAGGGCTTTTTGCAAGGACAGATCCATAATAGACTGCCATTATCACTGGCGTCATGAAGGCGCACATGGCATGGGCCGAAATAAAGGAGCCTATGATGGACATGCTTATGCAAAGGACAAAGACCGGAACCAGGAATCCCCGGGTCCAGCCAAGAATCCAGGTTGCAAGGCGCTTGTGAAGACCAACCTCCACCACAACAACCCCCATGGCAAGAACTCCAAGCAGGAACATGGGAGCATCACCGGCAAAGCTCTTTCCGACTTCCTTTTTGGGTAGAAGCCCCAGAAAGTAAGCCAGGATGGGCATCAGAATCCCCGTTAGACCTATGGGAAGAGCCTCGGTGGCAAAGAAGATGACGGCCATGGGAATTATTCCAAGAACAATCATGGTCTTTCGGGCTGCTTCGTTTACATCATGGGCCAAATGCCACTTTATCATTTGATCGGCAAATCCCTGGTCGGAGATGATTTTCACCAGGCTTTCGGGTGGCGGTATAAGGAAACCCACAATAACGAACACTGCCGCACCGATACAAAGCCAAAGGGTTTTGTTTGCCAAAATTCCCTTTTTTGTGGGAGCGTGTACTTCGTGAGCCATGACGTAAATCCCCCTTTCGCATGATAGATTCACACGATCATCTTCAAAAATTGCGTTATAAACTTCTAATACCAATTAGTTATGGATCTTCTTTGTCTTCCAGGACAGCTCTGGGCGATTCAAAATATCGCATCATCTTGGCCTTTCTTATTCGGTCTTCCTGCTCTGCCTTTCTAGAATAAGCGGCCTGCACCTTTGTCACCAGATCGTCAATCTCCGTCGGTTTTAAAAGGTAGTCATAGGCCCCAAGTTTCATTCCTTCAATGGCAGTTTCAACAGTGGCATGACCGGTAAGCATTATTACTTCGGTAAGGGGTTTGAGATTTTTGATTTCTCTTAGAGTCTGAACCCCATCCATCCCCGGCATGGCCACATCCAAAATGACCACATCGTAGTTGTACTCTTTGACCATGCCCACCGCCTCCTCACCACTGTAAGCCTTTGACACATCAAAGTCTCGAAACTCAAGACGCTCGGCCAGAGAATCGGTAAAATCCTTTTCGTCATCCACAATTAAAAGACGTATCTTCATTTACCTCCCCCCTCTGACGAAAATTTTTCTATATCGGACACGCTTCAATCGCCGAAGCAATTACCTCAAACACATCAACCAGCCTTAAAATCCCTACAATTTCACCACTTCTGTCCAAGACCAGCAAAGACTGATGCTGCCCCATAACAAGCTTGTGAACAGCTCTGTCCAGGGTGTCCTCATCACGGACGTATTCCCCTTCCTGAGGTGTGTACATAAAGTCACGCACCCTCCTTTCAGCCGCCTTTTGACAGAGATCCTTAAGGCCTGAGGAAAAGAGGCCGTACCTTTCAATCAAATCTTCAAGGAACTCGGCACTGAAACCGCTTGCTGCAAGCCTGCCCAAAGATGGCGATGTCATTATACGAGCATACTGAGGTTCCAAAGCCCTGAGAACATCGAGCTGACTGATCTTGCCCACAACCCGGCCCTGAGAGTCAAGGACAAGGACAGCCCGATGGGGATAACGAACTTCCCTCGAAGCTTTTGCTTGCTCAAGATACTTCTTCTGAACTTCCCTGAGCACCCGCACTGCTTCGTAGAGCGTAGCATTTTCGCTAACTGTGGTATATTCACCAAGCGGTATCATAAGATCCTTAACTTTTAGCCGCTTCATCTTTGTCTCCTGTTAACAATCAAGAGAAATCCGTCACAATCACACCTCGGAATAAGCAACAACCGTGCCTGACCAAAAAGGCCAGTTATTTCAGCATAATGCCATAATATGGACATAATAGTAACAACTATGGAACATTATGAAACAAAATCCAATGTGGTGGGTTTAATTTTGAAACAATATGAATCTATTCCTTGATCTCTCTTGTCCTGATGGCTACATCTTTCCCTATATCTGCCTCGGCCTCTATTAGAGCCATTGTTTTTCGGAAGGATGCATCTTCAAGGAGTGCCCTCAAGGTGGGGTATTCAGACCTGGGGGAACCATTTGGGCAAAATATCACAGCAACCCCGGAGTCCTCACCAAAACATCTTATTTCTATGGGTTCAGTAGCATCTATGTCATCGGCAAGGCTCATTAGTACTGCGAAGTGCACCATATTCCATTTGACCGCATAGGTTTTTATAATAATGGGATCGACCTGGGTCAAAAAACATTCTCTCTTCTTTTGTCTCAGAAAACGCTGGGAAAGAACAGCCATATCCTGAAGACTCTGTCTCACGTCTAGGCTCTGAATCGGAAAGTCCGTACTGTGAGCGTAACGATTAAGGGCGCTGAGAATAGCCTGGCCTCTAGATATCTGCTCCTTGATGAGTACGAACTTTGAGCTGAACTTCTCATAGGCTCCTTTAAACTGCAAAATGTCTTCTACAAGCCCGGCAGACTCCCCGATGATTGCCAGAACATTTCTCAACTCATGAGTTGCCCCTGCCGTCAGTTTGCCAATAAAGGCCGACTCTCGTACTTTCCAATCTTCCATCTGTCTTCTCCGCTTTTTTCCTTCATGAAGTCTGGGTAGCCTCAAAAATCTTTTCCATAAGAGTATCAATATCGAGAGGCTTCATAAGGTAGTCAAAAGCCCCAAGCCTCATACCCTCAATACCATCCTTGGTATCTCCATGACCCGTAAGAAGTATCACCGGAAGATCCGGCTTGATGGACTTTATTTGCCTCAACACATCAAGACCACTCATACCTGGCATTCTTACATCCAGAACCACAACATCCACATCGGATTGATCGAGTAAATCCATGGCTTCGATCCCGTCCAGTGCAACACGGGTCATCAATCCTCTAAGCTCAAGCCTTTCAGCCAAAGTCCTCACAAATTCTTCCTCGTCATCCACAAGCAATACTCGGCATTTCTTCTCCATCATCCACCCCCCAAACTATTCTGCATGCGGTGCCTTTTTGGGCAGGTACACCGTGAAGGTTGTACCCTCACCTACATGACTCTGGACCTGAATGTCTCCCCCTAGTTTTTTAACTATTCCGTAGGTAATAGGGAGCCCAAGACCTGTCCCATAACTCTTTTTGGTGGTAAAAAAAGGTTCAAAGATATGCTTCATAGTTTCTTCGTCCATACCGTGACCGTTATCCTGTATACTTACGGCAACCTTGTCTGCATCAACCTCCCAGGAGGTTATAGAAACAATTCCTCCATCGGGAACGGCCTCAAAGGCATTATTCAGGATGTTTAGGAAAACTTGCTGGAGCTGGCCACGGTCCGAAGCTATACGAGGCAGATTCTCCGCAAGCTGTAGCCTCACGTCGATATTCCTGTAGAGGGCTTCTTTCTCCAGGAAGGTCAGCACCTCACGGACCACTTCGTTTAGATCCAGAACCTCAATCTGCACATCCATACGCCGGGCAAAACCAAGCAAACGGTGTGTGATGTTGCGACACCGATCCACCGACTTGAGAATATCCCGTGTTAGGGTTTCCAATCGATCCCGGTAAGGACTCTGAGGCATCTGCGGAAGAAGATCCAGTATGAGACCGGCCTTTTCGTTGATTATGGCCATGGGATTGTTGATTTCATGGGCAACTCCTGCAGCAAGACGCCCCAGAGAAGAAAGCTTGTGGTGATGTTGTAACTCCCTGAAGGCCGCTTCCCTTTTTTCATCAGCCTCTTTTATCCTGTTAACAAAGATCCCTGTAATCTTAATCACAACAAAAAGAACTATCAGGGTACCACCAACAAAGAGAACAAGCATTTCACTTTTTAGAGTCGTCCAGGCTTTAAGAACCCTTACCTTCGGCTTCACCATTACAAGAATCAGATTGGGCTCACGAAGGAATGCGTAGCTCATAAAGAGCTCTCTTCCCTGGTCATCCCTTAATGACACCACGGAGGGCTGATAGGTGGGAGACGGAATGGGAAACGATAGTCTATCGAGGACGTTACCGTAGAACTTTGACGGAGTCTGGAGTATGCCTTCCCGGTTTATCAAAAAGGCATCACTTTCGGGGTCCAGGCTCATGGAAAGTATAACATCATTGAGCCGATCGGTATCAATTGTTGCCCTCACTATCCAGCTTTTTCCGCCGGGCACGGAGCTTTCTACTGCAACGACCATGTGGGGAAATTTACGGTACCCCAAAAATACATCACTTACATAACTGCCCTTGACCCGGACCTCGTGAAACCATGGTTGTTCGGAATAATCCTTGCCGAGGAGCTGATAGGGACCCACATAGTTTATCTGTATGCCTTTTTCATTGATGATTCCAAGGTCTACAAACCCCTGAAACTCTGTTTTCATTACCGAAAAAATCTGGCTCAACCTCTGAGGATCAGCCAGCTCCTCAAAGGAATATGCTTTTGAGACAAAGCTTACCGTTGCGACCCGCTCAGCAATAAAAAGCTCCAGGGAGTGCTTGGCCTTACCCACAAGGGATTGCATAGGAGATAGAATTTCCTTGTGTAGCGTCGCGCGATATTCCACATAATTTATGAAGGCCATCAAAAAAAGAGGGACAAAGGTCACCAGTATCATGGTGACAGCAAGATTTCTTCGAAGAATTACATACCTCGCCTCTCCGGCCTTTTCGGGACGGAATGTGAAAAAGTTCTGAAGCCTGGTCCAAAACTTATTCTTCAGAAAGCTCATCCGTGCTTTCTCCTGCCCTTTTGACGAGAATGTTTCCTGCCTTCAGGGTTCCTGATGCAATCCTTTTTTTTACCTCATCCAGTGATCCAACCACGAAATCAACAACGTTTATCTTCTTCCATGTAAGATAATCGTAATACTCCTGTTCGATACCTCCACACACTACGGTATTGACACCTTCGGAAACAATAAGCCTGCAAAGGTTTTCCGCCGAGGCTTGAGGAAGCACCACGGTCTTCTCATTGGTAAAACCCTCGCCTTCCCTGTAGGTTCCCAGCCAGGCTTCAGGGGCCATGTCAAAGCGGCTTGCAACCTCTTCACCTCTCAAGGCAACCAATATCTTCTGCCTCCCTCTTTCCTCCTTCATAATCACCATCCCCGGTCTTATTCGGTTATACCGTACTGTTTCATTTTTCTCCAAAGAGTTGCCCTGCCCCAGCCGAGCATTCTCGCAGCCTTTGATTTTCTGCCTCCACATTTCATCAGCGCTTCCAGAATCATCCGCCTTTCTAAATCCTCCCATTTGACCTGACCAGACTCTGACCTATTTTTCAAGAGATTTACATCTTCGTAAATCGCGCCATAGCTTCGAGAGGCCATCTCTTCGTCGCTCTTACCCTGTGACTGTACCGCCTCCACCACATAGGAAGGAATGTGCTCCAGGGTAATGAAAGCCCCAGTACAGATGTTCACAGCATATTCCACAATGTTTTTTAGCTCGCGCACATTTCCGGGGTAACTGTACTTCAGAAGGACATTGCGAGCTTCGGAAGAGAATCGGGAAACCCTCTTCCCAAATTTAGCCGAAAAAGCTCGCAGGAAGTGATCCATAAGGAGTTGAACATCACCTTCTCGCTCCCTCAGAGGCGGAACGTGGAGCCTCACAACATTGAGCCTGAAGAGAAGATCTTCTCTAAACCTTCCCTCTCGAACCATTGCCGCCAGGTCTCTATGAGTTGCCGCAATAATACGTACATTAACCCTTACCCCCGTTCCGCTCCCCAGGGGATAGATTACATGATCATCGAGAAAGGTGAGGAGTTTGACTTGAAGTGAAAGGGGAAGATCTCCGATTTCGGTCAGGAAAAGCGTTCCGTTGTGAGCAAGTCTGAATCTCCCGGGTTTGTTGTGAGTTGCCCCAGTGAAAGCTCCCTTGACATGACCGAAAAGTTCTGACTCAAGAAGTGTTTCGGGAAGAGCTCCGCAGTTGATCTTCACAAAGGGCCCTTTTGCCCTGTTGGACATTTTGTGAATCACTTCAGCAAGGAGGTCTTTGCCGGTCCCTGTTTCTCCCGTTATGAGCACCGATGAGTCGGTTTGAGCAATTCCGGGAAGCATTGCAAAGAGCTTCTCCATTGTGGGGCTCCTTCCTATTATATCCCCGACACTGAAGGGATGAGTCGGTGAGTCGGATCGCTGCCCCCCATCCCCCAAATCCTCAACAATCTCCGCATATCCAAGGCATCTACCCTCAGGACTTCGCACCCGGGTGAAGGTTATGCGAACTGGAACCCTTCTCCGATCCCTTGTAATGATATCCCCTTCCTCCGAAACCGATTCCTCTCCACCAAGATCCTCTCTTACGGGACACCTCCCTCCACATATGTTGCTCCTGAGAACATGGGAACAGGCAAGACCACAGGCCTCGAAGGATGAATAGCCCGTAAGAACCTCTGCCGCCCTGTTTTGATAAACCACCCTACCCTCTTTAGAGATAAAAACCACCGCCACGGGAAGCTCATCAAAGACGCTTCCCAAGGCCACGGGGTCGCTGTAAAGTCCAGCAATAGTTATTCCAGCCGCAGAACTCATAGCTATACCTCTCCTGAACCTTGGTCTTTTTGATAAAGTGTATCATCATGTACCATAATGTATCAAGAAAAATTTTCATAATGTTTCATAAGGTCTGCCTTGAATGTGGTTGTAAATAACAGATCGGGAAGAGATCTTGCTTGGCAGAGACAGAAGTAGATTTTGTATGGGAAGGAACGGGGGTTGCATATAAGGATTGATCAAGGAAGCGAGCAAATAACCCTGGGTAAAGGGAGGATGAGTCATGAAGTTCAAAAAATATCTTGAAGATAGCTTTGCGGCCTCGGCATTTGCAGAAGAAGGGCTTGATACGGGTAGCTTCGGTTTCAGGCGTACTCTAACGATGGGTGAACTGGCAAATAGTTTAAAGGATCTTTATGCAGCTGTGGCCTTTGCGGAAGAAAACTGCCATGATGTGGCTATGGAAATCCTGCAGAAAAAGGCTACCCGACCTGCTCTTATCAGGTTCCTTGAAGATGTAGGACTAGTCAATGTCCCGGTAAAGCTTTGTGTTGTTAATATGTAGCCAACTGCCTTAACAGGATATGAAACCCAGCATTCTCGTTATGGGTGGTGATGAGGATTTTCGAGAGAGGCTTGCAGAGATACTCAAAAAAAGAGGTTATCAGGTGTTAACTGCTGCAACCCCGGATGATCCATGTATTCATAACCTGGCCGATATAGATATTGTTATTGTAAGTCAACACATATTGACCAGCCGGGAAAGAGACATTTTCAGCGTCTTCAGTTACCTGAAGCCTTCGCCGGAAATCATACTTATGCTTACCTCTGGAAGCATACAGAGTGCTATTGAAGGGATGAAGAAGGGTGTTTTCGACGATATATACGTACCTTTTGAAATATCGGAGCTTGAAGAGAAGATATTTAAAGCTTTCAGAGCCCGGCAGAAGAAGGCTCGGAAGATGAAGCGGTGTAGTCTGAAACAGAAGATAGAGGATGTTTTCGTTTCCTCAACCTTCGCCGAAGCCAATGTGGAGTTGTCCAATCACAAAAGAAAGAAAACCCATTAACGGAGGCCTCTCATGGAAAAGATAAAGGTGCTTCTCGTCGATGACGAAAAGGAATTTGTCGATGCTTTGAGGGAAAGGCTTGAGATACGGGACCTTCCGTCAGGCGTTGCCTACAACGGGGAGCAGGCACTTCAGATCGTCGAAGATGAAATTCCCGATGTTATTGTATTGGATTTAAAGATGCCGGGAATTGACGGAATGGAGGTTCTAAAAAGGGTCAGAAAAGCCTATCCTCAGGTTCAGGTTATTATTCTTACAGGACACGGTTCTGAAAAGGACGAGGAGGAAGCACGGCGCCTTGGAGCCTTTGAATATCTTCAGAAACCTGTGGACATAGATGAGCTGGTAAAGCTCCTTCGCTTGGCCTATAAGAAAAAAATAGAAGACACAATGGTTGCGACTACCTTTGCTGAAGCAGGAGAGTTTGAAACCGCAAGAGACATTATGAAAGAGGAAAAAGAAAAGGACTAAATTCTGACAAGGCGTTGTTTTAGATAAGCAGTACATGCAGCATGTTCTTTTTGAAGCCTAAGAGGACTCATCTTTAGGCCAACAAAAAGCCGTGGGAACCTCGGCTCCCACGGCCTCTACCAACTATGTTAGGCTATATCAAAGGTACATTACGGATGAAGTCCCCCATTAAAATTTGCAACCGTTGTTGAAAAAAATCATACAAGAACGTCACCACACATGACGCAATAGTTCAGGTGGTTGACTACCGGGGTTCGGTACGATGGGTTCACATCTCTTAAAGGGATCATTATTTCCTCACTTACGCCAAAATTCAGGAATGAACAAAATAATAACCGTAAAAATTTCAAGCCTGCCCAGGATCATGCAAAATGCCAGAATCCACTTGGCCATCCAGGGCATGTGAGAATAGTTTTCTGCAGGGCCAACGGTTCCCAGACCGGGTCCTATATTCCCTATGGTAGCCGCAACCGAGGCAATTGAAGTAAGAACGTCAACTCTTGTTGCGGCAACAAGAAGCACACCAGTACAATACAACAGTATGTAGAAGACAAAAAAACCGAGGACACTGCTCACAATGTCCTGAGGCACCTGCTGACCGTGAAGCTTAACTTGAGACACCCCATGTGGATGAATCAACCGGAACAGCTCGCGGTATCCGTGCTTGAGTAGCAACATTATCCTCATACACTTCATACCGCCTCCGGTCGATCCTGCACAGGCTCCTATGAACATGCACATGAAAAGGATTGCCTGCGGTAAAAAAGGCCAGGTTTCATAATCCGCCGTTGCGTAACCCGTGGTGGTGATAATGGAAATAACCTGAAACATTGAGTAACGGAGAGCTTCCGGGATGCTTCCGTAAGAGTCTTTGTACACGGCAAAGGTTGTAATGACTACAAAAAGCATTACAAGAAAGCAGAAAAAGCGAAATTCCGAATTCTGAAGCATCTTTCGAGGTTTCCCGGTAAGCAGCTGATAATGGAGGGAAAAGTTCACTCCGGCGACGAACATAAAGAAGATGATCACCCCATCAACGTAGGCACTCTGAAAATGCGCAATGCTCGCGTTTTTGGTGGAAAATCCACCTGTTGCCAGAGTGCCAAAGGTATGACAAAGGGCATCATAGAGGTTCATGCCACCAAACATCAAAAGGACCGTCTCAAGAACTGTAAAAAGGAGGTAAACCTTCCAGAGCAAAAGAGCGGTATCTCTTATTCTGGGTCTGAGCTTATCGGGCACGGGGGATGGAACTTCGGCCTTATAGAGTTGCATACCTCCTGCCCCAAGAAACGGCAGGATAGCAAGAGAGAACACAATAATGCCCATTCCTCCCAGCCAGTGAGTAAAGCTTCTCCAGAAGAGAATTCCGGGTGCTGTGGATTCTATATCGGTCATTACCGAAGCACCCGTTGTGGTAAAGCCCGAGACGGATTCAAAAAAGGAATCAATGAAAGTATCAAAGGTATGGCTAAAATAAAATGGTAATGCCCCTATCAGACCGGCACCTATCCACCCCAAAGTAACAATGGCCATGCCTTCGCGATGACCCAGGGTAACAATCCCAGATTTGCAACCCAGTGCAAAAAGCAGGAAGCCTCCAACTAGCCCCACTACCATGGATTTTATAAGAGGGCCAACGGAGCTATCCGAATACCAGAGGCCTGCAACCATGGGAAAAATCATTGTAAGGGATATGGAAATGAACAAACCACCAAGAGCCTTACTAATGTAGCCCCACTGCATAATCTATCTTTTCATCTTAACCATCAGTTCCCGTTCCACCGCAGAGATACCCTGGCGTGTTGTCAGGATAACAACTCGATCTCCGGGTTCAATAACCGTATCCCCCGTAGGAATATGTGTCTGATCTTCGCGAAAAACACAAAGAATCAAAACTCCACGAGGAAATTTTATGTCTTTAAGAGGCTTACCGATTATTCCCGATTTGGCCTCTGCAACCACTTCAAGAACCTCTACATTCTCACCTTTAAGAGCAATGGCCGAAACAACTCTGCCTCTCCTCACAAACTGCAAAATTGTGTTTATAGCCGCAAGCCTTGAACTCACTATGTTGCCCAGCCCGACGGCCGACATCATGGGAATATAAGCAAACCTGTTCACCCTTGTTATGGTCCTTGCCTCTCCGGTCTTTTTGGCAAGCAGAGAACACAGAATATTGGTGCCGTCATCCCCTGTCGCAGAAATAACCACATCCATATGATGAATGTTTTCTTCGAGCAAGAGATCCCAATCGGTACCATCACCGTTAATGACAACGGCACGATTGAGCACCGCAGATAGCTCCTCGCACCTCCGCAAATCCTTTTCCACAATCTTTACCCCGTAATTCTTGGACTCCAGGGTATGGGCCAACTTTAATCCGAAACGGCCTCCTCCAATGATCATTATGTTTTTCGCATCTCTCGGAGCACACCGGAAAAACCCAAGAACCTCTCTCAAAATGCCCCGTTCACATGCCACATAAATAAGATCATTCTCCCTGATTATGTCACCTCCTGTAGGAATAATTGTGCATTCATCTCTGAAGATCACGCCTATTATAAAGGGAAGCCCACCTGATGCGGCCCTTATATCGGCAATGGTACGACCCACGAAAGGTGAACACTGGTCAATCCGAAGCCCAAGAAGTTTTATTCGCCCTCCTGCAAACTCACCTACATCCTCGGCATCCGGAACGGAAAGAAGCCTGGTAACGGTCTTAACCGCCTCTTCTTCAGGGTTGATGATCATGTCGATCTTCAATTCTCTCGACAGTATTTCTCGGCTTATTCCGTGATACATTTCACTTCGTATTCGGGCAAGTTTAACTACTTCAGGAGCCAAAACGCCGGCAAAAAAAGAGCTTATGATGTTTGTCTCATCACTGTTGGTTACCGCAAGAAAGAGATCCGCTTCCTTGACGCCTGATTCCAGGAGTATTTGAGGATCATTTCCCGAGCCCAGTATGGGCTGAACATCTAGAAGGTTTTCACACCTGTTCAAGACATCTGGATTGCGGTCAATGACGATGACTTCCTTGTTTTCCGCGGCAAGACGTCTGGCGATATAATATCCTACTTCACCAGCACCAACGATAACTACCCTTTTCATTTACTAGCCCCCCTAATGGCTTGAGTCCTCAGCGGGAGCGCAAAGTCTGTCTCTTTCTTGTAATTAAAGGAAGTAAAGGGTACAAGGAAAATTGTTTTTAGATGTCCGGACATTTGCACAAAAAGGCTGCACTCAACACAGCAAAATCAGCAGGATGCAGGCTCATACAGTACGAAGGCCCGGTGGCAGTTCATGGGACGGTTGTGTTAGAATATTAGAATATACAAAATACGGAAACAGTCGCCCTGCGGGCACGTGTCTCCCTTTATCTGAAGTGTCCTCATGAGAAGGCAATGGTTGTGCTACTGGATGCGCTGTCTCGCCTAACTGCCGTTAACTTCCCTCAGGGAAACCTTCTCAACCAGTGGAATGCATGGCTCAAACAGCTTGAAAGGCTCTTGCAGAAGGACGAAGAACTCAGAAATATAATCGAGACACTAAGGCAACAGGCGGACCAGCCCCTACGAGCACTACCCGGAACCCATCACTCCATGAGTAGCCCTCAACAGGAGCCCAAAATTATTCACATTGACGACTTCATCAAAAAAAGCGTGAAAACGATACCCCCTCCTCAGACAAATAACACGCTCCCGCCCCCATCATGACAGATCCTGCATGACAGTGTCGGCTCCGATCTGACACGGGTCCTGCTTTGTTTCACGGCATTGCTTTCATATGGTGTTGTAATCACGGCACATTCCCCCTTGTATCAGTTGGGCACATTCTTTGCCCCTAAGCTTGGTGACGACTGAAGCAGGTTAAAAAGAGAGAAGTGTCGAGAGCTGAGTGTCAAAGGACAAAGGGAGGTGCACAAATGAGGGGCATCAAAAAAAAGCTTCATGGAATCTTTGGTTTAATTTTTGCCCTTATGCCATCGCTTGCTTGGGCAGGAGGTAAAAAAGCAAGTATGCTCGTTGTTGTTGCGGACACACGGCGCATATCCAATCCTATATTCCATTATTTCGCCAACTTGTACAACACCAACATAACTCTCTTTGCATTATGGGCCGTGGTCCTAACCGCCCTCTACGGTTGTGCTCTGGGACTCTTGATGGACTTTATCATGGAGCGGACAGGCCTTGATTTGAGAACACGAAAGATAATCGAACATTAAAGACATAGAAAGGAGGGTGTGGTATGGATTGGCTTTATATTTATATGCCCATAGCCGGTTTTAAGATCTTTTGGCCAGGTTTGGTGTTGATAGGTTTCAGCGTTGGAGTGATTGGCGGATTTTTCGGGATGGGTGGTGCCTGGATGGTCACTCCAGGGCTTAATATTCTCGGCTTCCCAATGGCCTTTGCCATAGGAACCGATATTGCCCACATAGCCGGGAAATCAATGATTGCCACGTTCAGGCACGGAAAGTTTGGCAATGTTGACTACAAGCTCGGATTTGTAATGCTTGTGGGAACAATGATTGGTATAGAATGTGGTGCCAGGATTGTTATGTGGCTTGAGCGCATAGGACAGGTTGGAAGGGTTGTGAGGTGGGTCTATGTGGTCTTTCTGTTTCTCATAGCACTTATGGTCTTTGTGGACTATGCTAAGGCCGTGAGAAAGAAGAAAAGGGGCATCGTGGAAGGTGAGAAGGGTGCTGAAGGAATAACCTGGTATAAGACCCTGCACAGAATTAAAATACCGCCAATGGTTCATTTTAAGACTGCAGGCTTTACCTGTTCGGCCTGGTTGCCGATTATGGTCAGCTATGCCACGGGAGTCCTGGCTGGATTCCTGGGCATCGGGGGCGGACTATTGAGAATGCCTGCTCTTGTCTATTTCGTTGGTTGTCCCACTCACATAGCCGTCGGAACAGATCTTTTCGAAGTGATGATTTCCGGTCTCTACGGTGCATTTACCTATTCACTGAAGGGTCGAATTGAGCTGGTTGCCGTATTTATAATGCTTACAGGCGCTGCTATTGGAGCTCAAATTGGGACCGTCGCAACCAAATACTCCAAAGGGTACGGCATAAGAGTGGCCTTTGGATCTGCCGTGGTATGCTGCATGATCTCCATCATACTCAAACAGCTCAAGTACAACCTGCCCGCTGCAATCCTCATTCTTGGTGCGATTACAACGATTTCTCTCTACATCATGATAACTATGTTCAGAGGCGCAGCTGCAGAGCTTCGTGAGAAAAAGGCTCGTATGGCAACAGCTCATTCTTCTTAAAAAGGAGGGGGTCAGCATGAAAAAGCAACTGGTCTTTGTAATACTTTTCATTGGGCTTTGCGCTATCCTGGCTCGACCGGCCCTTGCCATAGAAGCAGAAGTAGCACAGGGAAAATGCATCTCCTTCAGCAGGGAGAGCGGTGAGGTGATTATAGAGGAGTACGATACAAACTTCTCTCAGCAACACCCCTATGGAATGCCTACAGGCAAACATTTGAACATCAAACTAACGGAGAAAACCCTTGTTGGAATACCCCCTGAGCCTGGAGATATTCTGCGCATTGCCTATGTGGAACGGGAAGGCGTTCCGGTCGCACTTCGCATCATGAACGTGTCCAAGCAGGACCTCCGTAAGAAGTAGCCCATCCCAACTCTCCCCTCAGGGGTTTCCCTGGCTCACTCCCCCCGGGCCGGGGAAGCCCCGAAGAACGGTAAGAGGAGAAAAAGGCCATGAACCTTACAGGACGTCAGTGGATAGCCGTCATAGTAATTGATATCATCATTTTGTTTGAACTAACCCTGTCAATGTACCTGGCATCCAGATTCGGTGAGCTAACCTCAACTTTCCTGAGCATATTCGTCCCCTCTGCGCTCATAACGCTTCTGGTTGGCAGGAAAATAGTAAAAAGCATTGGGAAAGCGTCGGTTTCGAGGCAACGGTAGAAAACCATGAAATACTTTTCGGCAATGGTAAAATGGTTGGGATTAGTCATCGGCATTGTCTTTGTTCTGTCAGCAGCGGACGGTTGTATTTCAAGCTTTCGAAAACCTCCTAGAGAATACTCGGTTACAAGCGGCCAGGCCGTAAAAATCGCCGAGAAAGCGCCAAGGCCACTTACGCATCCGGGGATGATTTCCTTTTCATCCTCGTGCCCTTCAATCAGGCTCATCGTTACGGAAATTCAGGGTAGGCTATGGAATGGCACCATAGTAGTACCTGATGCCACACAATCCGGCAGCTGCAAGTTATCTGTTAGATATTCAGGTGATCCCAGAATAACCCATAATTATCACATAAGGATATTCCCCAACAGAGAGGCATTACTCAGTAATTCATATTCGCTTTTTGAGAAATGGGCAGGCTGGAATCCCTGGATGATTATGGCAGTCTCCTCTGTAACCATGGTGATGCTTATGGTCATATCCTATCTGCTTTCATTGAGGCAGGAGCAACAACCAAGAAATTTCAGAGCCGTAACGGCTGTCACAAACGATCCACAAAGGCTGTACGTCACATTCCCCTACCTTCGTGGCGACGACCTTGAGCCGGGGCAACCTGTTGCTCTGATCAACGACCATGGAAACATTGTTGGTTTGGCAACCATCTCGAAAATAACTCGTTCAAATATACTGGCCATTGCAAGCAGGGAGGAAGATTTCAATATTTCGGCGGTATCGTGGGAATTTGACGACGTAATGCGGGCACTAGAGGCCCAGAGAGGCAAACATGTTCGAGAAGGCTAGAGTTTTGATTGTGGATGATGAAGATCATTTCAGAAAAGCGCTGAAGAAAAATCTGGAACTCGAGGGATTTTTTGTTGATGAGGCTCCATCCGGTGAGGATGCCGTGGAGAAAATTTCAAAATCTCCGTTCGATATCGTTCTGCTGGACATACGCATGCCCGGCATCGATGGGATCACAACCCTCGAGAAGATCAAGCAAATATGTCCTGATGTCGAAATAATTGTTCTTACGGCGCATGCTTCCGTGGATGCTGCTGTAAAAATCATGCAACTTGGCGGCTTCGATTACTGCCTAAAACCCTGTGATGTAAAGGATCTAAGCAGCAAGATCGAGCATGCCCTTGAAAAAAGACGTCGTAAGGAGTGATGACAAAGGGCACGCGGTAGGGAACAAAAGGGTTACGCTTCTTCGGAATACCAGGCGGGATATGGTCCTCAGCTTTCGGTGCTTATAGTTGAGCTTGCGGGGATAGCGGAAAATAGTCGCACATGGTTCAGGGTTTTTGCTATTCGGCGCTTGAGTTGCCTATCAGTCTTGGGGCAATCCAGAAAGTAACTGATCGTGCTTCTGAAGCTATTTTGCCTCATTATGAAGCGATCTGAAATAAGGCTCGATCATCGAAAGTAAGTTAATGTAGATGAAACTTTATAGTGTAACGCCGGCGGTTCATAACTGGCTATGGGTGCTATGGGTTATGGTTAATCTTGTGATTGATTTAGAAAAAAATGGCGGAGAGAGTGGGATTCGAACCCACGGTGCGTGTTTCCACGCACACTCGCTTAGCAGGCGAGCGCCTTCGACCAACTCGGCCATCTCTCCGCATTCCCCATTATGGCGGAGGGAGTAGGATTCGAACCTACGGTCCCGCGGTAGCGGGACAGCGGTTTTCAAGACCGCCGCCTTAAACCACTCGGCCATCCCTCCGTGAGCAAGAATAAAATTAACATTTTCTTCAAAAAGTTGTCAACCCAAGCTCTTGCCCTTCACTACTTTTTGCGCTTCCTCGGCGCAGGTAGCTCAAACCTGAAAAACAGGGCAAGAACACCAGCGATCAGCCCTACCATGCCGATAAGGCTTATGCGTTTCGGTTCGTACAACCACCCGTAAAATCCACCGAAAACGAAATCAGTCGGCATTTTGCCCATCTGGAAATATTGCCTCGCAAGTTTTTTATCTCCCCTATGAAGAAGAATAAAACCGGCTATTCTGTAAGCCTGGGCCGTCAGATCGTCTGGAACGCCACTTTTTAAAAGAACCCGTACATCTGTTAAAGAAGCATCAAAATCACCCAGCAAGTATCGTGCTCTTGCCCTTTCCAATTGGGCCTGTCTGTTTTCTGGATTGATTTTAAGAGCCGATGTAAAATCCTGTTCGGCACCTTGGTAATTACCCTGAGCAAGCCGCACTTTACCACGCAGCAGATAGAGTTCATCCGAGTTTTTATCGATTTCAATGCACCGGTTGAGGTCATGTTCGGCAAGTTCATACTTTTTCTGGTAGTACAGTATTGTTGCTCGCTCTTTTCTCGCCTCCAGAAAATCGGGTTGGGTGGAAATGGCCTGCGAATACAGAGCAAGCTTTTCAAAGAGAAAGTTAGAATTTTGAGCCTCGACATAAAATTTCTGGGCGGTCGACATGGCAAAAGCGGTATGGGCTAAGGCTAAAACCAACAGACCAATTAAAATCCTGCTAATGACGCAAGCACTCGATCGCATCGGCTACTTTCCCCTCCTCACATGAATTCGAATCCCTCACAAAGAGAGCCAGCACTTTCTGTGCCACATTTTTCTTACACCGGCAACACAAAAACTCAATCAATTATATAAACATGTTAATTTGACAACTTTGTGCGTATTTCAAATAATCTTCGGCTGTTTCAACAACCACGCCGTCAATAAAATCTTTATCCTTAAGCCCCATCATGTCCACCGTCATCTTGCAGGCAACAAATCGCACCTCTTCCAGTTGTGCCATTTCCAGAAGTTCTGAAATTGTCGGAATCTCAGCAGACTCTATTTTCCTGGCCATCATCTTAGTAGCCACTGTAGCCATGCCAGGTATGGCTCCGACAAAACCGGGCGGATAAAATTTGCACTTCTCAGCCCCACCCTTTCTGATTACATTAATCCCCATGAAGGTGAAAAAAATTGTGGCATCCATACCCAGTCGTCTGGCATTTATTGCCAAAATCAGAGGTGGATAGGCACCATCAATAGTATCCCTGCTACAGATAAAGGTGCAGGACACCTTCTGTTGTTCCTGGGCATTAGTCATGACTGGTTTCCTCCTTTATTTTGATCTATCTCAGGTTTAACCGCCGCCTGATCTCTTACACACTGAATGATTTTGATTACGTGAGGGTTAGCCACAGAATAGAAAATCTGTTGGGCTTCCCTTCGGGCTTCTAATACTCGGTGATATCTTAAGATTGCCAGTTGCTGAGATACGTAAGGCTGAGGCATTTGCAAAGTTTCACACAACTGCCCGACGCTTTTCTCCCCATCCGCGAGCAAATCGATAATCTTCAGGCGTACCGGATGCGCAACTGCTCGTATTGCTTCAGAAACAGCTTTCAGTTTTTCATCATCGAAGCGTGTTGCCATTTTCCCTCCAATTTGCTTTACACAATATATACGTATATTCGCATATACATGCTAATACAAAAAAGTCAAGCGTTTTTGTTTGCTACCCCAGGAAATATTGTGATATTGATTCCGCTGATTCGGGGGTTAAAATTCGAAAACAAAAGATGTTGCACAATGAGTGCAAAAGCCACAGTTTCCAGAAAAGGGTATTTATGTGTGATTCTGGCTGCCGTTATGTGGGCTATCTCCGGCACATCAGGAAAATATTTATTCCAGCACGGCCTGACACCCTACGACGTGGTACAACTTAGGCTCACTATCTCTACCCCAATCTTGGCCATTGCACTGGCCATAAAAAATCCCCAGCTCCTCAAAATAGAAAAATCAGATATCTTCTATTTTGCAATCCTAGGTATCGTCGGAATGGGAATGGTGCAGTTCACATATTTCTACGCCATAAGCAAGATAAAAGTAGCCGCTGCCATTCTGCTTGAATACCTAGCACCCGTTTTTATTGCTCTTTACTCGGTTATTGTAGCCGGTGAGAGGTTAAGCGGCCCAACTGTCATTGCGCTTTGCGGAGCGTTTTTGGGCTGTTATCTCGTCGTTGGAGGCTATGACCTCAACCTGCTGAGTATGAACAAGCTGGGAATTTTGGGAGGTCTTGCAGCGGCCGCTTCCTTCGCTTGGTATTCCATCCATGGCGAAAGAGGAATGAGGCGTTATCATCCGTGGACAGTGTTTTTTTACGCGCTGGTTTTTGCAACAATACTCTGGAATGTACTCCACCCACCCTTGGCATCCTTCCAGAAAAACTGTACCCCTTTCATGTGGACACTTATAGTTTATATTGCCATCTTTGGAACTCTTTTACCTTTTGGTCTATATTTTGAGGGGATTAATCTCATAAGGTCTACCAGAGCAAGCATCACAGCAACGCTGGAACCGATATCTGCAGGAATATTGTCCTTCGTGTTTCTGGGAGAAAAGCTGGCATTACCCCAGATCGCCGGAGGGCTTCTTGTTATAGGTTCAATAGTTTTACTTCAGCTTGCCAAGGAAGAAGATCACGCCATTCCGGCTTTAATAAGGGCCCAAAGGGGTGAGTAAAAGGCTTTATGAATAGGAAACGCCCGTTGAACCCTGTTATTTGCTTTTTGACCGACTTCGGCCATAAGGACGGCTATGTTGCTGCAATGAAAGGTGTTATATTAACTAAATATTCCAAGGCAAGGTTTGTTGATATTTCCCACGACATTGACCCTTTCAGGATAGAATCGGCAGCTTATATTTTAAAGAGCGTTTTTCCTTTCTTTCCTGAAGGAACCATGTTTGTGGTGGTTGTAGATCCCGGGGTTGGAACAACCAGAAAACCAGTAGTGATAAGGGCAAATGGTAAATTGCTCGTGGGGCCGGATAATGGGGTCTTTTCATGGATATTGAAGGATTATCCTTTCGAAGCCCGTGAAATTTCAAATCGCTCACTTCTGAGGCCCGAGATAAGCAGCACGTTTCATGGCAGAGATATTTTCGCTCCCGTAGCAGCTCACTTATTATCTGGAATTACACTTGAAGAGGTCGGCCCCTTGATTTCGCCCATTGAGTCCCCGTGGGTTCGCCCTGACATTCATGACAACGGGGAAATCATCGGAAAAGTGGTACATATTGACAGATTCGGAAACTGCATAACCAACATCGAGAAACCTTTGGGCACGGAAAAAGGGGTAGTTCTTTTGCCCAACGGCATCGAAGTTTACCTGAAAAAAACCTATAGCGATGTACCTAACAAAGCCCCCCTCGCACTTTGGGGAAGCTGTAATCACCTTGAAATCTCGCTAAACAAGGGTAATGCAAGCAAACAGTTTGGCATTTCTATCGGGGATAACGTCCTGTTTAAGCCCTCCCATTTTACGGTTGACACCTAGAATGTTGATAATGTATGAGGAAGCCTGTACCGATCAGAAAAGAAGAGTTAAAGTTGCGCTCTTGTAAGGTTAAAATGATAGAAAAATTTTTTGAAAGGAGGTGGAAAAAGGGGCTTTAGAAGTGGTTATGTGGGGTTTGAGTTTGAAGAAAGTGAGGAAAGGTGGATGGAAGAACGAGGAAGGATGTGGAGTGAAAAGACAGTGCATCAGAGGAGGAAAGAGCGATGCGTAAATTTTTAGTAGGAATGGTGGCGTTGGTCGCTGCCGTAGCTTTGGCCCTACCTACTTTTGCGGTAGAATTCAAGTATGGCGGTATGTATCGATGGCGGTTTCAAGCTCAGGACAATATGTCAGATGCCAACAGTGATTTGGACGATACCGCCAATTGGATTGACCAAAGGTTAAGGATGTACTTTACCTTTGTAGGAAGTGAAAACTTGAAGCTCGTGACCAAGTGGGAAGCGGATACACTGTGGGGACTCGAAACGGGCGGCAGACATGGAGGTGGTGATATTAATGCTGACGCTGTTAACCTTGAAATGAAAAACGTTTATCTCGATTTCATGATTCCTAACACGCCAGTCCGGGCAAAGGTTGGTGTTCAAGGGTTAGATATGCTCGATGGCTGGATTTTCAGCGATGATGCCTCTATTTTTGCTCTAGAAACAACTTTTGATCCAATTAAGGTTAAGGTTGGTTACATAGCTGCCCAAAATATTGATACAGATGATGATGACAGCGTTGTGGGTGATGATGATGAAGAAGACGTCGATGATTGGTTTCTCGAGTTAAAGTATGCAGAAGGGCCATTAAGCGCCGCTGCAGTTTTGTTTTATCAGTATGCCCACGATGCTGACTGGAGCTGGCCTAACTGGGGTTATCCCAGCGAGGGTGATGTTGATAAGGAAGATAACCACTTGATAGATTTGGGCTTTTCTCTCGATTACAAAATGGATATGGCTGCTTTTAAGGCTACCTTCATAAAGAACTTTGGGAGCTATGACATTGCTGGTACTGACGAGGATGAGGATTACGACGGCTGGATGGTCGAAGCAGAAGCAGATTTTTATATGGGTGCTTTTACCTTCACGTTAGGCGGATTCTGGACATCTGATGATTTTGCATATCCAAAGGGTCGTTCCCATTACTGGGCTGAAATTGCAGGTGCCGGTACCTTAGAAGTGAACGTCAACGGCTATGATTGGTTGACTGGCGGGGTTGAAAACCGAGGTGATTACGTTCTGGGCGAATCTCCGCGCAATATCTGGACAATACATGCCGGTGCTGCATGGCAGGCTCTTGATACCACCAAGGTTACGTTCAACTACTACTACATCGGCACCGATGATGATGTTCTCGCCAATGAAGCCACAGGTGAATACGACGACAGCATAGGTCACGAGCTTGATCTTTACATTGATCAGAAAGTCGTTGATGGTCTGACACTGCGGCTTGTTGGTGCTTACCTCATAGGGGACGATGCCCTTTCTACCAATGATGATGACGATAACGTATATGAAGTTGGTGCTCGCTTGTTGTGGAAGTTCTAACTACTCTGAAATTCTGATTTAGCTAATAAACCCGGGGGATCGATTCTCCCGGGTTTTTCTTTGTTTTGAGTAGGAAGATAACCAACTTTCTTGCCAAACCCTAGATCCTGTGTTAGCAACAAATCCGCTTCGTTCAGGAAAAAGAATTAACTGGAGAGGATTGAATGGCCATTGTATCTCCCTTTTGCGGAATTCGGTATAATGTTGAAAAAATTTCCCGTCTTCATGATGTAATTACACCCCCCTATGATGTGATATCGCCTGATGAACGCGAAGTTTTAAGGGCTCGAAGCCCATACAACTTTGTCCACATCGATCTTCCCGTGCTGAAACCTGATGAGTCGGTGCAACCGTATCAAAAGGCAGCGGAGCTGTTCTTCGAATGGTTAAATAAGGGTGTCATGATTCGAGATAATGTGCCTTGCTTTTATTACTATGAACTGAGTTTCAAAAAACCTTCAGATTCCACCACCTTCATAAGGCGTGGATTTGTTGCCATATTACGTATTGAGGAATTCGGTAAAGGTTGCGTTTACCCCCACGAAAAGACTTTCTCCAGAGTAAGGGCCGACAGGCTTCAGCTCATGCGCGCCTGTAAGGCTCAACTGAGTCCGGTGTTTGCTCTCTATTCCGATCCAAAGAAAAATGTAATATCCGAGCTTACCACAGCTAAGGAAAATTCTCCGGTACTTCACTTCACAGACGATGGGGATATGGAACATAAGTTGTGGCGGGTAACCGATGAACAGGTACATCGGCGAGTAGTAGAAATGCTGCGGCCAAAAGACATATTTGTTGCCGATGGACACCACCGATATGAAACCGCTCTCGCTTATAGAAACGAAATGAGGCAAAAAATGGGAGCACGGTCCACTGGAAATGAACCGTATGAATATTGTTTGATGTACCTGTCCCCTATGGAAGATCCCGGCCTGACCATTCTACCTACTCATCGTATGTTCACCAGTTTCCCGACTGAAAGACATAAAGAATTTCTTACTAAAGCACGGGAATTTTTTGATATAGAGGCCGTGAGTTTTGAAAAAGCAACGGAATTAGAAAATTACTTATGCAAATGCAGAAACCAGGGCATAATTGCTATTGGCCATGCTATTCAAGGGCAGGATAGGGTTTACCTACTCAGAGGAAAAACCAATCGTGTCAAACAATTCATGGAGTCAAAAGGTGTTCGACCTCAATTCCATGACATTGATGTGGTAATATTGGATAGCTTGGTGTTCGGAGAATTGTACCAGTTACCCGAAAACATGATAAATGACGAAAAAGTGATCACCTTTGTGCATGATATTCACAAGGCTTTAGACGGCATTATGAACGGAAGGTATGAGGCCGGTTTCTTCATAAATCCAACCACAATTGAGCAGGTACGCCGTGTCGCATTGGCAGGTTTAACCATGCCTCATAAGGCAACATACTTCTATCCCAAAGTAGTCAGTGGATTGGTACTTTACGATATGTCAGGTAATGAATCTATCGCGTGACACTTTATTCAATGGAAAACTGGTAATCTATCAGGATTCAAAGGGGTATCGTTTTGCCATAGATTCAATATTGTTGGCAGGGTTGACTCCTATATATGACGGCGAAAACGTTGCAGATCTCGGGTGTGGTTCGGGAGTAGTAGGGCTTATTTGCCTTTTTCGAAATCCGACTATCAAGGTGGCAGCCGTTGAAATACAACCAGAGCTCGTAGCATTGGCAAGGAAGAATACTCATGAAAACCGCATGGAAGATAAAATACAAGTTTATCACGGAGATGTCAGAACCGTGGACAAAATATTAAAACCAGCCACATTTGACGCCGTTGTTACCAATCCTCCCTATCGCAGGGCAAATTCGGGAAGACTAAACCCCGACGAGCAAAAGGCAATTGCACGACATGAGATTTATGGCACCATCGATGACTTCCTTGCCGCTGGCTACTACCTGCTGAAATCTAAAGGTCGAATGGCAGTGGTTTATCCCGCTCAACGCCTTGATGACCTTATAATTGCCGCGAATCGTAACCATCTCAGGCTCAAGTACCTCAGGTTAATTTACTCCTATGCCGACAGTCCGGCCAGACTAGTGTTCGGGCTGTTTCGGAAAAACGCCGGTCAGGAACTCTCGGTGGGACCACCTTTTGTAATCTATGCAAACAGAAAGAAAGAATATACACCGGAGATGAAGGCACTTTATGACGCATCTTAAAAAACTTCGAGGAGGTAAAATGATGGATCTTGGGTTGAAAGGAAAGGTAGCTTTGGTTGCCGGGGCAAGTCAGGGTCTTGGCAAAGCCGTCGCAACTGAGATGGGGAGGGAAGGAGCCCGCCTTGCTATATGTGCCCTTGATGACCCAGAACTTCCGAAGGCTGTGGAGGAAATAAAAAAAACTACCGGCTGTGAAATCATCGGCATTCCGGCAGATGTCAGCAATCCGGAAGAAGCGAGAAATTTTGTAAGAAAGGCAATAGATTATTATGGAACGGTTGATATTCTGGTTAATAATGCTGGGGGACCGCCATCCAAAAATTTCCTGGAAATAGAAGATGAATTATGGCTCTTTGGCTTTCGTCTTAACCTTCTTAGCGCAATTGTCATGACGCGGGAAGTCGTGCCGATAATGAAAGAAAAACGTTGGGGAAGGATTATCAACATGACATCTGTTTCCGTAAAGCAGCCAATCGAAGGCCTAATTCTTTCCAATACCATTCGCATGGGGGTGGTCGGGTTTGCAAAGACTCTTTCCAACGAGCTAGCACCATACAACATCACGGTGAACAATGTCTGCCCCGGATACACGCTAACCGACCGGGTAAGAAAACTTGCAGAAGTTACGGCGGAAAAAGAAGGAACTACACCGCAGGAAATCATAAAAAGGTGGGAATCGCAAATTCCAATGGGACGCCTTGGTACACCGGAAGAATTTGCTGCGCTTGTGACCTTTCTTGCCTCTGAGAGAGCCGGTTACATAACAGGGGCTTCTATTCAGATCGACGGCGGTTGGTACAGGGGTTATTAGCGTTATTTAATTCTGGAACGTTTCAAGTTTATGCTCGTCCGTGTGGAACACCGTTGTAGTGCATAGGAAAGAGAGCTTCTTTTTGGGCTGTGGACAATCTGGGGCCTTGACTCTGAGACTATAGAGATATCACGCTTGGCTCCACAGCCCCCTTGAAAGCTGTCAAAAAGAAAAGGCTCCTGGCTCATAGTTTCATTGTAAAAACATCTTTGTCCGTCAATTGAACCTGGAGCAGGAAGCTGTAATCGAGAAAACGGCTGTTGATTTCTCCGGTTTGGTGTATTTTTACGCACCGTCATTTTGCGGAATATTTTCGTTGAACAGGAGGAATTTATGGAAATGCAACAAAAAACCTTAAGAAGAGCTCACATAAGTTCGGTTGGCCGTTTTTTGCCGGAGAAGCGGCTAACCAACAAAGAGCTTGAAAAAATGATAGACACGTCTGATGAGTGGATCGTTACGAGAACCGGAATTCGAGAACGACGAATTCTCGAACCCGGTTTAGGCAATTCCTACATGGCCGTTAGAGCCGCTCGAGATTGCCTGGAAAGGGCTGGTGTTGCCCCTGAAGCGGTGGATACCATAATTGTTGCTACAGTAACACCGGACATGTTTTTCCCATCAACGGCCTGCCTGGTGCAGCGGGACATTGGAGCAATAAAAGCCTGGGGGTTCGATCTGTCTGCCGGGTGTTCCGGTTTTGTGTTTGCTCTGACTACGGCTGCCCAATTTGTCGAATCAGGTCGTTACGATCGCGTACTCGTTATCGGTAGTGATGTTATGAGTTCAATTATTGATTATACAGATCGCGCTACCTGCGTTCTTTTTGGCGATGCCGCAGGAGCTGTGCTCATTGAACCATGTCCGGAAAATGATTTTGGAATTATTGATTTTGTTCAGAGGTGCGATGGCTCGGGGGAACCTCATCTGCACATGAAAGCTGGAGGAAGCAGAAAACCCGCATCAATGGAGACTGTGAAAAATCGCGAGCATTATGTTTATCAGGAGGGTGCTCAGGTTTTCAAGGTTGCGGTAACTCAAATGGCAGATGTAACGGTTGAGATTCTCAGGAAAAATAACCTAACCGGCAGTGACGTGTCATTCCTTCTGCCCCACCAGGCAAACCTTCGGATAATCAAAGCCTGTGCAGACCGTGCTGGTATTCCCATGGAAAAGGTCGTGGTTAACATCGACCGCTTTGCCAACACCACTGCTGCAACCATTCCACTGTGTCTTTATGACATAGTGGTTGAAGACAAACGTGTAAAAAAGGGAGATTATCTGGTAATGTCAGCTTTTGGAGCCGGTTACACCTGGGGTAGTGTGTTGGTGCGATGGTGGGAAGATTGGTAAAAGCAACGAATAGTTTATCCATGCACAGAGTTGTTGAATGGAAAAGGGGCGCGTAGTTTTGTCGTCGCAATTGAGGGAAATAATTAGAAGGAAGCAGTTATTTCCGCCGTGGCTTTAACGATGAGAGTCAACTCTATTTACCACGTGTACGTATATAATCAGATCTCCGGGCCTAGCCTGTGGATAGGTATGATCACCGCCGCCATGAATTCGCAACTGATATCCCGATGGACAACCGGCAGGTATGGTAACATTGACTTCAGCCTCTTCTTCGGTAAAACCACGTCCGCGGCAAATGGAACAATTCTTATAACTTAACCCCTTTCCGACGCATTCCTGACAATAAACCAGCCGAGTGTAATGGATGGTTTCCTTGCGTACTACTGTTAGCTGCTCAGCCAGAAAGTGAAAATCAAATCTGAGGTCATTACACCGTGAATTGTTTCCGCCTCGCCAGCTAATGCCAAAATACTCGTGCAATAAATTGGCAACATGCCTTTTGTCCCAACCAGATAAATCGGCGTTTGAACTTGAAAATTTTTTGCCTCTTCCCCGCCCGCTACTATTTCTTCCCACAAAGCCATGCCGGTAGTCGTAAACTGATCTTTTTTTGGGATCTATTAGGGTCTCGTAAGCTTCTCTTATCTCTTGAAAGTATTCTCGGGCGTTAGGGTGATCACTCTGATCAGGGTGCCACTTCAAGGCCAGCGCACGAAATGCTTTTTTTACTTCTTCTTCGGTTGCATCTACTGGAATACCCAATATGTCGTAGTAAGACTTCATGACCATTTCACTTGACCATTCTTAACCGAGTCAACCAATCAAAACTGCCCCAAAAGTATTCCCACTTCTTTACGAAGCTATGATTTTATTTTAGAAAAATTTGACTCAATAACAATACTAAACTGTTTTCGTCGATGCAAAATGATTGCGCGTCTTAATACATTCACAATCCTTGGCATTGAAGCTCATCCGGTAGAAGTAGAAGTGGACATTTCCCCGGGGATGCCAGCCTTTAACATAGTTGGTCTCCCTGATAACGTAGTAAAAGAAAGCAAAGAGCGGGTTAGGACAGCGATAAAAAACAGCGGATTTGAATTTCCCCTAGAACGAATAACGGTAAACCTTGCGCCCGCACAACTCAGGAAAGAAGGCTCCGGCTTTGATCTCCCAATCGCCCTTGGAATTCTCATGGCAAACGGTGTTCTTCCATGCCAACGTAATGGCAGCCCCATTTACTGTGCAGGGGAGCTCGCTCTTGACGGCAGAATAAAACCCGTGTTCGGTGCTCTTTCTATGTCAATCACTGCAAAGGAAATCGGTATTTCAGATCTCATTCTCCCGCTGGAAAACGCTATGGAAGCCGCCCTGGTACAGGAAGTGACAGTTTATCCTCTTCAGACATTTAATGAAACTGTGCTCTTTTTGATGGGGAAAAAAGACATTCAGCCGCTACAGGCGAACCTGAACGAGCTTACAAAGATAAGCCAATGTCACACGGGTGATTTTGCCGAAGTGCGGGGACAGGAACAGGCAAAAAGAGGGATGGAGATTGCAGCGGCGGGAGGACACAACATTCTTATGGTTGGACCTCCCGGTGCGGGTAAAACAATGCTAGCCCAGCGATTACCGTCCATTCTCCCGCCAATGTCTTTCGAAGAAGCCCTTGAAACCACCAAAATCTACAGCGTCGCCGGATTAACAGGCCGCGATAAACCTTTGATCTTTACCCGTCCCTTTCGAGCTCCTCATCACAGTATATCCGACGCTGGTCTTATCGGAGGAGGGCAAATTCCAAAACCTGGGGAAGTTAGCCTGGCACATAATGGTGTGCTTTTCCTCGATGAATTCCCCGAGTTCAAACGCAATATCATTGATCTTTTGCGGCAGCCAATGGAAGATGGTAAGGTAACTATTTCGCGTGCTACCATTACCCTGACATACCCGGCAAAATTTATGCTCGTCGCAGCCATGAATCCATGCCCTTGCGGATATCTTGGGTCATCTCAGAAACCCTGCACATGCACCACCACCCAGGTCATTCGCTACCAGAGCAAAATATCAGGACCCGTGCTGGACAGGATAGATATACACATTGACGTACCGGCGGTATCATACAAAGAATTGAGTTCACACTGCAAAAATATGGAAACTTCAGAGGAGATACGAAATCGCGTAGTTAAAGCCCGACAGCGACAGATAGATCGCTATTACGGCGAACCGATCGCCTGCAATGCGCATCTGTCACCGTCCCTGATAGAAAAATACTGTCCCATCACTAATCAGGGCCACAGGTTGTTGAAAGAAGCCATGGAACGGCTGAACCTCAGCGCTAGGGCTTATCACAGAATTATAAAAGTAGCGAGAACCATAGCGGATCTGGAAGACAGCGAGAATATTAGTGAAGATCACCTTTTGGAAAGCATTCAATATAGGACTCTCGACAGGTCGTACGGCCTGCTATAGCAAGAGTCTTTACTGAAGCTTATCTTTATCAGTTCATGGGAATCATTTTTGATACCTCTGCATTTACGTAGCGATAAATCTCTTCATCGGTACCGTAAATATCAATAATGCACTTGTGGTCAATAAGCTTTTCAATAATCCAGGCGGTAACGTAAAGGCTTATAAAATGCGGCCTTGGAACTATGTGTCGGATCTCTGCCGTCTGGTACTGTATGTCAAAATCTTCCGCCGTAAGCAGGCTCTGAAGACAAAGGTTAACCTGTTGTTCCAGCTCTATCTTGCTGGTCGTTTCAACGGCCCTAACCTCGATGAGACGCGATGTTATTCGTTCGCTTAACTCATCGAGATGCTTCTTAAGTAACCTCAAGGCTCGCATCTTCTGAGCCTCTTTTGCATGATCTAGCCTAGAGATTACCGCGGCTTCTCTACCGTCTGGTCTGAAATCTCCTCTTGCCATTGCGAATCCCCTCCTTTCAGAGCAATTCTCCTGTGAATGATAGATGCCACATAGCCCCCTCCAAAGCCATTGTCAATATTAACAACAACAATTCCCGGAGAGCAGCTATTGAGCATAGTGAGCAAGGCTGCAATGCCACCAAAGCTGCTCCCATATCCTGCGCTGGTCGGAATAGCGATTATGGGGCCCTCAACCAGGCTCGCCACAACACTTGGAAGGGCGCCTTCCATACCGGCAACAACCACCCAGACCGTGGCCTTTCTGAGCTCTGCCCAGATGTCCATCAACCTGTGCAACCCTGCTACTCCAACATCGTAAAAGCGCTTCACCCTGCTCCCCATTAACTCAGCCGTTATGGCTGCCTCTTCAGCAACGGGAATATCCACAGTGCCACCTGTCAGAATTGCTACATATCCTTCATCAACTGCAGGAATGTCTGATCCCCGCATAAACCAGACCCTGGCTGTTTTGCTGTAATTTCCTTCCGGAAACGAAGCTGACAATTCCGCAGCAACATCTTTATCAATTCGTGTTATCAATACAGTAGAACCCATTTCCTGCATTGATGTCACAATTTCTTTTAGCTGTTCCACAGTTTTGCCATTGCCATACACGACTTCAGGAAAGCCCCGCCTCAAAGTCCTGTGATGATCCAGCCTTGCAAAGGACAAATTTTCATAGGGAAGTCGGGCTATGAATTCACAAACTTCATGAACATCTACGAAGCCTTTCTTAAAATCTTCCAAAACTTTTATGAGTTGCTTCATAGTTGATGTCTCTCCCGTAGCCAATCTACTATCCATCTGACATAAGTCTTCGACACCCCATAAAAACTTCTCCTGATTTTTTCGTACTTATCCCGAGGAACCCTACCCTCGTGAGGATTGGTGATAAAATTCACCACAACCCTTTCCAGTTCCTTCGCATTTTTCACCATCACCCCGCATCCCAGGGATTGCAATAGCTCTTGCTCTGACTTCACCTTGCTAATGTATGGACCATAAATCACCTTTCTGCCTCGGGCTATCGGCTCCATTATGTTGTGTCCCCCGATAGGAACTAACGACCCCCCGCAAAACACAGCATCTCCAAGGGCGTAGATGTCAAACAAGAAACCCATCAAATCTACTATGAGCACTCTTTCCTTAGGTTTTTCCAGACCCTGAAGAACTCTGGATAAAAACGAACACGGAATTGCTTTTCGGTTCAACAACTCAGCCAACTGCGAAACTCGACCAAGATGCCTTGGAACGAGTATGCATTTTACATTATCAAATTTCTTAATAATTTTCGAACATACATCAACAATCATGTTACACTCATTACTTCTGAGACTTCCAGCAACAAACACCCTTGTATCCTTGCCAATGTCCAGCATCTCAGCCCATTCGGAAGGCGAATACTTGAAGTTCCGGCAGGTTTCGAAAAGCTCCTCGTGTTTCGAATTACCTGTAACATGGACCCTTGACGGATCCGCGCCAAGATCAATGATACGCAGCTTATCTCCATGGCTAACCATTCCCGCCCGCCACAACCTTTGGAAAATGTCTTTGAAAACGCCCTCGAGTAAACGGTATACACGAAAAGAACGATAAGAAATCCTCCCATTGCAAAGCAGGGTCGCCACACCTAGGTTACTCAAAAAGGCATGGGTAACAGGCCAGTACTCAGCTTCGAATGTAACGAAAAGGTCAGGCACAGAGCTTTGAAAAAAACGAGATACAGGCTCGTGAAAATCAAAAGGGGCTGGCACAACCTCAAAACTAAGGTTCCTAGCAACAGATACAGCCTTTTTAAAGCCTGTAAAGGTTCCAACGGAAACAAAGATGCTACCCTTAAAGCCGCTATTTCGCAGCCCGCGAACAACAGGGAATATACCGTTCAATTCACCAACTGACGCTCCGTGCAAAATAACCACAGGCCGGTTCAACGGAGAAGTAACACACTCTAGGCCGGTTCCCTGAATGCGGTGCACCCAGAAGTCACATTCCTCGCTAGACAAATTGTTCATCTTTCTGGTTTTAAAAAAGACGAAAGCCTTTAAAAATTTTTCATAAATTCGGAAAAAAATTTTTTGCATAACTTTTGTTGTCAGCACAGACTCCTTCAAATTATCATAGAGTGGTTGCCTAAAATACACAAACACCGGCAGGAGGCGAAATGATTCCAACGGGTATTCCAATCAAAGAACTTTTCAGGAGCTTTTCGTCCCACCTGGGCAAAGACATCAGGGTAAATGGTTGGGTCAGAACAAGGCGCGATTCCAAGGCAGGAATCAGCTTTGTAGAACTCAATGACGGGAGCTGCCTGAAGAACCTTCAGGTAATCATAAGCCACGACAATCCGTCGCTTGTCGAAATGCTTCCTATAATTACTACTGGAGCAGGCATTTCTGCATTCGGTACGCTCAAAAAATCCCCTGCAAAGGGGCAGCCGATAGAACTGGAAGCAAAAGAGATAACAATATACGGCACGGCCGATCCGGTATCGTATCCGCTTCAGAAAAAGCGCCATTCCTTTGAATTCCTTCGTCAGATTGCACATCTTCGCCCTCGCACTAATACTATTGGGGCTGTCACAAGGGTAAGAAATCGCCTTAGCTACACCATACATCGATTCTTTCAAGAGCGCGGTTTTTATTACATCCATACACCGATAATAACAACCAGTGATTGCGAAGGGGCCGGTGAAGTCTTCCGGGTTGTGGCAGAACATATGGAAGAAGAATTTTTCGGTAGGCCGACCTATCTTACAGTGAGTGGACAGCTCCAGGCGGAAATTTTCGCACTGGCTCTCGGCAAGGTTTACACCTTTGGTCCTACCTTCCGTGCAGAAAATTCAAATACTCGCCGCCATCTGGCAGAATTCTGGATGATCGAACCCGAAGTGGCCTTTGCTGACATCGAAGATAATCTAAAACTGGCCGAAGAAATGCTCCGCCAAATCGTTCAGGATGTGCTTGATAACTGTGACGAGGACCTTCAGTTTTTCGCGCGCTTTATAGATCCAAATCTGATCGGTAGACTCGAAATGATCATAAAGAAACCCTTTGAAGTCATCACCTACACGGAAGCCGTAAAGATTTTGGAGGAAAGTGGCGAACAATTCGATTATCCTGCTCGTTGGGGATGTGACCTTCAGGCCGAGCATGAACGCTACCTAACCGAGAAAAAATTCAAACGCCCCGTTGCCGTCATTGACTATCCCAGAACCCTTAAGCCCTTTTATATGAAGGTAAATGACGATGAACAAACTGTTGCTGCAATGGACGTGCTGGTGCCTGAAGTTGGTGAAATCGTAGGTGGATCTGAAAGGGAATATCGTTACGATGTTCTCGTCGAACAGATGAAACAGAAAAACATGAACTTGGAAGACTACCAGTGGTACCTGGACCTTAGACGATTCGGTTCTGTTCCCCATGCCGGATTTGGACTGGGGTTCGAAAGATTGGTTCAGTTTGTGACCGGTGTTCAGAACATACGCGAAGCGATTCCGTTTCCGAGGACACCGGGGCATGCCTTATTTTAACGGAGGTAATAACTATGTGCTTTCATCAGAGAATAAGGTGCTTCTGCGGCAAAAATGAGGCTTTTCTATTTTATCGTGACAATGTATTGCCGGAGGAAGTCTTGGTTGAAGTTTTCTGTCCTGATTGTCGGTCCATGGCGGGGTGGGATCCCGAAAGCATGATTGATGACGGTGGCTGGATTCTTCATTACGACATGGAAATTGCGTCCTTTTACCTGAAACAAAAAGGAATCAACGTTAAGCCAACTCCGGAATTTTTGTTCGACCAGGAATATTGTTCCTGGTATGGACTAAGCCCTGATGACATCGATGCTAACATTCGACTGACGGAAGAACTGGCACCGCTTAAAGACAAAAACCTTGCTTTATACTTTAACACCTTCAGAAAAAAGCGCCTTGAACGGGTAGAAAAACTGAAAAAACAAGGCTTCAGAAAAGCTTTGAACTCATGAGCAAAGGCGTCGCAGGGACAGTGAGGCCCTCGACGCCAAAAACCGCTAATTCAACACCACTTCTTCCACCTTTTTCAAAATATTTTTTGGAATCGGGTATTCATCCTTATTCAAATACAACTTCAGGAGTTGGGGATCAAACTCAATTTTCTGTGCAATCTCAGCAATATCCAAACCCTTTTCTTCAATGGCCTCTATAACCTTCAGTTTTTCTTCAACCATGGATCAACCCTCCTCAGCTTCACTGTGACGTCCTATTATAATCTGTCCTTATTTTGATATTACCTGCCACGATAAGACGAAGCCTTCAAGTTTTTTCTTTCACTATTGTCTTTGATTGAATAGAATAGCTTAGCTTCGGTGTGGAGCGGAAAAAAATAAAAAGTGGGGTGTGTATCCATGATTGAAGTCAGATTTCACGGTCGTGGAGGTCAGGGAGCGGTAACTTCTGCCGAACTTACCGCTCTTGCGGCGATCGCGCAGGGGAAATACGGTCAGGCATTTCCCAGTTTTGGTCCCGAACGCCGGGGTGCACCGGTTATGGCTTTTGTTCGGGTGGGTGAGGAACCTATAAGGAGTAGGGAGAAGATATACGAGCCCGACGTAGTTGTTGTACTGGATCCGAGCCTTCCAGAGATTGTGGACGTTCAGTCGGGCTTGAAGGAAAATGGGACAGTGGTGCTGAATACAAGGAAAAGCATTGATGAAGTTCGCAGAGAACACGGCTTCAACTGTCGTCTCGCAGTGGTGGACGCTATGTCCATTGCCATGGATGTACTGAAGGTGCCCATTACAAACACCACCATGCTGGGGGCATTGATTAAGGCGTCCGGTATATTACCATTGGAGGCTCTGCACGAGCTTATAAAGCACCGTTTTGGTCCGCTGGGAGATAAAAATTTCGAGGCTTGTCGTCGTGCGTTTGAAGAAACAGTAGTGGAGGAATAATCCGTGGCTAAAGAAACAGGAATCTGCAGCTGGAAAGAATTGGCTTTGGGGACGGCAATTTTGACGCCTGGTAATGCATCGGAACTTAAAACCGGCGATTGGCGGTCTATGCGGCCGGTTGTAGATTATGAAAAGTGCGTCAAGTGCGGCCGATGCTACATCCTGTGTCCTGATATGGTATATTCGCCCCGCGATGATGGATACTACGAACTTAACTATTATTACTGCAAAGGATGTGGCATCTGCGCTCACGAATGCCCGAAGGGTGCTATTGAAATGGTTGAGGAGGAGAGGTAATGGCAAGACGAGTAGGCATGGAGGTTTCCATCGCGGCGGCGGAAACCGTGGCACTTCTTGACGTTGACGTGGTTGCAGCGTATCCGATAACGCCGCAAACCCACATAGTTGAACACCTTTCCGAACTGGTTGCTGACGGGCAACTGGATGCTGAATTTGTTCCCGTTGAATCCGAACACAGTGCAATGAGCGTTTGTGTTGGAGCGGCCGCTGCGGGAGCACGCACCTTTACATCAACAAGTTCTCAGGGCTATGCTCTGATGGTTGAAATCTGCTACATAGCGTCGAGTCTTAGACTACCTATAGTGATGGCCCTTGCTAACCGATCTATGAGCGCCCCTATAAGCATATGGAATGATCACGCTGACATGATGCTGGCTCGAGATACCGGCTGGATTCAAACCGTTGCCGAAAACGGTCAAGAAGTGGTGGACCTCATTATGCACGCTTACCGTGTCGCTGAAGATCACAGGGTTCTCCTGCCGGTAATAGTTAACCTCGATGGTTTCATTCTCACTCATATGATAGAACCGATACAGCTTCCCACTAAAGAAGAAGTCCAGGCTTATGTACCACCTTACAAACCCCTTTTAAGGCTCGATCCCGACAATCCTGTAACTATAGGACCCGTTGGCGTTCCGGAAGTTTATACAGAGGCCAAGAAGGCTCAGGACGAGGCCATTAAAAACGCCAAGCCGGTAATTCTGGAGGCGTGGGACGAGTTTGAAAAAATTTTCGGTCGAAAGTACAAACCCATTGAAACCTATAAGGCTGAAGATGCAGAAATTATCTTGGTCACCGTTGGAAGCATATCAGAAACGGCGATGCGAGCGGTGGATCGAATGAGGGCACATGGGAAAAGGGTTGGCCTCGCCCGAATAAGGCTTTTCCGTCCCTTCCCCGTTGAAGAGTTTGTCGATGCGGTAAGAGGGGCAAAGTTAATTGGCGTGGTGGAGCGTGCACTGGGATTTAACGGTTACACGGGACCACTATGTGCCGAACTGAAATCGGTGCTGTTCGATAATGGCCTCAATCCCTATGTATGGAACTTCATTGCAGGTCTCGGAGGCCGGGACGTGACCGTTGAAGATTTCGAAGAAATGGCAGAGTGTCTTGAGGTTAAGGCGAACAAGAACGAACCAATGGGATATGAAATAGTAAATGCGAGGGAATAAATGGGTGCTGCAGCAGAAGCATTGAAGGATTTCAAAGGCTTTAGCATGAAAAATCTGCCCAGAGAAGAACCTCTTTCTCCGGGGCACAGGGCCTGTCAGGGTTGCGCCGAAATACTTAGCCTTCGCCTTGCCCTGAAAGCCATTGGAAAAAACGTAATCGTGGCATCCGCTACAGGATGCATGGAAATCGTAACCACTCCATATCCTCAAACTGCCTGGAGAGTACCGTGGATACACGTTGCTTTTGAAAACGCCGCGGCAGTAATAAGCGGCGTTGAAGCTGCGTATAAAGCGATGACCCGTAAAGGCAAGATGGAAAAGAAAGACGTTGTTTTTGTCGCTTACGGTGGTGACGGTGGCACGGCGGACATAGGCCTTCAAGCCTTGAGTGGCGCCTTGGAACGCGGCCACAACTTTGTGTATCTTTGCCTCGACAATGAAGCCTACATGAACACGGGCATTCAGCGATCGTCGGCAACACCTTATGGAGCAATGACCACCACCTCACCTCCAGGGAAAAAAAGCATCGGGCAAGCAACATGGAAAAAGAACGTACCGGCAATTGCCGCGGCTCATGACATTCCTTACGTAGCAACGGCTTCTCCAGCGTACCCGATTGACCTCATGAACAAGGCCAAAAAAGCCTCATTGGTGCCGGGTCCGGCTTATGTGCACATCTTTTGCGCATGCCCAACCGGCTGGAGGCACGACAGCAGCATAGCTATCGAAGTAGCCAGAATGGCCGTGGCGACAAACGTGTTCCCCCTCTACGAAGTAATAGATGGTCAGTGGAAGTTGTCTCGCAAGAATCCAAAACCAAAACCAGTAAAGGAATACCTGAAACTGCAGAGACGTTTTCGCCACTTGACCGACGCAGAAATCGCAAAGATACAGCAAAGGGTAAATAAAGAATGGAAAACCCTTCTGGCTCGTTGCGGAGAATTGGAAGAACTCGAAAAATTTGGAGAAATAGAACAAAACCTGTAATGAAAAAAGGTGTGGTCGGGTCCTAAAAGAGACCTCGACCACATTTTATTTTTATCTTTCGCGGACGGGAAGACCCCTTCCGTAAGGGAGGGAATAAAAGCCCACAGGTATAAAACAGCACGAGATGAAAATGAGCGAAGGTATCTCCGAGTCCCTGCTTTTTGGAGGGATAGGAGGAGGGGTGGTGTGAACTTGCCCAGAGGGATAAGGGTAGGAAAAACCTACCAAACTCCCTCAGAAGCTCTGTCCGTAAGGGCAGAGTAGTTCACTTTCGAGTCAAGTCGATTTGCATGGAAAGGTGATGAAAGGAGCGATTGTTACAGCCTGCCGAGCGGATTGTCCTGATGCATGTTCACTGATTGCCAAAAAGTCAGGGGTGTCCGGGGGCTGGCTAATTAAAGGTAACCCCGAACACCCCGTAACTAGGGGTTTTACATGTAATAAAGTTTCCTACTTCCTGAAGAGACACCAGAGTGCTTCTCGCATAACAAACCCGCTTATTAAGCACAAAGGCAAATGGGTCCCCATATCACGAGAAGAAGCGATTGAATTGTGTGCAGAAAAAATACAAGGTCTAAGGGATTCACCTGAGCGTATACTGCATTTGCAGGGACACGGAATAAGGGGAGTATTTGTCGATTCCGTCAGGTACTTTTTTGCCTCACTTGGTACCGCCACAACGGTAGGTTCCCTTTGTGACGATGCAGGCATAGAAGCCTCAAGATTGGATTTCGGCGTACTGGATCACAACGATATCTCCGACCTAGAAAATGCCAACATTATTGTTAACTGGGGAAGGGATGTAAAAAGAGGTTCTATTCACTTAGCTGTGATTCTAAAAAACCTCCGGGAGAAAGGCGGTCAGATTATCACCATATCACCTGGGGGCTGCGATCTGGACGGTTTATGCGATGAACACGTGCTCATAAAGCCGGGCACTGATAGGTTTCTGGCAGCAGCTATTTTAAAAGAGCTCATTTCAAATGACTCAGCAGTTTATAACCGCACAATAGAATGTTCCAATGGACAAGAATTTCTAAAGGTCATCAAAAAACATTCAACAGAAGATTTGCTCCGATCCTGCGAAGTCAAATCAGAGGATTTTCAGAAGTTGCTCAAAGCCTATTCTGGAAAGCACAGGGTTTCCACCATCATAGCCTGGGGCATCCAAAGGTACACGCACGGGGGAGAAACGGTACGCTGGATCAACGCGTTGGCTTACCTGTCAGGCCATTTCGGCAACAAGGGCGAAGGGGTTTATTACAATGTACTGTCAAGGAGACACTTTCGATACGACGGAATCATTAGCCCAGAAGATTCATGTTCTCCTAGGCGGCTTCTCTTGCTTCCTCAAATTGGCAGGGAATTGATTAACGCAAACCCGCCGATAGAATTCATGTGGATAAACGGAACAAACATAGTCAATCAGGCACCCGCTTCCAGAAGAATTGCCGAGGCACTCAGGAAGGTGATCTTTGTTGTGGTCGTTGATGCTTTCATGACCGATACGGCAATGAACGCCGATTTATTCCTTCCGTCAACACTAATGTGGGAAGAGGAAGACATAGTTGGATCGGCAATGCATAACTTTGTGAATTACTGTGCCCCTTTTCTTACCCCGCCGGAAGGTGCTCTTTCCGACAGAGGGTGGATAGAACAGGTGGCTCGTAAGTTAGCGCCACCTGTGGTCATGCCTTCTAGAAGCAGGTGTTTTGAAACTGCTATGTCATCCCCTGCATTTGCTCATACATCCTTCGATGAACTGAAAGAAAAGGGATTTGTTAGGGCCAAACACTCCGGTATTGCCTTTTCGGGCGGAAAGACTGCTCATCACCACGGGAAAATGGAACTGGTAACGCGTTGTTCCCCGGAATTACCCACCTCAGAAGAATATCCCTTGCAGCTTCTGTCCTTAATTCGCCGAAACTACATTCATTCTCAGATCCTCCCGGAAGATCAAGGTGGTCTTTCGGTTGTATGGATTTCGGAAGATTCGCCAGTTGCGCCAAAATTAAAGGATGGAAAACCGGCATGGTTGGAGTCTCCGCTGGGAAGAATGAAGGTAATCGTCCGGTTTGCAAAGGCAGGCACTTTGCATCCATCTGTGGTTCTTTATCGGAGAGACGACTGGATGAGCAAAGGTGGAGGTGTAAACCAAATCATAGAGGATGCTGTAACAGATATAGGAAATACGGCAGCATACTACGAACAGAAGGTTAAACTCGTAGTAAAGTAATGGGCTTCACGAGCGTTTGTGTATGCGTTCGTCTTTAGTAAGTAACAAATCCACAACAATGGCAAGTTACTTCACTTTTTCTTCAATAAAGTACTTTTTGCCGTTTAATGATAAGAAAAACCGGCCGTTTTCTTCCTCGACCCACTGAGCAAACTGATAGTAGGCTGGCCTGGCAAAGCGAGCTGGAATTTTTTCGTCTTTTATGAGGCAATAAAGAATATTCGATTTTCCAATCCAAAGAGTCGATGGGTTAAGAATCTCCGGATCCCTCAGATGCTTTATATGAAGAACGATTTTTTCTTCAGAATCGGAAGTCTTTTCCCTGTCCACTCTCGTTATTACGAACGGAGTGTCTTCTGCTTCTATAAGACAGAAGCTACCATGCCATTCTATCCAAAAACCTACATCTGGATCAAAGTGGAGGTTATCGTAGAAGATTTCCAGTATGTCTTTTCGAATTATGGGATTTCCCTCATAAAACCAGTTTCCTTCAGAATCCACGGTAATTCCACAGGGCATTATCTTTCGTTGTTCATTCACTAGATTCGTCCTCCTCAAGCCCCTTAAAATAGTTTTTTACTGTCCAACAACATAGTGACTGGACCATCGTTTACGATGTACACCTGCATAGACTCCCGAAAAATACCTTCTCGCACTGTCAAATCATAGTTCTTTAATGATTGAACTACAAAATCATATAGGCTTTTTGCTTTATCAAGAGGAGCAGCAGAAGAAAAGGAAGGCCTCCTCCCCTTTCGGCAATCTCCGTAAAGAGTAAACTGGGAAACCACCAGAACCTCACCGGAAATGTTCAGTACTGAATGATTCATTTTCCCTTGAGAATCTTCAAAGATCCGCAGGTTAGCCACCTTGTCTGCAATATAACGTCCGTCAGATTCATCATCGTCTGTTCCCACGCCGAGAAAAACCAGAAGCCCTCTTCCAATCCGGGCAACTTCGGCGCCATTTACTACAACAGAAGCTTTAAGTACTCTTTGAACGACAGCTCGCAATTTGCAGTCCTCCTGTATATAAAAATCATGTGGTCATCATTTTTATAAACAATCTCCAAAAGGTGCAACATGAAGCGTCCATTTGTATTACTGATAAATCCCTGGATTACCGACTTTGCCGCCCATGATTTATGGGCACGCCCACTAGGTTTGCTTTTTATTGCGTCGCTACTCAGGCAGGGTGGAGTCGATGTAGCATTCATCGATTGCCTGGAACGGGGCCAGAATGACAGTGACTCTGTAACGATACCCGGCAAAGTGGGCCCCTTTGGAACCGGCAAATACGACAAAACTCCCATAAATAAACCCCCAGCCTACTCTGGCTTCCCTCGCAGGTATTTCCGCTACGGCATTCCCACCAAAACTTTTCAAAAAAAACTCGAATCCCTACCTAGAGTTCCCGATCTGATCCTGATGACTTGTGTCATGACTTATTGGTACCCAGGGGTCCAACAAGCCATAAACATCACAAGAAAAGTCCTGCCGAATATTCCCATTTGGCTTGGAGGTATCTACGCCAAGCTTTGTAAGGAACATGCAATTATGCACTCAGGGGCAGATCGTACCGTTACAGAACCGCTGGAAAAGATGCCCGAACTTTTTAGTACTCAGCTTTGTTTTTCCTTGAAAAATCCTGATCAGTGGCAATTTTCCCGAATGCCGATCCCGGCGTGGGATCTCGTTCCCGACCGTCCCTATCGAGTGCTTGCCATCTCTCAGGGTTGTCCCTTTCGCTGCGCCTATTGTGCATCACCTATCCTTCAGCCCCAAGCGGCTTTAAGACCTGTAGATAAGGTTTACCAGGAAATACTTGATGGAGTTGAAAAGGGCATAAAAGATTTTGCCTTTTACGATGACGCCCTCCTTATGACGGCCTGGCCGATACTCAAATCCCTCTTACAGCACATCGTTTCCGACGGCATAAAAGTACGTTTCCACACGCCTAACGCACTACATGCTCGGGCGATAACGCCTAGCAAAGCTGAGCTGTTGAGTAAAGCTGGATTCACTACCATCCGTTTGGGGCTGGAAACGGCATCATTCAGACACCAGCTAGAATGGGGAAACAAGGTAAATAATCGTCAATTCATTAGAGCCGTTCGTGCTCTTAAAGATGCGGGAATTGATGCACCAAACATAGGGGTTTATTTGCTTTGTGGAGTGCCGGGTCAGACACCGGAAGAGGTTACTCGCTCCATAGACTTTGTTACCGAAACCGGGGTTCTTCCTTTTATAGCCGAGTATTCCCCCATACCGAAGACATTACTCTGGCAGAAGGCCGTAAAAACGAGCCGCTTTCCGATTGCTGATGATCCCCTGTATCACAACAACTCTTTTTTCGCATGTAGAAGCGAGCTGTTTTCGTACGAAGATATGCTGAGGGTAAAAAATTATGCCCGTGCGATGCGAGGTTTTTTGGTCAAGACATCAATGGCAAACTCGAGGGAAAGCGATTCGTCCACTGAATAATTCTTAAACTTTTCAGAAATTCTTCTAACAAGTGATAAATAGGCTTTGTTCCACAATTCTGGCACGTGAGTTACATCCTGGGGATACTGTGCCACACCGGTATAAAAGCTGAGAGGATAAGAGAGCCTCTTGCCCAGTCCCAGACTGTTGAGGAAATGTTCACATTGCCGTGCAAAATTATCCGATAGATGGGAACTGCAATCAGGAATGGCAACAGCTATGCGATTTTCTCCTAGGATCGCCGCTACCGCATTTTCCGGCATGAGCTCATTTTTCACTAAACGAGCAATCTCCCTTGTCCACCGGCCGAGAAGCTCTGGTGTGGTGACTGTGCAAAGAGTTAGGTACGGTTCCCATTGAATCAAAACCAACCCGAGCGAAGTGTTCTGCGCCACAGTATTTTGAAACATTTTCTGCAATAATTTTTGAAAGGGTTTTGGATTTAAAAGCCCAGTGTTCTGATCATAGTGAATAACTTCAGCGTAAGATTTCCTCAGCTCAATGCGCTCAATGGATCTAACCAGATGGCGAAAGATACGTCTTACTCCGTAAAGTATATCCGCGCTCAGGTGTAATCCATCCTCACTAACCAGTCCCAGCACCCAATCCACACCACCCGCAGATTCAAACAACCCAAGAAAAGACCCTTTTCTGGATAACGGCTCCCCAGGGAAAAGCACATATTGGATGCGCTGGTGTTCGGAAAGGTTGGGAACGAAGATCCAGTCTTTTCTTTCAAACAAGCATCCGACGAAGCCACCGCTTATGCGCAATTCTCGCTGCTTCTTCAGATTTTCCAGATTACCCGCCGTAGTTTCTATTTCAAAAAATTCACTCCCCGACTTTCGAGAAACTAGAAAACCGCCTGATCCTCCCACAAATTCTACAACCTTTTCTATAAAAGACTGAAAATTGATTCGATCCTCATCTTCACCATTCAATATTATGGTCTCAGTTTCATAAAAAAACTGAAGAATAGCTGCATATTCTTCCCTTTCGGCCCTCGCATCCAAGCGGCTGAGAGCGTCTTCAATCAGTTTGGTCGCCTGCTGAATCCATAAAGTTTCTTTTCGATTGAAATTCCATTTGTGCTTGGTATCGACATAAAGAACAAAATCCCCTTGTTGCAGAGGACACATACAAAGTGCTTTTATTAGCTTCTCCTCCTCTGAATAAAAAGGCATAATGGAATGGATTGGCTTTTCGCCGATTTTTTCACAGTGCACAACGCGCTTGTGCTCAAAACACTGGCCGAGTAGCCCGGATCGATCACGGGGAACGGATTCATAACTTTTAAAATACTTACTCAGCGAGCAATGACCGACACAATAGATGTCTCCCATTTGTCGATTATGGAAAAAAAGAGCCACCGTGTATGCTTCAAGTACATCGGCGAGAAACTTGACAACGTTATCAATGCTGGCAAAATCATGCGGCATGGGACTGTACCTGTTCTTTGAATTGGAATGTTTTAGCATTAGTTGTTGCCGTAATTTTTACAGCTTTCATAAGTATTCACTAATTTTAGGTAAAAAGCCCGGTGAAATCAACAAGAAAAAACCGGTGCGAAATGGTGGTAACTGATGGGTAAAATTAGAATCCTTTCTGACGAGCTTTGTAATCACATAGCGGCCGGTGAAGTGGTTGAACGGCCGGCAGCAGTGGTAAAAGAACTTGTTGAAAACAGCATCGATGCAGGTGCTACTAGGATAACGGTTAACTTCGAACGGGGCGGTGTAAAGCTGGTGGAAGTGGCAGACAACGGTGAAGGCATGGACAGAGAAGATGCCTTGCTGGCAGTAGAAAGACACGCCACAAGCAAAATTTCTTCCTTTAGGGACATCGCAAACATAACGACCCTCGGCTTTCGTGGTGAAGCGCTGGCAAGCATAGCTGCCATCAGTAAAATGACAATCACCACAAAAACTGATTTTGAAACAACGGGAACGAAAATAAAAATCGAAGGAGGGCAAATCATCTCCGTATCCGATGCCGGATGTCCCACCGGATGCAGAATCATTGTCCAGGATCTTTTTTATAACGTCCCGGCTAGGAAAAAGTTTTTGAAATCTGAAGCCACGGAAAGGTTACACATTCAGGACTGCTTTAAACAACTGTCCTTGGCTCATCCTGATATTCATTTTCGACTGAACCACGCTGGTAAAAGGCTCTATGACTATCCACCGGTGGCTAATATGCAAATGCGAATTTTTCAAGTGCTTGGTAATGATGCAGCGGATAAATTCTGTCCACTGCAAAAAACAGCAGGATCTTACCGTGTGTATGGCTCCATTGCCGACCCTAGGCACTCGAGGCCCAATTCCAAAATGATTTATCTTTTTGTAAATGGACGTCCTGTAAAGGATGCGCTGCTTTACCGCGCAATTCGAGAAGCATGCGCAGGTTATGTGCCCGAAGGAAATTACCCGGTGGCCGTGCTACAACTGGAAATGAATCCACACCTTGTTGATGTGAACGTACACCCCACCAAACGGGAGGTGAGATTTCGACACCCGGCGGATGTGGTAGCTGTGGTCAAGGAAGCCGTACTTGAAGCCTTAAAAGGATTTGATCTCAACTTGAGATCACGCAAGTCCACTGCTTCAGCTCATCAGAATCACAACCTCCACATGTATGGCTCTCCTACGGTATTCGAAGAAAAGCAAGAAACACTCGCAAAGACGGCATCAAAGGTGTTAGAATACCAAAGTTCTGCATCAGGTGCTTTCTTTTCTTCCATGAACTATCTAGGACAAATTGATGGCACTTATATTATTCTTCAGCAGCAAGACGACCTTGTCATTATTGATTTCCACGCAGCTCACGAAAGAGTTTTATATAACAGGCTTTCACGAAATTCCCTGCCCGTGCCCGGCCAAACGCTGTTACAGCCCATAACGTTCAGGATTGCACCGGAAGAAGCCGAGGGAATTGAAAAGTGCCGAGACATCCTTCTCAGCCTTGGCTACGATGTTGATCTGTTGAATCATGATACGGCCGTAATAAGAAGCGTGCCAGCCCTGGCAAAACACTATGACCATGCTAGAATTGTAGAAGACGTAATCAAAGTCGCTTCCGAAGAATCAAACAGAAGCGCTATTGTCGATTCCTTCGTGAAAGCCCTCTCCTGTCATCGAGCCATCCGTTCAGGATATAAGCTGAACTCCAGTGAAGTACGGTGGCTTTTGAAGGAAATGGATTCTCAGGAACAGATTCTTACGTGCCCTCACGGCCGTCCGATCTGGCTCAGGCTGGGATCCAAGGAACTCTCTAAAATGTTCGCACGAAGCAAATAAATCATGACAGATAAACCATTCGTAGTAGTCATAGCCGGTCCCACCGCTGTAGGTAAAACCGAAACAGCTCTAACCGTGGCAGAAAAATTTGGCATGGAAATCGTCAATGCTGATTCAATGCAGGTTTACAGATACATGAACATAGGCACCGCAAAACCGAACAAAGAGGAGCAGCGGCGTGTTCGTCATCACCTTATAGATGTGGTGAACCCTGATGAACATTTCGACGCTGGCATGTACAAGAAACTCGCTGATGCTACCATCCAAGATTTGTGGAATCGTGGTGTGGTACCTCTTATTGTTGGAGGAACAGGGCTTTATATAAGAGTTCTTATGCGTGGTATATGCGGTCAGATCCCCAGAAATGAAAGTGTCCTGAAGAAACTTAAAGAAAAACTCAAACAAAGGGGGATTTCCGAACTTTACGGTGAACTGACAGAAGTGGATCCCTTGCTTGCCAGGCGAATCCACCATCATGACAGGCAGCGTATCTTAAGGGCACTGGAAGTATATCACAGTACTGGAAAACCCCTCTCACAATGGCAGGAAGAGCATCGCTTTTCTGACCGACCCTATCGATCACTTAAGATATTTTTGACGCGAGATAGAAAAGAGCTATATGAGCGCATTAACAACAGAACGGAAAAAATGTTCCGTTGCGGCCTTGTAGAAGAAGTCCAGATGCTTCTGGAAATGGGCTACAGTCCTGAACTGAAATCAATGCAGGCTCTCGGATACAAAGAAACAGTAGCTTACTTGCATGGACACATGTCCCTCGACGATGCTATAAGAACCGTGAAAAAGGAAACTCGGCGTTACGCAAAACGACAGTTTACATGGTTTCGGAAGGAACCGGGTTTTCGATGGCTGGAAGCTAGCAATACCGAGAAAATCCTGAATCTTGTTGACGGAGAACTGCAGAATGCGGGAGTTTAAGGTCCAGAGGAAAACGGCTGAAACGACGATAGAAGTTGAGTTATGCTTGGATGGCAAGGGAACTGCCACTATCGACACGGGGATTGGCTTTTTCAATCATATGCTGACTCTTATGGCAGTGCATGGAAAGTTCGACCTGATGGTCAAGGCACAGGGCGATCTCGACGTGGATGCTCATCACACGGTTGAAGACGTCGGAATCTGCCTTGGCAAAGCACTAGATGGTGCACTTGGAAATCGGTCCGGAATAAACCGGTACGGCAGCGCAAAGGTCCCAATGGATGAAGCCCTCGCAGAGGTTGTTATTGACCTTTCAAGAAGACCCTACCTGGTTTACAAAGTTCCACCGTTGAGGGAAATGATAGGCGCCATGCCATCTGAGTTGGTTCCTGAATTCTTGCGGGCATTCTCGCAACACGGTGGCGTAACACTTCACGCAATTGTGCATTACGGATCAAACTCACACCACATAGTTGAAGCACTTTTCAAGGCTCTAGGGAAAAGCCTTTATATTGCAACACGCATGGAAGGTTTCTACCATGGAATTCCGTCGTCCAAGGGAGCATTATAATCGTGCGTTTTTTCAACGAGTCTTTCTTCAAAATTCTTGACCGTGTCTGTTCATCGTGTTAGCTGAACCTGCTTTTGGAGTAACTTCCTTGCTCCCTTCCATGGAAAGGGGGCTGATTAACCCGTAAGGAAGGAGGATTGAACTGATGTACATGCGGAAGTATGAAGTCTTTTTCATTGTGGATCCGGATTTGAACGACGAAGAGACGACAAGCATTGAAAAGAAGTTCCGTGAAATTGTTGAGCGCGAAGGCGGCCGAGTTTTGACCTACAAATCTTGGGGAAAAAAGCGGCTTGCTTATCCGGTGAAGAAAAGAACTCGGGGACATTATTTCCTGATGGAAATGGCCGGGGATTCTGAACTTCCCTTAGAAGTCGAACGAAACATGCGCATTGACGATAGGGTTCTCAAGTTTATCACGGTGAAGTTGGAAGATCGGTACGACCCAACCAAAGATCAGACACCTGAGCCACAGGAGCCGGCTGAAGAAGAACGGGTAAATCAGACTAGCGAAGAAGCCGAAACGGTGGAAAACGCGAGTCAGGATACGATAGAATCTGGATTGGAAGTAAAGGAGGAGGAGTAATAGGCCATGGCAGCATCGGTAACAAGACAAATAATCAGAAAGCGCCGCCGCTTTTTCCGACACAAAAAAGTTTGTCGTTTCTGTGCCGACAGCAGTCTTAAAATTGACTACAAGGACCCTTCAATTTTGCAAAACTTCCTCACAGAACGTGCAAAGATAGTTCCCAGAAGGATCACGGGCAATTGCGCGAAGCATCAGAGAGAGTTGACCAGGGCTATAAAAAGAGCCCGCCAGATGGCGCTTCTGCCTTACACAACACTGCACACCATATAAATTTGCCAGATGGAAGCACGCAGTGGATCTGACAGGCAGTGCAGGGGATTCCCTGAAGTCCCTTTTGATATGACCCAGGCGGGAGGGTGGATTGTGTTATCTTCCGCCCTTTTTGGGTCTGCCGTGTGGTTTCCTCTGGTTGGGGTTTTTCTGAGTCTTCTGACTCCGATACCATCTTCATTATCCGTTTACCAGTGGGGTGTTCCTCGAGGCTATGCTGTACCGTTGGGTTCTTTTACCTTGAGTATCCTTATCTTTGCCATTGTTGGCGGCTTCCACGCTCTTCCTTATTTTGCAATGTTTCTCATCATGGGGATTGTGTTAGGCCATTGTGTTAGAAGCTTTTTCAGCAGGGAGTTTGCTGTTTGTCTTGCATCGGGATTGACTTTCGTGCTGGGTGCCGTACTTTTCTGGTATCATCACCACAGTCCGGAAGGGTCCATCTTCGATAGGTTGGAGGAAAGAACACTTCAATATCTGATAGAGGTTTTAAAGGAAGCGGGCGTAACAGGAGTCGATCGTCCCTATCTCTACGAACAAATAAAGAACACGGTTCACACTGTGGTGAGGTTACTCCCCGGAGCGTCTCTGGGATCTCTGCTATTTGCAGGCGCTGTTAATTCCGTCGGGATTCACCGGTATTCACGGCGCAAAAGCCTTCCTTTCCCGGATTGGAAAGACGGTATCCTCTGGAGATCCCCTGACTGGCTTGTGTGGCCTGTCATCCTGAGTGGCTTTGCGGCTCTCTTCGTTCCGACGGTAAGGGTAATCGTACTGAACATCCTGATAGTTTTGGGCGTAATTTACTTCCTGCAAGGCTTGTCCGTTACAGGTTTTTTGGCCGCCAAACTTGCCCTACCACCATGGTTGAAGGTGCTTGGAATAATCTTGATAATAACCCAACAGTACCTGTCACTTGTGGTTGTATTTGTGGGCTTTTTTGACGTATGGTTCGATTTTCGCAAAATCAATATGGAAAGGAGAAAGACATGAAGGCTGTTGAGGTTATCCTTTGCGAACATATTCCATCACTTGGCACAGTGGGTGATGTTGTCCGTGTGGCTGCAGGATATGCGCGAAATTACCTTATTCCGAGGGGTCTTGCCCTTCCGGCCACGGGCAAAAACATCCGTCAGCTTGAGCATCGTAAAATGCTTTTGGCCAAGAAAAGAGAAGAAATCCGTAAGCAGATGATGTCTCTTGCCGAAAGGCTGAACGAAGTAACCTTGACCATGAAAAGAAAGGTAGCTGAAGAAGGAAAACTTTACGGTTCCGTGACGGTTACAGACATTCTGGAAGAACTGGAAGCCCAGGGTTACACCGGACTTCATAAAAAGAATATTCTGCTCGATCAACCGATTAAGGCTGTTGGTGAATATGAAGTGCCCATCAAGGTAGAAGCGGACATCCAAGCAAAAATTCGGGTGATCGTCGAAAGCGAAGAGTAAAAAGGTTCAATGAGCGGGATTGAAGACGAGCTTAAGCGAGTTCCGCCTCACAGTAAGGAAGCCGAGCAATCTTTGCTCGGTGGCCTCATTCAAGATTCGAGTGCCTTGCCGTCCGTGCTCGAGATACTCAAAGGCCACGAATTTTACTTGGATTCTCACAGAAAGATCTTTAGAGCCATCACCGAACTTTTTGAGAAAAACCAACCCATAGATCTGATAACGGTGCTGGACAAGCTGAGGGAAAAGAACGAACTTGAAGCGATAGGTGGGGTATCATACTTGGCGTCACTGACCGAGAGGGTTCCTTCGTCGGAACATGCCCCAGTTTACGCCCGCATAATAGCGGACAAAGCCGTGCTGAGGAGCCTTATAAACACGTCTGGAAACATCGTGGCCTGGTGTTATGAAAATCAGGACGACGTCGATAACATCCTGGACAGAGCAGAGGAAGCCATATTTGCCCTTTCAGAATCAAGGGTTCAGGACACTTGTTCGCCCATCGAAGAACTGGTTAAACAGAACATCGTTAGAATTGAAAATTACCGCAACAACCAGGGGCTGATAACAGGTATTCCTTCTCATTTTACCGACCTTGATAAGCTAACTGCTGGCTTTCAGAATTCCGACTTCATAATCGTAGCCGGACGACCAGGTATGGGGAAGACGGCTTTTGCCCTCAACATCGCCCGAAATGTTGCGTTAGAAAGTGGGATACCTGTGGTTTTCTTTTCGCTGGAAATGAGTAAAGAACAGCTCGCTATGAGGCTGATGTGCGCTGAAGCGAGTATTGATTCACACAAGATCCGAACGGGGTTCCTGAGCCAGAAGGAAGTCAGGAAACTTATGGAAACGGGGGAAAAGTTCATGAATGTCCCGCTCTTTATAGACGATCAGTCTGATATAACGCCGCTTGAGCTGAGGGCAAAAGCAAGGCGACTTATGTCAGAGCACGGTATTGGTATGGTTATCATTGATTATCTTCAGCTCATTCGCATACCCGGCAAGTTTGAACGTAGGGAGCAAGAAATTTCTGAAATTTCAAGATCTCTCAAGCATCTAGCACGGGAGCTGAATATACCCGTCATTGCTCTCTCTCAGCTAAACCGTAAAGTAGAAGATCGCCACGATAAGAGGCCTCAGCTTGCAGACCTCAGAGAATCAGGAGCGATCGAACAGGATGCTGATGTTATTATTTTTCTCTACAGAGATGAAGTGTACAATAAAGATACCAATGACAAGGGTATCGCGGAAGTACTGATAAGAAAACAGAGAAATGGCCCTCAAGGAGATATAAAACTGAAGTTCTTTGCAGAACTAACCCGCTTTGAAAATCTAGCTCATGAGAGAGACCATGAATACTGAGTGCTGGAATCCGGAAAGGGAACTCATAACAAGAGATAAGCTGGAAGCGCTACAGGAAAAACTTTTCCTGGAAACGGTACAAAGAGCTTCCAGATCGCCATTTTACCGCAAAAAATTTGAAGAAACCGGAATTTCCATAAAAGACATAAAAAGCCTCTCCGACATAACCAAACTGCCCTTTACCACAAAGCAGGATCTACGGGATTGGTATCCCTATGGCTTCCTGACCGTCGAAAAAGAAAAGCTGGTGAGGCTTCATGTGTCGTCAGGCACTACCGGTCAGGCTACGGCCGTTTTTTACACACGGAAGGATATAGAATCCTGGGCTGAGCTGATGGCCCGATGTATGTACATGACCGGTGCAAGACCCGGGGACGTTTTTCAGAACATGACCGGTTACGGATTGTTCACCGGAGGTCTTGGTTTTCACTACGGAGCTGAAAAAATCGGCCTGCTCACAATCCCTTCCGGCGCTGGAAATAGCAAAAGACAAATACAGCTCATGCGGGATTTCGGCACCAATGTTATTCATATAATACCAAGCTATGCCCTACGTCTTATGGACGTGCTTAATGAAATGGGCATAAATCCCAGAGAATCATTGGACCTCAGAATTGGTTATCTCGGGGCAGAACCGTACTCCGAAGAAGTCAGGCAAAGGGTTCAAGAATTTTACGGAATAAAGGCATTCAACAGTTACGGCCTTTCTGAGATGAACGGTCCCGGCGTTGCCTTCGAATGCACATATCAGCAGGGAATGCATCTATGGGAAGACGCCTACATTATGGAAATTGTGGATCAGCATACGCTGGAACCCGTCCCTGAGGGAACGCTGGGCGAGCTGGTGCTTACAACGCTGAGCCGGGAAGGAATGCCACTCATAAGGTATCGTACCAAAGACCTAACTCGCATTATTCCCGGACAATGCCCCTGTGGACGACCTCATCGGCGCATTGACCGAATTCAGGGGCGTTCTGACGATATGTTCATCATAAAAGGCGTCAATATATTTCCGGTTCAGGTGGAGCAGGTGTTGATGTCTATACCTGAAGTCGGCACTAACTACAGGATTATACTGAAGAAAGAAAGAGAGATAGATCAGATGATCGTTCAGGTTGAGGTTACCGATAAGGTCTTTGTTGAAGATATGCGTCACCTTCAGAGGCTTCAGAAAAAGATAGCCTCAGAACTGCGTAGCGAGCTTCTGGTTACGCCAATCGTTGAACTGGTAGAACCTAACGCACTACCTCGCAGTAACGGTAAAGTACAACGTTTGATTGATATGCGCTGCAACTAGACCTTTAAAAGGAGGATTCAGAATGTTCGACAAAATACTGGATTCATTTGAAAGTATCCTAGAGAATCTTAGTGATGAACTGATGTTGGCATTGAAGGAGATGCAAAAGGCCAAGAGCTCAACCAAAAAGCTGGAATACAGCCAAATTGTGCGCAATCTATCCGAAACTCTTAATGATTTCTTGAGAACATTGACTACCTTGCTAGCCGAAGCTCAAGACATCGCACCTGCTGATGATTATATTGATGATAACTATTCCGAAGACGAGGTTGAAGATTATGAGGAAGATGATGACGACGATTATTAACCATGACAAATAATCATGGAGGGTGCCTATTAAGAAAATTTACGGCAACGTTACCGGACTCAAAAGTTCAATACGTCAGAAACTTCAAAATCTTTATCGTCGCAAGGTACCGAAGGATCAATTAGTTTCTTATGACATGGCCAGAGATCTGGCCAGATGGTCGTATGAAACAGGCCGACAGATAGGTTGTCTCATCGGTAGAGATGGTTCGGTTGAGATGGTTATCGTCGGAGATGCACGGTCAGTATTCATTCCGGAGCTTCCAAAAAGTCGTGAAGGTAGGAGTAGGCTTCGAGGACTACGCCTTGTTCACACTCACATTAAGGGCGAACCACTTACACAGGACGATTTTATGGACCTTGTTTTCCTGCGTCTTGATTGTGTGGCAGCAATCGGTGTGGACAATCACGGAGGGCCGGGTAAGATTTATATTGCTCATATATTCCCTGGTAGAAATTCCACCAACGAAAATACACCTCAATGGGTAACATTGCCCCCAGTGCCATGCAGTGATGCATCAGTGAATTTTTCCGAACTTATTGAATCAATCGAAGAGGAACTGGAACGACACCGTTCAACCATGGAAGCCCGGGTTGATTCCGACAGGGCATTGCTCGTGGCAGTGACCGATCGTGATCACACTGATCTTGATTCTCACATCAACGAAATGCGAGAATTGGCTCGCGCCGCGGGTATAAAAATTGTTGATACCGTCGTTCAGAGGGTTCGCAAGGTTAATCCCAGATTTCTGATAGGAAAAGGTAAGCTCAGCGAAATAATGGTGCGGGCGCTTCAGCACGGAGTTGATCTTTTGATATTTGACCGGGAATTAAACCCATCTCAGGTAAAGGCCCTTACCGACGCTACCGAATTAAGGGTCGTAGACAGGACTCAGCTGATTCTAGATATCTTTGCTCAACGTGCCAAAAGTAGGGAAGGAAAAATACAGGTGGAAATGGCTCAATTGCGTTATCTCATGCCGCGCCTAAATGTCAGAGACGATGCGCTGAGCCGTCTAACCGGCGGGATTGGCGCTCGTGGACCTGGTGAGACAAAGTTGGAAATTGATCGTCGAAGAATCAAGAAACGACTTGCCCATCTGGAACGGGCACTTAATGAAATTCGCAAGAATCGGTACGAAAAACGACGCAGGCGAAACCGCACCGAAATGCCGGTTATTTCAATTATTGGCTATACGAACGCGGGAAAATCTACTCTGCTAAACGCTCTTACCAGAAGCGATGCACCCGTTGCCGATCAGTATTTTGCAACTCTTGATCCCCTGAGCAGGAGGTTACGATTCCCCAAAGACTTTGAAGTTATCGTAACCGATACGGTGGGTTTTATAAATGAATTGCCTAACGAGCTGCTCGATGCTTTTGCTGCGACTCTGGAGGAGCTCCACGATGCTGACTTGTTGCTGCACGTGGTTGATGTAAGCAACCCCAGGTTCGAGGATCACATAGAATCGGTCAGAAAAATCCTGCGAAAATTGGATCTGCACAATAAACCTGAGTTACTCGTTTTTAACAAAATGGATAGGCTGCCCTCGGCTGTAGCCAGAAAACTGGCAGATCAATACGGCGCAGTAGCCGTGTCTGCGATAGAAAGATCGACACTACCTCCACTAATCTACGAACTTGAAAAACGGGTGGAAATGATTTGCTTTTACGAACAATTTGAACAAAAGGAAAAAGAATCAGCTTAATATTGAGCGCACGGCTTCCACATCTCGCTTGATTTGGTTAATAAGATCGTCAACGGTTGGAAATTTTCTTTCACCCCTTATGTAGGAAATAAACCTGACCGTTATAAGTTTGTTATAAATGTATTTGTCGAAATCGATAATGTGTACTTCCAGAGTTGGTCTTGTGTCTCCAAAGGTCGGGTTCAATCCGTAGTTTGCTGCTGCCTTGTAGGTAATTCCATCAACGACAACTTCCACAGCATACACCCCTGTCTTGGGAGGAACATAATCACCTATGTCCACATTAGCCGTTGGAAAGCCAAGAAGACGACCTCCCCTGTCCCGCCCCCGGACAACGCGGCCTCGAATTTCGTAAGGTCTGCCAAGCAAATTTGCCACAGTTCTGACCTGCCCTTCCTGAATCAGCTTACGTATGGATGTACTGCTTACCACAATACCCCCAATCATCACTTCAGAAACCGACTCTACTCCAAAACCATAAATCCTGCCTTGCCCCTTAAGCAATTCAAAATTTCCCTCTCGCCCCTTTCCAAAATGATAATCGTAACCAACTACAATCCATCTTATCCCAAGCATTCCGACAAGGTACTCTCGAATGAAATCTCTAGCACCGATTTCGGCAAACATTTTTGAAAAGGGTATAACCCACACGTAGTCAACACCATACATTTCGAAGAGCTCGAGTTTTTGGCGATATGGAGTGATGAAATGAAGCTTTTTCCCCGGAAAAAGCACTTCTACGGGATGAGGATGGAAAGTTATGATGATGCTTTCTCCGCCCAGTTCCGAAGCCTTTTCTCTGACTTTCTTGATAAGCGCCTGATGTCCCCTGTGGACTCCGTCAAAATTTCCAATCGTTACCACCGGACTGCAGAACTTTCCCAAGCTTATTCTACTGTTTTCTATAACTTCCATATCTCTTTCCTCATCGAACTGTAACAAAATCTTGACATCACGGGCGCCATAAAATACTTTGTAGTCAGCTTGGGATCAAATGTTTTATGCCGAAGTGGCGGAACTGGTAGACGCGCTAGATTCAGGATCTAGTGGGTGTATGCCCGTCGGGGTTCGAGTCCCCGCTTCGGCACCATATTCTTATGTTTTTCCTGTAACTCACGGTTTAATTTCCTCCTTTATATTGTGTTTTGCGTCTGGGTTGTGAGCTAACCGATCAAGTACACTAACAGGGGGTGGACCGTCCAGAGTAAAGTTTATACCATAACGGTTCACCGTCATGTTGATGCTTGAGTGTCCCAGCTGCTCCTTAACATAGTTTACCGGCGTGCCGCTTGACAGCAGCAAAGAAGCGTAGGTATGCCTTGCGTCGTGGATGCGGATGGTTCTTAGTCCTGCCTTAGCCGCTGTTCTCTTAAAGACATTTCTTACAGTGTTCTGGCTAATGGGCTCTTCTTTATCACGATGCTGTCGAGAGCACATAATGAAAGGATAGTGGGTAACGACAACTGTGTATTTTTTCAAAAAATGAAATTACAAATTCCTCCCAATGCTTATCGGATGCATTATGTCAAAGCAAGAGTAAGGGTGCATAGATATCCTGATGGGGGTATGGCTGTTTTCCATGGTCCACGAAAGCTGGCAGAATACACGGCTGATGGAACACTCACAGGCATTGAAGAGGATAAAAAATCGGCTGCGGGAGGGGCACCTCCGACGGGCTACATGGCGGACCCATTCTCGGCGCCCCCTTATTAAGCACCACCAACGAGGAGTAATACCGATGGCACATAGAAAACACCTCCACCCCCGCCATCGCTACAACCTAAAATCGGACAATCTATGTGCTACAAAAACCGGACAATTAATGTGTTGCTAACATGTATGCTAATTTTGGTTGACAAATTGTTATGTATACAACGTAATGTCAACCTAAATTAACATATCCAGTATATGCAGGATATGAAAGAATGATAAGGGTTTATGCTAATAAACAGCTCAGCGGAGAATTACATTACGTCGAAGAGCAATATAAGTTTGTGTTTAACTACCTTAGCAATAACCCGATTTCCATCACCATGCCGTTTTCTCACGAAAGCTACGTCTCTCGTATACACCTGCATCCAGTATTCGACATGAACATCCCAGAAGGTTATTTGTTTGAGGTCTTGGTCAATCTCCTCAGGAAGAGACTGAGCAGGGTAGATGATTTCACCATTTTCTCATCGCTTGCCCCAAACATATCTGGGTGGCTGACCTATGAGACATCTGAGAGCTCTTTGCCGAAAGAGACATTACATACGTTCACTTTAGAAGACGTGATAGAAAACGAGGATCCAGATCTGTTCTCACGTCTGGTTAAGGCGTTTTTGCACAGATCGGCAGTTTCAGGAATGCAACCAAAAGTCCTGGCGGAACTTACAGACAAAGCACGTATTGCATCCTGCGATTATATTGTAAAAGCATTTGGCCCAGAGTTTCCATGTCTTGCTGAGAATGAGTACTTCTGTATGAAGGCACTGCAATATGCAGGTATTCCCACTCCTCGCTTCTGGATTTCCAGAGATAAAAGACTTTTTGTAACCGAAAGATTCGATTACGCAGGCGATACGTTTAAAGCATTTGAGGAGTTTTGCGTTCTGTTTGGAAAGAATAGAAACACCAAATACCATGGTTCCTATGAACAAATTGCAAAGGCAGTACACAAAATATCGTCAAGACCTGAAATTGACCTCGAAACGTACTTCAGGCTCGTTGTAATGAACTACCTGCTGAAAAACGGGGACGCTCACTTAAAAAACTTTGGAATAACTCACGAAAACTTTACAAACTTTCGTCTTGCACCTGCTTATGATGTGGTGTGCACTGCTGTGTATCTCCGCAGTGATATTCCTGCGCTAACAATGTACGGAAAGAAAGTGTGGGTTTCTAAAAAGAAGCTCGTGCGGTTTGGTGTTAAGTATTGTTTGATTAATGAGCATAGAGCGTACGAATTGTTTGAAGAGTGTGAAACCGCCGTTCTGAAAACAATAAACGAAATTACAGACTACGTGAAAGATAATCCGGGCTTCAGTTCTGTGGGCAGAACAATGTTGAACATTTTTCATTTCTCATTATGTAGAAATCTAAAGGAAGATTTTAAGGTGCTGCCCAGAGAGGCTTTCGATGGACTTCTGGAAAATAGGCCCCAAAATAAGAGAGATACGAAAAAAGAAAGGTATTACCCAACAAGAGCTCGCTGATAGAGCAGGACTGTCAAGGCAGAGCATTTCTAATCTTGAAAGAGGACTTGTAGGACGGGTAACCATTGCTGTCCTGGTAAAAACACTTGATGCACTTGGGTATGAGTTGGACATAGTGGAAAAGAAACCCCTGTGGTTTTTTGACCCCAATGATCTCTAGCAACCATTGAGCAATACATCTGCGCAATGGTGTAGGCGATCACGAGATGTTGTGCATTGGCCAATAATAGGTTGAGCCCAACAGCAATCTGGCTGAACGAACCATTCGCTCTGGAGTTTTGGTAAGAGATCACAGGGTAACGACAGTGGCATTGCAGATTTTTGTATACAGTGAGCGGGCTTTGTGATAGGTGGGAGTGGTCTGAGAAGAGAAGATTGTTGAAGCGGAAGAAAGCATCCACCGTTGATATTTCATCAAGCGCAGAAGCTTTGGGATTGCCTTTTTCGGAGGAAGACTGGGAGGCAACACCCATAGCGGTTCGG